>JAFTZM010000039.1 GCA_017464525.1 Clostridia bacterium
ATTTTAATTCTAATATTTCTTTTTCAAAGTTTTTAATATGATTGTATTCTCTTGGCATACAAAATCCCCCTATGGTAGTTTCTTTTATTCTACCATAGGGGGCTCTTTTTTTCTATTGTCCGTTTTTACTGGACCTGTTCAAACGATAGGTCGCTTTTAATTTACGCGGAAAGCATCCGCAGGATCAATACAGCATCGGCCACAGAGATGGACTGATCGCCGTTATAATCAGCGGCATTGGGATCCATCTTCAACCCCTCCATGCCGGCCAGATAACGCAGCAGCAGACTGACATCGGCGGTATCTACCGTACCGTCCCGGTTCATGTCGCCGTCGTTGCCGCCCTTTCCGCCGCAGGCGCATACAAATTCCTGTTTTTCCTCATCCCACACAAAGCGATGGTTATGAACGGAGGTATCCGCATCCTGATCATAGACGGTAACTGCCTCCAGCTCACCGTTAAAGGCTGTATTGGGAACTACAGTCAGACCGATCTTGGTCTCAGCCTCCTGCAGACCCTTGAATTTCACCGTAAAAAGAGTGCCATCGGAGTTATCGTCGGAAGCGCCCACCCAAGTTACCTTAAAGGAACCGTTGGGATCTCCCTCCAATCCGGAGCCGAAGGTCAGCTTACCAAGGGCATCGCCCCGGGTAAGGGCATCGCCGCCCAGAGGCTGCAGCACCGCAGGATCATAGGTCATCTGCAGCTGCAGGCTAGCCAGACCGGGATTATTCTGCAGCTTGACCGTAACTGTAACAAAACCGGACTCGCTGTTGTCTGCCTCGGCAATGACCGCCGTATCCAGCGCAGAGGGCAGCATACGGTAATCAAAGTCCTCGCAGATCGCGCATTGCCGGACCAATCTGCCGGATCGATCGGCGGTGGCGTTGCTCTCCACACTCCAATCGCCCCACTCATGGGCCAAAGCCTCAGTCACATCCGTATCAAAGTAATAGCCGCAGGTAATGCAAGAGTGGCGGGTGTAGCCGTTTTCCCCGCAAGCAGGGGCCACCACCACGCCGCCGTCCATCTGATGGCTTTCGGTGCGGACATGGTCCTTATTATTGCCGCAGGAGGATCTATGAATCTCGCTGTTCACCGCCTTCCAGGCGCTCCAATCATGGCCGGTGGCGGGGATGGTACCGTCGATGGTACTTCTGCCGCAGGCCTCACAGAAGGTACGGGTTCCGCCGGCTTCCTCGCAGGTGGGCTCTGCATCCTCTGTCTGCCACTCATGGGCAGTACCCTCCCGGGCAGCGGTGATCTCATCATAATAGTATCCGCAGCTGCAGGTATAGCGGATCACACCGAATTCACCGCATCCGGCTTCATAGGCCACCCCCTCATCAAAGGTATGAGGTGCATACTCAATGTGAGTGGGATCCTTGCTGCAGATCCGCTGATGATCCTGATCATCATATTTCTGCCAGGCGCCGAAATCGTGCCCCTCAACAGGAGTCTCCTCCATCAGCACTTCGTAGCCGCAATCGGCGCAAACATCGGCGGCATAGCCGGCCTCATAGCAGCCGGAGCCAACATTCTGACGTTCAAAACGGTGCTCTGCATCCACATAATGAGCCGGGTTATTGGCGCAGACGGTACGGTGGGTCGTTTCATCCACCGGGATACAGGTATTATAGATATGTTCTGTACAATCCGTCTTTTCCTGAATCACCACCACGCTATCGGTATCCGGTACAGCAATGGTCTTATTGCTCAGCGGCATTCCGTTGAGGGTGATCACCGGATCAGTATAGCCGGAGGTATCAATATAGTATTCGGTACCGGAAAGGAGATAATTCTTGCTGCCGTTCACCGTTAGGCAGACCGGAATGGGCAGATCACGGCCGCCCACCGGCGCAAGTTCCCCATCAATGAGGGTCAGCATATCGCTGCCGGCCTCCCGGTTCAGGGCATAGACCGTTTGCAGATCCACGGTATACAGCGGAGCAAAGCCGCTGCTATCCCCGGTGCCGGTCGGGGTGGTGGCTCCGGTATTAAAGCCTTCCCATTGGCTATAGAAAACATTTTCGGCGGTGCCGTTATTTGCACCGATAGCCAGGCCTGCATTCGTCTCACCCAACACCAAAGAATTCACAGCAGACCGTTGAATAGTTCCCTCATTACTGCCGGTGATGGCGCCGTAGTTCAAGGCAGATTTCGCATGGAAGGTAGCCAGCAGACCGGCATGATCGGAAGGTCTCAGGTTATTATAGCGCTCATCCAGCACCTCAAATTTGGTGATCTCAACCGCATCCTCATAGGTAGTGATGAAATCGATGATAGAGGTACAGCTGCCGCTGATATCGCCATGGGTCAGGGCATTGGTGGTGTTGCTGGTCATATAGCGAGCATCTGCCATTCCGCCGGTGGTAAATACCTCGTAGGCCTCGCTGTTTTCACCGCAGTTAAAGTCGCCGGCGGCAAAAAGCATGATGCCGGGGTAACGATCCCGGAGATCATAGATCCGCTCACGCACCACCTTA
Organism: Clostridia bacterium; assembly: GCA_017464525.1. Taxonomy (GTDB): domain Bacteria; phylum Bacillota; class Clostridia; order Oscillospirales; family QAKW01; genus QAKW01. The sequence goes on from JAFTZM010000039.1 coordinate 2,488, forward strand.
CAGCCCTCCCGGCGGGCAACCACACCCACATGATCCAGATGGATACTGTACATCGCCAGCATATCGCCGGTCTCTTTATCCTTCAGCACCGCCCAAGAGCAGATACGGTAGCAAGCCGCATCCCAGCCCATGGATTGCTTTTCGGGGGTCTCAGAGAGCCAGAAATGGCCGGATTCCACCACATCAAAGCGATCGGTCTTCCAGGCAACGGGTGCAGACTCCTTATCGCCCCGGTATTTATAATGGAGGGTATAGCCCTTGAAATTGGTTGCAATATAATTATTCCAGGCCTCGCTCGCCTCCTGGAAGCAGCAGAGATCAGGCTGGTAGGCATTTGCCCGCTGCAGCATGGCGGGCTTACGGGCATCGCCGCCCCATTGGCAAAGATTCTGCGCCCAGATCTTATATTCAGCCGCGGGAGCCGGATTGCTGATCACCAGCGCATCGGAAACGCAATCGGTGATCAGACCGGTGTTTTTACCGGCAATACCGCCGACATTCACATCTCCGTATACCATGCAATCATCTGCCAGCGTAACATTGCGGATCACACCGGCATTACTGCCGAAGAGGCCCTGATTATTTTCGGTGGTATCAACACTCAGATTATGAATGGTATAGCCATTGCCATCGAAGGAGCCGGTAAAGGGATCACTAACGGTGCCGATGGGAGTAAAGCTTATGCCGTTCATATCGATATCATTGGTCATAATGTAATGACCGGCAAGATCGGTAATGGAGGCCAGCTGCTGGGGCGTGGAGATCTCTACCGCCTGATCCCATTTGGCATAGTAGGTCAAGCCGTGGGTCACCTGATTGCTGATCAGGGTGACAGCCTCCCCGGAAAGGGCTTCATTATCATACCAGCCGGCAAACACATAGCCGGTCTTTTCTAAGGTATCCGCCGTAGGTAAGGACTGGGCATAGCCTACCGTAAAGGTCTCCTTAGGCGTCTGAAGAAACTTACCGCCGTTCAGCACATACTGCACCAAATATTCTTTATTCTCCAGATACAGTTCCACTTCCATATCCTCACCGGACATGATGAAGCCATCCTCCAGAGCAACACCGTTGCAGGATGCAGCGGCCAGGGTATAGCCGTTCACCTCGGGCAAGGTTACCTCATAGCCCTCGGCATAATAGCCATAGAACTCATCCAGAAGCTCATGGTAGGAATCGGTGGGTTGGAAGGTCACCCGGTAAACGGGATGATCGGGATCCAGCACCGGACCGTCGGGAGTCTGGCTCCAGAGGCCCGAATTAGTCTGATTTCCGGAATCGGTATTAAGGATCCAGGCGGCCTCGCCGCTGAGTAGCTGATCCCAGTTCAAATTTGCAGATGCCCCTTCCAGGCTGGGCAGAGCATAGCAGCGGGTAATGGAGGTCGCATTGGTCCGGCGGGCAATGAGAGCAGATTCCTGGCCGTAAATAGGGCCGGCAACGATACAGTTACGGAGCTTATTGCTCTCATACCCGCAGGCGGTAATACCCGCATTTTCCTGCCGCTCGGGAGCGCCTTCATAACCCATGGAACCGTAGTTGATACAGCTTTCTATCGTACTGCCGGGGCTCAGGGCCACAAGGGCGATATTCTTGGAATTGGCTGTAGAATTGGAAAAAACATCCAAGTGGCTCTCAATATTCCGCACCGTACTGTCGTGGAGCATGGAAACGATGGAGGCCGGGCGGACATCATCGGACCAGAGGGTACCCTCATCGATGACGATATTCTGCACCAGGCCGTTTTCCACAAACCGGAACAGCGCCTGATACTGGCCGCTCTGGGTAAAATTGATGTTTTTAAAGTGATAGAACTGGCCGTCGAAGGTTCCGGAGAAGGGGGTAGCGCCCTCATTGGGTACGCCGCCGGGAGATTCGGTGAGGAAACCGATGGGCTCCCAGGTCTTATAGGCGGAAAAATCAAGATCGGCAGTCACATAAACGGTCTTGCCGGAAAGAGCGTTGCCGCCGTTTACGATGGCGGCCATGGCAGCCAGCTCCTCGGCGGTGCCGACGGTATAAACCTCAGATTCTGCGGTGTTTGCCTCGGCCACAGAGGGATAGGTACCCTCCACGGTAAGCTCGATCAGCAGATCCTCCCCGCCCAGCGGAATGGAGGCACCGATCTCATAGAAAGCACCGTCCACAGAAGCATTCAGAACCTTAGCACCGTTTACTTCGGCAGGAACCATATAGTTCCCGTCGCCCACAAAATAAAGCTCGCTGGTCTCCAACCGCACACCGCTGCGGAGCAACCGCTGGGTCACCTCGATGATCACCGGATCCTCTGCCCGGCGGAATTGAAGCTCGCCCTTTTCATCTACGGTGAAGCGGTCGTTATTAAAGCCCTGAGCGGTATTCAGTGCATAGGCGATGCGGGGGCCGTCAAAGGCATCCAGCTTGATAGAACCCCAGGAATTATATTCATCGTCGCAGATTCCGGTAAGATAATAACTATCGGAATATTTTACACCGGAATCGGTACTGTTACGGGCCATCACATCCATACCGGCATGATCGTCGTTTTGCGGATTGGTGATCTGTACCTTCCCGCCGCTGTAACAGCCCTTCAGGGTCAGATTGCCCTGACCCCAGCCGCAGATCCCGGCAGCCGCCCAAGCGGTCGCGGTAACGGTGCCCAGATTATAACAGCCTAAAATGGTGGCGTAGTTGCGAGCAACACCGGCAATACCGCCGGTACCGTCCACACCGCTGGTGCTGTAAATATCAGCTTTATTATAGCAATTGATCAGTGTACTGTTATCCGCATAGCCTGCAATGCCGCCTACCCGGTTCGCACCGATCACAGAACCGCTTTCGATGCCCACATTCATAATGGTTGCACCGATGGCAGAGCCGAAGAGGCCCACGCCGTTGGTGGAGGGCAGATTGATCACCAGATCGGAGATGGTATAGCCCTGACCGTCGTAGGTGCCCTTAAAGCTGTTGGAAAAATTATAATCCCCGGCATTGTTATAGTTTTCACCAATGGGGATAAACTCCCCCTCCATGATGATATCGGCAGTCTGGAGAATGGTATAACCCTCCAGCCGCTGACTGCCGCGGACCGCCTCGGAAAGGACCTCTAAATCCTCCTGAGCAGCCACCCGCAAAGTACGGGCCTCCGGATAGTCCTCCATCTCCCGCACATAGGGAACGTATGCTTCTTCTGCACTTACAGGCAGTATCATACCCCCCATGAGAGAAAGCAACAGGCATACCGTTGTTACCATTGCAACAATCCGTTTTTTCATCGCTGCACCTCATTTCCCGGCCTTCCGGCCAAATAATTGTTCAATACTGAAAATTATATAATAAAAATAAGAGTTTTGCAAGATTTTTATACAGATTTCTGTCAAAAAAGAGCCGTGACGCAAAGCATCACGGCTCTTAAGACTATTATTCGGCTAATTTTCGCAATACTGCTACCGCATCGGCAATGGAAATGCGTTGATCCCGGTGGGCATCGGCAGCCATCAGATCGATCTCGATCTCGCCGCCGGTGATATATTGCATCAGTGAGGCGGCATCTGCGGTATTGAAGCTACCGTCGCCGTTCAGATCCTGCACCGTATAAGCCGCATTGCAGCGACAGATATAATCTGCCTTGGCCGCATTCCAGAGATAGGTGTGGCCGGTAGCCTTTTCTCCCGCCACGGTTTTGGTGTATTTGCAGTCGTTGCAGAAATAGGTGGTGAAACCGTCGGCGGTGCAGGTGGCCGCCGTTTCGGTGATCTCATGGACGCAGGCTTCCTCACCGGTGGCTCCGCAATAGATGCAGGCGGTGGTATGGGTCACCCCATCCTTCAGCGTATAGCGATCGGAATGGGCCACATCGGCAGTATAGCCGCAGCCGGCGGTGCAGCTGCGCTTGTGGGTGCCGTCCCCGTTATCGGAAACGGTCCATTCGTGGGTGCAGAAGGCCTCCTTGCTTGCCATGGAGACCACTGTAGTCAAAAGCCCGTTATGATCGGAAATGCGGGTGCCGGGGCTGGTTTCGGTCACCCCGTAGATCTCCTCCAGCACCTGGAATTCCATTACCTTGGCGGTGGTGATATCCGTCATCATAAAGTCGATGCGTTGGCTGTCCTTTGCGCCGCTCCAATCGGCATTGAGACCGTTACCATAGGTGGGCCGGGTGGTGGTAACAGCCGCCTCATAGCGCACATCCGCCAGATCTTCCTGGATCATGGCATTATAAGCCACACTGCCCTCACCGCAGTTGAAATCGGCGGCAGTAAAGAACATACTGCCCGGATACCGCTCCCGCAGTTCCAGCAGCCGTTCATAGACCAGCGGACCGCCTTTATTTCGAGCAATCTTGCCCATATGATCCAGATGGAAGGTGGATGCAATGATCTGCTCCCCGGTGGCTTTATCCTTTAACACCGCCCAAGTAACGATACGGTAACAGCCGCCGTCCCAGCCTAAAGATTCCACATCCGGAGTGTCCGAGATCCAGAAATACCCGGTCTCAACCGCCTCAAATTTATCGGTCTTCCAGGCCAGCGGGCAGGATTCCAGATTGTTTACATAGCGGTATTTATAGAAAATGGTGTAATCCTTCAGATTGGCCTGAAGATAATCGATCCAAGCCTTATTTCCCTCCTGCATCAGGATGATATCGGGGTCGTAGAGAGCGATCCGCTGGATCATATAGGGCTTCTTATCGTTGCCGCCCCAGACGCAGAGATTCTGGCTCATGATCTTATAGGTCTCGCCCAAGGACCCAATGTATTCAGTATCCTCGGTAAAGACCATCTTCTGTAACGCTTCAAAATCGGCAATGCCGCTCCAGTTGGCGTATTCAAAGATGGAGTTGCTCAGCCCGGCCAGCTTTCCTTCGGTATCGGTATAGTACCGCTCGGTAAGCTCCCCGGCAGTGAAGGTAACCTTGACCGGCAGACCCTGGCCGTCGTTATCCCAGACGGGTGCATCGCCCCCGGCGGGGAATTCCCATTTTTTCTCTACCCCGGCATTATTGAGGGCATAGGCACCGCCGCCATAAAGGGCTTCCGAGGCGGTGGCACCGGAGCCCACCAGCTCCGTCAGATGGGTGGAATGATAGATCAGGTAGTTTCCGTCGGTATAGGCATTTCCCAGCCGGATCACACCGGTGGTGTTTCCCCGGCGAATGAGGCCGGACAGGTTATTATTGCCGGAATAAACATTCTCCACGCTCAGGATCCCGGGGCTATTTCCGCTGTCGCAATTCTTAAAGGTGCCGATCAAAGCGGCATCGGCAGAATTACCTTCCACAACGGTGTTGAATATCCCGATATTCTTCATGGTGGCGGTGCCGGTGACCTCCCCGAAGGCGATGCCCTTGCCGCCGTTACCGAATACACCCAGAATCGTATTATTTTTGAGATAGATATCCTCTGCGATCAGGGTGCCATTCTGCTCACGGCCCACGATAAAGCCGCTGTTGCCGGCCACAACACCCCGATCCAGGGTGCAGTCTTCCACCAAAATGTTGCGGATCTCGGTGGTGTTGAATTTTTGCTGAATGCCCAGCAAAAGCCCCAGCCCGTTGCCGGTGCCCTTAGCAGCAGAACAGTTACGGAAGGTCAGATCTTCCAGCACCAGATGGGCGCTTTGCAGGTTTTTGATCAGCAGGGCCCCCTGCCAGGGCTGGTTCACCGCATGGCAATCCTCCAGGGTGAGATTCTTTACTGCGGAGCCGGCATAATCCCCCAACCAGGCATCCCCGGAGATCATCAGGCCGGAAAGGGTATGGCCCATGCCGTCCAGAGAAGCCTTCAGCAGCTGCAAACGGTTGGCTGCAGATCCCTCGGAAACCGCAATATCAGCAGTAAAATACAAGGTGTGCTCTGCGGTAAATTTTTCGATATTCTCTGCCACATACTCCAGTTCCTCCAGAGAAGAGATGCTGTAGCCGGGCAGATCAGGCCAGCGATCTACCAGCGTGGCAGAGGGCAGGCCATCGCCGCTCACATAAACGAATGCCTCATTCAAGGCCTTCACATCTGCATCAATAGTCTCCTGATCGAGATAACCGGCCTCAATGCGGGCATTCACCCCATCGACCAATTCCTTTGCAGCCTCACCGTTGACCAGAAAATCAAAAGAAATATCCTCATACTGCGCCAGAGCGATCTCCAGAGCATTGTAATCCAGATCACTGAGGGTCACATTAACGGCAATATCCTCATCAGGAACCGTAAGCAGATTACCCACGATCTCTGCCTCCCCTTCATAGGAGGCGCCGATGGCATAATTCAACTTCACCTGTTCTCCGGCGCTGCCGTAAACATATTTGGTCTCGCCGCCCTTCAATACCATGGCAATACGGCGGGTCTGATTTTCGGCCGTACCGAAAACAGTCTTGCCGTCCTGCACCGTATAATAAGTGGCGGTGTTCCCTGCCATGCCGTTATTCAGCTTCCAAGCCAGCTCACCGCTCTTATAGGCGGCAGCGGAAAGCTGATAGGCGCTCACATCCACCGAGTAATTAACGGGGCAGTAAACGCTGCTATTGCCCGCCGCATAGCTATTCTGGGCATTCACGACCTTGCCGTCGCCGTTATAGCGGAGAAAAGAGGCAACAGCGCCGATGGCGGTTCCAATAGCAAAGCTGTTATAGACCTTCGTACTGCCCTGAACATAGCCGGAAAGGGTACCGGAATAGCCATTCCCCTTCACGGTGCCCACGCTGAAGCAGCCGTCAATGACCGATTGATTGCGGGTGCGCGCCAAGCCGGAGGTAGTCTGGCCACCCTTACTGTCGCCGCCGGTAGAGTCCACATTTACAGCAGACCAGCAATGGCGGAGGACAACATCGTCGCCCTCTCCCATCAGCGCTCCCACCTTGGCCTCGGTGGTCTGGGCACCATAAGCCCGCACAAGACCGTTGGCAAGCCCCAGCTCCTGCACCACACAGCCCTTCTGCGCATAGCCGATCAGGCCCACATGATTGGAGACGGAAAGATCCCATTCGATCAGCAGATTGAGAAAGCTGTATCCGTGACCGTCCAGCGTCCCCTTAAAGGAGAGCCCGCCGGTGCAGAGGGGATCTACATGGAGATTCTCCATATCGATATCATTGGTCAGATGAAGGCTCTGCCCCTGAAAGCTGATCTTGGCTGCCACCGCCGCCCGCCAGTCGGCGGCGCAGGTAATGGCCCAATCCTTGACCCCTTCCGAAAAGGCCGCATAGGCCTCCTTCTGGGCATAGGGCACCAGATGCGGATAACTGTTTTTCAGCGTTTTTACAATGGACGCCTCCTCGGCGATCAGCGCTGCCGCATCAGCATCTGCTTCTTGCGCCCGCTCGTAAAGAGAGGCCATGGCCTCCCCTTCGGTAAAGAGCGCAAAATCATATTTTGCATATTCATTGATGATGGCCTGCAGTTCTGCCTCCACCGCCCCTGCGGGCAGCACAATGACAGAGAACAGCGAGAGTACCATCACCGCCGCCGAAAGGGCGGATAAGATCCTCTTTTTCATAAGAGCACCTCCTTATAATTATTAAGTATAACATTGCACTTCATCAAAAAAAATCACCTAATGTGACATTTTAATTACACCATGTGTAAAAAAGAAGACCCTCCCCGGAGGGAGGGTCAGCGAGATCTTACTTGTAAAGGGGTCCATAAGTGGCGCAAGCGCGATAATCAGCGGATTGCGTATCCTCGGTACCAAAAGCAGACCATGCATGGGGGCGGAAAATTTTATCCGCATCCACATTGTGCATATTCACGGGGATCCGCAGCATGGAGGCCAGAGTAATGAGATCGGCGCCCACATGACCGTAAACGGTCACGCCGTGGTTGGCGCCCCAGTTGGCCATCACGCTATAAACATCCTTGAAGGCACCCTCGCCGGTCAGGTTGGGTACAAACCAGGTAGTGGGCCAGGTCTTATCGGTACGCTCATCGATGGGAACATGGATCTCATCGGGCAGATCAACGGTATAGCCCTCAGCGATCTGGATCACAGGACCAATGCCATCGATCATGTTCACACGCAGCATGGTCACCGGCATCTCTGCCTTGCAACGGAAATGGCTGGAGAAGCCGCCGCCCCGGAAATACTCATAGTTGGCACGCCGCCAATCAGTAGCATCCAGGCAAGCCTTGATATCTTCGTCGGTCATCTCCCAGAAGGGCTTCATGCAGCCTTCGCCCTGCTCGTTCTTGGCAGCACCGGAGCCGTCCAACGCAGTAGCACCGGAGTTGATGAGGTGGATAAAGCCGCCGGCCGCCTTGCCTTCGGGCTTCTTGCCGGTCACCCGCTCGCAGGCCTCGGGGCTCCAATAGGTGCGAACATCATGGAAACAGGGGGCTGTTTTGGTCACAAAGGTACCCAGCATCATGGCAACCGCATTCAGGGTATCATTCTCGGTGGCGAAGGGAACGGGAGCCTTGCGACCATTCCAATCGAAGGTAGAGGCCATGATCGCCTCGGTAAAGTCGCCGTTGGGCAGCCAGTCCGTCCAGTTTCTCTGGCCCTGGAAGCCCCCCACAACAGCATTCTTACCCAGCGCCTCTTCGTGCCAGCCCATTTCATCCAGCTTGGGGTTGCCGTTGAAGATATCCTTCACGATGACAGACATCTTGGCGATGAATTCCCAATCCTTATCGGGGGCTACCACCTTGGAGCGGCGGATGATCTCGGGCAGATCCTTGCCCTCGTTGATATCCAGACCCTCCTTACAGTTGGCCTTGATCCAGGCCAGCGCCTTTTCATACTCGGCGGGATCATAGATCTCCAAGGTAATGCGGCGCACTACCTCGGTGAGATCCACCCACTCGGGACGAATGCCGAAATACTTCTGGAACAGATCGGAATTGCAATAGCTGCCGGCAATGCCCATGGAAACGCCGCCCAGATTGACATAAGCCTTATTCTTCATCCAACCCACCACAATGGCACAGTTGGCAAAGCGGATCAGCTTTTCCTTCACATCCTCAGGAACAGTTCTGTCGCCCATATCCTGCACATCATGACCGTAGATGGAGAAGGCAGGCAGCCCTTTCTGAGCAAAGGCGGCCATCACCGCAGCCAGGTAAACTGCGCCGGGACGCTCGGTGCCGTTGAAGCCCCATACCGCCTTGATGGTATTGGGATCCATATCAAAGGTCTCGGAGCCATAGCACCAGCAGGGGGTCACAGAAAGGGTGGCCACCACATTTTCACCGGCAAACTGATTGGCACAGGCAGCAGCCTCAGCACCACCGCCGATGGTAGTGTTGCTGATGACGCACTGCACGGGAGTACCGTCGGGATAGCGGACATTGCTTTCGATCAGCTCCTTGGCAGCCTGTGCAAGACCCATGGTCTGCTCCTCCAGGCTCTCCCGCACACCGCCCCAGCGGCCGTCGATACAGGGTCTGATACCGATTTTTGGATACAACATAATAGTTCCTCCTTTTATTGACAAAGTTTGTTTTACATGGTAATCTAATCGTATTATAAAACACTTTTCCTGTCAATGCTTGGGAAATAATAACTTAAAATTTGGAGAAAATTCACTTTTATGAATTACAGCCGCCTCTATGAAGATAAAAAACGGGGAACCGCCGAGTTCCCCATGGAGTTTTACCTGCTGGATGAAACGCACGCCCGTTACCAGATGCCCTTTCACTGGCATCTGGAATATGAACTGATCTATATTCAGAAGGGCGGCTTTTCCCTGACGCTGGACGGCAAGGTCTACACCCTTTCCGCAGGGGATGCGGCATGGATCGGAGAAGGGATCATCCACGGCGGATTTCCGGAAAACAGCATTTATCAATGCCTGGTTTTTGACCTTCATGCCTTGATGAACAACACCCCTCTTTGCGCCCGCAGCGCCGCCGCCTTTACCGCAGATCCCCGCAGCCACACCGCCGTTTTCAAGGCCGGCAGCCCGGAAAGCGGGTTGATCGGGCAGGTTTTTGCTGCGCAGAACGAATGGACGCTGATCGGCCTGATCTGGCAATTAATGGGCAGCCTGATGGGGCAGAAGGAGCGCCCTCTCCCCCACCCCCGGCAGGTAAAGCAGCTGAAAGATGTGCTGGCCTTTATCCGGGATCACTATGAAGAACCCATCACCCTCGCCCAGCTGGCCCAAGAGGCAGGGATGGCCCCCCGGTATTTCTGCCGGGCTTTTTCTGCCATGACCGGCAAGACGCCCATTGCTTATCTGAATTATTACCGCATCGAGCAGGCCGGGGAGCGGCTGCTCCTGACTGATGAGCGGATCACCGATATCGCCTTTGCCTGCGGCTTTAATGATGCCGGCTACTTCACCAAGGCCTTCATCAAGCAAAAGGGAGTCTCCCCCTCAACCTTCCGCAGGACGCTGTAGTTTTTTGGGGGATATACCGTACATCTTTTTGAATTTTACCGAAAAATAGTTACTGTCTGCAAATCCACATTCAGCGGCGATCTCTGCTACCGTAGCCTCCCGGAACTGCTTCAGCAGCTGTTCTGCCTTCTGCAGCCGCAAAAGGTTGAGATACTCCCGGAAGCCAAAGCCGGTCTCCTTTTTAAAGAGCCGGGAAAAATGCTCCGGGCTCACCGCGGTATACCTTGCCATATCCGTTAAGGAAACATCCTCAGTAAAATGCTGCTGCAAAAATGCCACCGCCCGGGTCACCGTTTCATTGCACTCGCTTTCAAAGCTGCAGGCGTTTTCATGGCGGGCCAGCAGATAAAAAAGAAGTTTCAGGCGGCAGGCAATGGCATCTTCGCTCCACCGGTCCGGGTGAGTATACTCCTGCCGGATGGTCTCGAAGATCTCCCGGATCTCCCCGGTAATGGCCGGGTTACGGTAAAGATAACCCTTGAGCTGCACCGCCGCAGGGATATACCGCCGGGCGCAGTTGATGAGCATCCGGCTATGGCCGGTGTTGTGATACACCGTGTTATGGATGATCCCCTCCGGGATCAAGACCAGATCCCCCGGCACCAGATGGTAGGAGCGGCTATCAATAAAATAATCGCAGCTGCCTTCCGTAATAAAATAGATCTCATACAGATCATGGTAATGGACCGGGTTGTGGAAGGAACTGTCGTCGGGGCAGACATCCCGGTCGAAATAAAAATGATTGTCTTTAAATGCTACAAGCTTCATGATTTACATTATATCAATAAATCAAAGAAATTCAAGGGATTTCATCAATTAATTCAAGGAAAACTTTATTTTATTGATTTAGAATATAGAAAAAAGGAGGTATTCATATGGAAATTAAAATTGCATACATCGGCGGAGGCTCCCGCGGCTGGGCATGGGGGCTGATGAGCGACCTGGCAGGCGCCAAGGACCTTTCCGGCTCTGTATATTTATACGATATTGATTTTGAAGCCGCCAAGGCCAATGAGATCATTGGCAATCAGTACAGCCCCAACTGGCAATACAAGGCGGTAGAGACCGCCGGTGAGGCGCTGACCGGCGCCGACTTTGTGGTCATCTCTATCCTCCCCGGCACCTTCGACGAAATGGAATCGGATGTACACACCCCGGAGAAGTACGGCATCTGGCAGTCGGTGGGAGATACTGCAGGCCCCGGCGGGATCGTCCGGGCTATGCGTACCATCCCCATGTTTGAGGAGATCGCGGAAAATATCAAAAAATATGCTCCGGATGCATGGGTCATCAACTACACCAACCCCATGACCCTTTGCGTTAAGACCCTCTACCGGGTATTCCCGGAGATCAAGGCCTTCGGCTGCTGCCATGAGGTATTCGGCACCCAGAAGCTGCTGGCCAAAATGGTGGAGGAGGAATTCGGCATTCTGCCCGATCGGGATGAGATCAAGGTAAACCCTGTGTCCGTGAACCATTTCACCTGGCTCACCTCCGCCCGCTGGAAGAATATCGACCTCTTCCCCCTTTACAGAAAGTTCTGTGAAAAATATAAGGACGGTGTCCCCTGCGGTAGCCCGGACATCAACTGGATGAACAACTACTTCAAGAGCGAGGAAAAGGTCAAGATCGATCTCTTTCTCCGCTTCGGCTGGATCGCCGCCGCCGGCGACCGCCACCTGGCAGAATTCTGCCCCGGGAAATGGTATCTGGAAAGCCGTGAGCGGGTAGCAGAGATGCACTTTGGCCTCACCCCTGTTTCCTGGCGGAAGAAGAATTTGGAGGAGCGGCTGGAAAAGAGCCGTAAGATGCTCAGCGGCGAGTTGCCCATCGAACCCAAAAAGACCGGCGAGGAAGGGGTACACCAGATGCGTGCCCTGCTGGGTCTGGAGGATCTGGTCACCAACGTCAACCTTCCCAATGTGGGGCAGATCCCCAACCTGCCTCTGGGCGCTGTGGTGGAGACCAACGCCGTGTTCCGGGCCGGCACCGTCACCCCGGTGATGGCCGGTGAGATCCCCGCCGAGATCTACCCCCTGGTCAGCCGAGTCTGCGGGGAGCAGGAGGCTCTCAGCAAGGCCATTGCCGACCGGGATGTCAATGCCATCTTCCAGCAGTTCGCAGGCGACCCCCTGGTGACCTGCGGCTATGAGGATGCCAAAAAGCTTTTCAAGGAAATGTGCGAAAATACGAAGGAGTATCTGAAGGATTATGAGTTATAACTACGCCGCCCCCGAGGAACTGGGTATCTCCTCGGCGTGGATCCAAGAATACATCGACGTTTTGGAGAGCAGCCATCTTGCCACCCACGATCTGATCATCCTCCGCAAGGGTAAGATCGTTTTTGAGCACTATTGGAAGCCCTTCCACCGGGAGTTTAGGCACCGAATGTACTCGGTGACCAAGAGCTTTGTTTCCCTTGCCGTGGGCTTTTTGGAGCAGGAGGGCAAGATCTCTCTGGACGACCCCATCTCCAAATATTTCCCGGAGGAAAGCAAAAATTCCCACCCTTATCTGAAGGCGCAGACCATCCGGCATATGCTGATGATGGCCACCGCCATGCCCAATGCCAACTATTTCAAGGATCAGCCCGCCGACCGGGTGGTGCATTATTTTGATAAGCCTGCCATGGGGGCCAAGCCCTCCGGCACCGTCTTCAACTACGACAGTGAGGGCTCCTTCCTCTTAGGCGCCATGGTGGAGCGGGTCACCGGCATGAGGCTGATGGACTTCTTAAAAGACCGGCTGTTTGATAAGATCGGCGTGGGCGAGTTGGATTGCTTAGAGTGCCCCGGCGGGCATTCCTGGAGCGATTCCGCCCTCCTCTGCCGCCCCATCGACCTGCTGCGGGTAGCAGAATTCTGCATGAATAAGGGCGAGGGCATCCTCAATGAAGAATACGTCACCGCCGCCACCTCCAAGCAGATCGATAATTCCCATTGCGGCGCCGGCAATAAGGGCTATGGCTATCAGTTCTGGCGGTACCGTGAAAATTCCTTCGGCTTTATCGGCATGGGGTGCCAATACGCCCTCTGCCTGCCCGATCAGGAGCTGATCCTGGTCTACAACGGGGATAACCAAGGAAACACCGCCGCCCAGAGCATCATTTTTGAAAACTTCTTCGATATGATCGCCTGCCGTATCGGGGAGCCCCTGCCCCCTGCCCCGCCGGTGAATACCGAAGGCTTGACCCTCTACCATGCCACCGGTGAAAAGCACGTGGCCCTGGAGCAGCAGATCAGCGGCAAGGTCTATAAAATGGAAGAAAACCCCATGGGAATCACCGAGTTTTCCATCGTTTTTGAAGAAAACAGAGGTATTTTGCGTTACACCAATGCTCAAGGCCAAAAACAATTGCCCTTCGGTCTATGCGAAAATGTTTACGGCGATTTTCCTCAGCAAGGCTATTCCGACAGGGTGGGCTCCCAGCCCGGCAACCGGCTGTACCGCTGCGCTGCCTCCGGTGCATGGGTGGGCAAGAAAAATCTCTTTATCAAGGTGCAGATCATCGACACCTACTTTGGCAATCTAAACATCAATATCGGCTTTGAGGGCAAGGGCATCGGCATCCTGATGACCCGAAACGCCGAATGGTTCCTTTTAGAATACGAAGGCTTTGCAGGAGGTAGCTATGAATAAGATCATACAATTTGGAGAAGGCGGATTTCTGCGGGGCTTTGCCGATTGGATGGTGCAGATCTGCAATGAAAAGACCAGCTGGGACGGCCAGGTGACCGTTGTTCAGCCCATCCCCAAGGGAATGTGCGATATGCTGACTGCCGCCGATTGCAATTACACCCATATCTGCCGGGGGCTGGAAGGGGTAGAGGAAAAGAAGATCACCTGCATCTCCCGCTGCGTGAAGCCCTACGACGATTTTGACGCCTATCTGAAATTGGCCGAGGAAAAGGATTACCGCTTCATCCTCTCCAACACCACCGAGGCCGGCATTGTCTTTGACGAGCGGAACAAGCTGACCGACACCCCTGCCTCCAGCTTTCCCGGCAAGTTGACCCAGCTGCTGCTGAAGCGCTATCAGCTGGAGCTTCCCGGCTTTGTGTTCCTGCCCTGCGAGCTCATTGATAAAAACGGCGAAAATTTAAAAAAATGCGTCCTGCAGTATGCTGATCTTTGGGAATTGGGAGATGGGTTCAAAAGCTGGATCCAGACCGAAAACATCTTCTGCAACACCCTGGTAGACCGCATCAACACCGGCTGTCCCGATCCGGCAGAACCCCTGCTCAATGCCTCGGAATACTTCCATCTCTGGGTCATCGAGGGCTATGCCGATCTCTTCCGGGAATTTCCGCTGGATCAATGCGGGCTGAATGTGATCCTGACCGATAACCTGGAGATGTACCGCACCCGCAAGGTGCGGATCCTCAACGGTGCCCACACCTCCACCGTGCTTTACGGCCTGCTGGAAGGGCTGGAGACGGTGAAGGACTGCATCGATGATCCCAAAATGAATGCCCATCTCCAAAGCTGCATTTTTGAGGAGATCATCCCCACCCTGGATCTGCCCCGGGAGGAACTGGAAGCCTACGCCAGGGATGTGCTCACCCGGTTTGCCAATCCTTATATCCGACACCTGCTCTCCTCTATTGCGCTGAATTCTGTCAGCAAATTCAAGGTGCGGGTACTGCCCTCCATTCTGGAATACATCAAACGGTACGGCAAGATGCCGAAATATCTGCTGATCTCCTTTGCCAAACTGATCGAATTTTACCGCACCGACCGCACCAACGACGACCCGGAGGTCACCGCCTTTATGAAAACCGCTTCTGTGGCAGAAATTCTGGCCAATACCGGGCTCTGGGGCGAGGACTTAGGCTTTTTGACCGATGAGGTGAACCAATATGTTGATCCATCCTGCCGATAATGTAGAGGTCCGGGAGGACGGCCATAAATATGCAATAAAGCCCCTCAAAAAGGGCAAAAATGTCATTAAATACGGCAACCCCATCGGCCATGCCACCGCCGACATTGCAGTTGGTGAGCACGTTCACACCCACAATTTAGCCACCAACCTTTCAGGAAAATTGGGCTATACCTATGACCCCGTCGAGCTCCATCGGGAACACCACCCCTCCCCCACCTTTATGGGCTATCAGCGGGAGGACGGCCGGGTGGGCATCCGCAACGAGATCTGGATCATCAATACCGTGGGATGCGTTAATAAGATCGCTGAGCAATTAGCCCGGCGTACCGGTGCCAAGCACTTTCCCCACCCCTTCGGCTGCTCCCAGCTGGGGGAGGATCAGGAGACCACCCAGCTGATCTTAAAGGGAATGGTCAACCATCCCAATGCCGGCGGCGTGCTGGTTTTGGGGCTGGGCTGCGAGAACAACAACATTGAGGTTTTCAAAAAGGTTCTCGGCTCTCGGGATGACCGCCGGGTGAAATTTCTGAATACCCAAGACGTAGAAGATGAGATCGGAGAAGGCATCCGTTTGATCAAAGAATTGCAGGCCTATGCCGCCAGCTTCCAACGGGTGGAGCTGCCCCTTTCCAAGCTGGCCATCGGCTTAAAATGCGGAGGCAGCGATGCCTTTTCCGGCATTACCGCCAACCCGCTGGTAGGAAGATTCTGCGATGCCTTCACCGCCATGGGCGGCAGCTGTGTGCTGACCGAGGTACCGGAGATGTTCGGCGCTGAGCATCTGCTGATGCAGCGATGTGTGGATGAAGCAACCTTTGAAAAGACCGTCGCTCTCATCAATGATTTCAAGGATTATTACACCCGCCATAACCAGGTGGTCTATGAAAACCCTTCCCCCGGCAATAAAGCCGGCGGCATCACCACCCTGGAGGAAAAGTCGCTGGGTTGCATCCAGAAGGGCGGCCTTGCCCCGGTGGTGGATGTGCTGACCTATGGCGATACCGTCCGAAAGCCTGGTCTTTCCCTGCTGAACGGCCCCGGCAACGATATGGTGGCGGTGACCAACCTGCTGGCCGCCGGCTGCCATATGATCCTTTTCACCACCGGCCGGGGAACCCCCTTGGGCACCGGAGTTCCCACCGTAAAGATCGCCACCAACCCCCATCTGGCCGCAAAAAAAGCCGGCTGGATCGATTTCGATGCCTCTACCGGCAACCTGGAGCAGCTGCAGGAATATCTGCTCTCTGTTGCAAATGGGGCGCAAACCAAAAATGAGCAGTACGGCTATGAAGAGATCTCCATCTTCAAAGACGGCGTAACGCTGTAAAAAAATCACGGTTCAAATTGAACCGTGATTTTTAATCACTGATCGCGTCGCCGCCCACGACCTCTCCGGAATAAACATCCAGATAGAGGATCAGGTTGGTCAGAGGATCATTTTCATCCAGAAGCCGTACCTCCCAAACAAGGCTGAACGGAATCTCGCTCTTTGACCAGGCAAGCTTCATGCCGGCCGGCTCCAAGGGCAGACGCAGCATTTTCACCTGCTCCACCGCCTCCTCCCGAGCAACGAAATCACTCTCCCAAGGCTGGTAGTCGTAGCGCTCCTTTTGGGCCTCCTCCATCGCAAGGGCAACCGCTTGCTCCCGGGTGATGGAGGGGGTAAAGGTCGTACCGCCGTTTTCCGTCACCCAGCAGCCTTCTTCCGTTTCCAGATAACCGTCCTCGGCCGGGGGATAAGGCTCCTCCCAACTGGAGGGATAATACCAGCACACCCCGCTAAGCTCCGGTTGCCCGGCAGCCTGCTCCTTGGCGCAGGATGTGCAGAAGAGCAGAATACAAAAAAGTGCAATGATATGCTTCATATCAAAACCTCCTTGCACTCATCATAGCACAACCGCAGCTATCCCGCAAGAGCACACCGCAAAAATTAAGAAAGTTCTGCAAGGATACCAAGAAACACCGGCAAATTGGTTTCGGCATCCAGAATAAAATAGACAAAGGGGCGATCCAGAATAACCTCTTTCATAAACACCTCGGCAGACTCCTCATTTACCTCCACGCTGGTGGCGGCACCGGCCCGGGTCCCCTTTTCTGACACCTCAATAAAGGTTTTATGAAGCACCTTACTCACATAAAGGTTGCCGGCCCGGCTGGTTGCCATGGGGCTGAGATCGGCAAGGGCAGAATCAAAGGCAGTCTTCATGCCCAAGGCCTGCAGAGGCTCGTTCAGGCTGATCTCATATTCATAGCTGAATTTAGGCATCCGAACCCCGACAGACGTATTTTCGGCATTCTCCACCGCCTCCAGCAGTGCCTCAGCGGTAAGTTTCTGAATCAGCGCCTCCGCCCCGTCCTCCTTGGGCAGCAGCGCACCGAACCGGAAATTTCCGCCCTTATAATCCTTTAAAAAGCCGGTAAACAGCTCGGTTTCCAGATAACAATGCTCCTCGCTGTTCAGCATCTCTGCCTGCCGGGTGACCCCATCAGCGTTGGCAAAGAGCCCGGTCACAACATCGCTGCGCTCATAGGTGTTTTCCCATTCCCCGTCAAAGGCCAGCGCATTGATCAGATAAAGAACCGTATCCTCCGAGATCTCCTCCACCATCTTTTGGATCATCCCGTCGGTATTTCGATCCACCCAGCCGTTGATAGCCTCCACGGTGGAGTGATCAAAGGGTTCCCGATAGATCTCTGCCCCATAATAATCGGTAACAATCTGCAAAAAGGCCTCCTCCACCGTCAGCCGCTCTGCATCCCGGATCCACACAGAGTTTGCCAGGGAAAGCTCCTTCCCCAACCCCTGAAGATAGCTGTAGTAATAGTTATTCAGATCCTCTGCCGCGTGACCGCCCAGCAGCTCCAGCATTTCTTCCCGGGCAGCCCCGGCGGCGCCGTTGGCTGTCATGGAAAGAGCCGCCGCCACCGAAAGGGGCGAGATCAGCAAATTTTTCCCCGCATCTGCTTTTACAGCCTGCTGCAGCAAGGCAATGGCCAGATGGGTCTGGCTTTCAATAAAAGCCTCATCCGCCGGCTTTCCGGCAGGGTTCCCCGAGGAAGCGGGAGCCAGCGGCTCAGGCCCTCCGCACCCCGCTAAAAACAATGCAATGATCAACAAAAATCCCATCAAACGTTTCATGGCAAGATCCTCCTTTTGCTATGAATACGATCCAAAGGGTCAAAATGTTGCAACCGTTCCCATAAAAATAGGAAAATTGGTGCCGGTTTGATTTTGGCCGTCGCTGCTTTCTTCTATCTCTTACTCTCTGTTGCATCAGCGTTGCATTTTGTTGCATTGCAACGCTTACATTATTTCCCCATTTTTTACAATTAAAAAGCCTTCTCACTTTTTTGTGAAAAGGCTTTTTTGAATTTATGCAGAGATGATACGCAGAACCTCCACCGCATCATAAATGGTAATCTTTCCATCACCATTCAGATCAGCAACCGTCAGTTCCAAAGAAGATAGATTTCCAACCAGATACTGCATGACCAGAATGGCATCGGCGGTATCCACGGTACCGGAAGCATCCACATCACCCGCAATGGCTTGAGGCAGGGCGGGTGCCGATACCAGAACGGGGTACTTTTCACCGGCGGTGTAGGCTTCGCCCAGATCCAGCGTCAGAAATGCCGCATCGGTAATATAGGTAACGCCTGCGGGATCTTCCTCGGGGGCAGTTTCGGCGTTATAATAGTTATTCTCGGCAATGAGGACGGTGCCTTCGTTGCCGTAAGCATAAAGTTCCCCGTAGACGGGGCCGCTGAAGGTAGCCGCATCGGAAACGGTGCAATCGTAGGCAAAGGTATTCTTCAGGGTGAAGGTACAGCACGCCTCACCTACCACGCCGCCCAGCGCACGGGCTTTATCATCGCTGTTTACCGTGGTAACGGTACAGTTTGCGGCGTAGCAATCAGTCATGCTCATTTCAGAAGAATAATAATCTGCCATATACTCGCCGGCAACACCGCCGCCATAGCCCCAGGAGCCCACGCTGACGGTACAGTTGGTGGCAGAGCAGGCGGTCATGGAGCAACCCTCTTCAAAAAGCCAGCCCACAACACCGCCGGCATAGTGGAGATTATTCTTGGTATGGTCTGCGGAAAAGACGGAGTCCACCACAGAGCAGTTCTCAAAGGTAGAAACAAGGGCGGCACCGGCGATACCGGCGGCAAAGCCGGCAATATACTCATCCCCGGTGGGAACGGCGGTGCACTTGGCATTGACCATATGCAGATTGGAAACAGAGCCTTCATAGATAATGCCGAAAAGGGAGGCGAACATATCGTCGTCGCCCTCCACAAGATTATTGGTGGAGGTCATATTCTTGATCCAATGGTTGCCGCCGTCGTAATGGCCAAGGAAATAATAGCCATTCAGATCGTCGTAGCCGATGGGGATCCAGTTCTCGATGCCGGAAAGATCCAGATCGGCGGTCTGCTTAAAATAGGCGCCGTAGTACACCCCATCCGCATCGGAATTGATGGCATCGGAGAGAGCTGTAAGATCCGCTACCGTTGCGATGATATACGGATCCTCCTCCGTTCCGCTTCCGGCAAAGGGCACTTCCTCCGCCGAGGCAAACACCGCCATAGAAAGCACCATGGCAAAACTCATCAATAAAGCAAATAACTTTTTCATAAAAATACCTCCTTATGCCTTTGTTTCGCAGTAGATACAGCGATAAATTCTCTTTTCCCGATCGGTCAATCGGAAAACATGAGGCAGTTCCTGCTCGGTGGTGGTGATGCAACGGGGGTTTTTGCAGAAGATCACATTGCGAAGCTCGGTGGGCAGATCGATGGAGCGTTTTTCCACCAGCACCCCATCCCGGATAATATCTACCGTTACATCGGGATCCACATAGCCCAGAATATCCATATCCAGATCGATATCCGCATCGATCTTGATGATATCCTTGCAGCACATTTTGTTGCTGTGCACCCGTTGAATAATGGCCACAGAGCATTCCAGCTGATCCAGCTTCAGCAGCTTATAAAGCTCCATACCCCGGCCGGCGGTGATATGATCGATCACAATACCGTTTTTAATAGAATCAATCTTCATACTTCCACCTCCAGCAGTTTCAGGATCAGCGCCATCCGCATATACTTTCCATTGAGCACCTGCTTGAAATAAACCGCCCGTGGATCTGCATCTACACCCACGCTGATCTCATTCACACGGGGCAAGGGGTGCAGGATCGCCAGATCCTTTTTGGCCTTATTCAGCTTTTCGGGGGTCAGGATATAGCTATCCTTCAGGCGGAGATAATCCTCCTCATTAAAGAACCGCTCCCGCTGAACCCGGGTCATATAAAGGATATCCAGCTCGGGAAGAGCCGCCTCCAGATCGGTGGTCTGGGTATAGGAGATCTGATTCTTCTGCAGCACATCCTTCTTCACATAGCTGGGCAGCTTCAGCTCCACCGGAGAGATGAGCACAAACTTATTACCGTTATACCGAGCCAGAGCAGAGATCAGGGAATGAACGGTCCTGCCGAACTTCAGATCGCCGCAAAGGCCGATGGTCAGGCCGGTAAATCTGCCCTTTTCCCGCCAGATGGTCAAAAGATCTGCCAGGGTCTGGGTAGGATGGTTATGGCCGCCATCCCCCGCATTGATCACCGGGATGGAAGCGTTCATCGCCGCCACCATGGGTGCACCCTCTTTGGGATGGCGCATGGCGATGATATCCGCATAGCAGCTCACGGTTTTCGCGGTATCGGCCACGCTTTCACCCTTAGCCGCTGAGGAACTGCCGGCGCTGGCCATGGAAAGCACATTCCCGCCCAGTTCATACATCGCCGCCTCAAAGCTCAGGCGGGTGCGGGTAGAGGGCTCAAAAAAGAGGGTGGCCAGCTTTTTATAGCGGCAGCTGTCCCGGTATTTTTCGGGGTGGGCAATGATATCCTCCGCCAGGGAGATCAGTTCATCGATCTCCTCCACAGAAAGCTCTAAAATATCGATCAGGCTTCTCATGCTTTTGCACCGTTTACTGCCAGATAGTTTTTGATCCGCTCCACATTCTCGGCATTCTTAGCATCCTCTTCCAGATACTCGATGATATCGTAAACATCCACCACAGAATAGACCGGGAAGCCGAATTCATCGGCGATCTCCTGCATGGCGCCTTTTTCGCCCTGCCCCTTTTCCTTGCGGTCTACCATAACAAAGGTGGCCACAACCTTGGTGCCGGCGAGGGTAGAAAGGTTTGCCATGCTCTCACGGATTGCGGTACCGGCGGTGATCACGTCCTCTACAATGACGATCTCCTCCCCTTCCTTGGGTACATAGCCCACAAAAATGCCGCCTTCGCCATGATCCTTGGCCTCCTTGCGGTTGAAGAAGAAGGGAACATCCAGCCCGTTCTTTGCCAGCGCAATGGAAGCGGAGACAGCAATGGAGATGCCCTTATAAGCGGGGCCGTACAGAACGGTCTTTTTATTGCCTACCTTTTCGGAATATGCCTTGGCATAGAACTCGCCCAGCTTGGCGATCTGCTCGCCGGTCTTGATCTCGCCGGCGTTGACAAAATAGGGGATCTTCCGGCCGGATTTAGCGGTAAAATCACCGAATTTCAATACATTTGCGCTCTCTAAAAATTGAATAAACTCTCTCTTATATGCTTCCATTTTCATTCTCCTTAATCACAAAATTCAGCAACACAGCGGCGATAAGCTGCTACCGGATCCTCGGCAGCAGTAATGGGGCGGCCCACCACGATATAATCGGAGCCGATCTTCTTGGCCTCGGCGGGGGTCATGACCCGCTTCTGATCGCCGATATCTCCATCGGCAAAGCGAACACCGGGGGTGACGGTCAGAAAGCTCTTGCCGCAGGTATCATGCACCTTGCCCGCCTCCAGGGGGGAGCAGACAACACCGTCCAGCCCGGCCTTGGCCGCATTGGACGCATAATGCATCACCACCTGGTCGATGGGTTCTTTGATCAGCAGATCCCGCTCCATCCGTTCCTGATCGGTGGAGGTGAGCTGGGTCACGGCAATCAGCAGAGGGCGGGTACCGTCGGGACGGGTCAGCCCCTCCAGAGCCCCTTCCATCATGGAGATGGTGCCGGCGGCGTGAAGGTTGGTCATGTCCACATCCAGCCGGGAAAGAACCGCCATGGCCTTCTTTACGGTATTGGGAATATCATGGAGTTTGAGATCCAGAAAGATCTTATGCCCCCGCTCCTTCAGCTCCCGCACAATGGCAGGGCCCTCCGCATAGAACAGCTCCATGCCGATCTTGAGAAACGGCTTGCGCTCTTCGTTTTTGAAGAGATCCAGAAACTTCAAAGTGTCCTCTTTGCTTGCGAAATCGCAGGCGATAATTACATCCTTACCCATTAGTGTGCTCCTCCTATAATTGATTTGAGATCGGTGATCCCATATTTTTCCATAGCCCGGGGCAGATCCTCCGCGATCTTTTTAGATGCAAAGGGATCCCGCAGGTTTGCAGCCCCCACCTCCACAGCGGTGGCGCCGGCCAGCATCATTTCGATGACATCCTCGGCGGTGGAAACGCCGCCCATCCCCACAATGGGGATCTTCACGGCATCGTAGACCTGATAGATCATCCGCAGCGCCACCGGCATGATGGCGGGGCCGGAAAAGCCCCCCATTTTATTGGCCAGGATGGGCTTTTTGGTCTTCAGATCGATGCGCATTCCCAGTAATGTATTGATCAGGCTGATACCGTCTGCCCCCGCCTCCTCGCAGGCCTTGGCGATGGAGACGATATCGGTGACATTGGGGGTCAGCTTCATGATGACCGGCTTTTTGGTCACCTTCCGCACCTCGGCGGTAACCGAAGCCGCCGCCTTGGGGTCGGTGCCGAAGCTCATGCCGCCCCCATGCACATTGGGGCAGGAAACATTGATCTCAAACCAGCCGATCTGATCCTCCGCATCCAGTTTTTGCACCGTTTCACGGTAATCGTCCAGAGAAAAGCCGCTGACATTGGCCATCACCGGATCGGTAAAGCAAGCCTTTAATTTGGGAAGCTCCTCGCTGAGCACTTTATCCACACCCGGATTCTGCAGCCCTACCGCATTCAGCAGACCCTCGCTGCACTCCGCGATCCGGGGAGTTGGGTTGCCGAAGCGAGGCTCTAAGGTGGTTCCCTTGAAGGAAAGGGAGCCTAAAACATTGATATCATAAATTTCCGCAAATTCATAGCCAAAGCCGAAGGTTCCGCTGGCGGGAATGATGGGGTTTTTGATCTCGACGCCGCAAAGGCTGATTTTTGTGTTTACCATATGATCTCCTCCCTTTCCATCACAGGCCCTTCCTTGCAGATCCGCTTATTGCCGTACTTCGTCTTGCAGGAGCAGCCCATGCAGGCACCGAAACCGCAGCCCATCCGCTCCTCAAAGCTGTACTGACCGGAGGTCTTGGCGATCTTCTCAATGGCGCGGAACATGGGCTCCGGGCCGCAGGTGCAGAAGTAATCGTAATCCAGCCCTTCCATGGCGGTGGTCACAAAGCCCTTCACCCCTACGCTGCCGTCGGCGGTGGCGACCGTAACTGCTGCGCCCAGCTCTTCAAATTCTTCCTTTAAGAACACTTCTTCAGCGGTGTTAAAGCCCAGGATCACATGAGGCTTTTTGCCCTCGGCAATGAGCTTTTTGCAAAGGCCGTAGAGGGGCGGTACTCCCACACCGCCGCCGATCAGCAGCGGCTTTTGGCCGCATTTTTCCGTGTTATAGCCGTTGCCGAGGCCCACCAGCAGATCCAGCCGGTCGTTAACGTGCAGCCGGCTCATCTGCTCGGTACCGCCGCCCACCACCTTATAGATCAAGGTGATGGTGGCATCGCTCCAATCGCAGATGGAGATGGGTCGGCGGAGGTACTTGCCCTCCAGCAGGATATTCACAAATTGACCGGGGGCGGTGATGGCTGTGGTGTCCCCCAGCAGCACCATTTTATAAATATCCTTGGCGATCTTTTCATGGTGCAGAATGGTATAGATTCCTTGTTTCATGTTACACCTCACGCATCAATAGTGGAAATGCAAAGGGTCGTTTCTTCCAGAACATCCAGCAATACCTTTACGGTATCCAGAGAGGTAAAGATGGTCACATTATTCTCGGTGGCGCAGCGGCGGATCTGGTGGCCGTCGCTCTCCTGGCCGGAGGAATTGATATCCTTGGTGTTGATCACATAAGCGATATGACCCTGGCGGAGAGCTTCGGGGATCTCCTCGCTGCCGTCGCCGATCTTGCCCAGCACATGGGTGCGGATGCCGTTCTTCTTCAGGAATTCGGCGGTACCCTTGGTAGCCTGGATATTAAAGCCCAGATTGTAGAACCGGCGGATGAGGGGCAAAGCCTCCTCCTTATCCCCATCGGCAATGGTGGCCAGCACGGTGCCATAGTTCTGCAGCTTCATACCGCTGGCCTGCAATGCCTTATAAAGGGCACGGTTCATCTTATCGTCGTAACCGATGGCCTCACCGGTGGACTTCATTTCGGGAGAAAGGTAAGCATCCAGCCCCCGGATCTTGCTAAAGGAGAATACCGGCACCTTCACATAGCAGCGCTTCTTCTCCTCGGGATAGATATCAAAGATGCCCTGCTCCTTCAGGCTCTTGCCCAGAATGACCTCGGTAGCGATATCTGCCAGGCTGTAGCCGGTAGCCTTGGAGAGGAAGGGTACGGTACGGCTGGAACGGGGATTGACCTCGATAATGAACACATTGTCGTTCTTATCCACGATAAACTGGATATTATAGAGGCCCACAATGCCGATGCCCAGCCCCAGCTTTTTGGCATACTGCAGAATGATGCCCTTCACCTTGTCGGAGATGCTGAAGGTGGGATAAACGCTGATGGAGTCGCCGGAGTGAACGCCGGTACGCTCTACCAGTTCCATGATACCGGGCACAAAGACATCCCGGCCATCGCAGATGGCATCCACCTCCACCTCCTTACCGGAGATATACTTATCCACCAGGACCGGCTTGTCCTCATCGATCTCTACAGCAGTCTTAAGATAGTTACGAAGCTGAGCCTCATCCGCCACGATCTGCATGGCTCTGCCGCCCAGCACGAAGGAGGGACGCACCAGAACCGGATAACCGATCTCCGCAGCGGCAGCAACACCATCCTCGATCTTGGTAACAGCCTTCCCCTTGGGCTGGGGAATATTGAGATCCCGCAGGATCTTCTCAAAGCTGCCCCGGTCCTCGGCACGGTCGATGGCCTCGCAATCGGTACCGATGATCTTAACGCCCCGATCCATCAAGGGCTGCGCCAGGTTGATGGCGGTCTGGCCGCCCAGAGAGGCGATGACGCCAATGGGCTTTTCAAATTCGATGATATTCATCACATCCTCGGTGGTCAGCGGCTCGAAATACAGCTTATCGGAGCAGGTATAGTCGGTGGAGACCGTCTCCGGGTTGTTATTGATGATGATGGCCTCGTAGCCGGAATTCTTGATGGTGGTAACGGCATGAACGGTAGAATAGTCGAATTCCACGCCTTGGCCGATACGGATGGGGCCGGCACCAAGCACGATGATCTTCTTGCGATCAGTCAGCACAGAGGCATTCTCGCCCTGATAGGAGGAGTAGAAATAAGGAATATAGGCGTTGGTATGGCAGGTATCCACCATCCGGTAAACGGGCATCAGCCCGGCATTTTTACGGGTATTGTATACCTCCAGCTCGGTGGAATTCCAGAGCTTGGCAATGAATTTATCGGAGAAGCCCATGGTCTTGGCTTCCTTCAAAAGCTGCATACTGCCCGGATCGGCAGAAAGCTTCTTTTCCATCTCCACAATATTGCGGAAGGCCTCCAGGAAATAGGCGGTGATCTTAGTCACTTCATGAAGCTTTTCCACCGTCTCGCCCCGGCGCATCAGCTCGCAGACTGCGAAGATGTTATCGTCCCGGAACTCGGAGATATAATCATAAAGTTCCTCATTGGTCTTGTGATCGAACTTGGGCAGATGGTAATGGCAGGCGCCGATCTCCAGGGAACGAACGGATTTCAGCAAGCACTCCTCCAGAGTAGAGCCGATACCCATGACCTCGCCGGTGGCCTTCATCTGAGTACCCAGCGTATTGGGTGCTGCCGCAAACTTATCAAAGGGGAACCGGGGCAGCTTGGCCACCACATAGTCCAGAGCCGGTTCAAAGGCAGCATTGGTATTGGCAATGGCAATATCCTCCAGCGCCATACCCACAGCGATCTTGGCAGTGACCCGGGCAATGGGATAGCCGGAGGCCTTGGAGGCCAGTGCAGAGGACCGGGAGACCCGGGGATTGACTTCAATGAGGTAATATTCGCTGGTGGTGGGATTGAGGGCAAACTGCACATTGCAGCCGCCTTCGATCTTCAGGGCACGGATGATTTTGATGGCGCTGTCGTTAAGCATCTTCAAGTCATGCTCGTTGAGGGTCATAATGGGTGCTACCACCAGAGAGTCGCCAGTGTGCACGCCCACGGGGTCGATGTTCTCCATGCCGCAGATGGTGATGGCATGGTCATTGGAATCCCGCATGACCTCAAATTCGATCTCTTTGTAGCCCTTCACAGACTTTTCGATCAATACCTGATGCACGGGGGAAAGCTTGAAGGCATTCACGCCCAGCTCCACCAGTTCTTCTTCGTTATAGGCAAAACCGCCGCCGGTACCGCCCAAGGTAAAGGCAGGGCGCAGAACCACCGGGTAGCCGATGCGTTTGGCGGCCTCCTTGGCCTCCTCCACGCTATAGGTGATCTCGGAGGGGATGGTGGGTTCGCCGATCTCGATACAGAGCTCCTTAAACAGCTCTCTGTCCTCCGCACGCTTGATGCTTTCGCTGCTGGTACCGAGAAGCTCCACTTCAC
The DNA here is from genome assembly GCA_017464525.1 of Clostridia bacterium. GTDB lineage: Bacteria > Bacillota > Clostridia > Oscillospirales > QAKW01 > QAKW01. The sequence continues at coordinate 29,523 of JAFTZM010000039.1, forward strand.
ATTCCTTCAGGATGCCCTTCTTTTCCAGCTGCATCGCCAGATTCAGGCCAGTCTGACCCCCGATACCGGGAACGATGGCGTCGGGGCGCTCATAGCGCAGGATCTTGGCCACATATTCCAAGGTCAGAGGCTCCATATAAACCTTATCGGCGATGGTGGTATCCGTCATGATGGTGGCGGGGTTGGAGTTGCAGAGCACCACCTCATATCCTTCTTCCTTCAGGGCCAGACACGCCTGCGTGCCGGCATAATCGAACTCTGCCGCCTGACCGATGACGATGGGGCCGGAGCCGATGATCAAAATTTTCTTCAAATCTGTTCTTTTAGCCATAATACTTCCTCCTTATTTCCTATATACGATTTTATCCTGATAAACCGTCAATAAACATCTGCCGAAGACCTTTTCGCCGGCAAAGGGGGTTGCCCTGCCCATGGAAAGGAATTCTGCAGGATCGATCTCGTATTCCTCGCTGAGATCCCACACCGTGTAGCCGCTCACCGGCAGACCGAAGCGCTTGCGGGGGTTATCGCTCAGCAGCTGAACCAATTTTTCTAAAGAAATGATGCCGGGTCTCACCAGCCCGGTATACAGGGTGGCGAAGGCGGTCTCGATGCCCACCACCCCCATCATACTGCCGGCCAGACCCTTGGATTTCTCCTCGGCAGAATGGGGCGCATGATCGGTGGCGATCATATCGATGGTCCCGTCCTGGATCCCCTCAAGGAGAGCCAGGCGATCTTCCTCGCTCCGCAGGGGCGGGTTCATCTTAAACCGGCCGTCCTCCCGAAGCATACTGTCGTTCATCAATAAATAGTGGGGTGCCGTCTCGCAGGTCACATCCAGCCCTTTGGCCTTGGCCTCCCGGATCAGCGCCACACTCTCCTTGGTGGAAATGTGGCAGACATGGTAGGCGCAGCCGGTCTCCTCCACCAATTTCAGATCCCGGGCAATGGGGCCCCATTCACTTTGGGAGCAGATACCCTTATGACCGTGGGCTCTGGCATATTCCCCATCATGGATATAGCCGCCCCGGAGCAGGCTGTTATCCTCACAATGGGCTACGATCATCTTGCCCAGCGCCTTGGCACGCCGCATGGCTTCCTTCATCATTTCCTCGCTCTGAACGCCCCGTCCGTCATCGGAAAAGGCGATGGCAGGCTCCATGGCTTCCAGCTCCGCCAACTGCTCCCCCTTTTCCCCTACGGTGATGGCGCCGTAAGGGTGCACACCGATCACAGCGTTTTCCCGGATCAGCTTCAGCTGCTCCTCCAAATGGGCGGCGCTATCCGGCACCGGATTCAGGTTGGGCATGGAGCAGACATCGGTATAACCCCCCGCCGCGCAGGCCCGGGTGCCGCTGCCGATAGTCTCTTTATAAGAAAATCCCGGCTCTCGCAAATGTACATGCACATCGCAAAAGCCGGGAAAAACAGCAATACCATCAGAAACAGATGCCAAATCAAAGGGGCTTTTGAGATCCCCATGCTGCATTATTCCGTTTTTATAAATGATTGCCTTCATTCTTCGTCCTTTCAAAAAAATAAGCCTTTACCGTATGGCAAGGCTCGACAAAGCAAAAGCGCGGAGCGCTTCCCTGTTATGAAAAATCTTGCCGATATCACGGTATCGCCTTAAAGATTGTTTTGTTTTTATTATTATACTACTACAGCCCTCAAATGTCAATGAAAAAGAATTGAAAAATATTGGCTTATTTTTCGTTCATTTTAATCAAAAAAACGGGGCAAAAAGCCCCGTTTTTATTCGCAAAATTCCGCCACGACCGTAACAGTATCCTGTTCCACCGTGGCAAAGCCTGTGCCGCAGCGCGCCTGAAAGACCGGCACGCCCTTCATAAAAGCATCCAGGCTGCCTTCATCCAGGGAGATCAGCGCCTGCACATGGCCGGGGCGGATGCCGCAGCTGCCGCCGCCCTTACCGTCGGCGTCATCGCAGACCGTAAGGTGAACCGAATCGCATACCACAGGCTCCCGCTCCCCTTCCGGGGTCACGATCTTCAACATCAGCTCGCCCATGGTTTACCGCCCTGCCTTTGCGTAAACATCCTCGATGGTGCCGCACATCAGGAAATGCTGCTCGGCAATATCATCGCATTTTCCGCTGAGGATCTCTTCGATTCCTTCAATGGTCTTTTCCAAAGGAACATACACGCCCTTGATACCGGTAAAGCTTTCCGCCACATGGAAAGGCTGGCTGAGGAACCGCTGGATCCGGCGGGCACGGCGCACCACCACCTTATCCTCCGGGGAAAGCTCTTCCATACCGAGAATGGCGATAATATCCTGCAATTCATTGTACTTCTGCAGGATCCGCTGCACCTCTTTGGCAGCACGGTAATGACGCTCGCCCACAAAATCCTCTGTGAGCATCCGGGAGGAGGATTCCAAAGGATCCACCGCCGGATAGATACCCAGCTCCACGATCTTTCTGGAAAGCACCGTGGTAGCATCCAGATGGGAGAAGGTGGTGGCCGGCGCAGGGTCGGTCAGGTCATCTGCCGGCACATACACCGCCTGCACAGAGGTGATGGAGCCGTTGCCGGTGGAAACGATACGCTCCTGCAGCTTACCCATTTCGCTGGCCAAGGTGGGCTGATAGCCTACCGCCGAGGGCATTCTGCCCAGCAGAGCGGAGACCTCCGAGCCTGCCTGCGTAAAACGGAAGATATTATCGATAAAAAGCAGGGCATCCTTATGGGAATTCTCCCGGAAATATTCTGCCATGGTGAGACCTACCAGAGGCACCCGCAGGCGGGCACCGGCAGTCTCGTTCATCTGGCCGAAGACCAGCGCTGTTTTATCCAGAACGCCGGATTGCTTCATTTCGTTATATAGGTCGTTTCCTTCCCGGGAACGCTCCCCTACCCCGGCGAAGACCGAGTAGCCATCGTGCTCATTGGCCACGTTGCGGATCAGTTCCATGATCAATACGGTTTTACCCACACCGGCGCCGCCAAAGAGACCGATCTTACCGCCCCGCACATAAGGCGTCATCAGATCGATGACCTTAATGCCGGTCTCCAGGATCTCCTCGGAGGCCACGATATCGGAAAATCGGGGGGCGGGGTGATGGATGGGCCACCGCTCCGCTGTCTGGATGGGCTCTTTTTTATCAATGGGGTTGCCGATCACGTTGACCATCCGGCCCAGCGTTTCTTCACCCACGCAGACTGAGATGGGCGCACCGGTATCCACCGCAGTAAGCCCCCGGGACATACCATCGGTGGAGTGCATGGAAATGCACCGCACCTCACCGTTGCCCAGATGCTGGGAAACCTCCAGCACATACGTTTCATTATTATGCTCAATGGTCACCGCATGAAAGATATCCGGCTGATCATTGGGCGCAAACAAAATGTCCACAACAGGGCCTGTGATCCGGAGGACCATTCCCTTAGAACCTTTTGCCATTATTCATTCCTCCATTCCGTGGCAGTCTCCAGCACATCGGCAGTAACAGCACTCTGCCGCTTGCGGTTGATCTGCCCCTCCAGCTGAGCGCAGTATTCGGTGGCGGTATCGTAGGCAGAGCGCATAGTCATCAGCGTTGCCGCCTGCGCCCCCAATGCCGCCTCCAGCACCAGCGAATAGAACATTGCGCAAAAGACCGTTCTGGCCGACTTTTCCACAATGGTGCTCCGATCCGGCACAAACAGCACCGAACCGGTTTCATCCTGCTCCTCCGCTTTAAAGAGCGGGTGCAGGGCAGGGATCTGCATCATCATATTGTGATACCGGGGATAGATCACATAAACCCCGGAGATCTTCCCTGTTTTCCGCCATTCGATCAGGGTCTCCAGCAGAGCGGCGGTTTCCTCATAGGAAGGAATATCGCCGAAAACGACCTCCTTTTCCATGGGGATATTTTTACTCTTAAAATACTGGATCGCCTTTTTGCCGCAAGCCACCAGCCGGTATTCTCCGGTCAGCTTCTCCTTGGCAAAATTCAGCAGCTCCGCATTGAAGCTGCCGCACAGCCCCTTATTGGAGGCCAGCACCACCACCGCATTGGGTGCCCCGGGATCGGCCATTTTAATGGCATCCACAAATCCGGCGCCGAATTGCGCAAACATCCCGCTGCAGGCCTTGCCGTAGGCGGCATACCTGCCGTGGAGGGTGTTCAGCTTAGAAAACTTCACCGTGGAGATGGTCTTCATGGCCTTGGTAAGCTTCTGGGTGGAGCGGATGCCCCGCAGCTGTTTTTTTAAGCTTTGAATTGCCGGCATGATCAGGACCTCTCGTTATAGCCACGCAGGGCTGCCCGAAGCCCCTCCAGCAGGGCGGCATCGGCCTTGGCGCCGGTCTTCAGCCGCTCGACCAAGGCAGGATACTGCTCCTCAAAGAAGGGGAACAGCGCCCGTTCGAACCGGTAAAGCTTGCTCACCTCCACATGATCGGCAAAGCCTTCGGAGACAGCAAACAGCAACAGCGCCTGCTTCCAGTCCTCCAGGGGCTGGTAACGGCCCTGCTTCAGGGCCTCCATCAGCCGGGCACCGGCATCCAATACCTGCCGGGTATCCTCATCGATATCGGTACCCAGCTGGGTGAAATCGGCCAATTCCCGGTACTGCGCCAGCTTGGTGCGCAGGCTGGACGCCATCTGCTTCATCAACTTAGACTGCGCAGCGCCGCCCACACGGGAGACCGAAAGACCCACATTGATGGCCGGCCGCTGACCCTCATGGAACAGCTCACTTTCCAGAAAGATCTGTCCGTCGGTGATGGAGATCACATTGGTGGGAATATAGGCAGAGATATCTCCTGCCAGAGTTTCAATAATGGGTAGAGCGGTAATGGAACCGCCGCCCAGCTCTTCGGAAAGATGGGCAGAACGCTCCAGCAGCCGGGAGTGGAGATAGAAGATATCGCCGGGATAAGCCTCACGGCCGGAGGGGCGGTGAAGCAGCAGAGAAAGCTCGCGGTAGGCCACCGCGTGCTTGGAAAGATCATCATAAATGATCAGGACATCCTTCCCCGCATACATAAAGTATTCCGCCATGGCAGTACCGGAGAAGGGGGCAATATACTGGGTGGCAGCAGAACCGGAAGCATTGGCGGCCACGATGATGGTATACTCCATAGCCCCCACCTTTTCCAGCCGTTCCCGGATCTCGGAGATGGAGGTCTCCTTCTGGCCGATGGCCACATAAATACAGATGGTATCCTTGCCCTTCTGATTGATGATGGCATCGATGGCGATGGCCGTCTTACCGGTCTGGCGGTCGCCGATGATCAGCTCACGCTGACCTCTGCCGATGGGCACCAGGGCATCGATGGCCTTGATGCCGGTATGCAGCGGACGGTTGACCGGTGCACGGTCCAGAATACCGGGGGCATGGAACTCGATAGGGCGGCGCTCCTCGCAAAAGAGGTGACCGTCGCCATCCACAGGATTGCCCACCGCATCCACAACACGGCCCAGCAGGGCTTCGCCCACGGGCACCGACGCAATACGGCCCACCCGGCGCACCTTACTGCCGCTTTCGATATTCTCATATTCACCGAAGATGACACAGCCGATCCGATCAGGCTGGATATCCAGCACCATTCCCCGCTCGCCGCATTCAAATTCTACCACTTCGCCGTACATGATATCGGCCAGACCGTCCATCCAGCAGATACCGTCGGAGATCTGAATGACCCGCCCCAGCTGATAGGTATGGATCTTAGATTTATAATTTTTGGCTTTTTCGGCGAATTCGGCCAGCACCTCTTTAGCCGCGTCATCGCTGGAAATGGGATCCCGCTTGATCCCCTTTTCAAAATGATACAGTTCTTCGATCACCGTACCGTCGTAAACAGTATCGCCGATCCTCAGCCGCAGGCCGCCGATAAAACCAGGATCCTGCAACACCCAGAGAGAGGTCTTACCCCCCACCGAAGCCAGCAGCGCGGTGGTAGCCTCATCCACCCGCTTCACCAAAGCAGGATCCAGCGGATAGGTGGAGGTCAGCGTGACATACAGCACATCATGGCGCTTCAAATAGGCCATATCACCGGAGGTCAGCTTGATCATGCCGAGGATCTCTTCCACCTGAGAAGCCTCCAGAGCACGCATTTTACTCAGATAGGGCTCCTTGGAAAAGACCTCAGCCACGCTTTTCTGCATCACGTGAAAGAACTGCTTTTTGGTCTTTTCGATCATAACCCGATGGATCTCCCGGCATTCCCGTTGGCCGAACAGCTTCAGCTGCGCCAGCTTCTCCTCGGCCTCGGTGCGCTCAGCTTCCACCTTGCGCCGATCCGGGGCAGGAAGCTCCTCCTCCGCCAGCACGGGAGCTACTGGCGGGGCAGATCTTTCGATCTGCTCTGCTTCGTCCAGCTGCTGCAGCAGCCGCTCCCGGCGGGAACGAAAGATCTTCACGATCATTTTCCGGCAGAATAGGAGAATGATCCCTGCAAGGATTAAAAAATTTATAATGACATACTGGATTTCCATATTCCTATTCCTTTGTTAAACTTTCGGCAAAGGCGGTAGCCAGCTCCATAGAATGGGTGCTGAGGGCCTGCAGGATCCGCTGGCGCTCCGCATCCGCTTCGGCACGGGCAGCATCCAGCTCCTGCAACCGCAGATCCTTTGCCTCCTCAATGGCTTGCTTGCTTTCGGCACGGATGGCCTCCACCTGCGCCTTTGCCTGCTTTTTCCGGGCAGCCTGAGCCGCGACCTTCTGCTCCTGCAAGGCCGCCTCGTATTCTTCCGCAAGCCGCTGATGCTCCGCCTTTTTAGCGGCAGCATTTTCGATCCGCTCCCGCCGCTTGTCCATCACCCCAAGCACCGGCTTGAACAGCAGGTGGTGCAGGATCAACATCAGCAGAATGAAGCAGATAATGGTCCAAATTGTAACCGAGATCTGAATGGTCATTGCCGCACCTGTCAGATCTTAGCAACGATCATGAAGGCGATCAGCAGACCGTAGATGGTCAGCGCCTCCATCAACGCCAGGGAGATGATCAGGGTAGAGCGGATGTCCTTGGCGGCATCCGGCTGGCGGGCAATGCTCTCCATGGCACTTCTGGCGGTCATACCCTGAGCGATAGCAGGGGCAATAGTACTAACTGCGATAGCAATAGCTGCTGCAATAGCGATAAATCCGGAATTCATGTTCATTTTCTCCTTTTAAATTAAATTATTCTACTTCGGTTACCTCTTCCAGATAGATAGAGGTAAGCATGGTAAACACCAGCGCCTGCAGGGCGCAGAACAGGATGGATAGCACCATCATCACTACCGGCACGCCGATGGGGATCAGATGGTAAAGCTGCTCTGTTACCATCTCCTCACCGAATACGTTACCGAACAAACGAAGGGCCAGAGATGCGGGCTTGATAAATTCATCCAGGATCAGCAGCGGCAGCATCAGCGCAATGGGGCTGATAAACCGCTTAAAATAATGCTTTACCCCCGTCCTCAACCCTGCATACTGCAGGAAGCAGAAGGTCAGCACACCCAGACCCAGCGTTACCGAAAGGGAGGCGGTAGGCGCCTTCACATAATCGGTAAGCCCAACACCGGGGAATAGCCCGGAATAGTTGGCAAAAATAATAAAAATATAGAGCGATCCCAAAAAGGTAAAATACTGGCGGGACTTCTTTTTTCCCAGTATCCCCTGGAAAAAGTTATCCAGATATTCCACGCCGGTCTCCACCATATTCTGGAATACACCGGGCCGTTCCTTCAGGTTCCCTTTCACGATCAGCGAGATCACCGTTACCAAGGCCAGAATGATCCACATGGTAACCACCTCGCCGGTGACATCCAGGATCCCGAACAGCCGGAACAGCACCTTTGATTCCTCACCCATCAGAGGAGTCCTCCTTTCTTTGCAAAGCGTCGTTCAACCTGACCAGCCGGAAGGTAAACCAGATCATGGGCAGGGTTATGCCCAAGCATCCGCCCACCAGCAGCCAAAGCTTGTCCCAGGGGGTATAGCCCCCCAGCGTGAACAGCACCACCAGATACCCGATCTGCAGCAGCTGCTTCAGGATCTGGGCAGTGGTATACAGCCCCGGCTGCTTCTTCAGCAGATACCGGGAAATACCGTAGTTTACTGCGGCGATTCCGACCCCTACACAAAAGGCCAGCGCCGCTCCGAATAAGTTTGTATCTATAACGATCACCTTCTTTTTCCCAAAAAATTATTATACTCCTCTTTTCTGTATTTTTCAAGGAGAATTTTTTAGCAAAAAAGAGGTACCTCATGGTACCTCTTTAATCTGTTATATTTTCGTAGACCCGCTCGCCTACCGTGCCGTAGCCCAGATCGCGGGCCACGCTTTCCACATACTCACTGTCGATCTCCGCATTGAGGATATTGTTCAGCTCTTCGTTCAGAACCGTCTGACTGGAGATCTTATTATTCACATCCTCCAGCTCCACCTTTTTCTCCCGGATCTGCACCTGCAGCTTCACACAGGTGACGATCATGTTTCCGGCAACATAAACCAGAGCAACGATGAGAAGCCCCTTTACCACGGGATTCATCCTCTTTGCTCTTTTGCCCTTATTCGCTTTTGCGATGGCGTTTCCTCTCAAGCCGGAACCTCCTTACAGAGTGAGTTAGTTTAATTTTACACCATCTTTCCAAAAAAATAAAGGGTTTTTTCAAAATATTCATAAATTTTTCTGTAATTCGGCAAAACCACCTGAAAAAGCGGGTCACAACCGCTCCGGCTGTGTGAAAATAGATCAAAAAACCCAGCCCCTCCCCCACCAAAAGGAAGAGCCGCACCTGCCCGTAATTGGTGAAGGTGAAGCAAAAGGCGGTGGCAAAGGCGGCGGCCAGGGCAAAAAGTAGATCCTCCAAAAAAACTGCAAGCCAGCCCTTTTTCCGGATGATCCGCCCCACCCGGAACCAATCATAGAGCACCCCCAGCACCGCCCCCAGCACCACCGACCATAAGAAAGCCGCCGCCTGCTGGGAAAAATAGGTCTCCATCAGCGGAACAGCCCCTTGAACATCCCGCCCTTTTCCTTCAGATCGCTGTAACGGAACTGATCGATGGTGCCTTCTATGGCAATATCACCGTTCTCCACATTCAGGCTGTTGATGTGCAGATCCTGACCCTCCACGGTCAGCACCCCCATGTTGGTCAGAATGACCACCGTTTTTTCGTCGAAGCTGTCCACATCCAGAACCCCGGTGGCATTCAGCCGCTGGCGGTTTTCAATGCTCAGTAAATGATTTCCTTCCATTTCGCTCACTCCTTTTTCTTCACTATATGAGCAAAGCGCAGAAAATAGAACAGAAAAGCAGCCGCCCGAACGGGCGGCTGCTTTAAATAAATATGTTCGATTATGCCTCGATAGCCTCAGCAGGACAAGCAGAAGCGCAAGCGCCGCAATCGATGCATTCGTCAGCATTGATCACATACTTGTCGTCGCCGGCAGCGATAGCGCCAACAGGGCACTCAGCCTCGCAGGTACCGCAATTCAGGCAAGCGTCAGTAATTACATGAGCCATTTCAGAACACCTCCTTATTGTGTTGGTTAAATACTAACATATACATTTTCACTTTGCAAGTGTTTTTTTCAAAATTCTGAATGTTACCCTTTGCTAACCGCTCCGTCAGCCTTTTCTTTCTGGGGTTTTTGCTTCTTTTCACCGGCCGGGCGGGCAGGCTTTTGCCATTTGATCTCCCGGGCGTCATAGGTCTCAAAAGTGGTGGTATCGTCGCTTACAAACTTCACCTTCACCTTGGAGGTGAGCACCGAAAGCTCGGCCACCACGCCCTTCCCCTTGGGGGTCTCTACCTGAGCGCCCACCTTGGGCAGCTTCTTGGAGAGCTCCTCATAGGTCTCCTGCTCATAATTCAAGCAGCACATCAGGATGCCGCAAACGCCGCTGATCTTCACCGGATTCAGGGGCAGGCCCTGATCCTTGGCGCTCTTGATGGTCACCCGGCTGAAATCGCTTAAAAACTGATTGCAGCAGAAGGGCCGCCCGCACATCCCGATGCCACCCATCATTTTGCACTCATCCCGCACCCCGATCTGCCGCAGCTCGATCCGGGTCTTGAACACAGAGGCCAGATCCTTCACCAGATCCCGGAAATCCACCCGGCCCTCGGCGGTGAAGAAAAAGAGGATCTTGCTTCCGTCGAAGGTATATTCCACATCTACTAGGGACATTTCCAACTTATGCCGCTTCACCTTTTCGGCAAACACCTCTGCCGCCCGCTTTTCCCGAGCACGGTTGCGCTCCATCTGGCGGTGATCCGCCGCATCGGCGATGCGCAGCACCGGCTTCAAGGGCTGCACTACATCGCCTTCCTGCACCGCCCGGGGTGCCAATGCGACCTCGCCGCACTCGGTTCCTCTTGCGGTTTCTACCACACAATAATCACCCTGCTTTAATTTCAGGCCGCAGGGATCGAAATAATAAGTTTTGCCGTTGTCCTTAAAACGGACGCCAACGATATTGATCAACGCAGTAATTCTCCCATTTCTGCAATGAAACAGGTTTTCACCAGATTTTCATTGCCGTTTTCCCGGAGCCGGTTTTTACAGCTCAGCGTCAGCTGCGCCATGCGGTAAAGCTGCTCCAGCTTCATTCTACCTAAAAATCCTTTAATTTGCAAGATGCTTTCCAAAAAAACAATGTTTTCCTGCTCGCTGCCGCTCTTATAAAGCAAAAAATCATGGCAAAGCCGGGCAAAGCTATCCAGAAAGGAAGCGAATTCTCCCTTTGGCACCCCCGCCAGCATCCGATCTGCCTCCAGCATCTTATTGCGGCATAGTTTTCCCAAAAAGCGGATCCCCAGATCCCCGTAGGTCAGCAGGGTACCGCCCTCCAAATATTCCATAGCACGCCCCAGATTGCCGCCGGCTGCCTTCAGGAGGGTACGGATCCGGTCGGCATCAGGATAGCGGGCCTCCAGAAAGGCCGCCCCTTCTGCCTCCTCCACCGGCTGCATCTCCCAGATCACGCACCGGGAACGGATGGTGGGCAGCATCGCCTCCCGGCCGGAGGCCAGCAGCAAAAACACCACATGGGCGGGCGGCTCCTCCAGAATCTTTAAAATGGCGTTCTGGCCGCTGTCGTTCAAGCAATCGCACCGATCAATGATCAGCACCTTTTTAGGGGACTGATTGGGCAATACATACGCCTCCTGACGGAAGGCGCGTACCTCGTCCACCGGGATCTGCCGGCCCCCTTCCTTAGGCGCCAGCCACAGAACATCCGGATGCTCATCCCGCAGGGCAAGCCCCTTGGCATCCTCGGTGAGCTTTTGCGCCATCAGCCGGGCCAGGGTCTTTTTCCCCATTCCCGGCTCCCCGGTAATGAGGTAAGCGTGGGCAAAGCTGCCCCGCTCCAGTTCCCGCTTGATCTCGGGATTTCCTAAAAGCTTACTCATAGGCACGCTCCACTCCCGAATCCGCCTTCAAAGGCGGCAGCTCCAGCACCACCCGGTCGCCGGGCCTGCAATCAATGCCGGTCACATCAAAAAAACTATGAGTGGTCGCCGGCCTGCCCAGCATGGGGGCACGCTTTTCCCCGATCCTTGCATATTCGCAGGGCTTTTTCAGCAAAAGCCGAAGATCATGGTACAGATAGCGGCAAATATCCGAAAACCGGTAAAGATCATGCTTTTCACCGGGAGCAAACCCATCGGCGGTCCCGGCCGCCACCACCGCAACTGCAGTCTCCTTTTTCAGCTTACACACATTCCCATAGCCCAGATTGCTCCCTGCCGGCAGTGTGCGCACTGAAAGGATCTCCGCCTCTACCCGGCCTGCCCGCTTCAAAGGCAGATCGCACTTCACCGGCAGCCGCCCGGTCAGGGCAGAGCCGATCCGCACCGCATCCAGGCAAAAATCCTCCTTCAAAGAAGCGCTGGAATTGGCTATATGCCGCATGGGGATCTCAATATTCCGCGCCTTCAGGGCGTCGATGACCTCATTGAATTTTTTCAATTGCGCCTCGGCAGAGCCATCCTCCAGAAAGGCGGCGCTGCAATGGCTGAAAATGCCGGTGACCTCCAGATCAGGCAGGGCAAAAACTGCCGCAATATCCTCGATCTCCTCCGACATAAAGCCAAACCGCCCCATGCCGGTATCGATCTTGAGATGCACCCGAACCTTTTTTCCCTTTTCCGAAAGCAGCTTGGCAAAGGCCAGGCTGCCCACCGCCACCGTCAGATCTTTTTCCAGGGCGATCTCCGCAAATTCCTCGGAGCCATAGCAGGAGAGCACCAGGATCTCCACGCCCCGGCCGCAAAGGGGAAGCGCCTCCTCCAGCCGGCTGACCGCCACCAGCGAGGCCCCCTCTTCCTTTAAAATTTCAAACATCCCCTCGGCGCCCAGACCGTAACCCCCGGCCTTCAGCACCGGGATCACCGGCACGCCGGCCCGCTCCTTCAGCAGGCGGTAGTTCTGGCGGATGTCCTCTTTTTGAACAACGATCCTCATTTTAACCTCTGTGCCTTAACTTAAACAAGAACATATTCAGCCGCCGATAGGCCTTACTGCCCCATTTGGACCAGGCCAGCATCAGCTTATTGTAAACCAGATCCATCTCGCCTACAAATTCGGTGAACTCCCCATTGAAGCCCCGCTTGAAGCGGTAGAGCCCATAAAGGGGGTTATCCTCGCTGAGATCCCCGGAAACGCCCCGGAAATCATAAACTCTGGCGCCCCGCTCGATGGCCCATTTGATCATCTCCCATTGCAGAAGATAATTGGGCATCACATTGCGGTACTCATTGGAGGAAGCACCGTAAAGATACCACACCTTGTCCCCATAGCCAATGGCCAGGGTACCGGCGATGGCCTTTCCGTCCAAATATGCCATGTAAAGGCGGGCGTGCTCCCCCAACTCCCGCATCATCTTGCGGAAATATTCCTCGGTACGCACCACGAAATTATCCCGGGTACCGGTGGTCACCATGATCCGGTGGAAATCGGAAAGCGCCTCCTCCCCGCAGAGCCGGACCTCGACCCCCTTCTTGATGGCTACCCGGATGTTGTAACGGGTCTTCTGACCGAAGGACGCCAGGAGCTCCTCCTCATTGCGGCCGTCCAGATACAGGCGGAATACAAAGCGGGGCTGGATCCCCTCAAAATTTTTGGAATGATTGGGCTCGGTAAAGCCCAGCTTGCGGCAGATGGCGCGAAATTCTTCGTCCTCCACCTTGATATCGGTATCGATCTTCAGGGAGCAGGCGTGATATTTTTTGCCCACCTCTCCGGCAGCCTTCACCAGCCGGGTGACCATCTCTTCATCGTGCAGATCACAGACCGGACCTCGGCAGGAATACATAATAGCGGTTCCGGGCACCTTGCGGATCAGAAGGCCCATGGTGCCGGCAATTTTGCCCTCGGCATCCCGCTCGATCACCGCCTCAAACTGCCATTCGGTCTTGAGCCGGGCCCATTCCACCGATTGGGCAAAATGGCCCTTGGGATGGCTTTGCAGAAAATCCTCATATTCAGCGACTGCTGCGCTGTTTTTAAGATCCAATAATTCCATATTGAACTCCTTTTGACAGATGTTTTCAATTTAGTATACCACTTTTAATTTGAAAAGTAAATGAAAATCTATTTGCTTTTTGGCGAAAATGGTGTATACTATTTAAAAAACAATAAGGAGGTACCTGCAAATGGTAACGAAAGATATGATCATCGCCGATGTTCTGGATAACTATCCCCAGACCGCCCATCTCTTCCTGGAGATCGGGATGCATTGCTTGGGCTGCCCCTCTGCCAGAGGTGAGAGTGTGGAGGCTGCCTGCGCCGTGCACGGTGCAGATGTGGACGAGCTGATCGCAAAGATCAACGCCGAGATCGCTGAATAATTCATAAAAAAATGACCCATTTTGGGGTCATTTTTTTATGAACTCCTTTAAAAAAACAAGGTTTTTTTCCGCATCCTTCCGGCCCAGAGCATACTGCGCCTCCAGCCGGGCGGGATCCTTTTCCATCCGCCTGATCCCCAGATCCTCCGACGGACGCAGCACAAAGATCTCCCCCGCCTGCTCCAGTTCCTCGATGCGGCGTAGGGCATCGTTATACACCCGGTGCCGGTTGATGAGGGCTTCGGCAAATTTGGGGTATTTTTTATAAAAAAGCTTTGCCAGCTTGGGATCTTGCGGCTTCTTTTCATAGCCCTTGCATTGAGTCAGCACCACGATATTCCGATCGTAGCCCATCCTGCGGAAGGCCTCCAGAGGGATACTGTCTGCCACGCCGCCGTCCAGAAGCTTCCGGCCGCCGACCTCCACGATCTTCGAAACATAGGGCATGGAGGCAGAGGCCCGCATATAGTCCATTTCCCGATGAAGGTCGCTGCATTTCTGATATACTGCCTCTCCCGTTTCCAGATCGGTACACACCGCATAATAATCGATGCCGCACTGCTCAAAGGTATCATAGTCAAAGGGATCCAGCCGGTCGGGCAGATCGTGGTAGCAAAATTGCTCCCCCACAATACTGCCGGTAGTGAGCAGCGACCAGAGGCTCATAAAATTGCGGTGCTTACTGAATTTTTTATAATACCGAATCGTTCGCCCCGGCTGATTTCCAAGATAAACGCTGCCGTGAATGGCGCCGGCCGAAACACCGATCAGCCCCTCCGGCCAGATATTGTTTTCCATAAAAACATCCAGCACTCCCGCCACATAAATGGCACGCATGGCACCGCCTTCCAACACCAATCCTAACATATGATCCTTCCTTTCTTTATTGATTATAACATAAAATATTTTAAAAAACAACTTGTAGATTCTCTTTTTCCGTGCTATAATGCAACCACATCCACCGAAAGGAGAAAAGACGATGTATATTAAGTACGACAATAATGTTCAGCAGGGCATCCTCCATCTGCCGGAGGGTCAGCGGTGGTCTCTTTACTATTCCTTCGAAAATGAAAAGGGTGAAGAGGAATGCTCCATCTATGCCGTCACCGAGGCCGGCGAAAAGATCATGGTTCTCAACGGCGATGATTGGATCCGGGAATATCCCTCCCTGCAATTCCATTTCCAGAGCCTTTACGAGGATCTTCTTACCGCGGTAGGCAAGATGCTTGCAGATAATAAAATCGAGCCCCGTTTTCTGGATCTCCCCGAGCTGGAGGAGAAGCTGATCAAGGAAAACGAATCTGTATGGATCAAAAAAGGTTATCTCACCGTCGACGAAGACGGCAATTGGCAATAAAATATGCGGTGCTTTGCACCGCATATTTTATTGCATTTTGCCCATACTTTTCCTGAGGTGAGTATATGAATAATCAGGAATACAACGCATATTTAAAGAAAAAGACCCCCGACTCTCCCATTTTAAAGGATTGCACTTTTGCCTTCTTGGTGGGTGGCGGCATCTGCTGCATCGGGCAAGCTATCAGCGATCTTTTGAAGATGTGGCTCCATCAGGAGGAGGTCAAGCTGTGGTTGCCTATCTGCATGGTCTTTTTAGGGGCGCTTTTCACCGCTCTCGGCGTTTACGATAAGTTGGGTAAATTTGCCGGTGCCGGCTCCATCATTCCCATCACCGGCTTTTCCAACTCTGTCACCAGCGCCGCCATGGAATTTAAGCAAGATGAGCGTGATATAATAGGACTCAGTCGGAAAGCCCCATAACAATTTCGGGTGAGTATGATGATTTAGTCCACAATACACTATGGAAAGGAGCAAGTATTCAATTCACCCAAAAGGTGACTGCCACAGAGTCAGACAG
>JAFTZM010000040.1 GCA_017464525.1 Clostridia bacterium
AATCGCTTTCGCCATGTCCTCTTTCAGGCCATGGACTTTCACAATTAACGGGTTCCTTTTAATGATGCTGTTTAATTTTCAAAGTCCGCTGCTTTCTCTCAACTCGGTGCCTTTTTCATAACCCCTCGTTGCGAGTGCCTGAATATAATACCACTTCATTTCCGTTTTGTCAACACTTTTTTTGAATTTTTTTAAAGTTTTTTTGGCTTCTGTTTTTTGCACAGTTTATCCACAAATGTTGACAGGTTTTTGCACAAAAATGCCCCTTTGCCGAGGCCGGCAAAGGGGCAAAACAGGTGCAATCAGCAGCCCAGATCCTCTACATAGAGCTCCCGGACAGCATTTTCATCTGCCTTAGGCTTATTGCGCTCTGCCAGGAACTTGGAAGCCACCTGGGGGAACAGCGCATAGCTGAGAACATCCTCCTCGCAGCGGGCCAGATCACCGGCCTCCTGACGATACTTCTCCAGCTCCGGCTCCAGCAGATCGGCGGGACGGCAGGTGATCACTTCCTCATCACCGATAGCCTTTTTCCGAACCTCTTCATTGACCTCGCCGGGAACCTGGCCGTACTCGCCCCGGAGCAGACCCTTGGATTCCTTACCGACCATCTTATAGCGCTCGCCCAGAACCACATTCATAACGGCTTGAGTACCTACGATCTGGCTGGTGGGGGTTACCAACGGGGGGTAGCCGAAGTCCTTCCGGACACGGGGAATTTCGGCCAAAGCTTCATAATATTTATCTTCAGCACCGGCCTGCTTCAGCTGGGAGATCAGGTTGGAAAGCATACCGCCGGGAACCTGATACAGCAGTGTTTTGGCATCAACATTCAAAACCTTGGGATCCAGGATGCCCTCGGCCTTCATCTTATCGGCAACACCCCGGAAATGGGTAGCGATATCGCTGAGCTTATTGAGATCCAGGCCGGTATCCCGGTCGGTCCCCTGCAGGGTAGCAACCATAGCCTCGGTGGAGGGCTGAGCGGTACCGTTTGCCATGGGAGACAGGGCGCAGTCCACGATATCCACGCCGGCCCAAGTGGCCATCAGGTTGGTCATATCACCGGTACCGGTGGTATTATGGGTATGCAGATGGATGGGCACCTGAACAGCTTCCTTCAGCTTTTTAACCAGGCTGTAAGCGTCCATGGGCAGCAGCAGATTCGCCATATCCTTGATACAGATCACATCGGCGCCCATACCCTCCAGGGTCTTGGCCAGATTTACAAAATATTCCTCATTGTGCACCGGGCTGGTGGTATAGCTAATGGCAGCCTCGCAGATGCCGCCGTACTTTTTGCAGCTCTTCATGGCCTGATCCACGTTACGGACATCGTTCAGCGCATCGAAAATACGGATCACATCGATACCGTTTTCGATGGACTTTGCCACAAACTTATCCACCACATCATCGGCATAATGCTTATAGCCCAGGATATTCTGGCCCCGCAGCAGCATCTGCAGCTTTGTTTTGGGCATATGCTTTTTCAGGGTGCGCAGACGCTCCCAGGGATCCTCATTAAGGAAGCGCATACATACATCAAAGGTAGCGCCGCCCCAGCATTCCAGAGACCAATAGCCGATATCATCCAGTTTCTCCAGAGCGGGAAGCATATCCTCGATCCGCATACGGGTAGCGGCCTGAGACTGATGGGCATCTCTGAGAATGGTATCTGTGATATATAAGGGTTTCTTTTCCACTATTTATCCTCCTTAACCAAACATTGCGATCAGCACACCGGCTGCGATGGCAGAACCGATAACGCCGGCCACATTGGGGCCCATGGCGTGCATCAGCAGGAAGTTGCCGGGATCTTCCTTCTGGCCAACCACCTGAGAAACACGGGCGGCCATAGGAACAGCAGAAACACCGGCAGAGCCGATCAGTGGGTTGATCTTCTTCTTAAGGAACAGATTCATGAACTTCGCCAGCAACACACCGCCTGCAGTACCCAGACCGAAGGCAATCACGCCCATAACGATGATCTTGATGGTGCTCCAGGTCAGGAAGGTGGAAGCAGTAGCGGTAGCGCCCACCGTGATCCCCAGGAAGATGGTAACAATATTCATCAATTCATTCTGAACAGTCTTGCTCAGACGATCCACTACGCCGCACTCACGGAAGAGGTTGCCTAACAGCAGGCTGCCTACTAACGGGCCGGCAGAGGGAACCAAAAGGGTCACGAAAACAGTTACAACAAAGGGGAAAATGATCTTTTCAGTCTTGCTGACAGGACGCAGGGTCTCCATCCGGATCTGGCGTTCCTTCTTAGTGGTCAGCAGCTTCATAATGGGAGGCTGGATCACGGGAACCAGCGCCATATAGGAATAAGCAGCCACCGCAATGGGGCCCAGCAGCTCAGGAGCAAGCTTAGAGGTCACAAAGATAGCGGTAGGACCGTCGGCACCGCCGATGATACCAATGGAACTGGCCTGCGCCTCGGTAAAGCCCAAGAAACGGGCAGCAATAAAGGTCACAAAGATACCCAGCTGCGCAGCAGCGCCCAGCAGCAGGCTCTTGGGATTGGCGATCAGGGGGCCGAAATCGGTCATGGCGCCAACACCCAGGAAGATCAGGCAGGGATAAATGCCCAGCTTAACGCCCAGATATAGATAATCCAGCAAACCGGCAGCTACTGATTGAACGCCGGTGGCTACCAGGGTAGTTCCGCTGTAAAGATCCCCATTGGAAACGGTAAGACCCACCAGGTCGAAAACGATATCCACATTTTCCTTCAAAACCTCACCGGTAGTGGTCACTACCTGGCCGGCAGCATTGATCAGTGCATCAGCCTCCAGGGTAAATCCGGAGATCTTACCAAACACATAGCTTCCGTTCAGGATCACATCTCCGGAGGAGAGAATACTGTACATCTCCGGATTGACCAGATTGGCGGAATTGATATAGTCTGCACCGGCAAACATTGTCCAGTTCACATGGCCGCCGGCAAACAGCTGCTCATGGAACATCTCTGCACCGGGCAGATTGGTCAGCAGCATACCGAAAGCGATGGGCAGCAGGAGCAGGGGCTCAAACTGCTTTACGATGGCCAGATAGGCGAGAACAAAGGCAACAGCGATCATGATCAGGCATTTCCAATTGTCGCCGTTGAGCATAGCAAAGCCGGTCTGGCTGAGAAAGTTTGTAATTGCATCTAACATGGGATAATCCTCCGATTATAAAAAGGATTACTGCAGCACGCAAAGAACGTCGCCGGTAGAAACAGTGGCACCCTTTGCAACATTAACACCTGCGGCAGTACCGTCGCAGGGGGCCATGATCTCGTTTTCCATCTTCATGGCTTCCAGAATGAAGAGAACATCGCCCTTCTTCACAGCAGCACCGTTCTGCACATTCACAGCCAGGATGGTACCGGGCATGGGAGCAGCAATGGTCTCACCGCCGGCAGGAGCGGCAGCGGGAGCTGCGGCAGGAGCAGCAGGGGCAGCAGCAGGAGCAGCAGCGGGAGCGGCTGCAGGAGCAGCAGCAGGAGCAGCGGGAACGCCATCCATCACCTCAACGGATACTTCATAGACAGTGCCGTTAACATTAACTTTGTACATTTTCATGATTCTAAAAATCCTTTCTTATAATTTCTTCAAAGATACGATACGGATCGCGGAAACATCAGTTCCCAGCTCTTCCGCCAGACAACAGGAGATGGCTGCAACCAATTCCTGACGGTTGGGGATCGCTGCAGGTGCTGCAACGGGGGCGGCTGCAGGGGCTGCGGGAGCCGGAGCAGCAGGTTCCTCCTTCTTTTCCAAAAGGCGAACCACCTTACCCATGAGCACACACAGGATCACAATGCAGATCAGGCCTGCAAAGACGATCCCAATCCCCAAAAGAACAACAATTCCGATATTCATGGTTCCGGGAATCATTAAAGCTGCGTTTGTCATATAAAACCTTCCTCCTTTCCTGCCATTGTACCGAAGGATATTTTACAAAATATCCATATTATCCATTGTGGATAATTTTAACACGATTGTCAATCGGTGTCAACGGCAGAATTAACAATTTGAAACGCTTTTTTGGTGTTTTTTTGCACAATTATCATTTGCAGGAATAAATATTTTATTATATAATAAGGAAAAAAGCATCGATCTTCGTATAAGAAGTGAAAGGAGGAATGACGATGGAAAACTATCGCCGCTATTTAAGCGGAGACGAAAGCGCTTTCGATGCCCTGATCAGGCAATACCGCCATAGCCTCACCTTCTTTCTGATGCGGTATGTAAAAGACCCGGCCACTGCGGAGGAGCTGGCCATCGATGTCTTTGCAGAGCTGGTGCTCCATCCCCGCCGCTATAATTTTAAGGTCTCTTTGAAAACCTATCTTTTCATGATCGGCCGCTCCCGGGCCATCGACTATCTGCGCAGGCAAAAACGCAACGAGCCGCTGGCAGAGGATCTTTCCTATGAGGAGCAGTTTTTTTCCAACGAACAAAAGCGTGCCCTACACACCGCCCTTTCTGCCCTGCCGGAAGAAATGCAGGAGGCGGTCTATCTGGTTTATTTCGAAGAGCTTTCTTATAAAGAAGCTGCCGGGGTACTGAAAAAGACCCCCAAGCAGGTGGACAATCTTTTATACCGCGCTAAAGGACTTTTACGAAAGGAGCTGGAGCATGAGAACGGATGAACAATTCAAGGCCGCCGTTCTGGAGCGCTGTGCCCGCAGAAAAAAAGCCCGCAGACGGGTGCAGGCAGCAGTCTGCGGCAGCTGCCTAACTTTGCTGATAGCCGGAATGATCCTGTTCCTTCCCCCATCGCCGGAGAAGCCGGCCGCCGGGGAGATGCGGATCGAAATCCTTTCCCCCTACGACGGGGAGACCGTCTGGCTGACCCTGACAGACCCGGCCGCCGTCACCGCCCTGGTGGAGGCGCTCCCGGCGCAGCCCTCCCAACCGGAGGAACAGGAGGATCAGACCAAAAATAACTCCACCGCCGATCAGATCGCCGAAGGCTACATTCTTGCGGTCATTGATCCCGAGGGCAACCGCCGGGAATACCTGATAACCGACTACCCCGCCCTCCGCCGTGAGGGGCAGCAGCTGATCCTTTGGAAGGACGCCGCCTCTCTCAACACACTTTTAAAGGAGTATACCGATGAAGATTAAATTGATTGCGCTGTTATGGATCCTTTTGCTGCTGTTGGCCGGCTGTAAGACCCCGGACAGCAGCCCTTCCGCAGCGGCGGAAGCGCCTCTCCCGCAGCAGACCGCCGAGGAAGAGGAGACCCCCAATGTTTACTGCGGCAATACCCTGACTACCCTGCAGCTCTGCGATGAATTCGGCACCCCCAACGGGGAGGAATACACCTTCATGGCCGGCCCCTCGGTGACCCTCACCGACCTGCTGCGCCGTCTGGACTACGACCCGGAGAAAGTCTGCAAATGCTGCTCCTACAGCATTGCCGTCACCACCGAATTTGGCGGCCCCTATTATATCAGCTTCAGCGAAAGCTATGCCCGCTGCAAAGAAGGGCAGGCCGATCTGACCCCCGAACAGCTGGAAACCATCCAAACCATCACCGCCGATCTGCAAAATGGAAAATTTCTCTACTAAAGCAAATAAAGGCAACCCCGCCGGGTTGCCTTTACTATTATAATGTAACCTTTGTTCTGCCGCCCCGCTTGAATTCAGCAAGATACGTCTTGCCGCCGCAGGTGATACGGTACTTGCCGTAGAAGCCGCGGAAGGTGGCAACGCCGTCCTTCAACTCAGCGGTGGTATTGGTGCAATATTCCTTATGGAAGAGATCGTATATGGCATTGTAGACGGGCTTTGGGTCCAGATTGAAATCCAGCAGGCCGCCGCGGTACTTATTTTCACCGTTGGTGAAGTCCCCCGGCTCGGCGTTGAAGGCATAGCCATCGGGCAGGTTCCAATAGATGGCACCCTCCATGGCGGGGTGAGAAAACCACATCCGATAAAACGTCCGTGCCACCTCGGCCTGAAAATCATAGGCTTCTTGGGTATCCTCATAGGCCGAGAAGGTGACCTCGGTGATCTGCAGGGGCTTGCCCAGTTTTGCCATCTGATCCAGAACAGCAAAATGATGCTTGAGGTCGTAATCCAGCTCTGCCCCCTTCACGGCCATCTCTTCAGGATAGAAAAAATGAAACTGTAGTCCGATGGCATCTACCCTGCAGCCCTCCCGGATAGCCTCTTGGCAAAGCATATAGTAAGGATTGCGGGGGTTGGCGGGATGGTATTTATAACGAGTGCTGAAGATGCAACGGTTGGATTCGTTCATCATCAGGTTATTGCCAGGAAACAACCGCTCCGCCTGCGTATAAGACCATTTCATCAGATCCTCTTCATTGTAGAAGGCGGTGGAGCCATTACGGCACAGCAATTCATTAAATACTTCCCAGCAAGGGATGCGGTGGGCATACCGCTCCGCAAGGGCCTCAAACCGCTTGATCAGCGCTTTTTTGATCTCCGGCACCGAACACCCCTTGACCCATTCGGGGGAGAAATGATCATAGTTGAGGCAATGAGCCTTGGGGGTGATGCCGTTCTCCTCGCAAAACTCCACACAAGGATCGATGGGCGGCCGGCGGTAGATATAGGCGCTGTCCTTTTCAAACCGGGGCTTGCCCTCCTCCGGCTCCAAGGTGTCCCAATAAAACCCGATGGTGGCGGTGTTGAAGCATTTTTTGAAGTATTCTTTATACTTCTCGTTCTTTTCGGCGGTCTCCAGCTGATCCAGCATAAAGAGGTTGCCGCCCAAGGTGAAATCGTGGCCGATCTGCTCGATCATCACCTCCCCCTCCCCTTCCAGAGAGAGGGTGAAATCCCCCTTGCGGTATTGCTCGATATCCCGCTCGATGCGGGCTTCGATCTCCTCGTAGTTTCGCAAAAATTGCTCTCGCATCTCTTGGATCATAACGTAACCTTCCACTCCCTATTGCCGCCCCGCTTGAATTCCACAACCGCCGACTTGCCGCCGCAGGTGATACGGTACTTGCCGTAGAACCCACGGAAGGTGGCCTTACCGTCCTTTAGTTCGACGGCGGTGTTGGTGCAATATTCCTTATGGAACAGGTCGTAAAGGGCGTTGTAGGCCGGCTTGGTCTGCATATTGAAATCCAAAAGACCGCCCCGGTACATATTCTCGCCGTTGGTAAAATCCCCGGGCTCGGCGTTCCAGGCGTAACCGTCGGTCAGGTTCCAGTAAATAGCCCCCTCCATGGAGGGATGGGAGAACCACACCCGGTAGAACATCCTTACCATCTCTGCCTGCATCTCGTAATCCTCGGGGGTCTCGTCGAAGGCGGGGAAGGTGACCTCGGTAATCTGCAGAGGTCTGCCCAATTTAGCCATCTGATCCAGAATCGCATAGTGATGCTTCAGATCAAAGAGGCTCTCGGCAAAGAAGGTGGCCTCCTCGGGCTTACGGAAGAAATGGAACTGCATCCCTACCGCATCCACCCGGGCGCCGTTCCTGATGGAACGATCCACCAGCATATAATATGGATTGCGGTTGTTGGCCATCTGCCGCCGATGGTCGGCAAAGATGAATTTGGTATATTCATTGAACATCAGGGTGTTGGCAGGAAAGAAATGCTCCGCCATCCGAAAGGACCACTCGATGGTCTCATCGTCCTGATAGAAGGGAGAGGTGCCGTTCTCGCAGAGCATTTCGTTGAGGACCTCCCAGCAGGGAATACGGTGGGCATACCGCTCCGAAAGTCCGGCAAAACGCTTGACCAATGCCTTCTTGACCTCCCCCACCGAAGCTCCCTTCAACCAATCGGGGTTGAAGCGGTCGTAGTTGAGGCAATGAGCCTTGGGGGTGATTCCCTTTTCCTCGCAGAACTCCAAGCAAGGGTCAATGGGCGGGCGGCGATAGTAAAAGGAACTCTCTGCCGTGTAGCGAGGTTTGCCCTGCTCCGGCTCCAAGGTGTCCCAATAAAACCCGATGGTGGCGGTGTTGAACAGTTTAGCAAACTGTTGCTTATAGATCTCGTTTTTTTCGGGGGTCTCCAGTTGATCCAGCATGAAGATGTTAGCACCGATGGTAAAATCATGATCCAACTGCTCGATTACCACGGGACCTTCGGCATTTTCAATAGAAAGTGTAAAATTACACCGTCTGTTTTCCTCGATTCCCCGCTCGATCCGGGCCTCGATCTCCTCCCTATTACGGTGAAGCAGGGCCTTTAATTCTTCTGCTCGGCTCATAAATGCATTCCTCCATCAATAACTAAATCGATTCCGGTAATATAACGCCCCTCCTCTGAACAGAGCAGCAGAACGCCTGCGGCGCAGTCCTCGGCACTGCCGGCGAAGCCCACCGGAATTTTGGCGTAGACCTTGGGCGCATAGTCCGGGTCAGCCAAGGCCGCCTCATTGCGGGGGGTGGCGATAACGCCGGGCGCCATGTTGTTGACGGTGATACCGAAGGGTGCCAGCTGTACCGCCAGATTCTGCACTAAATTCATCTGAGCCGCCTTGGTGGCCGCATACACCGCCATATCCGGGTGGGGCTTATACTGCTGCACGCTCCCTACGGTCACGATCCGGCCCCACTTTTGCTCCTTCATGTATTCTGCGTTCAGCTGCATCAGCCGCAGAGAGCTTTTGAAGTTGAGTTGCAGCTGCTTTTCCAGTTCCTCGCCCATGATCTCATTCCATTTGGTGCGGAACTGGATGGAGGCATTGAGCACTAAAATATCCACCGGGCCCACCTGCTTAAAGAGAGCATCACCCCCCTTGGGATCCAGAAGATCGCCGTGGGCGGGGATGCCGTTCTGTACCGTTGCAGCGGCCTCCTCGCATTTCTGCAGGCTGCTGGCACCGTTCACATAGACGGTTGCCCCCTGCTTTCCTAAGATCTGCGCAATAGCCAAGCCGATGCCCTGCGTGGCACCGGTGACCAGCGCACGCTTGCCGGTTAAATCAAACATTCGATCTCATACTCCTTTCCGTGCTCCAGAATTCTGGCATAAGGCAGATCAAATTTTCGGGGATCCTCTGTATTTCCCTCCAAAAGATCATAGTGATTGGGCACCGCAAAGCGGGGCTGGATCAGCCTGGTCAGCGTTTTGGCCTCTTCCACATTCATATTGCCCAGCCGCCCGTTGATGCAGATGAACATTCCGTCGATCCTTCTGCCCACCAACGCTTCATGGTAAAAGGTATCCCCGGAGAAATAGTAGGTTTTATCTCCGTAGTGCACCAGCACCCCGATGGCAGGCACGGTGTGCTCCGCATGAACCGCCTCCAGCCGGAAATCACCCAATTCAACGGTGTCCCCCTCTTCAAAAATGCGGTGTAATTTTACACCAAGCTCCTGAAATTTCCCTTGGCAATCGGCCGGAGCCAGAAAGGTGATACGGGGATCCATCCGGGGGATGGCATCGATATCCACATGATCCAGATGATTATGGGTGCAGATCACCACATCTGCTTTCAACTCCTCCGGGGCGATGGGCGCCGGCACCAATCTTTTTCTTCCCGCCAGGCGGGTCACACAATCGGAAAGATAGGGATCGATGCAGACTGCATTGCAATCATCCCACAGCAGATAGCCGCCTTGGCCTAACCATTTAATCTTCATTTTTTCGCTCTCTTTCTGATAGACTATGATGAATGCCAAATTGGATGCAGGTTTCGGCTTCTTTCAGCGAAAGCGTATGTCGATACGCCGAGATGAAAAAGTCGGAAGATGCGCCAATTTCGCGTCCATCAGCTCCACTCCCTGTCATTGGCCCATTCATTATCCCATTCCGTAGTGGGCTCCCATTGACCGGGATACTTTTCGTGCATATGCTCGGCGATCAATTCCTCGTTCAGGCTCTCGATCCCAAGACCCGGGGTATCCGGCACCTTGATAAAGCCATCCACCATCAGGGGCTTGGCAATACCGTTGGCCAGATCTGCCCACCAGGGGATATCCACCGAATGGAACTCCACCGCCAGCAGATTCTGCACCGCTGCCGCCACATGGATGGCGGCCATGCAGGCAATGGGGCTTTCTGCCATATGGATGGCCATGGAAACGCCATACTGCTCGCAGAGATCCCCCACCTTCTTCATTTCCAGAGCGCCGCCGATGGTCAGCATATCGGGATGGATCACCGAGACCCCGCCCTTTTCCATCAGGGGGCGGAAATTCTCTGCCAGCCAGATATCCTCGCCGGTACAGATGGGAATGGTAGTATTTTGGGCGATCCTTACATACTGATCGGTATAGTGCCAGGGGGCCACATCCTCCAGCCAGGCGATGTTGTATTTTTCCAGCCGCTTGGCAATGCGGATCACATCCCCGGCGCCGATATGTCCCAGATGGTCGATGGCCAGAGGCACCTCATAGCCAATGACCTCCCGGATCTCCCTCACATAGTTCTCCATCCAGTCCAGACCCTTTTCGGTGATCTGGATGCCGGTGGCATGATGGGGAATGGTGAAGATCTCGTAATTCTTGCCCAGCATCATATCCCGATCGATGGAGCCGCTCTGGTGCAGAATGGCCTTCATGGAATACTTTTTGATATTCTCTAAAAAACCGGCGGGTGCGCAGAGGCAGCCCGGCTCATCCAGCAACAGCTCGATGCCCAGATCCATCTTCAAGAAGGTGAAGCCCTGCTCCAGCCGCTTTTTCAGGGCATGGCCCATATCGGTGCCGGTGTGCTTCCCGTCCACATCGGTATCGCAGTACATCCGTACCTCATCCCGAAACTTGCCGCCCAGCATCTGCCAAAGAGGCACGCCCCAAGCCTTGCCGGCCAGATCCCAAAGGGCGATCTCAATACCGGAAACACCGCCGCCCTGGCGGGAAGGACCGCCGAACTGGCGGATCCGGCGGAAAAGCTTATCCACATTGCAGGGATTTTCGCCGATGAGGCGGCTTTTCAGCATCAGGGCATAGGTGGCGCTGGAGGCGTCCCGCACCTCGCCGTAGCCCACCAGCCCCTGATTGGTATAGATCTTGATCAGGGGGCAATGCTTGGGGGCACCGTTGATATTGGCCACCCGGATATCGGTAATTTTCAGCTCACTGGGGGAAGAGCACAGATTGACCCGCCCCTCCAGACCTTCTCGAATACTCATGGTTTTTCTCCTTTTTAAGGTTTGTTGCCTTCATTATAGCGCTCCTCTCTTCTCCATACAACCAAACATCCGATCAAAAAGGTTTGATTTTCGAAACAAACTGTGGTAAGATAAGAAAAGACGGGGGTGAAAGGAATGTTTTTCGATCAAAATGACCTGCAGGTCAAGCTGCTGGATGTGGTAACGCTGGATCAGGAAAAAAGCGACACCCTCAACCGCCGCGGCTACCACGCCCTCTCCTTACGGCTGGAGGCGGATACCCGCCTTTCCTTCCGGGACCGCACCCTTTATGCCGGCAGCGGCTCCATCGGCTATTTTCCCGCCAACCTTTCCTACCGGCGGCAGACGGTACGGGATCGGATGATCGTGATCCATTTTGATCTGAACAACTATTATTCCGGCTCCATCGAAATGCTGAACCTGCCGGACCCGGCTCCGGTGCAGGCACTCTTTGAGGAGGCGCTGGCCTGCTGGAATGAAAAAAAACCGGGCTTTTTTTATCATGTAACGGGGATCTTTTATGAAATTTTAGCGATTTTACAGCAGGAAAACGAACACCGGCGAACACCGGAGGTGCCGGAGCAGATCCGCCCCTCCCTGCTCTGGTTGGAGGAGCACTTCACCGATCCCGGCCTTTCCATCGCCGCTGCGGCGGCCGCTTCCCATGTGAGTGAGGTATATTTCCGCCGGCTGTTCCGGGAGGCCATGGGGCTTTCTCCCCGGCAATACCTCATCGGGCGGCGGATCTCCTATGCCACCGCCCTGCTGGAAAGCCGGTGCCTCACCGTGCAGCAGGTGGCGGAGCAGGCGGGCTTTTCCGATCCCAAATACTTCAGCACCGTTTTCCGCCGGGTGATGGGCTGCTCCCCCCGGGCTTACCTTTATCATTGGGCGTCTCCCGAAGAATTTGCCGAAAAAACTTGATATTGCGGTTTCGGTATGATATAATAAACATTCAAAATCAAAGGAGGAGCAACAATGAGTTTCTTATGGACCACTTTCTGGGGCAAGCTCTTAATGACCTTTTTGGTTTCCATGGTACCCATTATTGAATTAAGAGGCGCCATCCCCCTGGCTGTTGCCCATGGCCTGGACTACCGCATCGCCATCCCCATTGCCATGATCGGCAATCTGGTTCCCGTTCCCTTTATTATTTTTTACATCAAAAAGATCTTTGCCTGGATCCGCAAAAAGCTGCCCAAGCTGAACGGGCTGGTGGACAAGCTGGAGCGGCGGGCAAGATCCAAATCCGAAACGGTGCAGAAGAGCGCCTTTTGGGGGCTTTTCATCTTTGTGGCCATCCCGCTACCGGGCACCGGTGCCTGGACCGGTGCGCTGATCGCCGCCATGCTGGATATGCGGCTGAAGCGTGCCTTTCCCGCCATTGCGCTGGGAGTTATCACCGCCGGGGTGATCGTTACTGTTGTAACGGCGCTTGGCTTCACGATCTTTACGGCTTAGGGTAGAGCGAGATATCCGAACCCGCCTCAAAGCGGTATATTTCGGTGCATTTCACTTGCTTTATCCTTGCAAGGCGCCAGCCTTGTAGCATCTAAATCGAGCAAAAATCCTTCGAAATCTCCTCGTTTTGAGGTCAAAGATCTTAAAAAGTGCGGATTTTGGTTCAGTCAAGGCAAAAACACAGCCAATACTGGCGTATTGGCGAGTATTTTAACAAAGAATGAGCGAAAATCCGCTTTTTTAAGACGGCGTCCGATATTTCGCTCTACCCTAAAGAGTTTGGAGAAAAGAATGTTCAGAGAAATGAGAAGATTCCGCCAGCAGCTTGGCGAGGAGGACACCCGGGCGGTACTGAGCAAGGGCAGTTCCGGCGTTCTGGCGCTGGCCGGGGATGAGGGATACCCTTACGCGGTGCCCCAAAGCTATGTGATCGACGGAGATATCCTTTATTTCCAAACCGCCACCGAGGGGCACAAGGTGGACGCAGTCAAGCGGGAGCCCAAGGCCTCCTTCTGTGTTATCGATATGGACTGCATCCTGCCGGATCGGCTGACCACCTGCTACCGCAGTGCCATCGCCTTCGGCAAGATGTCCATTGTGGAAGACCCGAAGGAAAAGCGCTACGCCATTGAAATGCTGGTGGATAAATATTCCGATAAGACCCCGGAAGAAAATGCCGCCTCCATCGATAAAATGTGGAGCCTGCTCTGCGTGCTCCGGATGGATATCGAGCACCTCACCGGTAAACAGGCCAAAGAGTTAATGAAGTAAAAAATCGCTCATCCAAAACGGATGAGCGATATCTTTTTTAAATTTTCACTTCAAAATCCTTGCGGCATTTAGGGCAGCAGACGGTATGTTTGCCTTTTTTATTGGGCAGGCGCAGGGTGGCCTTACAATGGGGGCAGGTGCGGTAGCGGTGGGTCTTACGGTCGGCAAGCTTCTTCTTTTGCAGACCGAACCAGTTTTTTACTTTACCGGTCAGCTGGAGATACTTCTGGTTTTCGGCGTACCGCTTCTGGATATTTTTAGAAAAGATGCGGAAGAACATCCACACCACCAGCGCAATGGCCAGGATCTGGAACAGATCCACAAAAATGCCCAGAAGGAGAAGCCCCAGATACACCCAGAGCAGCGCCTTTCCCAGCTGATCCACCCCGTAACGCCCATACATAAAGCGGGCGACCCGATCACGAAATTTCATTTACATTCACACTCCTTAACAATACGGACAGCATAATTTTGCAAGGCAAAGCCCCATGCAGATGGGGTTGACCCCGCTGCTTCTGGGGACGCCGAAGCCCCGTTCATAGGTCTCATAGGCCATGCCGGAATACTGCAGCTGATTCAAAAGGTTCTGATACTCCCGGTTCCCCGGCTCCAGTTCCACCGCTTTACGGGCAAATTCCAGTGCCTGCGTACGGTTGCCGACCCCCGCATGGGCATAGGCAGACAAAAAATACCATTCTGCATTCCGCTCCTGGATCCGGTTCAGCACATTAAAGGCCTCCCGGTAACGGCCGTAATGGAGATAATGGCGCACAGCGGTCATCTCCGGGGTGGAGCCCTGGCCGGGCTCCTGCCCGCCGTAGCTGCCATAGCCGGGGCCGGCGGTCTTACCCTGCCGCTGATTCAGGATCTGATCGTAGGCGGCATTGATCTCGGCCATCTTTTTTTCAGCAAATTCCCGATCCGGATGAATATCCGGGTGGTACTGCTTGGCCAGTTTACGGTATGCTTTTTTGATCTCATCATCCGAAGCGTTAGGGGATACCCCTAAAACGTTATAGGGATCCTGGCTCATTTCTTTTCCTTCTCCCCCTCAAATTTACTCCAAATGCCGGAGTACAGTACATTTCTTAAAATTTCCAGATGCTCCACCAAGGGAAGCCGCTCCAGGATCAGGGCACATTCGCCCAAGGTATCCTTCAGCATCTCCTCTACCCTTTGGCGGTAATCGGGGCGGTCGGCGATGAGCACCATGGGATTATAATTCCCCTTTTTCTGATCCTTGGGCAGATCCTCATAGGCATCCATCCAATACACGAACCGGCCCAGCGCCTCGCCGAATTTACGGCAATCCTCGGCCCAGCGGTCCTTCCGGTAAACAAACAGCTGCCCCAGCAGCCGGCCGAAGATATTGGCCGCCGCATCCAGATCGGCGGGAGCGGTATTTTCCTCCCGGCCGAGGGCCTCCATTCCTTCCAGAATGGCTTTGGCCTGGCGGGGATATTGCTCCCGGATCCCGGGAATATATTTGGAAAGATGCTTCGCCGCCGTTTTGGCGGATTTTTTTTGCTCATCCTTCCAATCGTCCATCATATTATAATAAGCCAGCAGGATATTCATGGCAGCGCCGTAATCGATCACTTCATTTTCGGCCATCGACCGTTCTTTGGCGGGATGCACCAGGCAGCGGCCGGTATGTTGGGTCGTTTCGGGATCGAAAAGATCCGCCAGCAGCAGCACCATAAAGGTCATATCGTAATTGAGGGTCAGCCGCCCCAGATTGCCGTAGTGCTTTTTAAGGCTCCGGCAAAGGCCGCAGTAGTAGCCCTGATAGATGGCTTTATTTTCTTCGTTTAACTGATCTATATTGGCAACGACATATCCAAACAACGTTTTCACCTCGCATATATGATACACTTTTTAATGGTTTTTGTGTTGAACAAATTGTAAATTTTACATAAACATCCCATTTTTACATAAAGTAAACGAGGAGGTGACAAATGATGATCTTACAGGCTTTTTTAACATCCCTTTTTGCCGCAGCGGCTCTTTTTCTGCTCACAAAGCTGATGGGCTACCGGCAGATCTCCCAGCTGAGCGGCTACGATTATATCAATGGCATCACCATCGGTTCCATCGCAGCGGAGCTGGCCTTCGGCGGCTTCGAAGACTTTCCGGCCCGCTGCACCGCCCTGCTGGTCTTTGCAGGCTTTACCATTTTATTATCCCTGCTGACTGACCGCTCGGTACGGCTGCGGGCGTGGATCTCCGGCAAGCCGCTGATCCTGATGGAAAAGGGCAAGCTCTGCCGGGAGAATTTCAAAAAAGGAAAGATGGACGTGCATGAATTTTTATCCCTTTGCCGGCAGCAGGGGTATTTCGACATCGCCCAACTGGATACGGTCTATCTGGAGCCGGACGGCAGGCTGAGCTGCTCCCCACGACCCCTCTACCGCCCCGCCACGGCGGGGGATGTGACCCAGCCGGCGGCAGAGCCGCTACCGCTGGAGGTGGTGACGGACGGTGTAATTTTACACCAAAATCTCAAAAAGTTAGGCTTTGAGGAAAAATGGCTGACCCGGCAGCTTTCCGAGCAAAAGGCGCCGCCCCCGGAGCAGATCTTTTTAGCCCTCTGCAGCGAGGAGGGGCAGCTGACGGTCTATTAGATCCAATTCCTGAATAATAATAAAGGAAAGGAGTTGTTATTGATGGCAATTAAAGTTGTGATCGATGCCGGCCACAATCCCCAAGGGGTCAACGCCGGTGCAGAGGGAAACGGCCTGCGGGAGCAGGACATCAACTATGCGGTGGCGCAGGAGCTGGCCGCATTACTGCGGGCAGACCCTAATTTTGAGGTGCGGCTCACCCGCAACACCCCCACGGAGGTGCTGGGCACCACCAATGCCAGCAGTCTGCAGCAGCGGGTACAGATCGCCAACAGCTGGCCGGCGGATTATTTCATCAGCATCCATGCCAATGCCTCCACCAATCCGGAGGCAAACGGCACGGAGGTGTATACTTACCGCAATACCGGTGCCGCCCACGAGCTGGCAGAAGAAATTCAGGAGGCCATCGTGGAGGAGATGCAGATGAAGGATCTGGGGGTCAAGACCAATCCTTCCCTTTATGTACTACGCCGCACCACCATGCCGGCGGTGCTGGTGGAGCTGGGCTTTATCACCAACCGGGAGGATGCCCGCAAGATGAGCGAAAACCCGGAGGGCTTTGCCAGAGCCATCTACAACGGGATGCTGGATTATTTTGATCTGTAATTTTTCCGGTATTTCAGCGGGGCTATCCCCTTTAATTTTTTAAAGGTCTTGCTGTAATAGGAGGCGCTGGAGAAGCCGGAACGCCGGGAGATCTCCTCCACCGAAAGGTCACTTTTCTTTAAAAGCTCCAGAGAATGTTCCACCCGCCGGGTGTTGATATATTCGCTGACGGTACAGCCGAAGCAGGCGTGAAAACGTTTATACAGCACGCTTTTGGATACATTGATGCTTTTGGAGATGATCCGGACAGAAAGCTCCTTTTCCAGATTTTCCTGAATAAAGGTGACTGCCTTCTGGATGCTTTCATCGAAATCCGGCTTCAGCAGATCCTCCAGCAGGATATGCTTGACCAGCATACTGGCGATATTGGAAAGGCTTTGCATCTTGCCGGAATCGAAAAAGGGGATGCCGGTATAATGGCTCTCCATCTCCCCTGCATCCAGCCCCAAGGCCGCCAGATAGGCTTGCAGCGCCGAAAAATCCGTATCTGTTTTCATCTGGCCGAAAATGATATAGCCGATGATCACATCGTCGTATAAGATCGGGGCCGCCGCATCCACCAGGCCGGCGTGGCAGATCTGCATTTGCGCTTTTCTGCTGCGCCGGCATTTTTCCAGCAGCAGGGCATCGGAGCGCAGGCACGCTTTTTTCCCCGCTCCGGTCTGCTGCACACAGCGGCAATAGGGGATATCCGCCCGGGGGCGTCCGCTGACCGGGGAA
Organism: Clostridia bacterium; assembly: GCA_017464525.1. GTDB lineage: Bacteria > Bacillota > Clostridia > Oscillospirales > QAKW01 > QAKW01. The sequence goes on from JAFTZM010000040.1 coordinate 17,250, forward strand.
AAATCCTCCCGCAGCAGATCCATATTGATGCCGGTGGCATTATAAAAATCCAGCAGCGCATCATTGATTTTTTCAATATCGTAGTTTACGACCATTTTTATCACCGTTTTCATTATAACAAAACCGTACTTTTTGTCAATATTTTTTCTATTCAGGGAATATAATACAAAAAACAAGGAATAATCTATCTTTTTTAAAAAGGGCAGATTTGTTAAAATAAAACCAGAGGTGACAAAGCATGGAAAATGAAATTTTGCTTTTAAATAAAAAGATCCTGGTGGACAGATCTCCCCTGCTCCTTTCCTACACCCCCGATGAAAATTTCCGGGAGGTATGGGACGTAAAGCTGGGCAACTGGTACTACGAGGATGGATATCTCATCGGTGCGGAGCCGGAAAACCGGGGCGGCATCCTTTTGAGCAAGGAAAAATACGAGCAGAATGTGATGCTCAGTTTTACGGTGAGCAGTATGCTGCCCGCCACCCGGGATCTGAATGCGGTTTACTGCGTGACCTGGGATGAGGAGATCAATTACCTGAAAAAGGGGTATGTATGCGGTCTGAACGGCTGGTACGAAAACAAGAGCGGCATCGAGCGGTTTCCCGAGGACGAGCTGCGCTCCCTGACCTCCCTTTATCATTACACCCCCGGTACCGAGGTGCGGATCACCTGCGGTGCTATCAACGGTCACAGCTTTCTGCTGGCAGACGGGGTGCTGGTGCAGGAGCTGGTAGACAATATGGACCCCATCGTGGGCGGATATGTGGGATTTTCCCCCTATTCCACCATTTTGAAGATCAAGGATATTGAGATCCGTGAAATCGTTTGGGAGGAGCGAGAGCAATTTTATCTTCCCGAGTTTAAATAAAAAGGAGCGTTACAACATGGGCAAAGCAACAGACTTTCGTTATAATACCGGCGCCACCAAGGTGCCTTGGGCGGCGGTGGGCGAGAATTATAACGTCAACGACCTGATGGAGATCATCAAATTCCTGATGCAGGGGGAGGGCCCCGAATATGAGCAGGCCATCCAGGCGGTGAGAGCGCAGGTGGAGAAGCTGGATCAGTTTTCCAGCCCGCCGGGCAAGCTTTCCCTGGCCTCTAAGGTTGAGGGCGCCGAGGAAGCCGCCAATGCCTATCTGGGTACTGATACCTCCACCTTTGTGACCAATGCCACCGCCGGCTTTGAGATCGCATACAAATACGCCAACCTGAAGCCAGGCGACGAGGTGATCGTGCCGGCCATCACCTTTATCGCCACCATGGCCTATCCCCTCTCGGTGGGGGCCAAGCTGGTATTTGCGGATGTAGATCCCCGCACCATCAACATGGATCCTGCGGATGTAGCCAGAAAGATCACCCCCAAGACCAAGATGATCGTTCCGGTACATATCGGCGGCTACCCGGTGGATCTGGATCCCATCATGGAGCTGGCCAAAAAGCACGACATTCTGGTTCTGGAGGACGCCGCGCACGCCTTCGGCGCTATGTATAAGGGCAAAAAGATCGGCACCATCGGCGATTTTGCGGCCTTCAGCTTCCATGAGGTGAAAAACATCACTTCCTTCGGTGAGGGCGGCATTGCCACCACTAATATTCCCGGTTTCAAGGATCATATGAAGCGGGCCCGGTTTGTGGGGATGGATTTCAGCCATAAGATCAAGGATTGGCTGTATGACGTTTCTGCCATTCCCGGTAAGGAGGAGCCCTTTGTGGCGGTGAACTATTCCACCACCGAGATCCAGGGGCTGGGCCTTTCCCTGCAGATCGCCCGGAACGATGCCATCATCGCCGAAAGACGGGCTGCCGCCGAATACCTGAACAGCCGGCTGGCGGGATGCGATGCGCTGATCCTGCAGGATCTGGGCAACGAAGAGATCAAGCCCACCTTCCACCTCTATCTGCTGCAGATCGACCCTGCAAAGGCCGGCGGCGATGTGCAGCTCTTTAAGAAAAAACTGGAGGAAAAGGGCGTTACCAATATTCCCCATTTCGGGCCTCTTTACCGCTTCCGTGTGGTGGAGCAGATGGGCTACGATGCCGATGAGATCGCCAAGACCTGCCCCGTTTGCGAGGAAGTGTTCTACAAGCGGTTCACCCACCTGCCCCTCTATGGCCTGACCCAAGAGCAGCTGGACTACATGGCCGATGCCATCTTAGCATCCATCGACGAGATGCAAAAGGGCGTCTGATAAAAAAGGCACCGACCGCAGAAAAAAATAAAAACCTTTTGTTTCTACCATCCTTTAAATAGCAAAATAGGAAGGAGTTTTTTGCTCCTTCCTATTATTTTATTTATTTTAGTGACGGATCAAAAGCGGTGAGATTCTGTTCGGACGAGCCGACGGCCATTCTTCGGGGTCCCCGCAAAACCACAAGGTTTTGTGGGGTAAAGGAGAAAGGAATAAGCTTTGCGGATATTTCCAAAACCTTGGAAATGGAGCAAGGCTTTTTTCTTTCGACGCACGCCGAGGGGAGGACGGACAAAAAATTGCCGCTTTTCATTCGTCAAATTCAGTCGTTGAAGCCGTTGGGGTTCTTAGACTGCCAATTCCAGGAATCCCGGCACATATCGTCCAGGGTCTTTTCGGCAATGAAGCCGATCTCCTCCCGGGCCTTGGCGGTATCGGCATAAAGGGCCTCTACATCGCCGGGGCGGCGGTCCACGATCTTATAGTTGATCTTTTTGCCGCAGGCTTTTTCGTAGGCATGGACCACGTCCAGCACGCTATAGCCCTCGCCGGTGCCCAGATTATAAATGTATACGCCGGTCTTGCCGGTCTGGCCCCGGAGGGCCTTGATATGTCCTTTAGCCAGGTCTACCACATGGATGTAATCCCGCACGCCGGTACCGTCGTGGGTATTATAATCATCGCCGAAAACAGAGAGGCACTCCCGCTTGCCGATGGCCACCTGAGAGATATAGGGGGTCAGGTTATTGGGGATCCCCTGAGGATCCTCGCCGATGAGGCCGCTTTCATGGGCGCCCACAGGATTGAAATACCGCAGCAGGGTAACAGTCATTTCCGGGTTGGCCTTGGCAATATCGGTCAGCATGACCTCCTGCATCAACTTAGTCTGCCCATAGGGATTGGTGGCGCTGGTGGGGAAATCCTCCTTCACAGGAACCACCTTGCTATCCCCGTAAACAGTGGCAGAGGAAGAGAATACAAACTGCTTTACGCCGTATTTCTTCATGGAATTCAGAATATTCAGGGTTCCTACAATATTATTATTGTAGTACTCCCAGGGTTTCTGGCAGCTCTCGCCCACCGCCTTCAGGCCGGCGAAATGGATCACGGCGTCCACCTTTTCGGCGGCAAAGATCTCATCCATGGCAGCGGCATCCAGCATATCGGCCTCATAGAATTTGAAATCCTTGCCGGTAATGGTGCGCACCCGCTCCAGGGCCTTGGGCTTACTGTTATAAAAATTATCAAAAACGACCACCTCGAAGCCCTCGTTCAGCAGCTCCACAACGGTATGGGTACCGATATAACCGGCACCGCCTGTTACTAATACTTTCATTCTTACTCCTCCGTTTGATCATAATAATCGCTCAATTCGATCCGCATCTGGGAAAGACGGTTCAACTGGGATTCCGGCTTCCATTCTGCCAGACGGCCGATGCGGGGATCCTTGACTTCATCCATAATGATATGGAACAGCGTATGCGCGCCCTTCCGCTCATATTCCAGGGTTGCGCCCTGCCTTGCCAGAAGCTTCCGGGCCACGACCAGGCTGAAGCCCAGCCCCTCTACCCCCTGGCTGTCTGCCACCCGATAGCCCCATTCCGAAAGGCGATCGGGGTCTACCATTCCAGCGCCGTCATCCTGCACGGTAATCAGGACCTTTCCGTCCTCCCGGCGGCTCACCCGCACCACCACCTCGGACTTGCAGTAACGCAGACCGTTGCTCAGCATGGCGGTCAGAACCAGCTCGGTGTTTTCCGGCATGATGCTCACAAACATCTTCTCATCGTACGGTTCCACAGTGATAGCCGCGTCCGGTAGGATCTCCTTGGCAGCGGCAATGCAGTTGGCGGTGAAGGCCCCTGCATCGATGGGAACCTGATAATGCTCCGGATCATCGCCCTCCAGCAGACGCTCCAGGTGATCGGACATCCGCATGATTCGGCGGACACCGGTGCTGATCGGCCCAAAGGACCGGTGCTTTGCCCCTAAGAGCTCAGCGTGGCCGTAGATCATATCCAGATAGGTATTCAGCTTACCGCGGCAATTCTGCAGAATCTTATACAGACCCTTCTCGTCGTGCTCCGGACCACGATCCTCCAGCACCGTTACCACCAGATACACCTCTCCGTTATAGGGATAGGCGATGGAGGAGAACAGCAGCGTAGCAGCGAAAAATTTCTTCGATACCGTAAAGCCGATAAAACTATCCAGACATCCCGGTGCCGCCCGCCAGAGCTCAGGAGGAAAGAGAAGATCTGTGCTATTTAAGAAGAGCCGCTTCATCAAAGCCTCCAACGGCCCCGCCGTACAGATCGGCTGGATACCATCCTCTCCAAACACTATCACAGGTACCGGGGAATGACAATACAGCCCGGCAAAAAACTCTTTTGCAGTTTTCATGGGCGACCCTCCTTTGTTTTCCACAACAGAGTTATTATATAATAGATTTTTTTTTTTGTAAAGCATCTTGATGGATTTTTGTGTCTCCCTGAAAATTTTTTCATAAAATGGCCAAAAAGGGTTGAAAAATTGTGAAATCCCTATATAATAAGCGGTGAGAAGAACTTTCCCAAAAAAGGAGGTCATTCCCATGTGATTTGATGAAAAGCGAAAAGATCTTTTCGCTTTTGGCAAAGGGGTTTTCCCGGTCCAGCGTATCAGGGCGCCGTTTGGCTGATCGGGGAACGAGCTGTGTTTTCCTGCGGGGAAAACACTGTGCGCCTGTATTACCTTTTATGAAAGCAATACGTTTCATCTTTTCAAACATGCATGGGAGAAAGATCGCCTTTTTCTTTTTGCTTGCTCTAGTCTGCGGAATTGCCATGCTGGCGCTGCTGCCTGCTATCGTTGTGGGTAATTTGGTAGACCATGTTTTATACGAAGTCCAATCCGTGACCTTGGTGGAAAAGCTTCTGGGGATTACCGCCGGCATGGAGATCTTCCCGATGCTGGTGCGCTATATTGTGGGGATCGTTGCTGTCTCCCTCTTCTCCACCGGGCTACGCTATGTTGTACATACCTCGCTGCACCGCATTGCGGTAAGGACCGGCGGGCGGATCCGGGTAGCGCTTTACGAGAAGCTGCAGACCCTGAGCGCCGGCTTTTATGCCCATATGCCCAGCGGTGAGCTGATCGCCAACCTGAATTCCGACGTTGCGCTGATCCAGGATATGATCTACTCTCATTCCTACAACTGGATCAAAAATATCTCCATGTTCATTTTTACCCTGGTGATGCTTTTTTATTACAATACCCAGCTGACGCTGATGCTTACCTGCTTCCTGCCGGTATTTGCGTTGCTCAGCTTCATCATCTTCCGCTATACCCGCTTTCTGCATCGGCGGCTGCGTGATAAATTTTCGGACATGAACACCTATGTGAATGAAAACTTAGGTGCCTACCGGGTGGTAAAGGCCTTTGCCCGGGAGGATTACGAAAACGGCCGGCTGAATGAGATCAGCACCGAGTATCAAAATATTGCCATCGATAACGCCAAAAAGCGTTTGAACATTTCCACCCCGCTGCATCTGGTGAGCCGCCTGATGTCCATCTTCGGCCTATGCGTTGCGGCCATTTATGTCATCAACGGGGATATGACCATCGGTATGCTGACCATCTTCAACACCTTTGTGTTCAACCTGCAGGAGCCGGTGCGTACCATCACCACCCTGATCAGTGTGACCCAGCAGGTTCTGGTCTCTGCCAACAAGATCTATGATCTTTACACCACTGAGCCGGAGGTGGAGAACGCCCATCATCTGCAGAGCAAGCAGGGGCGGATCCGCACCATCGAATTTCGGGATGTTTCCCTGGATCTGGGCGGCCACCGCATTCTGGATCACATCAACCTGAAGATCAAAAACGGCCAGACTCTGGCCATCATGGGTCCCACCGGCGCCGGCAAGACCATTCTGATCTCGCTGCTGATCCGTCTTTACGACCCCACCGAGGGCTCCATTTACATCAACGGGGTGGATATCCGGCGGATCGATTTGCAGCGGCTGCGGCGGGAGATCGCCATCGCCACCCAGGATGTATTCCTCTTCTCGGATACCATTGACAGTAACATCGCTTATTCCAACCCGGAGATGTCGGATGAAATGGTACGGCAGATGGCCGAGACCGCGCAGGCGGCAGACTTTATCGAAAAGCTTTCCGACGGTTATGATACGGTGATCGGGGAGCGGGGCATCGGTCTTTCCGGCGGTCAGCGCCAGCGGATCGCTCTGGCCCGTGCGGTGGCCAAGGATTCCTCGCTGATCATTCTGGACGATACCACCTCTGCGGTGGATATGGAAACAGAGGTCTCCATTCTGCAGGAGCTGCGCAAGATCACCAATAAGAGCAAGATCATTGTAGCCCAGCGGGTAACCTCGGTGCAGGAGGCAGATGAGATCATCATTCTGCAGAACGGCCGGATCACCGAGCGGGGAACCCACGACGAGCTGTTGGCAATGAACGGCTACTATACCGAGATCTACCGCATTGCACATCAGGACGAGGAGGTGGTAAGTAATGGCTAAGCGGAACACCTACGGAGTTGATGAAGATCTTGAAACTCCATTTAATATAAAAAATCTTTTGCGCTGCAAGCCTTACATTCTGCACAATATCAAGCCTCTGATCGGTGCCCTGATCTTCAGCATCTGCGCCACCATCTTCGGCCTTCTGGGCCCCACCTACACCAAGATGATCATCGATACCTATGTTCCTGCCAAGGATGTGCAGGCGGTGATCTTTGTGGCATTGCTTTATTTCCTCACCTCCTGCCTGGCGGAGTTCTGCGCCTTTTTCCAGACCATTCTGACCTCCAAGGCAGGCCACCGGATCATCCATGAGATCCGGGTGGATATCTTCAGCCACATTCAGAAGCTTTCCTTCAACTACTTTGACAGCCGCCCCCGGGGTAAGATCCTGATCCGTGTTGTAAACTATGTGAACAACGTGGCAGACTTCCTCTCCAACGGCCTGATCAACATTGTGGTGCAGGCGCTTTCCATCTTCTTTATTCTATTCTTCATGCTGGCCATGAGCCCCAAGCTGACCCTCTGCGTGATGGCAGGTCTGCCCTTTGTGATCCTTTACTTAGTGCTGATCAAGGGCCGCCAGAGAAGAGCCTGGACCAGATTCAGCGCCAAGAATTCCAATACCACCGCATATGTCAGCGAATCCATCAACGGAATGCAGATCACGCAGGCCTTCAACCGTGAGGGCGTCAACCGGGGGATCTACAAAAACCTGGTGGATCAGCTGAACAAGGCCCAGATCAAGGCCATCAACATCAATCTGCTGATGCCGGTACTCATCGAAAACATCATGCGGTTTGTGACCTGCTTCCTCTACCTGATGGCGGTGCAGGTGTTTGCCGGAGAATTTACCCCCGGTATCATCATTGCCATGTCCTCCTATGCCAACCGGTTCTGGGGGCCTATCCAATCCATCGCCAACATTTATAACCAGCTGGTCAACACCGGCTCCTACCTGGAGCGGATCTTCGATACGCTGGATGAAAAGATCGACATTCAGGATCTGCCCGATGCCAAGGATCTGCCTAAGATCACCGGCCGGGTGGACTACGAGGATGTGACCTTCGGCTATGAAGAGGGCATCAACATTCTGGAGCACATCGATCTGCACGCCGAGCCCGGCCAGAGCATTGCGCTGGTGGGTCCCACCGGCGCCGGCAAGAGCACCATTGTGAACATCCTCTGCCGTTTCTACGATATCCAGGGCGGAAAGATCCTGCTGGACGGCCACGACATCAAGCACGCCACCCTCCACTCCCTCCGGAGCCAGATGGGGATCATGCTGCAGGACAGCTTTATCTTCACCGGCACCATCCGGGATAACATCCGTTACGGTAAGCTGGATGCCACCGACGAGGAGATCATCGCCGCCGCCAAGACGGTTTGTGCCCATGATTTCATCATGAACACCGAAAACGGCTATGATACCGAGGTCAACGAAAAGGGCTCCACCCTTTCCAGCGGCCAGCGGCAGCTGATCTGCTTTGCTCGCACGGTGCTTTCCAATCCCCGGATCCTGATCCTGGACGAGGCCACCTCCTCCATCGATACTGAAACGGAGAAGCTGGTACAGGAGGGCATTGCCAATCTGCTGAAGGGGCGCACCTCCTTTATCATCGCCCACCGGCTTTCCACCATCGCCAACTGCGACCGGATCCTTTACATTGCCGAAAAGGGCATCAAGGAGCAGGGAACTCACGAAGAGCTGCTGGCGAAGAAGGGTGCTTACTACCATCTTTACACCGCCCAAATGGAAGAACACGCAAATAGTTAACCAACGGTGCGCCTTGCATTTGACAAGGCGCACCGTTCTTATTATATTTATAATAAATACAAATCAATAAAGGAGTAACGAACATGAGAAAACTGGGGATCAGCATCGGCGGCGACATGGCCGATGATGTGATGCAGAAGATCGATCTTGTAAAAAATGCCGGCTTTACCGCCGCCTTCACCGGCGGTAACACCAAGGACATCATGGAGCAAAACACCAAGCTGGTGCAGGCCTCCGGGCTGGAGGTAGACAGTCTCCATGCCCCCTTCAACGGCATCAACGCCATGTGGGAGGACAGTGAGGCCGGGGCGGATATCTTTGCCCGGCTGATGGACGATATCGACGTCTGCGCCGCCTTCAACGTACCCAAAACGGTGGTGCACATCAGCTCCGGCTGGAATGCGCCTCAGATGAACGATCTGGGCTTTTCCCGCTACGACAAGCTGGTGGAGCACGCCGCCCAAAAGGGCGTTTCCATTGCCTTCGAAAACCTGCGGAAGCCCGGTAACCTCGGCGCTCTGATGGAGCGGTACGAGCAGGCTGAAAATGTGGGCTTCTGCTGGGATGCGGGCCATGAGCTGTGCTATACCCCCCGCTGGGAGTATCTGCCCCTCTACGGCCACCGCACCATCTGCGTGCACCTTCACGATAACATCGCCGTGCGGGCCGGGGATCTGCATATGCTGCCCTTCGACGGAAAGCGGGATTGGGCCAAGGCGGCCGCCGCTTTGAAGAATTCCGGCTACACCGGGCCTGTAATGCTGGAGGCCGGCCATGATCTGCGGTTTTACAACGACCTGACCGACGAGGAATATTATGCCCGCGCCTATGCAGCCGCGGCAAAGATCCGGGATTTGATGGACGAATAGAATGTAAGACTCTCAAAAATGTTTCCGAATTCGTCAACCCGGTCTCGTCGGCATTATCTTCGGGGTCCCCAACAAAACGGGTTTTGTTGGGGAAAAGGAAAAAGCAATAGAATGAGCGGATTTTTTGCCTTTAGGCAAAATGGAGCGGTTTCTATTGCTTTTGACGCACGGTAGAAAGCGGGTTGGCGGATAGCAAAAAAGTTAGATAAAATCCCGCTTCGGCGGGATTTTCCCTTATATTACTCCTTCCACCGCTAACGCGGTTCCCCTCCCTCGATGAGGGAGGCTTTTGGTTTCTGCTCAGCCTATATTCTTTTCCTTTTTTCTGCGGTCGGGGACTTTTTTGACAGTCTGAAGAAAGGACCACGGCATTTTGCCGTGGTCCTTTTATCAGCCAGCCATTTTAAGATCCAGCCGGATCCGCTCGGTCAGCATGGAGATAAATTCCCCGTTGGTGGGCTTCCCCTTTGAGCTTTTGACCGTAAAACCGAAGATGGCATTCAGAACATCGATATCTCCACGGCCCCAAGCCACCTCGATGGCGTGGCGGATGGCACGCTCGACCCGTGAGGCCGTGGTATTATTATTTTTTGCCACAGTAGGGTAAAGATCCTTGGTGATGGCCTTCAGCATATTTTTATCCTCCAGGGAAAGCAGGATGGAATCCCGGATATAATCATAGCCCCGGATATGGGCCGGTACCCCAACCTCATGCATCAGCTCCGCCACATACCGCTCCAGCTCATAGCGATCATCGTCCCGGGGCTCATTCCCGGTCTTCTTTTTTTCCAGCACCGCCTTAAAGCGCTCCGCAATGAAATGATAATCCAGCGGCGGGATCAGAAAAAGATCCCCGCCGGCATCCATCACCTGCTGCGCCAGCCGGTCATTGGACACCTGCGAGACCACCGCAAAGACCGTATTTCGGCGATACCCCACCTGCCGAAGCTCCTCCAGCACATCATAGCTGCTGCGCCCCGGCAAAAAGCTTTCCATCAGCACCGCATCCGGCTGCAGCTCGGTGATCACCCGCACCGCATCGGTGCCGCTGCGGCAGACTCCTAAAACCTCCATTCCCAACGCGGCAAACCGCTCCCGGTTCAGCCGGGCCGCCTCCTCATCGCTCTGCAGCAGAACGATGGTCATCTTCTCGTACATTTCTTTCATCTTAAGTATTCCTCCTCAACGGCGGGGCTGCTGATGAAGGGCAGCCTGCGCCCGGGGCTTTGTTTTTTCGCCCCTTTTGCCCAAATGATACCAAAATAATCGATTAAAAAATGTCGAAAACTGTACTAAAATCAAATTATTTTTACCGCCGGCCGGAGAAGGAAACCGAACGGTAGGCGGCGGGAAGCAGCAACCAACCGCAGTATCACTTTTCGTGCTCATTATACACATTTCGTGCTCGTTTGTCAAGATAATTCTTGACATTTAAGCACATTTCGTGTAAAATAACACAGAGGTGATTTCATGTTATTTTACAAACGGCTGCGTGCCCTGCGGCAGGAGCAGGGGCTCTCCCAGCAAGGGCTGGCAGACGCGCTGGGCATTTCCAAAAGCAGCATCAATATGTATGAACGGGGGGAGCGGGAACCTAATTTCACCCTGATCGCCGCCATGGCAGATCATTTTGGGGTGGATACCGATTATCTTTTAGGCCGCTCTGCCCATAAGAATAAAGAGGACCCCGCCCATCGGATCCCCCTTTTAGGGGAGATCGCCTGCGGGAAACCCATTTTTGCCCATGAAGAGAAGGATCAGTTTGCGGAGCCGGCCGGCATCCGGGCGGATTTCTGCCTGCGGGCAAAGGGGGACAGTATGATCGGCGCCCGTATCATGGACGGCGATCTGGTCTTTATCCGCCGGCAGCCTATGGTGGAAAACGGTGAGATCGCTGCGGTGGTCATCGACGATTCTGCCACCCTGAAGCGGGTGCATTTTCATCCGGAGGAGGGGGTGCTCACCCTGATGGCGGAAAATCCCCGCTATGCTCCCCTGATCTATGCCGGGGAGGAATTAAGCCGGATCCGCATCTTGGGAAAAGCAGTTGCTTTTCAGAGCAAATTAGGAGATTGATATGATTTATAAGGATTTCAAAGGAAAAAAGCTCTTCCTTCTGGGGATGGGCACCATGCGTTTCCCCACCGTTGGCGATGAGGTAGATATGGAAAAGACCGCTGCGCTTATCGACCGAGCCATCCGCGGCGGCATCAACTATTTCGATACCGCTTGGGCCTACCACGGCGGCAGATCCGAGCAGGTAATGGGGGAGCTGCTCTCCCGCTATCCCCGGGAAAGCTTTTATCTGGCAAGCAAATTCCCCGGCTACGATCAAGCCAATTTCAGCCGGATCGAGGAGATCTTTGAAACCCAGCTGAAAAAATGCAGGGTGGATCACTTTGATTTTTACCTATTTCACAATGTGAACGAGAGCAACCTGGATCTTTATCTGGAGCCTACCCTTTTCCGCTATCTGCTGGAGCAGAAAAAGCGGGGGCGGATCCGCCATCTGGGCTTTTCGGTCCACGGGAACAACGAGACCACCCGCCGCTTTTTAGAGGCCTACGGCCATGAACTGGAATTCGGCCAGATCCAGCTGAATTATCTGGACTGGACCTATCAGCAGGCCAAGGAAAAGCTGGAGCTGCTGGCGGAATTCGGTCTGCCGGTCTGGGTGATGGAGCCGGTACGGGGCGGCAAGCTGGCCACCCTGAACCCGGCAGATGAGGCAGCCCTGAAAGCCCTGCGTCCGGAGGAAAGCATCCCTTCATGGGCCTTCCGCTTTTTGCAGAGCCTACCGCAGGTATCGATGATCCTTTCGGGGATGTCGGATCTGGCGCAGCTGGAGGAGAATCTGCAGACCTTCGCCGCCGAAAAGCCCCTGACCGCTGCCGAATTTGAGGCGGTCATCGCCATCGGCAAGGGAATGATCGACCGGGTGCCCTGCACCGATTGCCGCTACTGCATGGAATACTGCCCCCAAGGGCTGCCCATCCCCCGCCTTCTGAAGATCTACCGGGAGCAATCCTTCAGCGGAGTCGGCACCATCCAGCCCCGGGCGGTGCACGGCATTGAGGAGGGCAAGCGCCCCGATGCCTGCCTCGGCTGCGGCGCCTGCGAGGGTGTCTGCCCCCAAAATATCAAAATTTCCGGCATCATGGCGGATTTTCGCCGCCGTTTGGGCTGATTTCGGTGGATTTTTTTCGAATTATATTGACAAATTCTCTGCAGATATGGTAACATCTCATTAGATTTGTTTTAAAATTAGGAGGGATCTGTTATGAATTGGATCTTAAAGAACCGCAAGCTGCTTAGCCGCTGCTTTGCCTTCATCCTGATCGTAGGAATGATGGGCGCGATCAGCTGCTCTGCTGCTGTGGTACTGAACAATGCGGATGAATCCGTATCCAGCACCGTTTCAGAGGGCGTTGCAGAGGAAAACTCCACCGAAGGAGTTGTGACCGGCGAGCCGTTAGAGGAGGAAATTCCTCCTGAGCAGACCGGCGACGAGGAGATTGCTGCAGAAGAGGAAGTCGCTGAATACGCTTCCCGCTTTGAAAGCACCGTTCTTTCCCTGCTCCCCCCGGTGATCGCCATTGTGCTGGCGCTGATCACCAAGGAGGTTTACTCCTCTCTGTTTGTGGGTATTCTTGCCGGCGGCATTCTCTATTCCATCGGCCAGAACGGCTTCCAGCCAATCCGGATCGTCGATGCACCGGTGGTAGACGGCATCGTCTCCGCTGTTTCCGGCAGCGCAGGCATCTTTGCCTTCCTGGTATTCCTGGGAATCATTGTTGCCATGCTGAATAAGGCCGGCGGCTCCCGTGCCTTCGGCGAATGGGCAGCCAAGCACGTAAAGTCCAAGGTAGGTGCCATGCTGGCCACCTTTGCCTTCGGCGTGCTGATCTTTATCGATGATTATTTCAACTGCCTGACGGTGGGCGCTGTCATGCGGCCCGTGACCGATAAGGCCCGGGTCTCCCGTTCCAAGCTGGCTTATCTGATCGACGCCACCGCCGCGCCGGTCTGCATGATCGCCCCCATCTCTTCTTGGGCAGCTGCAGTTGCTTCCTATGCTCCCGAGGGTCAGGGCATCTCCCTCTTCATTCAGGCCATCCCCTACAACCTGTATTCCCTGATGACCTTCGTGTTTATCATTGCGCTGGCCTTTATGAAGTTTGATTACGGCCCCATGAAGCTGCATGAAATGAACGCCGCCAAGGGCGATCTCTTCACCAGCGGCAAGCATGAGGGCGAGGATGACGCAGAACTGGGCTCCTCCAAGGGCAAGGTCATCGATCTGGTTCTGCCGATCCTGATCCTGATTGCAGTTTGCGTATTTGCCCTCTTCTATGTAGGCCGCAGCATGGGCCCCGATTGGGTGTTCAACTCCGCCAATTATGACGCTTCTATGGGCTTTATCGACGCCTTCTCCAATACGGATGCAACCGTCGGTCTGCCTTGGGGCGGCCTGGTAGCGCTGGTGATCATTGCAGTATACTTCGTCTGCCGCCGGCTGCTGACCTTCAAGGAAGCCATGGAGTGTGTACCCAAGGGCTTTATCGCCATGGTACCCGCCATCCTGATCCTGACCATGGCCACCTCTCTGAAGAATATGACCGAGCTGCTGGATTCCACCGGCTTTGTTGAGGGCGCTTTGGCCAATGCCAGCCATCTGGCTTCCTTCCTGCCCGCCATCATCTTCCTGGTGGCCTGCTTCATCTCCTTCTCCACCGGTACCTCTTGGGGCACCTTCGGAATCCTGATCCCCATCGTGCTGGCCATCTTCCCCATCGGCGATCCCATGGGCGTTATCAGTATGTCTGCCTGCCTGGCAGGTTCTGTCTGCGGCGACCACTGCTCCCCCATCTCCGATACCACCATCATGTCCTCGGCAGGTGCTCAGTGCAACCACATCAACCACGTCTCCACCCAGCTGCCCTATGCCATCACTGTAGCCGCCATCTCCTTTGTGGGCTACATCGTTGCCGGCTTTGTGCAGAATGTATTCGTGGTGCTGGGCGTCTCCATCGTGCTGACCGTCGGTACCCTCTTCGTGATCAAAACGATTACAAAGAAAAAGGCATAAAAACTACAAATTGTAACCAATTTAAACGCGCCAAGTACTGCTTGGCGCGTTTTTGTTACCGTTTTGAAACCAACCCCCGAAAAGTAACAGGATTGTTCCCAAATTGTAGGAAAAAGTAATTTGACTTCCGCCGGGGAGCGTGCTATGCTGAAAATGAAAGGGGGCATTCATATGTCTAAGCTTTTGAAATTCATTCTGGGAGGATGCCTGATCCTCAGCCTTTCTATATTCGGATTTACCCCTGCCACCGATCTGAAGCAAGAGTCCCTGGACCGTGCCGCCGCTTCGGTGGGCTACACCCGCGAGGTGGTCAAGACCGCCCTTATGGAATATGAGCGCACCGGCCGGATGGGTACGGTGGCCCACGATGTGCTGCTGCCCACCTCCATGGGCATCAAGATCCCCAACCTGGATCCCTCCAAGGTCCTCAACGAAACGCCCTTAAGCAGCTACGGCAACCGGGAGGCCTTCTATGAGGCCCTGCGGAGCCACGGCTACGACGATCCCGATATGGAGAATATGCCCTACTGGCAATATGAGCAGTTGGAATCCAATTGGCTGCTGGACAGCGAGACCGCCGCTTACTTACTGGCCTCTAACCCCGAGCTGGCTGACCGGGATATCTCTCATTGGACCTACGGGGACTACAACCGCTTCAACGACCAGAAGGAGACCGAGATCCTGGCCGCCTGGTTTACCGCTGAGCAGCTGGAGGAGCTGGAAGCCCGGGGCATCCGGATCGAGGACACCCGCACCCTGTTGAAGGAATTCCATCAGCCGGAAACCATCCTCGCCCAGTCCGACGCCACCCTCAAGGCGTTGCTGGAGGATTACTACGAGATCAAGCTGGCCTTCTCCTTGGGCGCCGATTGGCGTGAGTCTGCCAGAATTGCATAAAAATCAAATGCGATAGAAGTCATGCGCTTCTATCGCATTTTTTAAGCGTCACATTGTGACACGGATGTGACACGGTGTGACGCTGATGTGACACCCTGTGACATTTTTGTGACACAGAGTAAGAGTAAGAATAAGAGATAGAAATAGAGAAAGAGTGAGATCAAGAGTAAGAGTTAGATATAGTAAAGGCGATTTCCAATCGCCCGCGCCTAACAATGGCCAATTGAATTGGCCGGCAGACCGAAAAAGAAGAAAGTCAACGCCTCAACCCACAATTCAATTGTGCGAGGTACCCCAATTCATTTGGGGTCAAGGTTTCAGCGGCCAATTCAATTGGCACCCTATCGGATTGAAGAAAAACCGGCCAATTCAATTGGCCGGTTTTCGTCTTAATTAATACTCCACGCAAAGAACATCCACTTTCGCTTCGGTATCAGCGAGATATTCAAAGGAGCGGATTTCTTTTTCCGGGTAAGGGTTAGGATAGGCGGTGGTAAACCAGGTGCGGCCGTCCTTCCTTTTGGGGATGGTGGAATAAGCGATCTCGCCGAGGGCGCTATTATCCAAGGAGGTTTCCGGATCGAAATCCGGATCATCCGCCCCGATCACGGTGGAAAGGGCATCATGGGAGATATTGGTCCCGTACTTGACCTCCAGAAAAGCCTCGGTACCGTCGGTATAGGTCACCTTATAGTGGCCCATATGATATTTTTCGTTCTCGATGAAAATACCGTCGTAGAATACCCGATAGGGAATCCGATGGGAAGTGGTATGGGTCACGGTGATATAGGGCTTTTCTGCGATATTACCGTAATGAAGATGGAAGGCCTCCCGGAAGGTACGATCCATGACCTCCTGGCGGCGGGCATTGGAATAGGCCTCGCTCCAGAGGGCAAAGGCGCCGAAGATCAGATTTTTATACTGGCCGTTCCGTTGCATATATTCCGGGTGGTTACTACCCCAATTGGAGCAGGAGCCGCCCTTAACGCCGTAGTGGCGGCGATCGCGCCAGAGCTCCACCATATCGACAGACATATTGCCGAAGACGGTTTCGTAGCCATGCTTATGGTAGACGAAATCGTGCTCGATGCCAAAGCTATAGTACCAGTTGATCATCAGAATATCCTTGGGCAGCATGGACTGGCAATAGAAGGTGGGCGGGTAGTAGTAATGATGCCCGGAGGTGCTGATACGGTCGTAGCCGGCACCGCCGTAGGTCCTGCCATCCGGCGTGACCACCGGCAGCAGCTTATCCCCCCACATGGCGGTGCGGATGCCCCGCTTGGCAAGCCAATCATGGATTTTGATCACATCCCCGGCAAATACATCATGAGGCTTTTTATCCCTGCAGCGGGGGCAAAGGCACATGGAATAATATTCATCATGGCCGATATTGACCAGCTCCGGCTGAAAGACCTCGATGACCTCCTCCAGGATATCAAAAACGATGGGATAGACCGCCGGGTTACTGGGGCAGTAGGTATCGGGGTAGGGATCCTCCTCCCGCTCCCGCAGCTCCGGGTGAGCCAGGCAGATATAATCGGTATGGGAAAGGGTGGGCACCTCGGGATAGACCGTCAGCCCCCGCTCACGGGCATAGGCGATGAGGGTACGCACCTCATCCTGCGTCAGGATATCCCCCTCCCCGTTATCGGTATGAATGGAGTTCTTAGCCCAAGGGTACGCCTTCTGGATCTCGCCGGTACGCCCGGAATAGCGGTGGGTATCCTCGGCGAAGGCCTTCCAGGCTTCGTTGATCTCCGGGTGCCGCTTATATTCCATAGCGCCGCCGATCTCCAGCGAAAGATAATTATACTTATAATAAACGATGGTATCTACCATATCAAAAAATTCCCGGAAGGAATTTCTCCCCGGCAGGTAGACTCGATAGCCCCGGAAGCCGCAATCCGGCTCATCCTCCAGCCGGCCGGTAAAGATCCCCTCATGGTTGCTCATCTGCTGCAATGTTACGGCAGCATAGATCAGCGCCCGGTCGGTATTGCCGTAAAGGACAGCCTCCTTTGGTGTGATGATCAGCGCATAGGCCTCATCCCCCGCTACCTGCGCATCCTCCGGCAGACCCTTTACCAGCTTCACGGCGGTGATCCCGCCCTCGGCAGTTCCCCGCTCCCGGATCAGCTTCTCAATAACGGTTCCGGCGTAGCCCTGCCCCTCCGCAGAAGCGGCAGAATTCAGGCCGGTTTTTTCACCTTTTTTCCAATATTTCGGTTCGAAAAACATCCAAAAGACCCCCTTTTTTTAAATCATATCAAACGCCGGGGCCTTTTTCAACCAAAAAGACAAAAGTACAAAAAATAAACCCCATTTTACAAATAATAGTTGACTTTGCAACCAATTCGGTTTATAATTTAGTTGATCATGCAACTAATTTACGAGGTGAAAAAATTGGATCGCTACAGAAGATATTTCAAGCGGATCCCCCGGATCGCCGAACGGTACTATAACCGCCACATGACCGAGGGGCTCACCGCGCAGGAGGCAAACGCCCTGCGGATGCTCTCCTTTAGCCAGCAGCTCACCCAGCAGCGGCTGGCCCATATGCTGGGCGTAGATAAATCTCAGGTGACCCGGCTGGTCAACAAGCTGGAAAAGGAGGGCTATCTGACCCGGGAGACCAACCCGGAGGATCGGCGGGAAAAGCTCCTGGCCGCCACCGAAAAGGCCGACGCTGTGCGTGCCATGGATCTGGAGCTGACCAATCGCTACTATGAATGGCTGCTTTCCATCCTGACCGAGGAAGAGCGGGAGCACTTTCTTTCCACCCTGGAAAAGCTGGCAGAGCGGGCCCGGGAATCCAGCCGGAACGGCTTTGCAGAACTGGAGGAAACACCATGAAGCTGATCATCAAATACATCAAGCCCCATCTGCTGCAGATGGCCTTCGGGATGCTGATCAAGTTTATCGGTACCATTATGGATCTGCTGCTCCCCTACATTCTGGCCCATATCATCGATCGGGTGATCCCCTTGGGGAATATGACGCCGGTACTGTGGTGGGGCGTGCTGATGCTGCTCTGCGCCGCTGTGGCCTGGATCGGCAATATTGTGGCTAACCGCTCGGCATCTATGGTCGCCAGAAAGGCGATCTTCCGGGTACGCCACGATCTTTTCCAAAAGATCTTCACCCTTTCCAACCATCAGGTGGATGTGAGTACCGTTCCCTCCCTCATCTCCCGCATGACCACCGATACCTATAATCTCCACCGGATGATCGGGATGATGCAGCGGATCGGTATCCGGGCCCCCATTCTGGTGGTGGGAGGCGTTATCATCACCCTCACCCTGGATCCGGTGCTGGCGGGCATCCTCATCGCCATGCTGCCCATCATGGCGGTGATCGTGACCTTCATCTCCAGAAAGGGCGTTCCCCTTTTTGCCCAGCTCCAGGAGCGCAACGACGATCTGATCCGCACCGTGCGGGAAAATGTAAGCGGCGTGCGGGTCATCAAGGCCCTTTCCAAAACAGAGGATGAAAAAAAGCGGTTTTTCAACGTAAACCGCAGCGTTTATAAGGCCGAAAGCAAGGCCAACCGCACCATGGCCATCAACTCTCCCCTGATGAATATGATCTTGAATTTAGGGTTGGTGCTGGTGGTTCTGGCCGGTGCCTGGCGGGTCAATGCGGGGGCTACCGGCGTGGGTACCATCACCGCCTTTCTCTCCTACTTCACCATTATCCTCAACGCCATGCTCACCATCACCCGGATCCTGACCATGTTTTCCCGCTCCCTGGCCTCTGCCCGGCGCATTCAGGAGATCATGGATCTGCCGGAGGAGCTGCAGCCGATGGAATGTGAGGCAGGCGGCGATGGTGCCATTTCCTTTGAAAATGTGACCTTCTCCTACCATAAAAGGCAGCCCAATCTGCAAAACATCAGCTTTACCCTCCAAAAAGGGGAAAGTCTGGGGATCTTAGGCCCCACCGGTGCCGGAAAAAGCACCCTGGCCGCCCTGCTGATGCGGTTTTATGATACCGACGAAGGGCGCATCACCTTAAACGGCCGGGATCTGCGGAGCATGACCCCCGCCGAGATCCGTTCCTCCTTCGGGGTAGTATTCCAGAATGACCAGCTCTTCCGGGATACCATCGGGGAAAATGTGCGGATCGGCCGGGAGCTCACCGAGGAACAGCTACAGACTGCGCTGGAGCACGCGCAGGCCGCCGAATTTGTGGCAGAAAAGGGCGGACTTTCCGCTCCGGTGGAGCCCAAGGCCTCCAACCTTTCCGGCGGCCAGAAGCAGCGGTTGCTTATCGCCCGGGCTCTGGCAGGGAACCCTGATTTCCTGATCCTGGACGATTCCTCCAGCGCCCTGGACTTCAAGACCGATGCGGCATTGCGCAAGACCCTGCGGGAGCATTATGCCGATACCACCTCCATCCTCATTGCCCAGCGGGTCAGCTCGGTGCGGCATTGCGATCAGATCCTGGTATTGGAGGACGGCAAGGCCATGGGGCTGGGCACCCATGAAGAACTGATGGAAAATTGCCCGCTCTATCGGGAGATCTACACCCTGCAGACCGGCGAGGAGGTGGCGGTATGAACAAGCAAAAAGGCAAGCGTTCCGCTCTGCTGCGGCTGGGCGGCTATCTTTGGAAATTCAAATGGTTCCTGATCCTGGCCATCCTGCTGGCCATGACCTCCAATGTGCTGTCCCTTTTAGGCCCGGAGCTATCCGGCCAGGCCATCGACGCCGCCACCGGCGGTAAAGGCCGGGTGGATTTTGAAGCAGTGCTGCATTTTGCAGGGCTGATGGCCATCTTCTATGTGGTCTCGGCCATCCTTTCCTATCTTTTGCAGATCACCATGATCCACATCGCCCGTAATGTGACCTTCCGGCTGCGGCAGGATCTTTTTGAGCGGCTGGCAGAACTACCTGTAGGGTTCTACGACAGCCATCCCCCCGGCGATATTTTAAGCCGCATCAGCTACGATGCAGATAACATCAGCGAGACCCTGGCCTCGGATGTGGTGCACGTTTTCACCGCTGTCATCACCATCTTCGGCTCCCTTTATATGATGCTGCGGATCAGCCCGCCGCTGCTGCTGGTGTTTGCGGTGACCATTCCCCTCTCCATCCTGCTCACCCGGTTCATCACCAAGCGCACCCGCCCCCTTTTCCGCCAGCGGAGCAAAAAGCTGGGCGAGCTGAACGATTTTGTGGAGGAAAAGATCTCCGGGCAGAAGACCCTGAAATCCTATAATCAGGAGGAAAATGTGCTGCAGGATTTCGACGAAGAGGACGAAACGGTGGTAGAAGCCTATTATAAGGCGGAATACTACGGCAGCACCATGGGCCCCTCCATGAACCTGATCAATAACCTTTCCCTGGCGCTGGTCTCGGTGCTGGGTGCCATCCTCTACATCACCAGCGGCGGTACCGCCATTACCATCGGCAATATTTCCAGCTTTGTACTTTACAGCCGGAAATTCTCCGGCCCCATCCACGAGATCGCCAATATCTTCAGCGAGCTGCAATCGGCCCTGGCCGCTGCCGAGCGGATCTTCGGGCTGATGGACGAGCTTCCTGAGCCCGCCGACCCCGCCGATGCGGAGCCGGCAGAGCAGGTGCGGGGCGAAGTGCAGCTGAAGCAGGTGGATTTCGGCTATCTCCCTGAAAAAACCATTCTGCACGACTTTTCCCTTTTGGCCGAGCCGGGCAAAACGGTGGCCATTGTGGGCCCTACAGGGGCAGGAAAAAGCACCCTGATCAACCTGCTGATGCGTTTTTACGAGATCCAAGAGGGCAGCGTTGCCCTGGACGGCCGAGATATCCGGCAGATCACCCGGGGCAGCCTGCGGCTGGCCTATTCTATGGTGTTGCAGGAGACCTGGCTCTTCTATGGCACCATCTACGATAACATCGCCTACGGCCGGCCGGATGCCACCCGTGAGGAGGTCGTCGCCGCCGCTAAGGCCGCCGGGATCCATCCCTTTATCACCGCCCTGCCGGAGGGGTATGATACCATCCTCACCGACGATGCGGCCAATATCTCCAAGGGGCAAAAGCAGCTGTTGACCATCGCCCGGGCCATGCTGATGAACTGCCATATGCTGATTCTGGATGAAGCCACCTCCAATGTGGATACCCGCACCGAAAAGCTGGTGCAAAAGGCCATGCTCAAGCTGATGAAGGGAAAGACCTGCTTTGTGGTGGCCCACCGCCTCTCCACCATCCGGGATGCAGACCTGATCCTGGTGGTGAAGGAGGGCGAGATCGTTCAGCGGGGTACCCACACCCAGCTGATGCAGGAGGGCGGCTTCTACCGGGAACTTTATAACGCCCAGTTTGAATAATTAACAGAAGTTAAACATTTCGGAAAATATTTTATAACAACCGGTCGGTATAATGGGTTCATCAAAAACGAAAGAGGTAACAACGATGAACGAGCAGGAATTTCTGGTGCAGAAGCTCCGCACCCAATACACCGAAAAGGAGTATACCAACCTGGAGCTGCTGAAGGAGCTGGATGCTAAAGTGAAGCGCCCCGCCAATTTTTTCGCCTATCTCTTCGGCAGTATCGGCGCCATTGTTATGGGCAGCGGCATGAGCCTGGTAATGACCGAGGAACTGAGAGCCGCCCTGCAGATCGCCGAGCCCTTGGTGCCCGGCATCGTGATCGGCTGTATCGGCCTGGTGATGGCGGTACTGAACTACCCCCTCTATAAAGGCATCCTTGGCCGCCGCCGTAAAAAATACGCCGACCAGATCATCTCCCTCAGCGATAGTCTCCTGAGTGAATAAAGAAAAGCCACCTTGGGTGCCCTCAGTTAGGGAAGAATCGGTTTGAAACCATCATACATAACGAAAAAATCCCGCAATGCGTCAGCATTGCGGGATTTTTGTCATTGCGCCTGAGCAGTCCACTGGACCTTCGACCCCAAATAAATCGGGATGTTCCGCACAATTGAATTGTACGTTGAGGCGTTGACTTTCTTCTTTTACGCTCTGCCGGCCAATTGAATTGGCCGCTGAGACCCCGACCCCAAATGAATTGGGGTGCCTCACACAATTGAATTGTGCGCTGGGGCTTTGTTCTTCTTTTTTACAGTCTGCCGGCCAATTGAATTGTGCGCTGGGGCCTTGACCTTCTTCTTTTCGCAGTCTACAGGCCAATTGAATTGGCCGCTGAGGTCTTGGCCCCAAATGAATTGGGGTACCTCGCACAATTGAATTGTACGTTGAGGCTTTGCACTTTCTCCTTTCGCAGTCTGCAGGCCAATTGAATTGGCCGCTGGATTCTTGACCTCAAATGAATTGGGGTGTTCCACACAATTGAATTGTGTGATGAGGCGGAAATACGCCCAATTAAAAAGCGAAGAGAAAGAGCAAAAACTCTTTCTCTTCGCTTCTTTAACAATATTATACTGTTTCTTCGCTTTCCTCTTCCACGCCCAGCGGCTTATTGCATTTTACATTCACAAACGCCACGCGGTGGAAATCGGTTTCGGCAACGGTGATCTCCAGCGCCTCATAGGCAAAGCAATCGCCCTCTTCCGGCACCTTGCCCAGCTGCTCCATGACCCAGCCGCCGAGGGAAACGCTTTCTGCCTCCTCCTCGGTCTCATGGCTCAGCTCAAAGAATTCGCAGAAATCCTCGATATTGACGGTGCAATCCACCAGCCAGGTATCCTCGCCCTGCTGCTTGAATTCCTCCACCACCTCATCGTGCTCATCCCAGATCTCGCCCACCAGCTCCTCCAGGATATCCTCCATGGTCACGATCCCGTAGGTGCCGCCGTACTCATCCAGAACCACGGCGATATGGGATTTATTTTTCTGCAGCAGCTGCAGCAGATCGTTAATCTTTTCTGCCCGCTGCACAAAGAGCGGAGGTGTCATGATCTCCTTCACGCTCTTCTGGGTAATACCGGTCTCGGTATAGAAATCCTTCTGGTGGATCACGCCCACCACGTTATCGATGCTCTCCTCATACACCAACAGGCGGGAGAACTGGGTCTCATAGAAGGTTTTGGAGATCTCAGCCTTTTCCGTTTCAATGGAGACTGCCTCCAGATCGGTACGGTGGGTCAGGATATCCTCTGCCTTACGCTCGGTGAATTCAATGGCATTTTTCAGCAGATTGCTCTCATCCTCATCGATGCTGCCCTCCTGCTGGACCTCATCCACCAGCATCAGCAGCTCTTCCTGAGACATTTTGGTATCCTCTTCCACCTTCAGCAGCTTGGCAAGCAACGCCTTCCAGCCGGAAAAGATCAGGTTCAAAGGCAGCAGCAGCCAGATAAAGAACTGCAGCAGGGGCGCTGCAAACATCGCCCATTTTTCTGCAATATCCTTAGCAATGCTCTTGGGGGAGATCTCCCCGAAGATCAGCACGGCGATGGTGACCACAACGGTAGAGATCGTGGCACCGTTGATGGGATAATAATGCAGGAACAGTACCGTACCCAAAGAAGATACGGAGATATTCACAATATTATTGCCGATCAGGATGGTGGAGATCAGCTTATCATACCGGTCGGAAAGCTTCAGCACCAGCGCCGCGCGCTTATCGCCCTTTTCCGCCATGGTCTTGAGGCGGGTCTTGTTGATAGATGAAAAGGCGGTCTCGGTGGCAGAAAAATACGCCGAGCCGATCAAGCAACAGATCATCATGATAATATACGTTGCTAACGGGAAGGGGTCGCTACTCATACTTGGGTCCATTTTTTCAGAATTTACTCCTTATAAATTTGTACGAAGGCGCAAAAAAGCATACCTATCCCTTTTCAGTGATAAGTATGCTTATAAAAATCAGTGAAGTAACAATTATCGTAATCGTCGCTACTGTCGCTGTCCATATACTTGCGTAGTTCCTCCGTCGATTGTATTAATTTAAGTATAACATAAGAAAATCTTTTGTCAAGTTTTTTCATTGACAACCGCATTTTTTCGTGTTAAATTTAATGAAAGGAAGTGAACCCCATTGAAACTGATCGACTTTCATACCCATATCTATCCCGAACCCATTGCCGATAAAGCCACCAAGGCGGTGCGGGATTTTTACGAATTTGAGGAAGGCGGTGTTCACGGCACCGCTGAATTTCTGCTGGAGCAGGGCAAAAAGGCCGGTGTAGAGGAATTTGTGGTGCTGCCGGTGGCGCTGAACCCCAAGCAGGTGCGCAAGATCAATCAAAATATTATTGAAGAAACCGCGCTCCATCCGGAGCTTCACGGCTTCGGCACCGTTCATGCCGCCATGGAAAATATGGAGGAGGAGCTGGAATTCATTGAAAAAAACGGGCTTCTGGGGATCAAGATCCACCCGGACACCCAGCTTTTCAACATCGACGATGAGCGGCTGTTCCCTATGTATGCCGCCATTCAGGGCAAGATGCCCATCATGATCCACACCGGCGATTACCGCTACGATTACTCCCATCCCCGCCGGCTGGTCAAAATTTTAGAGATGTTCCCGAAGCTGGAGGTCATCGGCGCGCATTTCGGCGGCTGGAGCCTCTTCGGAGAAGCCTATGAGCTGCTGAAAAACAGAAGCTGCTGGGTGGATCTTTCCAGTTCCCGCCAGTTTATGAGCGAGGCGGAATTCTTGAAATATATCGACCTCTACGGTGCTGACCGGGTGCTCTACGGCAGCGATTTTCCCCTTTGGGATCCCAAGGAAGAAGCGGAGTTTTTCCTGCGCCTGCCCCTGGCAGAGGACGCCCGGGAAAAGATCGCCTGGAAAAATGCCGAGAAGATTATGAAAAGGTGTTGACAAATACATCTCCTTACGATAGAATAGTATACAATTATCAATAAAAGATTGCGGCCTTCCTCCGAAGGCAACAACGGGTAGTACCGTAATCCGTTTTGTTGATCATCCCGCAAAGAGTTTCCCTCTTTGCGGGATTTTGTTTTAAGTATTTTTTCAAGAAAGGATATTTTCCATGAAAAAGATCATTGTTTCCGATGTTACTCTGCGTGCCTATGCAGAGCAGAAAAACGCCCTATCCTTCCGGGAGAAGCTGAATGCCGCCCAATGGCTGGATGCCGCCGGAGCAGATGTGGTCGAGCTGCCCGCTTTGGTGCATGAGAAGGAGGATGCGGTGATCTGCCGCACCATCGCCGGTGCCATGAAGAAGGCCGCCGCGGCCATCCCTGTGGGAGAGGATCCCGCAGCCGCATGGGCCTGCGTCAAGGACGCTGCCCACCCCATCCTGCAGATCGTTTTGCCCACCTCCACCGTCCAGATGGAGTATACCTATCACCTGAAGGCCCCCAAGATGCTGGAAAAGCTGGCCGCCCTCTGCAAGGCCGCATCCGCCCTTTGCCCCAATGTGGAATTCGTGGCCCGGGATGCCTCCCGTGCGGAGGCAGGCTTTATTGCCGCCTGCTGCAAGATCGCCGAAGAAAACGGCGCCACTGCTGTTACGGTCTGCGACGATAGCGGCATCTGCTTCCCTGAGGATTGCGCCGCTCTGGTGCGTGAGATCAAGGCCGCCTGCGGCCTGAAGGTTTATCTGCAGCCCTCCGATGCCCTTTCCATGGCCGCCGCCTCTGCCATCGAAGCCATCAAGGCCGGGGCCGACGGCATCAAGACCGCCGTTTGCGCAGGGTATCTCTCCGCCAATGTGCTGGCTGATATCTTCCGGGCCAAAAAGGATACCTTAGGCGCCGAAGCTGCGCTGGATCATACAGCGATCCATAATATTACCCAGAAGATCTCTGCCGGCCGGGCCGAGACCGCCGAGGCTCCCGATATCGCCGAGGCAGAAGTATCTGCTGTTCTGGATGCCTCCTGCACCCTGGCAGACATCACCGGTGCGGTAAAAGAGCTGGGCTATGACCTGACCGACGAGGACTACGGCAAGATCTACGAAGAATTCAAGCGGGTGATCTCCAAAAAAGAGACCCTCGGCGCCCGGGAGCTGGAAGCCATCGTGGCCTCCGCTGCCATGCAGGTGCCCTCCACCTTCCATGTGGTCAATTATGTGGTCAACAGCGGCAATATCATCACCGCTACCGCCAACCTGACCCTGGAAAAGGACGGCGAAAAACTCTCCGGCGTTTCCACCGGGGACGGCCCCATCGACGCCGCCTTCCATGCCATTGAGCAGATCGTGGGCCACCACTATGAGCTGGATGATTTCCAGGTGCAGGCCGTCACCAAGGGGCGTGAGGCTGTGGGCTCTGCCCTCATCCGTCTCCGCGCAGAAGGCAAGCTTTATTCCGGCAACGGTGTTTCTACCGATATTATCGGCGCCTGCATCCGGGCCTATGTCAACGCACTCAATAAGATCGTATTTGAGGGGTAAAAAATGAAGTTAGTATTTTCCACTAAAAATGTACCCGCCGAAAGCTACATCAACCTTTGTAACCTGACTGCAGAATACGGCTTCGACGGCTTTGAGCTCTATGATCCCATTGCCGAGAAGGCGGCCCATGAGGACAGTATCCTCCACTCCGCCGTGAATACCGCCGCCAAGCGCAAGCTGATCAACCGGCGCATCGGCGTGGCCTTCCTCACCTGCCCCGAGGCGGTGACCGGGGCCACCGATCCTGCGCTTTTGAAAAAGTACGTCCAATATGCCGCCCGTGCCTCTGCACTGGGGGTAGTGGTCACTGTCGGCGCAGCTGCCGAAGAGCTCCGGAGCGTTTTTGCCCCCGCCATCAAAGAAGCAGAGCAGAATGGGGCAATGATCCTCATCGAGACTGTCGGAGAGTTGGCCAATACCAAGAAGGTGCTGGAGCTCATCGGCTCCTTCGGTTCTGCCTCCATCGGCGTTTGCTGGAATATCCGGGAGACCTACTTCACCGCCCGGGAGGATGCAGATACCACCATCCAAAATCTGGGGGCGTACATCAATTATGTGCGCATCGGCGACCGGAAGGACGGCCGGAACGTTCTGCTGGGAGACGGCGCTCTGCCGGTGGCAGAATTCATGAACGCCCTCCGTTCCCTGAATTACGAAGGTTATCTGGCCGCCGATTGGAATGATGAGATCACCGATCCCGATATTGTGCTGACCCATTTTATCAGCTATATTGCCAATAAGCTCCCCGGCACCGAAAAGCCCCGGGAGATCTTCTATAACCGGGATAAGACCGGCACCTTCCCCTGGAAAAAATTCCAGGTCATCGACCTGACCTTCTCTCAGGTTTTGGACGAGATGGTGGCTCGCTACCCCGACCAATACGCCTTTAAGTACACCACGCTGGACTACACCCGAACCTACGCCCAGTTCCGGGAGGATGTGGACCGTGCCGCCGCTGCCCTCATTGCGCTGGGGGTCAAGCCCGGCCACCATGTTTCCATCTGGGCCACCAATATTCCCCAATGGTTCATCACCTTCTGGGCCACGGTGAAGATCGGCGCCGTTCTGGTCACCGTCAACACCGCTTATAAGATCCACGAAGCGGAATACCTCTTCCGCCAATCCGATACCCACACCCTGGTCATGATCGAAAACTGCCGGGATTCCGATTATAAAGGGATCATCGAGGAGCTTTGCCCCGAGCTGAAAAACACCAAGCCCGGCCAGCCCCT
This sequence comes from Clostridia bacterium, assembly GCA_017464525.1. Classification (GTDB taxonomy): domain Bacteria; phylum Bacillota; class Clostridia; order Oscillospirales; family QAKW01; genus QAKW01. Next base: position 45,107 of record JAFTZM010000040.1, read on the forward strand.
CTATTCCAAAAACCTGCCCTTTCTGCGGAATGTGGTCACCGTGGGCTTCGGGATGGAGGGCTGCCTGAACTGGGATCAGTTTATGGCGCTGGGAGATACCGTTCCCCGGGAGGAGGTGCGCCGGCTGGCAGCAGCTGTGAAGCCGGACGACGTCTGCAATATGCAATACACCTCCGGTACCACCGGCTTCCCCAAGGGGGTCATGCTGACCCACCGCAACATTGTGAACAACGGCAAGACCATCGGCGACCGGATGGATATCTCCACCGCCGACCGGATGATGATCCAGGTGCCTATGTTCCATTGCTTCGGCATGGTGCTTTCCATGACCAACCTGATGACCCACGGCGGCACCATCTGCCCCATGCCCTATTTCTCCCCCAAATCCTCCCTGGCCTGCATCAACGATGAAAAGATCACCTGCTTCAACGGGGTGCCCACCATGTTCATCGCCATGTTCAACCATGAGGATTTTGCCAAGACCGATTTTTCTCATATGCGCACCGGCATCATGGCGGGAGCCAACTGCCCTGCCGACCTGATGCGCCGGGCTGCCGATGAGATGAATATGCGGGAGATCATCAGCGTTTACGGCCAGACCGAAGCCTCCCCCGGCTGTACCATGGGCGAGGTCAACGAGGATCTGGATCACCGGGTGGAAACGGTAGGCTCCGCCTTCCCCGGCGTAGAATGTAAGATCATCGATCCCGAGACCGGCGAAGAACTGCCCGATGGGGAAAACGGTGAGTTTGTTGCCCGGGGCTTCAACATCATGAAGGGCTACTACAAAATGCCCAAGGCCACCGCCGAGGCCATCGACGCCGAGGGCTGGCTCCACAGCGGCGATATTGCCTGCCGCACCCCCGACGGTTATTATAAGATCACCGGCCGCCTGAAGGATATGATCATCCGGGGAGGGGAAAACCTTTACCCCCGGGAGATCGAGGAATTCTACCTGACCCATCCCAAGGTACGGGATGTGCAGGTGGTGGGGGTTCCCGACCAGCGGTACGGCGAGGAATGCTGCGCCTGGATCATTCTGCACGACGGGGAGGACTCCGATGAGGCGGAGATGAAGGCCTACGGCGCCTCTCATATGGCCATGCACAAGGTGCCCCGCTACTTTATCTTCACCAAGACCTTCCCCATGAACGCCGCCGGCAAGATCCTCAAGTACAAAATGCGCGAGGATTCCATCGAACGTCTGGGGCTGAAATAATAATATCTGCCGCCCGCAATCAAGCGGGCGCTTCAGACTGTCGAAAAAGGCACCGACCGCAGAAAAAAAGGAAAAACAAATTTAGCACCATCTTGGTTATAGTTTGTAGGGGCAGGGGCTCGCTCCCGCCGTTTCCATAATAAGGGAAAATCTCGCCGAAGCGGGATTTTATTGAACTTTTTCTGCTTTCCGCCGCTCGTAGTATCACATACAACTTCGGGCGTGATCGGCGAAATCTGCGCTCTTTTTCGGCAGTCCGGTCAGGGTGCCGAAATAAAAATGGAGGAGAAAACCATGATCAATAACATTGTACCTACCCCGAAAAAAACGGATATTTTCGAAGATATTTTAACCGTTCCCTTCTGCATCGGCACCGAGGTGCCGGAATGGGAGGGCTGCTGCGCAGTTTTTGCCACCGCTTTTGAAAAGATCTATAATAAAAAATTAGAAATTGCCCCCGGCGGCTTTCTTTTGAAGAAGGATCCTTCTCTGCCTGCCGATGCTTATGTCATCGAAGGCACCGCCCTGTATGCCTCTTCCAAGGAGGGTATTCTTTATGCGCTGGCCAGCCTTTTGCCGGCGGTCACCGTCCGGGAAGAGATGACCCTGGAAAACGCCCGCATTGAAGATCGCCCCGAAAAGAGCTACCGCTCCCTGATGATCGACCTGGCCCGGGAATGGCACCCCGCCTATACCATCCACCACTACATCGACCTGTGCTTTTTCCTGAAGATCAACCACCTGCATCTTCATTTTATCGACGATCAGCGGTACACCCTGCCCTCCAAGGCCTTCCCCCATATCACCGACGGCAGCCGCCATTATTCCTATGAGGAGATCGCCGCCATGAACGCCTATGCCAAGGAGCGGGGCATTACCCTCATCCCGGAATTTGAAGCCCCCGGCCATGCCAAGGCCATGATCACCAACTATCCTGAGGTCTTCGGCAATCAGATGGAAGGGGACGGCGGCAGCATCGTCACCGAATCGGGAGCGGTCATCACCGCCAAAAATCTGGTCTGCGCCGGCAGCGAAAAGACCATGGAAGGGATCCGCACCCTCATCGGGGAGATCTGCCAGCTCTTCCCCGATACCCCCTACATCCACATCGGCGGCGACGAAGCCAACATCAAGGCCTGGAACTACTGCACAGAATGTAAGGCCTACATGGCCCAAAACGGCATCGAGGATGTCTATGAATTATACAGCGATTTTGTGGGCCGGGTGGCCCGCATCGTGCTGGAGCAGGGCCGTACCCCCATCGTCTGGGAAGGGTTCCCGCCCAAGGGCGTCCACCGGATCCCCCCGGAGACCATCGTCTGCGCATGGGAATCCCACTACCATCTGGCCCCTGATCTGCTGAAGGCCGGCTTTAAGATCATCAACGGCAGCTGGCAGCCCCTTTATATCGTCCCCAGCCTCTCCAAACGGTGGAACGGCAACGATATCATGGGCTGGAATGTCTACAATTGGCAGCATTTCTGGGTCCACTCCCCCGCCCGGCTGAATCCCATCAATGTAGCCCCCACCGAGCAGGTGCTGGGCGCCCAGTACTCCGTCTGGGAATGTACCTATGAGCAGGAGATCGGCCGGGTGATGGATAACCTGCCCGCCTTCGCCGAACGTGCCTGGAACGTGGAGCGCCTCTGGGACGATGAAACCTTCAACGCCCGCCGTAAACCTCTGCTGCACCTCATCCCCCGCCTGATCCAGGAAGTATAAAACTCGCACAAAAATCCGGCTCTGCCAAAAGCAGAGCCGGATTTTTTGTGCACTATAACGGAGTTATGTTACACGAATGTTACATTTTTCCAGATTCGTTGACTTTGTGAGGGGATTACCATATAATTAAATTACGAAAGGAGCGTGAATTTCATGAAACGAATTCTATCTTTAATGCTGGTGCTTTTATTGCTTTTCTCTGCCGGATGCAAACAGCAAGATGCCGATCCTGCCACCCCCGGCGAGGTGGTAGAGAAAACAGAAACGGGAACATCAGAAGCAGATCTTCCTGAGGTGGTGGAACAGGAAGAAGTTCCCCCTGTGGAAGAAAAGAAAGAAATAGAAGAAGTTGCACCCTCAGAGGCGGGGCAATCCAAGCCCTCCACAGAGGAGGAAAAAGCTGCTCGATTGGACGAGGCGTTGATGCAAGCAGAAAAGATTTATGCTCAAGAAAAAGATGTAGAACCAGTTGATTTTTTTGTTTGCAAATACTTGGTAAGAATAAAAGACGAAAGCCTCGGAAGAGAGTATACTACCTCAAGTTTTTCGGAAATTGATTGTAGCCAAATAGAGATATTTTCCCGCACTCCGGGAGCTCAGGGAAGTCTTCCGCAATCGTATGTTCTTATAACAAAAACGTATGATTTTTCTAAAATATTCACTTGGAAAAAAACGCTTTTAGAACGTAGTGATCTTTCGCAAGCATATCTTATGTCATATACAGTGTATCAGGTGGCAGAAACTGTGGAAAATCCGGAACATCCCTCTCTGCAGGTGCCTCCATCTTCTTTAGGTAGCACATTGCAGTTGACAGTTGAACGCAAATTTTATCCGAATTACTTGGTTTCTATAAAGGATTTCAAGGACTATGAGATTGAAAGCATGGAAGTTTCTAAATTCGATTCAGAAGAATTTTTTTACATTGATCTTTATGTCAAAACAACCGACCAGGATGATCTTGATACAATAATCTCATCTCTCCAAAAAAGAGAGGATATCATTAAAGTATCAATGTTGACCGGATTTGATTATCCTGAAGAAAAGGAGGCATAAATATGAAACGAGTTTTATCTATACTATTAAGTGTGGTGATGAGTTTGTGCTTTATGGAGGTTTCTGCTTATGCTGAAGAAAGTCAAGTGACAACAAAATCAGACCCTGAGCAGATCGAGAAAGCTTTTCAAAATGATGAAACAGTTTTTTCGAGCTATACTCTTGAAGATGAATTCGAGGATGATGTTGTATTAGTAACATTTAAAAAAGCGTATAGTGTATCGTCTGAGGAATATATTGAAGAGTTGCTTGCTTTGGTCGATTGTACTAAGATGGAAGATGTATTTTATTCCTCCGGTATATTGATACGCGAACAGATAAAATTAATAGAAAAAAGTTGACTCAAATCTCTAAAATTACTAGTAGTAATATAATTGACGATCAAATAGAAGAGTTAAACGAAAAACTCAAATTAGTTAATGTCGCCAATTATCGTAGAATCTTAAAATTAGAACTTAAAGAACCCGGGAAAGAAAATGTATTAAAAACAATTCGAATTATAGAAAAACTCCCGTTTGTTTTAGCGGCTTCACCTAGTACTCTTGACTATCCTAATAGCATTCAAACTAATGATACCTATTTTTCAGAACAATGGGCATTAACCAACATCAGAATGACAGAAGGCTGGGAATTTACTACGGGGAACAGTAGCATCAAGGTCGGTATAATCGATTCTGGAATAAAACATTCTCATCCTGAATTTATCAATCGTGTTCGCAACTTACCTGAAGATGATATTTATGGCGGAACAAGCACCGTTGATTTACATGGACATGGAACAAAAGTTGCGGGGATCATAGGGGCATCAGTAAACAATGGAAGTGGTATTGCTGGAGCGTGTCATAACATGACAATCATTCCTTTGCGAGTTGCAGGAGTAGATGGAACATCCACTAAACAAGCAGCAATTGATGCTATAGCCTACGCAACAACTAACGATATCCCTATTTTAAATTATAGTCGAGGGTCATACGATTATAATCTGGCATTTGAGAGCGCAATATCTCAATATAATGGATTATTTATATGTTCAGCAGGAAATGAAAATTACAATACAGATCTGTCCGGGTACGTTCATTATCCATCGTCATATTCTTCAAATAATATTATTTCTGTTGGCGCACACGATCGTTCAAATGGTTGGCGTTATAATTATGGAAAAACAACTGTTGATCTTGCAGCTCCGGGATATTCGGTATATACAACTACTCTAGAAGGTTATGATGAACGTAGCGGAACCTCTTATGCCGCCCCTTACGTCACCGGCGTAGCGGCATTGATCATGAGCTTGCCCGGTGGAGAAGATTTCACACCGGTACAAATTAAAAACTTCATTTTAAACGGTACCGAACCGGTGGCCGGGTTTGAAGATAAATGCGTCACCGGTGGAAAGTTAAATGCCTACCTTGCCATACGCAATGCCATTGACAACGGCAAAAATCCGGTGGTGGCGGGAGATTTCGACGGAGACGGTGTGGACGAGCTTGCCGGGTTCTACGGGCGAAACAATTACACCGCTCTGATCTAC
>JAFTZM010000041.1 GCA_017464525.1 Clostridia bacterium
CAGCAGCGCCACCTCCCGGGATACCATGGCAGGGATCTATGATTACGGCCCCTATTCCAAGGTCTGGGCCTTCGGCTACCCGGCAGAAAACACCTGGACTTGTACCGCCCTCGTTTAAAATAAACCTGCACAAAAATCCGGTTCTTCCAAAAGAGGAGCCGGTTTTTTGTGCACTATGACGGAGTTGTGTTACACGAATGTTACATTTTTCCAAATTTGTTGAAATTTTATTTTTGTTCCTATATAATTAGAGCAGAAAGGAGCTGCGCAAATGAAAAAATTCCTTATTCTGCTATGCTTGCCGGTGCTACTCCTTGCCGGCTGTTCCTCTGCCCAAAGCCTTGCACCGCAGGTGATCTGCCGGCATCTGATCCCCTTTGTCGGCGGCGAAGCAACGCTGCTGGAGCAGGACGATTACGGCCGTTCCCTATACCAATGCGGCGGCGATAAGGGCTATTCCGCTTATCTGATCATCCAGAAGGTCACCCGGGACTACGCCTGCTGCTACGAAAAGCTGGGCTATATGTATACCACTCAGGATATCTCTATGGCCACCTTCAAGGATCTGAACGACTGGGGCCGGGCGGTGCCCGCCGATGCGCCGGAGCTGGTGGGCTTCTGGCTGGACACCGAAGGATATGAAAGCTGCAGCGAAAAGCTGGAAAAAGCGCTCCCCGCCGCCCTGGAGGCCTACCACCCCGATCTTTTTAACGATTTTGATACAGATACCCTTTTCACCGCCGATCTCTATCCCTTCCACATTGTGCGGGAAAAGACCACCGGAAAAAGCTATATCCTCACACTGAGCGATGCAACAAACGTCAAGGAGCTCCGGGAGCTGACCGGAGAGCCGGAGCAATGGCGGGATCAGATCAGCGATTTCAAGGCGACCGCCAGATTTGACGGAGTTGCCAACATTCATGGAGAAATCTATATCGTTTCCCATAATTGATAAAAAAATCCGAAAAATAACTTGACAAATCAACAGAGTGGTGCTAAAATAGACCACATCTTGAATATTTAAAAGCGATGACGAAGACGGACTTTGCAAGAATTTTCCAAGAGAGCCGGGGGCGGTGTGATCCCGGCAAAAGGCTGCAAATGTTCCCATCACTTCTGAGCTGAAGGTCCGATAGGTAGGCGCCTTCCGTGATTGCTGCGTGAAAGCATACGGCTTGATGGAGCCTGAGTGGCATCGTTAGATGCAATTTGAGTGGTACCGCGGGTTATAACAACTCGTCTCAAAGAAAACTTTGAGACGAGTTTTTTATTTTTAAAAAGGAGAAGAAACCATGAACACAAACACCGCAATGCTTCGGCTGACCGAGATCGCCGCCCGTATCAAGGAGATGCGGGACATTCTGGGTTGGTCTGTCGGCGAAATGGCCGCCAAAACGGAAGTATCCCGGGAGCAGTATCTCATTTACGAGAATGCTCAAGCAGACATTCCCTTCACCTTTATCCATAAATGCGCCTTGGCCTTCGATGTGGAGCTGACCGAACTGCTGGAGGGCCATTCTGCCCGCCTTTCCAGCTATACGGTGACCCGCAAGGGTCAGGGTCAGGAGACCGCCAAGGAGGACGGCATCGACATCCGCAACCTGGCGCCCATGTTCCGGGATAAGATCGCCGAGCCCTATCATGTTCGCTACGAATATGACCCCGCTCAGCAGAATAAGCCCATCCACCTGACCAAGCACAGCGGCCAGGAATTTGACCTGATCCTCAGCGGCAGCCTGAAGGTGCAGGTAGGCGAGCACACCGAGATCCTCCATGAGGGGGACAGTATCTACTACAACTCCTCCACCCCCCACGGCATGATCGCTGTAGACGGTGCCGACTGTGTCTTTTTGGCTGTTGTGCTGCCCGGTGAGGAGACCAAGGAATCCACCGTGCGCAAGAGCATTGTCACCGCCAAAAAGTCCGAGGAGCTGATCTGCGAGAAATTCATCAAGACCGAGGAAGACGAGCGTGGATGCCTGAAGAAGATCGATTTTGTCAATATTGATAAATTCAACTTTGGTTTTGATATCGTGGATGCCATCGCCGATAAGTACCCCGAGAAGCTGGCCATGCTCCATCTGGATATCAATAAGACCGAGCGCCGCTTTACCTATAAGGATATCAAGAAGGCCTCCAACCAGACCGCCAATTACTTCGCTTCCTTGGGCATCAAGAAGGGAGACCGGGTCATGCTGGTGCTGAAGCGCCACTATCAGTTCTGGTTCTCCATGATCGCCCTACATAAGCTGGGCGCCATCGCCATCCCTGCCACCAACCAGCTGAAGGAGCACGATTTCGAATATCGCTACAACGCCGCAGGGGTCAGCGCCATCGTTTGTACCTCCGATGGGGACACCGCCGAGATCGCCGCCGCTGCCGCCGAAAAATGCCCGCAGGTGACCAATAAGATCATCGTGGGCGAGCCCATGGAGGGCTGGCACCATTTCAACACCGAATTTGCCCGGTTCTCCAGCAAATTTGAGCGAACCGAGGACACCCCCGGCGGCAAGGAGATCGCCCTGATGTTCTTCACCTCCGGCACCACCGGCAATCCCAAGATGGCTGCCCACAATCACACCTACGGTCTGGGCCATTTTGTTACCGCCAAATACTGGCATTGCTGTGAGCGGGACGGCCTGCACCTGACCATCTCCGATACCGGCTGGGGCAAATCCCTCTGGGGCAAGCTCTACGGCCAATGGCTCTGCGAGGGCGCCGTATTCGTTTATGATTTCGACCGCTTCGATGCGGATGAGATCCTGCCCATGTTTGCCAAGTACAATATCACTACCTTCTGCGCACCGCCCACCATGCTGCGGATGCTGATCAAGGGCGACCTCTCCAAGTACGACCTTTCCTCCATCCACCACATGACCACCGCCGGCGAAGCGCTGAACCCCGAGGTATTCAAGCAATTCCGGGATGCCACCGGCCTGGAGATCATGGAGGGCTTCGGCCAGACCGAGACCACCCTCTGCATCGGTAACCTGATCGGCACCACCCCCAAGATCGGCTCTATGGGTAAGGCCTCTCCCCAGTTTGATGTGGATATCGTGGATCCGGAGGGCAATCCGGTGCCCGACGGTGAGACCGGCGAGATCGTCATCCATACCGATAAGACCGTCCCCTGCGGCCTCTTCAATGAATATTATCTGGATAAAGAAAAGACCGATAACGCCTGGTACGACGGCCTCTATCACACCGGCGATACCGCCTGGCGGGATGAGGACGGCTACTTCTGGTATGTGAGCCGGATCGACGACGTCATCAAATCCTCCGGCTACCGTATCGGGCCCTTCGAGATCGAAAGCGTGATCATGGAGCTGCCCTATGTGCTGGAGTGCGGTGTTTCCGCCGCTCCCGATGAGATCCGTGGCCAGGTGGTCAAGGCCAGCATCGTGCTGACCAAGGGTACCGAAGGCACCGAGGAGCTCAAGAAGGAGATCCAGAACTACGTGAAATCCCATACCGCTCCTTATAAATACCCCCGCGTCATCGTTTTCAAGGATGAATTACCAAAAACCATTAGCGGTAAAATCCAACGTAATAAACTATAATAGGAAAGTTTCTTAATATTCTATTGACAATTTACAGCGAAATATGATATACTTTCTTCGTTAAAGTATTAAAGGCATTGAAGAAGAGTGCGCTTGGATTTCAAGGCAAAGAGAGGCGGCGTTTGGTGCGAGCCGCTGCGAGGAACCTTGCGTTTGTAGCTTCTGAGCCGGAAGGAAGAACAGGGGAAGCCCTTAGTAGAACCTTCCCGTGATTGCTGCGTGAATGCATAAGGCTTAATGGAGCCTGAGTGGCATCTTTGAGATGCAATTTGAGTGGTACCGCGGGTTATTGATCGATATCAAGGCTCGTCTCAAAGAAACTATATCTTTGAGGCGGGCCCTATTTTTTGACCCGCCGGAAAGGAAAACCGAAATGAAAGCAACCGGACTTGAATTTAAAATTCAGGAAATGGCCCAGCGTATCAAAACGCTGCGGGAGATCGTGGGCTTCACCCAAGCTGAAATGGCGGCGAAGACCGGCGTAAGCGAGGAGGAATACCTCCGCTGCGAGGCGGGCGAGCAGGATCTGAACTTTGCGTTCCTTTACCGCTGCGCCCTGGCCTTAAAGGTGGACGTGACGGAGATCATCGAGGGCACCGGCCCCCGCCTGGCAGGCTACACGGTGACCCGCAAGGGGGAGGGCCAGGAGATCCAGAAGGCCCACGGCATGACCTATTACAATCTTGCCTCCTCCTTCAAAAACAGGATCGCAGAGCCCCTCTATGTTGTTTCCGATTATAATGAATTATCCGAAAACGCCGATATTGAGCTGACCACCCATGAGGGGCAGGAGTGCGATATCGTGGTAAAGGGTGCCCTGAAGGTGCAGGTGGGGGATCATGTGGAGATCCTCCATGAGGGGGACAGTATCTACTACGATTCCTCCACCCCCCACGGCATGATTGCCGTGGAAAATCAGGACTGTATCTTCTACGCCATCGTATTGAACCCGGCCAGCGAGCCCATCACCAAGCTGGTCCACGCCGGCACCACCCGGGATTTCATCGCCCCTGCCAAAAAGAAGGCCGCCGACCGCAAGCGGATCTGGCAGGATTACGCCTTTGTGGACGAGGATGAAAACGGCGTGCTGAAGGCCATCTCCTTCAAAAATGAGGATACCTTTAATTTTGCCTTTGACGTCATCGACCGGCTGGGCCGGGAGCAGCCGGAAAAGACCGCCATGCTCCACATCAGCAAGGACGGCACCGAGCGCCGCTTCACTTTTGCGGATATGAAGCGTGCCTCCTCCCAGACCGCCAATTACTTCCGCTCCATGGGCGTGAAGAAGGGCGATAAGGTCATGCTGGTGCTGAAGCGGCACTATCAGTTCTGGTTCTGTATGCTGGCGCTCCATAAGATCGGCGCTGTGGCCATTCCCGCCACCAACCAGCTGAAGGAGCACGATATTGAATACCGCATCAATAAAGCCGGCGTGAAAGCGGTGGTCTGCACCTGCGACGATCAGGTAGCAGTTGAGGTAGACAAAGCCGCTCCCCTCTGCCCCACGCTGGAGCACAAGCTCATCGTCAATGGCACCCGGGAGGGCTGGCGCACCTTCGATGAGGAATACAGCCTCTATACCGGCCGCTTCGACCGGGGTGAGAACGCTCCCTGCGGGGACGATCCCATGCTAATGTACTTCACCTCCGGCACCACCGGCAATCCCAAAATTGCCATGCACAGCTATAAATACCCCTTAGGCCACCTGATCACCGCCAAATACTGGCATTGCGTTAACCCGGACGGCCTGCACCTGACCATCTCCGATACCGGATGGGCCAAGGCTGCATGGGGTAAGATCTATGGGCAATGGCTCTGCGAGGCAGGTCTCTTTGTATACGATTTCGACCGCTTCGATGCAGATGATATCCTGCCCATGTTCGCCAAATATAACATCACTACCTTCTGCGCTCCTCCCACCATGCTGCGGATGATGATCAAGCAGGATCTTTCCAAGTTTGACTTATCCTCCATTGAGCACATGACCACCGCCGGCGAAGCGCTGAACCCAGAGGTATTCCGCCAGTTCGAAAAGGCCACCGGCCTGCAGATCATGGAGGGCTTCGGGCAGACAGAGACCACCGTGGCTCTGGCCAACCTGGCCGGCACCAAAGCCCGGCTGGGCTCCATGGGCAAGCCGGTTCCCCTCTATGATATCCATCTGCTGGATAACGACGGTAACGAGGTTGCTATCGGCGAGGTGGGCGAGATCTGTATCAACGTGAAGAACGGTGCCCCCTGCGGCCTCTTCAACGGCTACTATAAGGACGAAGAAAAGACTGCCGAATGTTGGCACGACGGCTTCTATCACACCGGCGATACCGCCTGGCGGGATGAGGACGGCTACTTCTGGTATGTGGGCCGGGTAGATGATGTCATCAAATCCTCCGGCTACCGCATCGGGCCCTTCGAGATTGAAAATGTCATTATGGAGCTGCCCTATGTGCTGGAATGTGGCGTTTCTGCCATGCCGGACGAGGTGCGGGGCCAGATCGTAAAGGCCAGCATCGTGCTGGTAAAAGGCACCGAGCCCACCGACGCCCTGAAAAAGGAGATCCAGGACTACGTCAAGCAGCGCACAGCGCCCTATAAATATCCCCGTGTTGTTGTCTTCCGCGACTCTCTTCCCAAGACTGTCAGCGGTAAAATACAAAGAAATAAACTATAATTAAAGGAGAAGAACGTCATGAAATTTGATATCACCATTACAAAGACCACCGCTCCCAAGGAGCGGCCTGCAGACGAATCCAAGCTGGGCTTTGGCCGTATCTTCACCGACCATATGTTCCTGATGGACTACAGCAAGGAAGAGGGCTGGCACGATGCCCGCATCGTCCCCTTCGGCCCCATGCCCATCCATCCCGCCTCCACCGTGCTGCACTACGGCGCCGAGATCTTCGAAGGAATGAAGGCCTACCGTGCTGCCGACGGTTCCATCCGGATGTTCCGCCCCATGGAGAACATTAAGCGTCTGAATAATTCCGCTGAGCGCCTTTGCCTGCCCCAGATCGATGAGGAGGGTTGCTTGGATATCCTTAACACCATTGTGGAGCTGGAAAAGGATTGGGTTCCCCATTCCGAGGGTACCTCCCTCTATCTGCGCCCCTTCCTCTTCGGCAACGATCCCCATCTGGGCGTGCACGCTGTGAATAACGCCTTGTTCGCCGTCATCTGCTGCCCCGTGGGTGCTTACTATGCCGAGGGTCTGAACCCGGTCAAGATCGCCATCGAGAGCGAAGATGTCCGTGCTGTCCGTGGTGGTACCGGCTACGCCAAGTGCGGCGGTAACTATGCCGCCTCCCTCCGCGCCGGTGAGCGTGCCGAGCGCAACGGCTACACCCAAGTGCTGTGGCTGGACGGTGTCGACCGTAAGTACATCGAGGAAGTGGGCGCCATGAACGTCATGTTCAAGATCAACGGCAAGATCGTCACCCCCGCCCTCACCGGCTCTGTTCTCCCCGGCATCACCCGCAAATCCTGCGTGGAACTGCTGAAGGATTGGGGCTATGAGGTAGAGGAACGGCTCTTCTCCGTAGATGAGCTCTTCGAGGCGCTGGAAAACGGCACCTTAGAGGAAGCATGGGGCACCGGCACCGCTGCCGTGGTCTCCCCCATCGGCAATCTCTTCTATAAGGGCAAGGAGTACACCGTTTCCGATAACAAGATCGGCCCCCTGACCCAAAAGCTTTACGACAATCTCACCGCCATCCAGTGGGGCAAGCAGGAAGATGCCCACGGTTGGAGCTACACCGTTTGTAATGGCTAAGAGAGTACACATTTTTGCCGGCCACTATGGCAGCGGCAAGACCAATATCGCCGTCAACTTCGCCCTGAAATTAAAGGGCGAAGGCCTGGCGGTGCGGATCGCTGATCTGGATATCGTCAACCCCTATTTCCGCACCAAGGATAGCGCCAAGGAGCTGGAGGAGGCGGGTATCCCCCTCATCTCCCCCGCCTTTGCCAATACCAATGTGGATCTGCCTGCCCTCCCCGCTGAATTATACAGCCTGGTGCAGCAGAAGACCTCCTGTGCGGTAATGGATGTGGGCGGCGACGACCGGGGCGCCTACGCCCTTGGGCGGTACGCCCCCGCTATTCTGGAGGAGAACGATTACGAAATGTATTTTGTGGTCAATTTCTACCGCCCCCTTACCCCCACCCCGGAGGAGGCCCTCGGCATCATGCGGGAAATCGAGCAGGCGGCGGGCATCCGATGCACCGCTATCATCAATAATTCCAATATCGGCAATGAGACCGCCGCCGCAGATGTGGAGCGTACCCTGCCCCTGGCAGAGCAGCTTTCAGCCCTCTCCGGCCTGCCGATCTTATATACCTCTGCCACCCCGGAGGTCTGCAGCGAGCTGACCGTAGAAAATCTACTGCCGCTCAACCTGCAGAAAAAATTTTTTTAAGGAGAAAATTCATGGCAAAAGTTACGTTTAACGAAGATCTTTGCAAGGGTTGCGCACTCTGCGTAGATGCCTGCCCCAAGAAGATCCTTGCGATCGCCAAAGACAAAATCAATGCGAAAGGACATTCTCCCGCTGTGATCACCGACCAGGCAAGCTGCATCGGCTGCGCCTTCTGCGCCACCATGTGCCCCGATTGCGTGATCACCGTGGAGAAGTGAGGTAAGGAATTATGGCAGAAAAAGTTTTAATGAAGGGCAACGAAGCCATCGCTGAGGCCGCCATCAAGGCCGGCTGCCGCCATTACTTCGGTTACCCCATCACCCCGCAGACTGAAATTGCCGCCTATATGGCCAAAAGAATGCCCAAGATCGGCGGCACCTTCCTGCAGGCCGAAAGCGAAGTGGCAGCCATCAACATGGTATATGGTGTTGCCGGCGCAGGCTTTCGGGTCATGACCTCCTCCTCCAGCCCCGGCGTTTCCCTCAAGCAGGAGGGTATCTCCTATATCGCGGGCGCAGACCTGCCCGCCCTCATCGTCAATGTGCAGCGGGGCGGCCCGGGCTTGGGCGGGATCCAGCCCTCCCAGTCCGATTATTTCCAGGCCACCAAGGGCGGCGGCCATGGAGATTACCACCTGATCGTGCTTGCTCCCGCCTCTGTGCAGGAGATGGCCGATCTGACCATCAAGGCCTTCGACCTGGCCGATCAGTACCGGGTTCCCGCTATGCTGCTGGCAGACGGTACCATGGGCCAGATGATGGAGCCGGTGGAGCTGCCCGATCTGCCCCCGGCAGAGATCGAAAAGCCTTGGGCAGTCCGGGGCACCAAGGGGGAGCGCAAGCACAATATCATCAACTCCCTTTACCTGGATCCCGAGCTGCTGGAAAAGACCAACTTCGAGCGCTTCGAAAAATATAAGGTCATCGAAGAGAAGGAAGCTATGTATGAATCCTTTATGATGGAGGATGCGGAATACTGCGTAGTGGCCTTCGGCATCGCTGCCCGTGTTTCCAAGAACGCCGTGGTGGCTGCCCGTAAGAAGGGCATCAAGGTGGGTCTCATCCGTCCCATCACCCTCTGGCCCTTCCCCAAAAAGGTCATGGCAGAAGCCGCCGAGCAATGCAAGGCCTTCCTTTCCGTAGAGCTTTCCATGGGTCAGATGATCGAAGATATCAAGCTGCATACCGGCTGCAAAAAGCCCGTTGAGCTGTGCTGCCGCACCGGCGGCATGATCCCCGCTCCCGAGCAGGTGCTGGGATCCATCGAAAAACTTGCAAAGGAGAATCAGTAATGGTCGTATTTGAAAAACCCAAAGCATTGACCGATGCCCCCTTCCATTATTGCCCCGGCTGTACCCACGGTATCATCCATCGGCTGGTGGCTGAGGCGCTGGACGAGCTGGGCATCGAGGGCAAGACCGTCGGCGTTGCCCCGGTAGGCTGTGCTGTTATGGCCTATAACTATTTTACCTGCGATATGGTAGAGGCTGCCCACGGCAGAGCCCCCGCTGTTGCCACCGGCCTCAAGCGCTGTATGCCCGAAAATGTGATCTTTACTTATCAGGGAGACGGAGACTTGGCCTCCATCGGTATGGCTGAAACGGTTCATGCTGCCACCCGGAACGAAAATATCACCATCATCTTTGTTAACAACGCCATTTACGGCATGACCGGCGGCCAGATGGCCCCCACCTCCCTGCCCGGTCAGGTGACCCAGACCTCCCCCTACGGCCGTGATGTTACCACCGCCGGCTACCCGGTGAAGGTCAGTGAAATGCTCTCCACCCTGGACGGCCCCGAGTACATCGAGCGTGTGGCTGTCAACAATGTAAAGAACGTAAGAAACGCCAAAAAGGCCATCCTGAAGGCCTTCAAGAACCAGATCGAGGGCAAGGGCTTCTCGCTGGTGGAGGTCGTATCCTCCTGCCCCACCAACTGGGGTATGACCCCCTCCAAGGCTTTGGAGTGGATCGACGAGAATATGATCCCCTACTACCCCTTGGGCGTTTATAAAGACAGAAGTGCAAAGGAGGAATGACCCATGACCACCCAGATTCTGATTGCAGGCTTCGGCGGGCAGGGCGTTCTGTTTGCCGGTAAATTCATTGCTTATAAGGGCCTTTTGGAGCAAAAGGAGGTCAGCTGGCTGCCCTCCTACGGCCCTGAAATGCGGGGCGGCACCGCCAACTGCAGCATCATCCTCAGCGATGATCCTGTGGGCTCCCCCATCGTCTCCAATCCCGATGTGCTGATCGCCATGAACCTGCCTTCTCTGGATAAGTATGAGAACGCAGCCGTGGCCGGTGGCTCCATCTTTGTGGACAGTACCCTCATCGGCCGGAAGGTAGAGCGTACTGACGTAAAGACCTTCTATATCCCCGCCACCAAGATGGCCAATGATGCGGGCATCCCCACCCTTGCCAACATGATCATGATGGGCAAGATGATCAAGGAGACCGGCATCGTAAACTTCGGCGATATCACCGATGCTCTTAAAAAGGTGGTCTCCGCCAAGCGTGCCAATCTGCTGGATCTGAACATCAAGGCGCTGGAAGCCGGTTACAACTACCAGGATTAATAAAAAAATGCCCACGCAAGTGGGCATTTTTTCAAGGAGCAACCAATGAAAGATTTTTTATTAGCCTCTGAACTGATCTATCATAATTACCCCAAGGATGATATTGTGGAATATATCCGCCAAGGGATGCTGGCCATGAAGCGCATCGGCTTTGATGCGGTGGATTTCAACACCGCCATGGTGGCCAACATGGGGGATCAGCCCGAAAAATGTATCGAAACGATTTTGGGCTACATGGAGGAGTTAGCGCTTTCCTTCCGGCTCTGCCACCTGCCCTTTGTAGCCCAGAAAAACGGCGTTCCCGGCCCGGAATTCAATCAAAAGGTCTTTACCGCCATCGATGCAGCCAAGCAGCTGGGCGTTGATTACGCCGTCATCCACCCCAACAGCACCACCCTACCCCTGGAAGGCTACGATGCAGAGGGGCAGTATGCGCTGGTCACCGCCTACCTGGCGCCCTTTGCGGAATACGCCCATCAAAAGGGCGTCAGCATCGTTCTGGAAAATATGCGCACCGTCCACCAGACCTACCCCGCCCATCGCTACTGCGCCAATCCGGAGGAGCTTTGCAAGGTAGCCGATGCGCTGGGCATGGGTATCTGCTGGGATACCGGCCACGCCCACATCACCGGCCTGAAGCAATCGGAGGCCATCCGATATATCGGCAACCGGCTGAAGATGGTGCACCTGAATGATAACCTGGCCGGCGACGATCTGCACCTGGCCCCCTTCTGCGGCAGCGCCGATTGGAAGGATATCATGCAGGGGCTTTCTGCCATCGGCTTCGATGGGATCCTCAACTTTGAGCTTTCCACCGGCCGCATTCCCGCCGTAGCCCGGGAGGCCTTCGGCAAATATGTCTGCGAAGCCGCCAAAGAATTGATCTCTTATATGTAAAAAAGCGGAGCAATGCATTAAAACAAACATTGAAATAAAAATCCCCCTATTGTAGAATAAAAACTACGATAGGGGGATTTGTTATGCCAAGAAAATATGTAAGGAACACAGGGGAAATGGTACTGTCAACACACATAACCGTCCCCTGTGCTTTCGAGTTTTTGGAAAATCTTCACGATAAAATCCTGAACCGTTTGCCGGAAACATAATAAGAGACCGAAGCATTTTTGCTTCGGTCTCTTAAATTATACCGAAAGACTGCGCAGAAGCAGGACTGCATCGTAGATGGAAATATTCCCATCGCCGTTCAGGTCGGCGTTGGATTGGAATTCTACTTCGTAGCCCACCAGATACTGCATCAGCAGGGTGGCATCTGCCGTATCGGCGATGCCGTTGCCGTTGAGATCCCCCGACAGGTACCCTGCGGTGAGGGTGACGTCCGCCTCAAAGACGGTGGTTGCCAATTCATTCGCAGGAATCAGGGTCTCTCCCAACTTCCAGGCGATAGCCTCGGGGGCTTCGCCGATCAGGTTGCCCTTTTCATTGGTGTAGAGCACTTTTGTTTCGTCCTCTGTCTCCAACGTAACTGCAAAGGACTCTACCCCTTCCGCCACCATGGGCATATTCTTCTGCACCCAATCGCCGGAGGCCTTGAGGATATAGGCCAGCTTTCCGTTTTCGATCATGGTGGTGCTGCAGGAGGTATAGCAGTTTTCTTCGGAATAGCTGCAGCCTTCTGCAAAGCCCGAAGCAGAAGCTGTAATCATTTCATCCGGGCAATAGCAATCCTGCACCGTGGTGGAATTGGTGCTGGCTACGCCCAGAATGCCACCCCGGTTTTTAAAGGTACCGCTGAAGGTGTTACCGTAAGCACCGCAACCCTTGATGGTACCGCAGATGGATTCACCGATAATGCTGCCCACCGAGTTATAGGAGCTCCCGTTATTGCTGAAGGTATTCCCCCAGGCGTAGCAATTTTCGATGAGGCAGGCAGTCGCCATGGTTTTAGAGGCGATGAAGCCCACATTAATGCGAACCTGATCCACCGCAGTATTGATCCGGCTATCGCTGACGGTGCAGTTCCGCAGGGTAAAGTTTCCATCGTTGAAGCGAGGCTGCGCCACGATGATGCCGATGCCGTTATTGGTACCGGTCTTATTAAAGGTACTGTTTTTTACATGGACATTTTCGATCAGGCTTTCGGTACCGTAGGTATTGCCCGCCACGATGGCGCTCCAGCCGTTGGCGGTGACCTCCGCATTTTCAACGGTAAAATTCTTAAGAGTACCGCTCAGCATGGGGAACAGCGCCGTTCTATCGGCGGAGTCGTTGATCACCATATTCCGGATAGTATAGTTTTGACCGTCGTAGGTCATAGCAAAGGGTGCCAGAACGCCGATCCGGAGATTGGGCTCTTCTTTCAGATCGAGATCCACCGTTTGCAAAGCTGTTGCATCAGTGGTAAACAGCTGGTGATCCACCGCCGTGGACAGCGCCGAAAGATCCTCGGCATTCGATACCGTGAAGGTCTTTTGCGCGCGGTACCACAGGTTCTTTACCGCCACGGAAACCGGAATTTCCTTAGCCTGGGCCAGCAATGCTGCAGCTGCCTCCAGGGCTGCTGGATCCTCCCCTGCAGCGGCCACGGCACTTTGGAAGGCGGCATAGGATTCAGCGGTAAAGTAGACGGCATCCAGGGTATTGGCATCCGCCTTCAAAGCGGCCGCTTTTGCGGCAACATAGTTGCTGCCTTCATAAGCAGTCATCGTTTGCATAAAGGCGGCGATATAAGGCGTCAGAATATCATAGCCTGCCGCATTGGGATGCAGGTTATCCGGCAGGTAGGTGCTGGTGGTGACCTGAAGCGCTTCGTTCAAAGCGGCATCGTCGTACATACTATAGAAGGCCACATCCCATTTTTTGCAGATCTCTTTAGCGATGGCCGCATAGGCCGACATATCCCGGCCGCCTTTATACGGACAGTTGGGCACCTGGAAATTAAAGAGATAGCCGATGGCCGCCTGATCGCCGTAAAGGGTAACAGCATGATAAATGGTCTGCTCCAATGCACCTGCATAGGTGGTAATATCAAAGGTAATCGGATCAAAGGAATCGGAGACCGCGCCGGTTGCCACATATTTATTGGCATCATTGACGCCGCCGTGCAGCATCACATAATCAAAATCCATGCCCTCTGCCGCCTGCAGTTGGCTCAGAATACGGCCCGGCGCCGTTGTAACGCCGACTGTAGAGATGGTACTGCCGCTGACGCCGTTGTTGGCGGAGATCATGCCATAATCATCGGCAAGTCTGCCTGCCCATGCGCGGCGGTTATTGGCATCGTCCTTGGCACCGAAGGTGATGGAATCGCCCACAAACAGTGCGGTTTTTCCGTAAAGTCCGGTCAAGGGACCAAATTGCGCCGTGAGAACCGTATCGGCGGTATAGGTCTCCGCCCCGTTCTCCCAGCCCTTAAAGAACATATTTTCCGCCGGAATGGGGTCTGTTACCGTGCCGATGGGCTTGCCCTCGTAATCGGTATAGAGGGTGGCCACCGTTGCGCCGTCCTGCTGATAGGTCAGCTGAACCGGGGCGTTCTGACCCAGCATGAGCCTGCCATCCTTCATGCACCATTCTGCTGCCGCCACATTGCCGTCCACGCCGTTTTTAGAAAGCAGATAGGCGGCCTTGCCGCCGGTAACATCAGCTGCGGCGATCTGGGTGCCGTAAGAGGAGGTGCCGGTGACATAATAGCAATTTTTGATGTTTTGAGCCAACGTATTGGTCAACGTATTGACCGTGGTTCCGGAAACGGTGCCGGTATTGATGCAATTCAGCAAAGAGGTTTTTGCATTATTCGTCATGGTACCGGCGATTCCGCCCGCCTTCACTCCGGTCACATCGCCGCCGTTATAGCAATTAACGATCTGATAGTTGGCTGCTGTACTCGTACCGAAACCGCCAACGATTCCGCCCATGTTCACCTTTCCCACACCGGTAACGGAAGCCATGTTCCAGCAATTATAAATATTCGCTCTCCAGGTGCCGCCAACGATGGCACCTCCCGCAACGGTCCCGCCGGTACTGGTCAGGCGGATACTGCCGCTGGCTACGCCCAGGTTCTGAACCACGCCGCCGGTTTGCAGTGCGGAGATCACGCCTGCCGACACATCGGTAACGTCAATATACAGATTCTTCAGGGCATGACCCTTACCGTCCAGATTGCCCTTGAAATTCACGATGGGCTCAAAGAGGTTTTCTGATCCGCCCATATCGATATCATTCAGCAGATAAATATTATATCCGGCGTAATCGTTGGATCCGTGGGTTCCGAATATCCCTTCTTTCCCCATTTCGCGCAGCAGATCCATTCCCGCCCGGTCGGAAACGCCAAAGCTCTTTCCGCCGAAGGATTGATACAGATCGTAGTCCTTGATGTTAGGAACATGGGGGTAGGTATTTTTCAGGGTGAGGTTTTCTGCGAAATCGCTCAAGGCGTCAATATAGGAGCCATAGACGGTTTCATCGCCCTTTTGATAAGCGGCAGAAGCCTCCTCATAGGTCTTCTTGCCTTCATCGCCGCCCACAAACAGGGAGAGATCATATTGACCCAATTCCTCCAGCAGTTCTGCCAGCTTTTCCTCTTCGGCAGAAACGCTGAACACGGGATGGGCGGCACCCTGCTCCATCAGCAGGGCATCTGCCACCGTGCCGTCGGTAAATGCGGCGGCAGTAGCGGAGGAGGTGCCGGTCCATTGGGTGCTGCTGCCGGCATAGGTATCTAAGTAGAAGCAATTCTCTGTTTTGGCCGAGGTCGTATTGCCATAGTGAACGATGGACATGGTGATCCCGTCACTATTGATCGCGATCAGCTCACCCATATTATAGCAATCGGTCACAACTGCGGCATTTGCATTGCTCTGCCCCCAGGAGCAGATTCCCGCCGAGCCGCTCAGGCTGGCAATGGTACCCACGTTATAGCAATGGCGGATGGTGCCGCTGTTCCGCAGATTTCCTGCAATACCGGCCGCACCGTCGGTGGTTTTGATTCCGGAAATGCGGGCTTCATTCCAGCAGTATTCGATCAGCGTGCCGCCATCGGCATAGCCGGCAATACCGCCCGCCACGCTGGAGCCGGTAACGCTACCGCTGACCCCGAGCCGACGGATGGTTGCACCATAGGTGACATCAAAGACGCCGGAGCCCTTATCGGCGTTTACGATATTGACGTTTTTCAGCATATAATAGTTGCCCTCAAAGGTGCCTTTGAAGGCACGGCTATAGTCCGAGGTGCTTATATAAGCACCCACGCCGGACATTTTCAGCCCCTGAAAATCCAGGTCGTTTTTCAGGCAGACCGTCACCCCGGTAAAGGTCACGCCGCTTTCCACCAGCTCCGCAAAATACAGCCATTCGGAAACGGTGGTGATCTGGTATGCTTTAGAGGTAGGATCGGTGGCGTAATCCTTCATGGCCACCGTTCCCTCTTCGGCCTCTGCGCCCTTCACCGTCAGAGCGTCCATGGCACTCTCCAATGCGGCGATATGCTCTGCGGTCTGCGCATCGGTATAAGCGTATTCCTTCAGGTAATCGGTTGCATTCTGATAAGCCGTTTCCAAGGCATCGGTGTTGCCAAACTGATCCTGATAAAATTCCGGATCGATCTCGTTGACCTTATCTGCCAGCAAAGAGGCATCCTGAGACAGCCCACCGGTAAAGACATAGGTGCCGCTCATGATCTCATAGACATTGGCACTCTCCTCGCTGCCCTTGGCAGTCACGCAGGTCATATCGGCAGGTACGCCGTTGCCGGGGGCATAAACGGTGGCGGTAGCGTTGGCAGGAACGGTGACCGTCCAGGTATAGGTGCCGTCTTTAATGCTCCAGTTGCTGGTGATCTTGCCGTATGGGCTGTCGTAGGAGGCGTTGATATGCTCCAAAGCGTCGTTGATCAGCGGCTTCATGATCAAATGATGGTAGCCGGGATCAGCCGGATCCGGCTGAATACCCGCCGCCTCTTCAAAGATCCATTCCACAATGGAGCCCCGGGCATAATGGTTATAGGAATTCATGGTAGAGCCCAGCTGAGAGTTGGCGCCCAATCCGCCGCCGGCGATATAGGCATTCCAGCGTTCCCAGATGGTGGTAGCACCGTTGACTACCGAATACCCCCAGGAGGGATACTCGGTCTGCAGCAGCAACGCATAAGCCAGATCCTCGCAGCCATGCTGTGCCAGGGTGGTGCAGATGAAGTTG
Source organism: Clostridia bacterium (assembly GCA_017464525.1). Lineage (GTDB taxonomy): Bacteria > Bacillota > Clostridia > Oscillospirales > QAKW01 > QAKW01. Next base: position 16,703 of record JAFTZM010000041.1, read on the forward strand.
GTACCCAAAAAGCCGGTGGTCAGCTTATTGCCGTTGGCGCGGATCTTTTCGGCCAACCGGGCGGCAGCCTTTTGCTCCAGCACCGGATCCTCCAGGAGATCGAAGGAAAGGGAAAGGATATAGGCAGTCTGCGTATCCCCCAAAATCATTCCGTTTTCGGCAACAAACTCATTCTTATATTGCTCCCGGATCTGAAGGAACAGATCTTCATAATATTCTGCATCCTCGGTTTCCCCGATGATCGCCGCCATCTTCGCCAACAGCTTGGTGGAATAGGCGAAATAGGCCGTAGAGGTCACGGGGATCGGGGTGGTCTCGCCCACGGGGATCCAATCCCCATAGAGATCGCTGCGGATGATCAGGCTGCCGGTTTCCTCATATCCGGCTTTTTGCATCCGGGCGCCGATCCAGCCCTTCATATTTTCAAAATAGGTTTCGATCACCTCCGTATCCCCATAATTTGTATACAAGATCCAGGGGATCACAACGGCGGCATCTGCATAGCCCGCCGCCCCGGAGGAGGCCTTTTTGACGCTGCGGTTGGGAGCATAATCCGAGATCTCACCGTTGGGGCCCTGCTCTTCAAACAGTACGGAAAGATACTGATTCAGGAAGGCGTTCACATCCGCATTCAGCGTAGCGGTACCGGCAAATACCTGAGCATCACCGGTCCAGCCCAGGCGCTCATCCCGCTGGGGGCAATCAAGCGGAAGGCTCATGTAATTGGAGATCTGGCTCCAAAGCACGTTGCTATAGATCTGATCCACCAGATCACTGGAGGTATCCAGGGAGGAGGTGATACCGGAAATACTGCTCCATACCACACCGGTCAGATCCTCCGCCTTGGGCTCATAACCTAAGCCGGTAACCTCCACATAGCGGAAGCCGTGGAAAGTGAAGCTGGGCGTGTACTCCATTTCGCCGTCAGCACCGAAAATATAATAATCGGTCGCGTGGGCGGTACGGAGATTGGCGGTATACAGCTGGCCTTCCAGCTCACCGTCATTTTCATCATAGAGCATCTCGCCGTAACGAAGACGCACCGTTTGCCCCTTTTCGCCGGTGGCTTTCAAGGTTACCACACCGGCAAAGTTCTGGCCCATATCAAAGATATAAGAATCCTCCCCGACCTTGGTAACAGACTTGGGGGTAAGGGTATCATAAACGCGGATCGGCTCATAGGACTGCGCCTTGAGCTCCACCGCCGCGAGATCAATATTGGTGCGGATGGTGTCCTCGGTGGCCAGGTTGGCTGCTGACCAGGAAGAGGCATCAAAGCCGGGCAGATTCCAGCCGGTTTGCTCCCGGGCGGCATCATAAGTCTCCCCGTTTTGAAGATCGGTCACCAGATACGGAGTATCGGTAGTGCATTTCCAGTTATCGTCAGTCTTGATTACCTGCCGGGTACCATCGGTATAGGTAATCACCAACTGACCCTTGAAGGCTACGTCAACGCCGTAGAACTGATAATTGACGTTACCTTCGCCGATATGGCCGGCATACCAACCGTCGCCCACTACCGCGCCGATGGCGTTATTGCCGATTTGCAGCAGATCGGTCACGTCATAGGCCTGATAATCGATGCGGTCGAAATATTCCGTCCAGCCGGGAGCCAGCTTATCCTCGCTGACGGCCTGCCCATTGATATAGGCCAAGTAGGTGCCCAAGGAGGTGGCATACAGCCGCGCCTTGGCAACCGTCTTTCCGCTTTCCAGCGAAAACTCGGTGCGGAACATGGGGGCACCCTTCTGCTCCACGTCTCGGGTAAAGAGGCAGGTTTTTTCCAGATACAGGGCGCCATCCTGGGTGCGGCCGGTGCCGAAGGGATCCAGGTGATCCTCAAAATCAGCGGCGATCAGCGTATTGCCATCGCTATCCGTTAATTTATAATTATCGATCCAGGCGATCTCACTATCGGCTTTGGTCTGCCGGAAGCCCACCTGAGTCAAGGTGGCCATTGCATGGGTGCGGGTATCCACCAAAGCGCCATCGATATAGGTTTTGACCTCGCCGCCGCTGCTGACATCAAGCTTCAGCTTATGCCAATCGTTGCGGGCAGTCCAGGTGATCTGCTCAGTGATATCGATGCTCGCCAGCTGAGAAGCCGCTCCGCTCTCGATGGCATAGGGGCGCAGATAAACCTTTTCGCCGGAAGCGCCCGTAGCGATATTGATCTGCCAGAACAAAAGGTTGCGCGCGTCGGTTCCGCCGAAAACAAGGGAAAAGGCGGTAGAATCGATCTTAAAATCCGTTTCAACAGTAAATCCGGAGGAAGGGGCGGCACTCCGCTTTGCGGCACTGATGAGAGGAGCGTCAAATTCCGCGCCATCCATAAAAGCGGTTTCAAACCAGGACTTGGCGGTGGCGGTCTCCCCTGACTCATTCCATACCGTTACTTCCCAATCGTAGCGTGAAGTCGATAAAAGGGCATCGCCGGCATAGGTTACCTTGGCGGAATCTCCTTCCACCTTGCCGGTGTTCCACACCTCGGTATCGCCCAACAGAACCCGCAGCTGATAAGCCGTCTGGTAAGCCCCCTTGGCCGCAGATTCCATCCGCCAGGTGAAGGAGGGGGTCTGATTATCAACTGTCATGGGGTTCTCCATCTGGTTGACCTTCAGATCGGTCACCAACCAGCCGCCTTCTGCGAAGGCAAGCGGGATGGAGGTCAAAATCATTGCTAAAGCCATAATCATACTCCAAATTCTTTTTTTCATGTTTAGTCACCTCAAAACATTTACTTGATTTAATTATAAAAAATATGATATAATCATTCAAGCAATCATTTTGATGTTATTATATTATGATCATGATATTTCGGAGGTAATCATGGAACTTCTATACCCTAGATTAAAGCAAGGCTGGCAATATGCGCTGAAAGCGCGGCGCTATGGCTTTCTGCTCTGCGATAACCCCATCTCCTACAAGCATATCGGTAACTTTTTTGTGCTGACTTATGTTTTGCAGGGAGAGATGGATCATACTTATTTAGGAAAATCAACCCACTTCGTGCCCGGGGACTATTTCTTTTTGGATGTGGGGGTTGAGCGTAGCTATTTCGGCACGCCGGATCTGGTGGTGTTGAATTTCATGTTTTATCCCGAGGCGTTGGATCCATCCTATAAAAAGCAAACGAGCCTTTCCCAGATCGCCAACAGCCCCACCTTCCGCTTTAACACACAAACCCTTCCGTTGCTGAACCGCCACAAGTTACACGATCATGATGGCAGCCTGCTACGCCATTTAGAGCAGATCCAATTAGAGATCCAGGAGAAAAAGCCGGGGCATCACCAAATGGAGCAAGCGCTGATCCAGCAGCTGGTGATCAACCTGATGCGAATGGACTACACCGCGCAGACCGAGGCTCACAACGACCCGCTGGCGCAGCAACTGCTGCAAGAGCTGGATGCCAACTATGCCGGGCACATCACATTAAAAAGCATCGCGGATAAGCTGGGCTATTCCCCGGAACACCTGAGCCGAGAGTTCAAGCGGATCTTTAACACCAACTTCACCGAATATCTGCAATTGCTCCGATTGGCAAAAAGCTGCCGTTTACTGTTGGAGACCGATTGGGCCATCACGCAGATCGCAGCAGCAGTGGGTTATAATAATGTGCAATTTTATCACCGTGTATTTAAAAAATACTATCAGCTGACCCCATTGCAATACCGCAAAAAGAAAAGTTCCCATCAGCATCGGTCATAAAAACAAAACAGGAATATACATCGGGTTGCAGCCACCCTCGGCGGTGATCTCCAGCACACAGCGGTTCTGTGATTGACACCCTTACCCATAAAAAAACAGCGGCTTAGCCGCTGTTTTTTTACGTTATAATATTCTTGACCCAAAAGCCCTGCTTGACCAGCAGCACCCCGAAGATGGCTTTAAAGAAGGCAATGCTCTGGATCACCGTAAAGATCCCCACAAAGGGAAGGACGGTAAAGTTACTGAGCAGGAACGCCAGCAGCACATTGATCCCCCACATAAAGCCGCAATCGAAGATGAAGGTCACCGCCATTTTGCCGCCGGACCGCAGGGTAAAATAGGAGGCGTGGCAGATAGCATCAAAGGGCATGGCGACCGCCGAGATCTGCATAAGGGTGGTGGCCAACGCCCGGATCTCCGGCTCGGTGTTATAAAGCATCGGAATAAATTCCGCCGCCACCAGATACACCGCGCTGAACCCAATGCAGACCAAACAGGAGAAGGTGATGAGCTTATAGCTGGTCTCCTTGGCCTCCTTGAGCTTATTGGCGCCCAGCATCTGCCCCAGAATAATCGCGATGGCGGAACCCACCGCCATATAGGCAATGGAAAAGATGTTCCAGAAGGTCTGGGAGATATTCCCCGCCGCCACTGCATCCAACCCACGGACGGAATAGAACCGGTTGACCATAGCCACCCCGGCCGACCAAAGGGTCTCATTGGCCATCAGCGGCAGAGCCTTCAGGAACAGCTGCTTCACCAGCGCACCGGGGATATAAAGGCTCCGCAACGCCCCCTTCATAAAGGGATACTTCTTTTTGCGGAGATGGCTGACCGTCACCACAATGGCCAATTCCACAAACCGGGAAAGCACCGTAGCGATGGCCGCCCCCCGTACCCCCAGCACCGGAGCACCGAATTTACCAAAGATCAGAATGTAATTGAAGGTCAGGTTGACCAGAACCGCCGCCACTCCGGCAATCATGGGCAGATTGGGGTGGCCGCTCTCCCGCAGGGTGCCGGAATAGCATTGCACCGCCACAAAGGGTACCAGCCCCACCAACATGATCATCAGGTAGTCCTTGGCGCTTTGCATCGTCAGCGTGGGGTCGGTGAGCCCCTGCTCCCCCTGCATATATTGATTTAAGAGAAAATCTCCGCAAAAAACAAACAATAAGATCCCGGCCAGGGTGATCAGCCCGCCAAACAGCAGCTTGAAGCGGAAGGTGTAGCGCACCCCTTCATAGTCTCCCTTGCCAAAGAACTGGGCGCCGAAAATTCCTGCACCGCTCACCGCCCCGAAAATACATAGGTTAAACACAAAGATCAGCTGATTGGTGATGGCCACGCCGGTCATCTCCGGCGTTCCCACCCGGCCGATCATGATATTATCCAGCATATTTACAAAATTTGTGATGCCGTTCTGCACCATGATGGGCAGCATCAGCACCAAAAGACGCTTGTAAAACGCTTTGTCTCCAAATAATTTCCTCAAAAAACGCCTCCTGTTTTAAATCTCTGTTCCGTCTTCTAATACAAACTTGCCTACAAACTTTGCCCCGCAGGCTTCGGCTATCTTCTGAATATCCTTTTCGCAAAGATTATCCCTGGTCAGCTTGCCGCTGAGGTTTTGCGGAGAGGAATCGATCCTTTGAGCCAACTCAGTCAGTGAAATTTGCTTTGCCGCCATCAGCATCCGAACCTTTATTCCCATTCCCATAAACTCATCTCCTTTTTGGCCATTATATATGAAAAAAATTTAAAAATCAAATGTAAAATTTATAAATAAACGCTAAAATTAATTTTATATATTGACATTCTTAATTTTTAAGTTTAGAATTACTTCGGATGATTAAAATTTATCTTTAAAACTTAAAGGAGTTGCCATGAAAGATTTTTCTGATTATTTTACAGATTCTGTTTCAGAGCGCATCAATGATTGTTTATATGAGATGTCGTTGCGGGATGAGAGCTTCCGGAAGGCAATGGAGGACTACGACCGGGCGGTGGAGACCCTTCAAAAACAGCTGCGCCCCGATTCTCCAAACGCTCTGCTGGAGCTTGAATATTGCCAGAATGCGGTGCGGGCCATGGAAAACGATTTTCTTTATCAGCAGGGGATGAAGGATTGTATTTTGGCGCTGAAGCTTCTCCGGATATTATAACAGACGTGCTCGTATCAAATCAGGGTCGGGCGGCCAATTCAATTGGACGGTAGGATGTGAAAAAAGAAAGTTCAACGCCCCAACGCACAATTGAATTGTGCATTAGAGTGCAGATTTCCACCTCATCAGGGAGAATCCCCGGCATGGACTCCAAAATAAAACCCTTGGCTCCAAATAAATTGGGGTCAAGGGTTTCTCAAATACCGGGTTATTTTTTCAGTTTAGAAACTTCCTTCAGGCGTTCCGTATTGCTGAGGGTCTGCTTCCGCAGGCGGATATTGGTGGGGGTCACCTCGATAAATTCATCGGGAGCGATAAACTCGATGGACTCCTCTAGGCTCAGCTTTTTAGGGGGAATAAGGCGCAGGGCTTCATCGGAGCCGCTGGCACGCATATTGGTCACGTGCTTCTTTTTGCAGACATTCACGGCAATATCATCGCCCTTGGGGTTCATTCCCACGATCATCCCTTCATAAACGGGGGTACCGGGCTCGATAAAGAGGGCACCCCGCTCCTGCGCATTAAAGAGGCCGTAGGTCACAGCCTCGCCGGTCTCAAAGGCAATGAGGGAGCCGGTGGAACGGCCGGGGATCTCTCCCTTATAGGGCTCATAGCCATGGAAAATGGTATTCATAATGCCCTCGCCCCGGGTGGCGGTGAGGAAATCGCTCTTATAGCCGATCAGGCCCCGGGCGGGCACCAGATACTGCAGCTTCATCCGGCTGCCGTTGGGCTCCATGGAGAGCATTTCGCCCTTACGGGAGCCGAGGCGCTCCACGACTGCGCCCACGCAATCCTCCGGTACGTCGATAAACACCTGCTCAATGGGCTCGCATTTCTGGCCGTCGATCTCTTTATACAGCACATGGGGCATGGAAACGGCAAATTCATAGCCCTCCCGGCGCATGGTCTCGATGAGGATGGAAAGGTGCATCTCGCCCCGGCCGGCCACCTTGAAGGTATCAGCGCTTTCGCCCTCCTCTACCCGCAGGGAAACATCCTTCAAAAGCTCCCGCATCAGCCGGTCACGGAGATGGCGGGAGGTCACAAATTTACCCTCCCGGCCGGCAAAGGGGCTGTTATTGACCATAAAATTCATTTCCAGGGTAGGCTCGCTGATCTTCACAAAGGGTAGCGGATCGGGATGATCCACCGCGCAGAGGGTCTCACCGATGGTCACATTCTCGATGCCGGAGAAGCAGATGATATCCCCCGCCTTTGCTTCGGTCACCGGCACCCGGTTCAGCCCTTCAATGGCGAAAAGCGCCTGCACACGGCCCTTGCGGATATTTTCCGGCTCATGGAAGTTACAGACCGCCAGTTCTTCATTCTGGTGGATCACGCCCCGCTCAATGCGGCCGATGCCGATCCGCCCCACAAAATCGTTATAGTCGATGGAGGAGACCAGCACCTGCAGAGGCTCCTCATCCTCCCCTTCGGGGGCGGGAATCTGATCCAGGATCTTATCAAAAAGAGGCGCCAGATCGGTGCCCTTCACCTCGGGGCTGAGGGAGGCGGTGCCTTCCCGGCCGGAGCAGAAGAGGATGGGGCTATCCAGCTGTTCGTCGCTGGCGCCCAGCTCGATCAGCAGCTCCAATACTTCGTCCACCACCTCCAGGGGGCGGGCGTCGGGGCGGTCTACCTTATTGACCACCACAATGATCTGATGGCCCATCTCCAGCGCCTTTTCCAGCACAAAGCGGGTCTGGGGCATGGCACCCTCAAAGGCATCCACCAGCAGCAGAACGCCGTTTACCATCTTCAGGATCCGCTCCACCTCGCCGCTGAAATCGGCGTGGCCCGGGGTATCCACAATATTGATCTTGGTGCCCTTCCAATGGGCTGCCGTATTTTTCGCCAGGATGGTGATGCCACGCTCCCGCTCCAGGTCGTTGCTATCCATTACCCGGTCGGCCACCGCCTGGTTATCACGGAACACACCGCCCTGCTTGAGCATCTCGTCCACCAGGGTGGTCTTGCCGTGGTCAACGTGGGCAATAATGGCAATATTTCTCAAATCTTCTCTTTTCATATTAAACCTTCTTTCTGCATAGCCAAAGCATTGAAACTTGAATCGGCCTGAAAGGGCGGTTTTTCGATGCTTTTCGGCTCATAGTCGCCAATAGGCGCCAGCCTTATTCGCTCCGCTTCACCAAAAGTCATTCAAAAAACCGCGCCTTTCAGGTCGCAGAATTTTGGAACAACGGATTTTTCGGTGGGCGCGGCGCAAAACGCAGCAAATCCTGGCGGATTTGCGAGTATTTCAACAAAGCCTCAGCGAAAAATACGTGTTCCAAAATCCGGTTCAAGTATCAATGCTTTGGCCAATAGAAAAATTATAGCAGACAAGCTCTTAAAATTCCATATCTATTTTTGCCAAAATTCCGTATTATTTTCATTTGTTTTACGAACAATATAGTAAAAGGAGTGTGAACCATGGTAAAAGGAAAAGATCTGATGATGTTTTTAGCGGTGCCGCTGCTGATCGTAAGCCTGCTTTTTATGATGAGCGCCGGCGGAAGTGTGACCTCCACTGAGGGCTTCGAATGGTATTTCAAGCCCAACGAAACCCACACCCAGCCGGAGGTCATCGGGGAGGTCGATTTTGAGGGCTATGATGTGCTTTATTGCGGGAATGAGAGCGAGAAAAAGGTCTCCATCACCTTTGACGCCGGCTTTGAAAACGGCTGCCACACCCCCATTTTAGACACCCTAAAGGAAAAGGGTGTGCAGGCCGCCTTCTTTTTAGACGGTAATTTTTTGAAGCAGAATGAAGAGATCGTTAAACGGATGGCGGCAGAGGGTCATATTATCGGCAACCACACCCTCAACCATGCGGATATGACCAAGCTGACGGATCTGGCCACCTACCGGCAGCAGGTGGAGGGCTGGAACGACATCCTCACCGGCTACGGCCTGACCCCCTCCGGGTACTTCCGCTTTCCCTGCGGCAAATTTTCGGAGCGGGCGCTGGAATATAACAAGCAATTGGGGCTGACCAGCGTGTTCTGGAGCTTTGCCTATTACGATTGGGTAGAAAACGACCAGCCGGCCCCGGAGGCGGCGCTGCAGAAGATCATGAGCCGGATGCATAACGGCTGCGTGCTGCTGCTTCATTCCACCTCCAAGACCAATACGGAGATCTTAGGCACCCTCATCGACCGTCTGCGGGCGGAAGGCTACGAGATCGTGCCGCTGGAGCAGATGAGCTGACAACCGACGGTTGTCAAAATTGCACCCCTTGAACGGTTGAACCTGCTCCGAAGCTCTGCTATAATGGAAGCATCAAACAACGGAGGTGCTTCTCATGATCGGCAACATGATCGCCAAGCTGCGTACCAACGCCAATTTATCCCAGGAGCAATTCGGGGCGCTCTTCGGCATTTCCCGTCAATCGGTGCAGAAATGGGAGAGCGGTGCTTCGGTGCCGGAACTGGAAAAGCTCATTAACATCGCAAAATATTTCGATGTTTCTCTGGATGCGCTGGTGCTGGAAAGCGACACCCGCATCACCGAGGAACTGCGCTACAACAAAGAGATCAAGCCTAAATACGCCAACCTCCACGAATGGGAATCCTACTCCTCCAATCTGCGAACAGAGTATCGGCAATGCATCGAAGAGGGGCTGGATATCGCCGCCTACGGCGATACTTTCGAGGCGGTCTCACGCCTGCCCAAGGGGGAGATCAAAGAGAAACTGGGCGATACCCTCTTCGAGGTAGTGCTCCACGCCAAAACCGCCGAAGGCTACCGCTACGTTGAGCCCTCCACCTTAGAGGAAATTCGCGCCCTCTGCAAAGAGCCGGTTGCCCTCCCCGCTCCCACCGATTTGGAAGAAAAGCTCCACGGCGCCTGGCTGGGGCGAATCTGCGGCTGTATGCTCGGCAAGACAGTGGAAGGAATCCGCACTAACGAGCTGATCCCCTTCCTGCAGGAAACAGGCAACTACCCCATGCACCGTTACATTCTGAAAAAAGACCTCAACGAAGAAATCCTCAATAAATACAAATTCCGCTTTGCCAAGCGTTGCTATGCCGATGCCATTTGCGGAATGCCCCCGGACGACGACACCAACTACATGGTGCTGGCGCAAATGCTATTGGGAAAATATGGGCGGGATTTCACCTCCTACGACGTCTCCCGCATCTGGCTCTCCCTCCAGCCCAAGGATGCCTACTGCACCGCCGAGCGGGTGGCCATCTGCAACTTTGTGAAGGGCTATGAGCCGCCCCAATCGGCGATCTATAAGAACCCCTTCCGGGAATGGATCGGTGCCCAGATCCGGGGCGACTATTTCGGCTACATCAACCCCGGTGATCCTGCCATGGCCGCCGAAATGGCCTTCCGGGATGCCTCCATCTCCCACGTAAAGAACGGCATCTACGGCGAAATGTGGGTAGCCGCCATGCTGGCAGCCGCCGCCTGCACCGGCGATATCAAGACCATCCTTGCCGCAGGGCTTTCGGAGATTCCCCACACCTCCCGCCTCCACGAAGCCGTCACCGACATCATCAAAGGCTACGAAGCAGGCATCTCCCAAGAGACCTGCTTTGCCGATATCCACGCCCGCTACGATGAATACACCTCCCACGGCTGGTGCCACACCATCTCCAATGCCATGATCGTGGCCGCCGCCCTCCTATACGGTGAGGGAGACTACGGAAGATCCATCTGCATGGCGGTGGAGACCGGCTTTGATACCGATTGCAACGGCGCAACAGTCGGCTCCATTCTGGGGATGGCCAAGGGTAAAGCCTACATTGGCGCCCAATGGACCGCCCCCATCCAGGATACCCTCCATACCACCATCTTCGGGGTGGATTCCGTCAAAATTTCTGACTGTGTCAAAAAAACATTGGAGCATATCTAAAAGAACCCCCCGCCAAAGGCGGGGGGTTCTTTTAGATCATAATTTCAAGCCCAAGTAAGGCCAAGGCCAGGGCGGGGACCGCCACCGCCGCACCGTAGCGGGTGAAGCGGCCGAAGGATAATTTCAGGTTATGGGAGCGGAGCAGCTGCATCCACATGATCCCCGCCAGCGCACCGATGGGGGTAAAGAAAGCCCCTAAATTCGAACCGATGATGCTGGCATAAAGGGCGGCGGCAGGCTCTGCCAGATTGCCGGTGATACCGGAAAAGAGCACGCTCATGGGAATATTATTCATCAGATTGGCGGCCAGGAAGGAGGTCACACCATAACCCCAGACAGCAGGAAAAGCACTGAGGGCTTCGGCGATCCGCTCAGTAAGCCCCACCTTCTCCATGGCCAGCACCAGAACAAACATGGAAAGCACAAAGGGGGCCATCTCCAGCGGCGCCCGTTTCAGGGATTCTGCCACCGTAACCAGGCTGCGGCGCCGGGCCAGCAGGTAGCCGGTGGCCGAAGCAAACAGACTCAGGCAAGCAACCAATGCAATGATCCACATGGGCAGATCGATATAGGAAGAGAGCACCAAAAAGAGGATGCAAAGCCCCAGATGCACCACGCCCAGCCCCACCAGCACCCGGTCTACCCGATGGACCGAAGGGGCAGAGGCCGCCAGGGGCTGCCTTAATTTTTTGCCGAAAAGCAGCAAAAGCACCCCAAGGGAGCCCAGCCCCGCCAGCAGGGTGGGCAGTGCCATGACCGTAACATAATCGAAGAAGGAAAGCCCTGCTCCGGTGCCCAGATAAATGTTGGTGGGGTTCCCGATGATCAGGATCATGCTCCAGGTATTGGCAGCGATAAATTCACAGAAGAGATACGGCAAGGGGTCAATCCCGGCACGCCGGGTGAAGTAACAGATAAAGGGGGTGAAGGTCAGTACAATAATATCATTGGAGGTAAAGACCGTCAGCACCGAAACGGTGAGATAGAGGGTAAAAAACAGCGAAAGCTGGCTCCCCTTTGCCTTGCTCAGCATCGTTTCTGCCAGATAGCGGAAAAAGCCGGCAGAATCCAAAAACACCGAGATGAGGGTCATGGAAAAGAAAAGCACCAGGATCTTCAAAGGATTCATGGCGGTAGGAGCGGTCAGGCCTGCGAAGATCTCGCTCCAGCTTAAAGCCCCGCCGAAGGCCAGCACCAGTGCACCGATCACCGGCGGCAGCCAATAGATGCTGATCTGCTCGTGGCCGATCTGCACCGAGGGCTTGATAAATACCAGAGCGATCAGCCCGATGCAGGTGGCGATCCCGACAGTTATAACAAAAGCCATATTTTTCCCTCCTTTGCCGGAATATTCTATCACATGGGGTTGCAGATTGCAAGAATTGGTGTTAAAATATTGGTATGAAAATCACCAGAACCAACCGAAAAACCATATCCCTTCGTATCAATCCCCAAGGCGAGCTGGAGGTGCGCGCACCGCTGACCTGTACGGACAGCGAGATCCAAAAGGTCGTCCAGCGCCATCAGGAATGGATCGCCAAGCAGCAGGCCGCCCATAAGACCTATACCGAAACAGAGATCGCCATCCTGCGTTCCCGGGCCAGAACCTATATTCCCGCCCGGGTGGCTTATTATGCCATTTTAATGAATGTAAAGCCCGCCTCGGTGAAGATCACCTCTGCCCGCAGCCGCTACGGCAGCTGCAGCAGTAAGAAGCGGCTTTGCTTTTCCCTGTACCTGATGGACAATTCCCCCCGGGCCATCGATTATGTAGTGGTGCATGAGCTGGCCCATCTACGCCATATGAACCATAGCCCCGCCTTTTACCGGGAAGTCGAACGGATCCTGCCCGACTACCGGGAGCGGGAAAAGGAGTTAAGACCGTGATCAAAAAATTCATTCCCTACTACAAGCCTCATCAGAAGCTCTTTTGGAGCGATATGTTCTTTGCGGTGCTCAGCGCGGTGGTGACCCTCATCATTCCGCTGATGGTGCGAAGGATCACCTCCGATTATATCCTGCGCCCCGCCGATGAAGCCCTGCGGCTGATCCTCTGGATGGCGGCAGGAATGTTGATCCTCATCGGCCTTGAGGCATTCTGCAACTTTTTCACCGCCTATTGGGGGCATATCATGGGCGCCCGGATGGAGTATTCCATGCGGGAAGAGCTTTTTCACCATTATCAGCAGCTCTCCTTCAGTTTTTACGATAACCAGAAGGTGGGGCAGCTGATGAGCCGCATCGGCAACGATCTTTTTGATATCGCCGAGCTGGCCCACCATGGCCCGGAGGATCTCTTTATTTCTGCCATCAAGCTGATCGGCTCCCTGATCATCATGGCCGGCGTCAACTGGAAGTTGGCAGTGGTGGCGTTGCTGATCCTGCCTCCCATGATCCTTTACGCCGGCTATTGCAACACGAAAATGCGCACCGCCTTTAAGCAGAACCGGGTGCAGATGGGCAATTTTAACGCAGGCATGGAGGATAATCTTTCCGGCATCCGGGTGGTGAAATCCTTTGCCAATGAAGCCGAAGAGGGCAAAAAATTCAAGGTCTTAAACGATAATCTGCTGAATGCCAAGCGGTACGCTTACCGCTGCATGGGGCAGTTCCATTCCGGGCTGGGTGCCTTTACCACCTTTATCACCGTGGCGGTGATCGTGGCGGGGGCGATCCTCATCTCTCAAAAACAGCTCCTGGCCACCGACCTGATCACCTTTTTGCTTTATATCAACAACTTCACCGAACCGGTGCGGAAGCTGATCAACTTTACCGAGCAGTTCCAGAACGGTGCCACCGCCTTCGGCCGGTTCCGAGAAATGATGGACGTGGAGGTGGAGATCAAGGATCTTCCCGGCGCCGTTCAACCGCCCCGCTTTGAAGGAAGCGTGACCTTCGACGGCGTCTCCTTCCACTACCCCGAGCATGAAAAAACGGTGCTCTCCCACGTTTCCCTGGATGTGAAGCCCGGGGAATATGTGGCGCTGGTAGGAGAATCCGGCGCCGGAAAAAGCACCCTTTGCAGCCTGATCCCCCGGTTCTATGAGGTCAGCGACGGCGCCATCCGCATCGACGGCCAGGATATCCGGGGCTATACCCTCAAGGGCCTCCGGGATCAGATCGGCGTGGTGCAGCAGGATGTGTACCTATTTGCCGGCACCGTAATGGAAAATATCCGCTACGGCCGCCCGGATGCCACCGATGAAGAGATCATTGAGGCCGCCAAAAAGGCCAACGCCCATAGCTTTATTGAAAACCTGCCCAATGGCTACCATACCGATATCGGCCAGCGAGGGGTAAAGCTCTCCGGCGGCCAGAAGCAACGGCTTTCCATTGCCCGGGTATTTTTAAAAAATCCCCCTATCCTCATTTTCGATGAAGCCACCTCCGCGCTGGATAACGAAAGTGAGCGGGTGGTGCAGGAAAGCCTGGAAAAGCTGGCAGAAAACCGCACCACCTTTGTGATCGCCCACCGCCTTTCCACCATCCGCAATGCAGAACGGATCCTGGTGCTCACCGAGGAGGGCATCGCCGAAGAGGGCAGCCACGCCCAGCTGATGGAAAAGAATGGCATCTATGCCGAACTTTATAATATGCAGTTTAGCTAAAGCATTGAAACTTGAATCAAGTATCAATGCTCTGGGTAACTAAACAGAAGCACAGAGCATGATCGCTCTGTGCTTCTTTCACTTTACTTGAAACAATTTATAGGGGGTATTCCGCTCCTTACATTTGGTTACAACAAACCCCGTTCCGGAGGAAACGCCGTCCCAGAAGGCCAGCACCAGATCGCTATAGTCGATAATCTGGATATTCCGGCGCAGGGGGGCACTGCGGCCATAGGTATCATAATCCGGCAGAAATTCCGTCAGCTTGATGCCATGCTCCAAAGCGTAGCGGCGGGCGCACCGATCGATGCCCCGGGCGCCGCCGGAAACGATCTCGGTGGTCTCGGGAGGCAGATATTTTTCCAGGTCGTGCACCTCCAGGCTGCGGGAGCCGATCACCGCTACCTTCATACCTCTGCCTCCTTTTGGAGAAGGTGCTCCTCTAAGATATTCTTCTCCTTGTCCACAACAGCGAAATGAATACCCTCGGGGGTGAAGTGATAGGTGGCAGCCCGAAATTCAGCGCCGTGCTTGCCATCGGGGGAACCGCCGATGCCGATGGGCCAGCGCTGCCCCAGCTGATCCAGCTCGCCACCCGGCAAAAAAAGACCGGGGTTGTGGGTATGGCCGCTGATCATGATATCCGGCTGGATCTCCTCCCGCAGAGCCCGGCACCAACTTCCGTAAAGCTCCTGCTCAATATCAAAGGGCGGGCGGGGCACATGGCAGAAGGGATGGTGCACGATGACCGCCTTATGCCGGATGGCGGGATCATTGTATTCCCCGGCGGCGACCACCTCCTTGAAGAATTCATCTTCTGCCTCCCGGAACTGATGGAAGCATACGGTGCCGTCGTATTCCTGGCTGGAATCCGGCTTGTCCTCCCCGCAATCCAGCACCAGCGCCCAGAAGGAGCCGGCCCGAACGGTAAAGTAGGTGCGCCCCTCCCGATGGGGGATATAGCCCCCTAAAATTTCGGCCCGGCGGCCCCGGGAATCGTGGTTGCCCCGGGCAAAGATCACCGGGATCTCCCCCTTGGTCACGGTGCCGGTCAGTTTCAAAATACGCAGGCAGTGCTCCTCACGATCCAGAAAATTAGTAATATCCCCGTTCAGGATCAAAGCATCCATATCCGGCAGGATCCCGGCCGCTTCTATGGCAACATCGATGGCGCCGTGCACATCGGAAGCGTGGAAAAACTTAGGGTCTTCCCCGATCTTACGGAAGGAAAGGGTGTATTGCTGCTCCGGCTCCGATTCGGGGAAATAGGGCTTGCGATCGATGATGGTGCGCCAGCAAAGGGTATAGCAGCCCGCCTCATCCAGCGCCTGCTGGGGCACGGTGATGCGGTGCACCCCATTATCGGAACGGATGGTGCCGGCGAAATGGTCATAGTAATTGCGCTCCCCTACCCTGATCCAAAGGAGGGCGGGCTTTTCCATGGGGACCAGGATCTGATACTCCCGGTCGAAGAGATAAAGAGTCGGATAATAAGTAAAAATTTCTGGCAGCATTTTAAACTTCCTCACAAATTTGCTTTTTTCGCTTGGGTGTGCTGATCCTTGCGGGGAATGCGGTAAAGCTTTCCTTCCTTGATAAAACGGGCGCCGGTCTGCTTGAAATGAAAGGGGATCCCCTTTTCCCGGCATTGATCCCGCAGGGAAAGGATCCATTCAAAATCACAGGGGCGCGCGTCGTTGCCGCTTTCGCCCCCTGCGGTCAGCCCTTCGATGGCCTCGGTCAACTTCCCATGAAAATCAATGGGAGAGAGCAGCGGCTCGCAGATGATCTCCTTATGCCGTGCAGGAAGGGCCAGCAACGCCGGCAGACGCCGATCCGCCTCCTCCTGATTTTCCATAGTAGCCAGGATGGTCACATGAGGGTATCCTTCCCCCCAATCCGGCGGCAGGCAGTCCTGCACCCGCAGGATGCGCTTGGTGATGATCATGAAATGCAGATCGCTCCGCATCCGGATCATATCCCATGCCTCCTCTCGCCAGGGATCCGCTTCTTCCAAAAAGAAATCGCTGGTCATGGAGGCAAAGACCACCGTACCGGCAGGAATTTTAAAATCCCCCCGGCGGTTGATGGCGATGGGCAGATGAAAATCCTTGTTCCGGGTCACCTCCGAAGCATCCCGCCCCACCGAGCCGTCCCGGCGGTAAACGTAGCAATAGCGGCAGCCTTCGGAATATTTACGGCAACCGTGCCAGGGATTCCATACCATCCATCTCACCTCTGGCCCAATTATAGCACATCTTTTCTAAAATTGGAATAGTAAAAATAATTTTGTGAGAAAAAATGCCAGCAAGCCGCAGGCGGGAAAGGTGAGGATCCAGGCCAGGAACATGGAGCCGGCAATTTTTCGGTCCACCCGATCGGCAGCGCCCATCAGGGCGCAGGTCTTGGCGTGGGTGGTGCTCACCGGCAGCCCCTGCATGGTGGAGATAAAAAGGCTGATGGTTCCCGCCAGATCGGCGGCAAACCCCTCTTTTTGGCCGATCTGTACCATTTCGCTGCCAACAGTACGGATGATCCGCCCGCCCCCCAAAAGGGTCCCCAGCCCCATCATAACGCTGCAGAGCAGGGCTGCACGAAGATCCATGGAGAAGCCGGTGCCGGCGATGAGCATCAGCATGGAGGCAAATTTCGGGGTATCCTGTAGCCCATGGGCAAAGGCCATCAACGCCGCCGAGACCCGCTGCCCCCATTTCCAGAAGGACACCGGAAATTTCACTTCCCGGAACCACCGCGCAAACAGCCAGCCCAGCAGATAGCCCAGCCCCACCGAGACCGCCAGCCCTACCAGCACCTTGCCGAAGGCGGTCAAGGAGATGCCGCCCTCCCCCAGCCCCATGGCGGCACCCATGATCCCCGCCATCAATCCATGGCTTTCGCTGGTGGGAATGCCGAACCGCCAGGCGATCACCGCCCAGAGGATCACTGCCAGCAGAGCAGCGGCCAAGGCGGCGGTTCCCCGGCGGTCAGGGGAAAAATCCCCTAAAAAAAACACCGTTTTTGCCACCTTTTTCCCCAAAAAAAGGGCAGAAAAACCGCCCAAAATATTCATAAAAGTGGCCATTACCACCCCCTGCTTCATGGTCATGGCCCGGGTGGAGACCCCCGCCGCAATGGCATTGGGGGCATCGGTCCAGCCGTTCACAAACAAGACCCCTAATATCATGGCGATCAAAAAATACTGCAGCATAAAAAAACACCTCATTCCATTTATATCGGAATGAGGTATTTTTATGAGTAAAAGTCAGGCACCCAGGATCTCATCGATCTCCCGACCGGTGAGGTGATTTTTGGAGATGACCGTTTCCACCAACCGATCAATGGCCGGCTTATGGGCGGAAATGATCTCCACCGCCTTTTCCAGCTGGGCAGCTAAGATCCGGTTGACCGCCCGGCGGATCTCTCCGCTCTGATCAGCCCGGGGATCTGCCACGGCCAGGCCGAATTCCTCGTCCATACCGTAGGTGCACAGCAACTGCTGGGCCAGATGGGTAGCAGATTGCAGGTCGCCGCTGGGGCCGGTGGAAACACCGTCCTTTTCGCCATAGTAGACCAGCTCTGCCGCCCGACCGCCCAGAGAGGTACGGATCCGGGCCAACAGCTCATCCTTGGTATAGATGGCCTTGCCCTCGTTATCGCCGTGCTGCATATAGCCGCCATGGTTGCTGCGGGCGACCACTGTGAGATAAGAGGGGGTCTCGCCGCTGTGCCAGCAGATAAAGGCGTGACCGGCTTCATGGCGTGCCACCCGCTCCAGCTGGGAGATATCCCAATTTTTCTTTTCGCCGCTGTTGAAGGTTTCGAAGGCCTCCTCCAGAATGGCATCGGTCACCTTCTGGTTTCCGTCCCGGATGGACATTCTGAGGGCCAGCTCGATCACCGATTCCAGCTCGGCCAGGCTCATACCGGTGGAGCGCACCGCCAAATTATCAAACTTGGCTTCGCTGATCTCAAAGGCCGGATTATGGGCGATCTTCAGCTTCAGATACTGCACCCGGTCATCCCGATCGGGCAGGTCGATATACACCCGGCGGTCAAAACGGCGCATCAGAGCAGGATCCAGGCTCTTTTCCCGGCCCGGCTCAATATCAAAATTGGTAGCAGCCAGCACAAATACTGGCTTGGAGGGATCGTTCTTAAAGCCATCCATTTCGGTCAGGAAGGCGGTGAGGGTGGCTTCAGCCGCCCCGGCATTATCGCCGCCCCGCCGCTCCTTGGCGATGGCATCGATCTCATCGATAAAGAGGATGGAGGGGGCATACTTCCGGGCGGTGCGGAAAAGCTCATGCACCTTTTCGGGACCTTCCCCTACATATTTCTTCAAAAATTGATTCCCCTCGGCGGTGATAAAGGTCACATCCGACTCGCTGGCCATAGCCTTTGCCAGCAGCGTTTTACCGGTGCCCGGCGGGCCGTAGAGCAGCACGCCCTTGGGTGCCTGAACCCCGGTACGAAGGTACTTTTTGGGATTTTTCAGGTATTCCACAAAGTATTTCAGTTCTTTTTTGGCATCCTCTGCCCCGATCACCTGATCAAACCGCAGGTTGGGCTTGGATACATTGCTGAGCACATTTTCGGAATCGCCGGGATCCAGCGCCACCTTTAATGCAAAATCAAAGAGGCGGATCTCGGCACACTTGCCGCCCTCCGAAAGGGACTGGGCGGTTTCGAAGGTAACGATCTTATTGGATTTAGCCAGGTTGTTCATGCTGTTTTGCTGGTGTAGCTTGCGGCAGATCTCCTGCAGATCCCCCTCAAAGGTATCTGTTGCAACGGAGATCACCCCCCGCACCCCCTGGCGCAGGAAGGAGATCCGCTCCTCGCTGTTATAGACCCGCTCGTCAGTCTCCAGCAGATAGATCGGCAGATCCCGGAATTTTTCCCGCACGAACCAGAAGAAATCCCGAGCCTTGGAGCGCACATCCTCCACATTGAGGACGCCGCCGTCTGCCTCCTCGCCGTTCAAAAGATCCAGCAGGATCAGCTGAACGTCCTCTTTTTTCAAAAGCTTTGCAGCCTCCTCGGGGTTCTCGGCGGAAAGAATATTGCAGAACCCGGCCTTGGCCCGGCAGCTCTCGGCGATCTGCTCCGAAGCAAAGACCAGAACCTCCGGCTTCTCCTGATGCCGGAAAAGGCTCATCAGCTCTTCATTCTCCTCCGGCAGCTCTACCCGGATCCGGATGGACTCGATATCATTCACATCGGTGGCCACGCTATCGGTGGAGACCAGCCGGAACAGCTCGTATAATTCATCATCAAAGAAGGCTTCGGCCCGGCTGCGCACCGTTCTGGCATCGGCAGCGCCGCCCTCGGCAAAAAGCAGGGCAGTATGTACCGTTTCATCGATCTCTACCTGAATGCCGATCTCCTTTTCAAAGTTCCCGGCGTGGCGAAGCACCTCCCGCTTGGCAATATCCCGCAGATTATGAGCAGAGATATGGTTGAACATCACCACATTACCGGAAGCAAACCGGGAGCAGATGGCTGCCGGGAAGAAGGGGGCGCCGGTGGCGGGATTCACATCCTGCTGCAGAGCCTTCAGGATCACCTTCCGGGAAAGATCGGAAAAATCACCGGAATCGCTGTTTTCATAAAGGGGGCGCCCGGCATTGGTGGTAAAGATAATGATGGCATCCGAGAAGGAGACCTCCGTATCGGTGAAATTATCCCGCAGGCGGCCGGCATCCAGCAACTGTAAAAAGAGGTGGATCACGCTGATATGCGCCTTTTCGATCTCATCGAAGAGCAGCACGCACTTAGGATTTTTCTCCACAAACCCGGTGATGTTACCGGCCTTACCGTTTTTATAGACCTTATCGGAGCCGCAGAATTCGATGGTGGCTTCGTTATCGGCATATTCGCTCATATCTGCCCGCAGGAAGGGAAGCTCCAGAATTTCAGCCGCCTTTTCGGCCAGGAAGGTCTTCCCCACGCCCGGAGGGCCTGCAAAGAGATAGGTGGCCCGGGGGCGCACCCGCTTTTTATCGGTCATGGAAAGCAGCTCGCCCTGGAAGTAGCCGGTGGTAAAGACACTCACCGCATTATCCTGGCCGAACACCGCTTCGGAAAGGGCCTTCTGGATCTCCTTCACCCGATGGATGGTGGCAGCAACAGCAGCCTTAGATCCGCCCGGTTCTTCAGCAGGCTTTTCTTCCTTTTTAGCAGGCGCTGCTTCCTCTTCCATGATCATCTGCACTTTTTCAGGAGCAGCACCGCCCGCCTTGTTCACGGACAGGCATTGCTTCAAAATAGCGCTGGGCTCCTGCAGCAGGCAATCCAGCATCAGATCGGCAGTGACCTCTGCAAGCCCCAGCTCTTTGGCACGGCCCTTGGCCACCATCAGCTTGGTCTGGAAGTAAATATTATCCCAAGCGCTCATCTGGTGATCTTTGATCTGCGCCAGCAGATCCCGCTGCAGCCGGGGCAGATCCAGATGGGCGGCCTCCGCCATCTTCAAAAAGCCGGTGAGCTCCTGCTTACTTTCATTTTTATACTTCGGATCGGTCACATAGGTGATCACCGTCACCATCAACTTTTCCGCTGTGATGGTACCGCCCTCTCCGATCTTTCTTGCACTTTCGATAAACAGATCCAATAATCTGCTGTTTTGCATTTCAGCCATTTTGATTACCCTCGCTATTTATGGTATGATATATTATTATATAAACAAAATACGACATTGTCAATTTTTAATTGCTCCACAAGGAGCAGATCGCCCGGATCAGCTTTTCTTCGCCGATGGTATCCACCTCGTCCACCACCTGAATGCCCATATCCTCGGCCCGGGTGTGGATATATTCCCCCTTCAGCTTCATTTTTTCCAGCTCGGAGGCAACAAGAACTCTTTTGGCATATTTTCCGCCGAACCGGCGGGCAACGGTATTGAGCTTATACAGCTCGTCCACCTCCATCTGCCCGTTTTTGCAGGAAATGAAGATAGGTACCAGCCCCTTCATCAGCAAAACATCCACTTCATTGCGCACCTGAGATTCCTCATCCCCGGAAAAGCCATGCCAATCGATCATCCCACCGCACAAAATATCGTTATAAAGCGGGCGCCCTTTTTTATCAGTCTGCCGTGAAGCAAGAAGGGTGATCTTCAGTTCCAGAATGGTGCCAGCCTTGGAAAGGCAGCGCTGCACCTGCTCATTTTTATAGATGATCCGCCCCTCCTCGCAGCGGATCACCGCCGCCAGTTCCAATTCCTTCAATAGCGCCGGATCCGGCATCTGGGGCGGCTGCTCCAGCCCCGCCAGCAGCGTGATCTGGCTGTTCCAATGGGTGGCATCCCGGCGGCAAATCTCCCACATATCGTTAATATCTGCGCAGAAATCCTCACTGAAATCCCAGCGATAGGTACCCAGCGTATCCTCTTCCTCATAAACGATCCGGCCGCCGTAGGCCCAGATGTTCTCTTCAATCGTCATGACAGCCGGCTCCGCCGCCATCAGGTTTCCATCGGCATCGCAATCGGTCAGACTACCGTTGCGAATATTAAAGCGGTGCAGCTGCACCCGCTCGCTGCCGAAGTATTCAAATAAAATGCCGATGGCCACTAAGTAAAGATCATCGCCCCCCGCCAGATCGAAGGTGCAGACTCCATACTTTTCCACCAGCGCCATCAGCTCTTCTATAATATTGGTCAGGTTGTTTTTATTCACCACCCGGTGATCAAATTCCACCGGGATCTCCCGGCCCCGGGCGATCCGTTGATAGTTTTCTATGGCCCGCAGCATTTGCTTGCGGTTACTGCCGATGAAGATCACATGATCCGGCCGGCAGAGCAGCGTGCTCACGATATTTTCTATGGCATTATCATCAAAAAATTCAATAACGGTCATTTTTCTATCCGATCCAACATTTTTTCTTCTATTATAAAGGTCTTTAGATACAAAATCAAGAAAAAAAATAACCCCTGGCCGGTTGTGTCTTTCACCCACATCCAAGCCAAGGGTCATTGCTGTTCACTCTTGATATCTAACATCCTTTTAACCTCTCTTTCTACGGTTTTCTGCTGCCTTCTTCATCCGAATGCTCCCACACGTCTTTCTACCTTCCTCTTAAAGTGAGTTTCTCTCATGCGATAAATACTTCCTTTTGAAGGCTGCAGATGTTGTTCGGTTCTATTTTTTTAGCCCCGAACCGTCAGGCTGCTTACCTGTACATTGGTATCACCCTTTCTTTGACTATATAATAGCATAATTTTTATCCACTTTCAATTCGCAATTTGTATAAAATTACCCGTTTTTATTTATATAAAACACAGAAATTACGCGCTCCATCCAATTTTTTATTGACACCGCAGTGTTTTTCTGTTATACTGAATATGTTGAGCGTATAAAGACCCCGCCGATGTCATGCATCGGCGGGGTCTTTCAGCCTGTCAATGCGAAGTATTGGATGTAATCCACCGTAGGTGGCATGTAATCAATCCGAAGGAAGAAACATACAAAGCTTACGCTTTGATGACATACAGTTCACAAAGCGAACTGATTACATACTCGCTAACGCGAGATTACATACCAATCCTTCGGATTGGATAAAAAAAGAACGAAGCGATTGCTTCGTTCTTTTTTTGGTGGAGACAACTGGAATCGAACCAGTGACCCCTTGCATGTCAAGCAAGTACTCTAACCAGCTGAGCTATGCCTCCACGGGCTTGTTTATTATACAATACGGGGGCTGAATTGTCAACCCCCGTATTTATTTTTTTAAAGAACCTTTGCCAGGAAGTCCTGCAGGCGAGGGCTCTTGGGGTGATTGAAGATCTCATCGGGAGTCCCCTGCTCGATCAAGGTACCCTCATCCATGAACACCACCCGGCTGCCCACCTCACGGGCAAAGCCCATTTCGTGGGTCACCACCACCATGGTCATTCCTTCCTTTGCCAGCTGCTTCATAACATCCAGAACCTCACCTACCATCTCGGGATCCAGGGCGGAGGTGGGCTCATCAAAGAGCAGCACATCGGGATCCATGCAGAGTGCACGCACGATCGCCACCCGCTGCTTCTGGCCGCCGGAAAGCTGGCTGGGGTATGCACCGGCACGGTCGCCAAGCCCCACCCGCTCCAAAAGCTCCAGCGCCTTAGCCTCTGCTTCGGCCTTGGGCACCTTTTTCAGCTTCATGGGAGCGAGGGTCATATTTCTCAGAATAGTCATATGGGGAAAGAGGTTAAAATGCTGGAACACCATTCCCATCTTCTGGCGGTGCAGGTTGATATTGACCTTCTTGCCATTGATGTTCACACCGTCTACCGTAACGGTGCCTGCGGTGGGAGTCTCCAGCAGGTTGAGGCTGCGCAGCAGGGTGGATTTACCGCTGCCGGAGGGGCCGATAACCACTACCACCTCGCCCCGGGCGATCTCGATATCCACACCGTCCAGCGCCTTGATGGCGCCGTTTTTATAGTGCACCTTTAAATTATCAACTTGAATAAGAGGTTCAGCGCTCACTGTTTTTCAGCCTCCTTTCCAATTTACCGACACACCAGGAGAAGAACATGACCATGATCAGATAAACGGCGGCCACCGCAAAGAGCGGCCAGAAACTCTGATAGGTCACGCCCCGGATAATATTGGCGCCCCGGGTAAGATCGGTCACGCCCACATAGCCGGCGATGGCCGTTTCCTTCAGCAACACGATAAATTCATTGGCCAGGGCAGGCAAAATACTCTTAAAAGCTTGGGGGATCACAATATACCACATGGTTTGGGCATAGCCGAAGCCCAAGGAGCGGCCGGCCTCGCTCTGGCCGGGATCCACCCCCATAATACCGCCCCGGATGATCTCTGCCACATAAGCACCGGAATTGATACCAAAGGCGATAACGCCGCAGAGCATCTTATTGTTGGAGCTGGCCATGATGATGAAAAAGATGATCAGGATCTGCACCATAGAGGGGGTGCCCCGGATGACGGTAAGGTATACCTTACAGATCCAGTTGCCGATGGCAAGAAAGATGCGTCCCGGGCCGCTCATATGCTGATACTGCTTATCGTATGTAGAGCGGATGGCGGCGATGACTACACCCAACACAACACCCAGGATCAAAGAAAGAAATGTAAGGATCAGGGTATTCTGGATGCCCTCCACAATATACTTCCAGCGGTTATCCTCGATAAACGCTGTGTGGAAATCCCTCCACAGCGTGAGAAAAAACTCTTGCATTATTTTTTACCTTTCAATGCTTTAGTTAGAATTCAAGGGCTGCATAGATACAGCCCTTGATCTTTATTTAGTCATATGATCATTCCTCAGCAGGAATATACTCGTCGATGATCTTCTGAACCGTACCGTCTGCAATCAGCTCCTTCAGAGCGGTGTTGATCTGCTCCAGCAACTCGGGGTTATTCTTGCCTACGGCAGCGGCATAATCCTCGATGATGTACTCAGTCTCCAGGATCTTCAGGCCCTCGTTCTGCTGAACAAAAACCTTAGCGGGCTCGTTATCGATAACCACGCAATCTACCTTACCGGACTGCAGAGCCATGATGGCATCGGCGCCCTTATTGTAACGCTCAACCGTACCTAAGCCCTCATCCTCAATATCCCAGGTGCAGTAGAGATCGCCGGTGGTGGCCAGCTGAACGCCGATCTTATGATTGGCGCCCTCTGCAAAAAGATCGTCTGCAGTGGCGATGGCAGAATCGTTCTTCACGATGATGACCTGCTTGCCGGTGGCATAAGTATCGGTGAAATCCACCTGCTCCTTACGATCATCCGTAACGGTGAGGCCGGCCATCGCAAAATCATACTTGCCTTCCTGCACGCCGATGATGATGGAATCGAAGTCCACATTCTCAATCACCAGCTCCTTGCCCAGCTTCTTGGCGATCTCAGCAGCGATCTCGGCATCGATCCCGACGATCTTGCCGTCTTCCATGTACTCATAGGGCGGAAACTCTGCATTGGTAGCCATTACCAGCTTGGTATCGTCCTTCTTGCCGCAGCCTGCCAGGCAGGTAACAGCCAGCAGCAGAACGACCACCAGGCACAGAATTTTCTTCATGTTCATTGGTTTATTCCTCTTTTCTTATATTTTTGGGGTTTCTATCATGTATTATAATGTATAATATTCGCATTGTCAAGTATTAAGACAAAATTTCATTTGAATAGTAATGAATATTATTCATAAATATACAGAATTATATTCATCCTTCAGCCGTTGCTGCTCCTCGATGGACTGGGGAATAAAGGGCAGATTAAAGTAATCCAGGATCCCTTGGGCGATGGCCACCCCGATCTCATAGACATTTCGCACGATAAAATCCGCATCCTGAGGATTGCCGTGGCACCCCACCTCCACAATGACCGCCGGCATCCGGGTGCGGCGGAGCTCATAAAAGCCCAAGCCTCCATAGACGCTCTGCCCCTCGGAAATGCCCCGGTCCTGGGAAGGGGTCACCAGCGAAAGCCGGGCATAGATATCCTCGGCCAGCCGCTGGCTGTTGGTGCCGGGTTTGTAATAAAAGATCTTGCTTCCCTGCACCCCTGCATCGCAGTACACCGACCGGATAGCCACATATACATCGGAATTCTGGGCGTTGGCATCGCTGACCACCGTTTGCAGATCATAGGCCGGGTTGTTGCGGGCGGTGGTCAGCCCGTTGCGCACCAGCTCCAGCTCCACCACATCGGCAATTAAATTCATCCGTTCCTCTTCGGTACCGAATGTGCCGTAGCCCCGGTTGAAATGGCGGGGCGAGGGCGATAAGTAAACTTCAGGCATACAATCCCTCCTTCCCTCCATTATATGCAAAAAGGAGAGGCCTAAACCTCTCCTTTTTGCATAGACTGTCAAAAAAGGCACCGACCGCAGAAAAAGGAAATAACAAATTCAGCACCATCTTGGTCATAGTTTGTAGGGCAGGGGCTTGCTCCTGCCGTTCCCGGAATAAGGAAAAATCTCAACGCAGCGAGATTGATTTGAATTTTTTCTGCTTTCCGCCGATCCCACCGCTCGGCGTATCACATACGCCGTCGGGATGGGATCAGCGAAATCTGCGCTCTTTTTTGAAAGTCTCCCAGCGTGTCAAAAAATATAAAATGGAATCTTTTGACACGCTGCGCAAAAAGGAGAGGCCTAAACCTCTCCTTTTTGCAGTTTTTCAATTTCGGGGATCCATTTTTCCGCTTCCTTTTCCCGTCCTTCAAAAAGGATCTTCAGGGTATTGGTCAGCAGCTCGTTATGGGCCTCGCAGGAAAACGCATTTTTCATCCGGGCGTTAACGGTTCCGTCGATAACGTTTTTCAGGTACTTATCCCGGCCGGCGATCATGCACCAGGCGTCAAAATAGGCCTGCAGCCCCGCCTCATCCCCGATGGGGGCGCTCAAGGCAGCAAGATAGCGGAGAAACCGCTCCTTTTCCTCCCCGCTCATGAGCTGATGATGGGTGAAATCGAAGGTATAAGGAAGGATCTCCAGCCGGTCACGGTCCAGATCCAAACAAACCATATAGCCTTGATACCAGGTGGAGTATTTTTCCCCTTCCGAAGGGAAGAAAAGGTTGCCCATGCTGTAAACAATGGGGCAGCCCTCATACCACTCATAGCCCTGAGGGCAATGGGTATGCATGGCAATGACCGCCCGAGCGCCCAGATCGATAAAATGGCGGTATAACGCCACCTTTCCCGGGGAGGGAAAGGGGTTATACTCATTCCCGCCGTGGAAATAGACGATGGGCAGCACCCCCGCTTCCTTTGCGGACAAAATGGCCTTGGTCAGCCGGGTGAGATGATAGCCGGCGGTACCGGCAGAATTCCTTCCGGCGCAGCCGAATTCATTTTCACAGACGGCGATCACCGCAACCCGCACTCCATCCTTTTCCAGAATGGCGGGGCGGTAGGCTTCCCCGGCATTTTTCCCCGCACCGATCACGGTGTACCCCTTCTTTTTCAGCAGAGCCGCCGTTTGGAGCAGGGCGCTTTCGCCGTAATCGCCCCCATGGTTATTGGCAAGGCCCACTACGGTAGGCTTCAAAGCATCCAGATAGGCGCAAAAGCCTTCATGGGAGATCAGATTGGGGCCGCTTTTTTCGATGGGGGTATGGTCGGCGGGATCTCCGAAGATATTTTCCAGATTGATGACGCTGAAATCCGCCCGCTTGAAATAAGCGGCAGTCTCCCTCATCACGCCGGCCGCCTCCGCCGCAGAGGGCAGGTTGGGAACATAATTAAAGGACATATCGGCAGCAAAAAGAATTTTCATTTAATCCTCCCATTTATCAGCCAGCTGATGGACCTGATCGGCAAATTTCGCCAGATCCTTATTGCTCCGGCCCCGACTGCGCTCGATAATAGCCAGCAGCCGCTTGCCGGCATTGAGCAACCGTTCAAATACCGTATCGTTCCGCTGCTTTTTGGCGGATCTCCGCTCCAGCCGCACCCGATTGCCCGGCTCCAGCAGCGTGCCGGTCTGCACATCGTACACCGCGCCGTTATAGGGGGCGGTGGCTTCAAAGCCCAGCCGTTCCCGGATGGTGGCGGCAAATTCATCGCAGACTGTATCATTCCCGTGGTTCACATAGACCCTCGGCTTGCTTTGCAGCGCCCCCAGCCAATCCAGCAGGATCTTCTGATCCGCATGGCCGCTGATGCCGTCCATGGTGGCGATGCGTGCCTTGACCTGCACCGTTTCCCCGAAAAGCTTGACAGCCTCGGCACCGTCCTGCAGCAGCCGGCCGACAGTCCCCTCCGCCTGATAGCCCACAAACAGCACCGTGCTGTCGGCCCGCCAGAGGTTATGCTTCAGATGATGGCGGATCCGCCCCGCCTCGCACATTCCGCTGGCAGAAAGGATGACCTTTGGGCGCTTGTTCTCGTTGATGGCCATGGACTCCTGGGAGGTCACCGCGATCTGCAGCCCCGGAAATTCCAGCACATTGATCCCCCGGCCCACCAGTTCCAGCATCTCCTCATCGTAATAATCGGTGAGATCACTGTAATAGATCTTGGTTGCCTCGGCAGCCAGCGGGCTGTCCACAAAGACCAAAAAGCCATCGTGCCCCTGCACCAACTTTTTTTCCTTGATCTCCCGCAGCAGATAAAGAAATTCCTGCGTTCTGCCCACCGCAAAGGAGGGGATCACCACATTCCCACCCCGGTCAAAGGTATCCTGCAGTACCTCCACCAGCTGGGCGGTATAATCCCGCCGGGGGCCGTGGAGACGGTTGCCGTAGGTGGATTCAATGACCACCGTATCAGCGTATACAGGCTTTTGCGGATCCCGGATCAGCGGCCGATCCACATTGCCCAGATCCCCGGAAAAGAGCAAAACATGGCGTTTGCCCTCTTCGGTAACGGTGATCTCAATGCTGGCGGAGCCCATCAGATGCCCCGCATCCAGAAACCGCAGGGTGATCCCTTCGGCAATATAATATTCCTGCTGATAATTGCAGGGCACAAACAGCTCCATGGTATGCAGCGCATCCTGCACCGTATACAGAGGGATATAGGCCGCCTCGCCGGAGCGCTGAGCCTTCCGGTTGCGCCAGAGGGCCTCCTGCTCCTGGATATGGGCAGAATCCTGCAGCATGATGCCGCAGAGCTTCACCGTAGCACCGGTGGCATAAATCGCCCCCCGGAATCCTTGGGCCGCCAGCAGGGGCAGCTTGCCGGAATGATCGATATGGGCATGGGTCAGCAGCACCAGATCTACCTCGGCGGGGCTGATGGGCATGGCGCAGTTTTCATAGATATCGGCGCCCTGCTCCATCCCGCAATCGATCAGGATCCGCTTGCCGGCCGCCTCCAGCAGGGTGCAGGAGCCGGTGACCTCATGGGCAGCGCCTAAAAATTTCAGTTTCATCTTCTTACCTCATTCCATAAACCATACATCCGCATTGGTGGAGGAGATGGCCACCGCACCGGCGGATAGGGCATTCATCACATCCTCCTTATCCCGGATCATCCCCCCGGCGATAATGGGGCGGCCGGTGGTCTCGGCCAGATAACGGATGATCTTGGGCATCACCCCGGGAAGCACCTCAAAAAAATCGGCAGGGGAGGAATTCCTGGCCATATTCTCCAGCACCCGGGAATCCAGCAGAAAATACCGCTGGATGGTCAGCAGCCCCTTTTGATGGGCATAGCGGATGAGGGAGTTCTTGGTGGAGATGACCCCATCGGCCTTGGTCTGCTCCGCAATGAAATCCACACTCACATCCTTGGGCGCCAGGCCGTCGATGAGATCCAGATGCACAATGGCGATCTTCTCCGCCGCCTTGACCTTTTCCACCATCGAAGCCACGGTACAGATATCCCCGAAAAGCAGAAAGATCACCCGGCTTTTACTTTTCAGGCAGCGATCCAGTTCCTCTTCGCTTTTGGCCGCCGCCACAATGGGCACCTCATCGAAGCAATCCAGCAGTAGTTGTTTCATGTTTTTTCACTTCCTTTGAATCCTTTGATTTCATTATACTGTTTTTTTCAGGAAGTGTCAACCAATAGAAAAGGAGATAAACAGCGCACCAGAAGGCGGTGCCGAGGATCATCCTCCAGATGCTCCCCCGCAACGGCAGCAACGCCCATACAGCGGTGGCCAGCCCCACCGCCGCCAGCGGCCGGAGCAGCCAATCCTTCCATTGAAAGCTCAGGCGACAGGCCCGGAGCAGCGTGCCCATATTCAGAGAGGCCACTAAGATATTGCTGAACACCATCACCCCCAAAAAGCCCCGGATGCCGAAGAGCGGCACCGCAAAGGTGATCAGCAGGATCCGGAGGGTGGAATCGATGGTATTATTACGCAGGGCCTTGCTCTGGCGGTCCAAACCCTTGAGCAGACCGTCTGCAATGGTATCCATATACATAAAGGGGGTAATGGGGGCCAGCACCCGCAGCATCATGCTGACGGTATCGCTCCGGAAGAGCACCTGCCCCAGCAGATCGCCGTAAAGAAAGAACACCCCGCCGATCATCACCGAAAGGGCCAGGGTGATCCCCAGCGCCCGCCCCACAATGGAGCGGGTGGAACGCCAATCCTCCCGAGCGGAGGTATCGGTCACCTCCGGCACCAAAAGGGAAGATAAAGCGGTCAAAAAGGAGGCGGGGAAAAAGAGCAGCGGGATGGCCATTCCCTTCAGGGCGCCAAACTGGGCCAGCCCTATGGAATAATCCCCCGTGTAACGGGCGATGGCCATGGGGATCAGCATATTTTCGGTGGTATGGAGCGCGGTAGAAAGGTAGCGGGAGGCTGCCACCGGCAGAGCGATCCGTCGAATACTGCCCCGCTCTGCCTTCTCCGGCGGGACGGTCAGGGGCTTTTTACGGCTGACCGCCGCCAGAAACAGGCAGGAGACCCCCTCGGAAACGGTATTGGCCAGCACCACCATCCCCAGCAGCATCGAAAAGCCCTGATCTCGGAAAAGCAGTACCGCCGCCGTGACAATGGCCATCCGCACCGCCTGCTCCAGTAATTGGGAAAGGCAGCCCGGCTTTACCTCCCGGCGGCTGACAAAATAGCCGTTATAGCAGCCGGAGACCGCCATAAAGGGCAGGGAAAAGGCCAGCATCCGCAAAGCAAAGGCGCAGCCGGGGTTCCCGATCCACCGGGCGGCCAGAAACTCGCTGCCGCAGAACAGCACCAGGCAGGCGCCGCCCCCCAAGATCGCCGACCATTTCAGGCAGCCCCGCAGGGCACCCTTGGCTTTCCCCGGCTGCTTTAAGGCCAGATATTGCGCCACCAGCCGGGTCACCGCCGCGGCGATCCCCGATTGGGCCAAGGTAATAAACAGGTTATAAACGGTGAAGGTCAGGGAATAAAGACCCATCCCCTCTTCCCCCAGCACATTGGCCAGCAGCACCCGCAGCAAAAGCCCCGCCGCCCGCAATACCAGCCCGGTACCGGTCATCAATACTGCATTTTGAAAAAATTTACGATTATTCATGTATTCACCCCGTATATTTTTATGCAATACTCTCCCTTGCAATGCGGGAAGTAATGTGATATAATAAATTCAACATTTTAAAGCAAAGAAGTGATAAAGTGAAAATTTCTGAAATCATCAACGGCGAAAAGCCCAGTCTTTCCTTTGAGGTATTCCCGCCCAAGACCGATGCCGCCTACCGGGATGTGGCGGCGGCAGCCCATGCCATCGCCGCCCTTTCCCCCAGCTATATCAGCGTAACCTACGGAGCAGGCGGCGGTACCTCCCGGTACACCTTTGATATTGCCAAGAGCCTTTTGGACGGCGGCACCACCCCTCTGGTGCATCTCAGCTGCATCCACGCCTCCAAAGAGACCATCCGGGAGCAGCTGACCGCCCTCAAAGAGATGGGGATCGAAAATATCCTGGCCCTGCGGGGGGATCTGCCGGCGGGCATGAGTGCCGAAAACCTCTCCTACCGCTATGCCAGCGATCTGACCCGGGAGATCCGAGACTTCGGCGGCTTCTGCATCGGCGGAGCCTGCTACCCGGAGGGGCACCCGGAAAGTGCCAACGGCATTGCCGATATCGAAAGCCTGAAGGTCAAGGTGGAAAGCGGCTGTGAGTTTTTGACCACCCAGATGTTTTTCGATAATAATATTCTTTATAATTTTATCTACAGAATGTATAAAGCCGGGGTGGATGTACCGGTGGTTGCCGGGATCATGCCGGTGACCAATCCGGCGCAGGTCAAGCGGATCTGCTCCATCTCCGGGAATACCCTGCCCCAGCGCTTTATCCGCATTGTGGATCGTTACGGGGATGATCCTGCCGCCATGAAGCAGGCCGGCATCGCCTATGCCACCGAGCAGATCATCGATCTCTATGCCAATGGCATCAATGCGGTGCACGTCTACTCCATGAACAAACCGGATGTGGCAGAAGCCA
Source organism: Clostridia bacterium (assembly GCA_017464525.1). Lineage (GTDB taxonomy): Bacteria > Bacillota > Clostridia > Oscillospirales > QAKW01 > QAKW01. Next base: position 48,885 of record JAFTZM010000041.1, read on the forward strand.
TCCGGCGCAACCTTTCGGAGATCCTCAAATGATGGGGGAGCTCCCCACCGCTGCCCTGCAGGCAAACCCCCGGGAGCTGGCCGCCCGGCTGCAAAGCCGCCTGCCGGTGGAAGGCACCGAGGAATGCTTGGAGGAGCTGCGGAAGGTCGTTTCCTGCCGCTACAGTTTTTTGCGGATGCCGATCCTTCGCCCGGCAGAAAATACCCTGGATCTGGGCTTCGGTTCGTTTGAAAGCAAAAATCTTACCAAAAACCTGACCGGCTGCGAAGAGGCCTTCCTCTTTGCCGTCACCTTAGGGGTCGGCGTAGATCGGCTGCTGACCCGCCTTTCTGCCCTCTCTCCGGCCCGGCATTTTATTACTGATGCCCTGGCATCTGCCTTGGCCGAGGCCGCCTGCGAGGAAGCAGAGCAGCGCATCAAGGGGGAACTCTGCTGCGCTCCCCGTTTCAGCCCCGGCTACGGAGATGTCTCTCTGGAGCTGCAAGCCCCCCTTCTGAATCTGCTGCAGGGGCAAAAGCTGGGCATTACTTTAAATCAAAATCTGCTGATGGTCCCCACCAAGTCCATCACCGCTATCATGGGAATTAAACAATGAATTGGAACAAACGACTTTATTTTGACGGCGGCACCGGCACGGTGCTGCAAGCCATGGGTCTGGCCGCCGGGGAGACCCCCGAAAGCTGGAACCTGAGCCACCCGGAAAAGATCACCGCCCTGCACACCGCCTATCTGGATGCGGGGGCCAACATCATTAAAACCAACACCTTCGGCATCAACCGGGATAAATATGAGAACTACGAGGAACTGATCGCTGCCGCCATGGGCTGTGCCAAAGCGGCGGCCGCCGGCCGGGAGGAGGCTTATATCGCCTTTGATGTGGGCCCCACCGGGCGGCTGCTGGAGCCCCTGGGAGATCTGCCCTTTGAGGAGGCGGTGGCACTTTTTGCCGCCAATATGAAGCTGGCAAAAAAATACGGTGCCGATCTCATCCTCATCGAGACCATGAACGATAGCTATGAGACCAAGGCCGCTGTGCTGGCCGCCAAGGAGCAAACAGATCTGCCGGTTTTTGTGACGAATGTATACGATGGCAGCGGCAAGCTGATGACCGGTGCCGATCCCGCCGCCATGGTCGCCCTTTTAGAGGGCATGGGGGTAGATGCCATCGGCATGAACTGCTCCTTGGGCCCCGCCCAGATGGTCCGGCTGGTGGAGCAGTTTGCAGAATATTCCTCTCTGCCTGTTATCGTCAACCCCAATGCGGGGCTGCCCGAGGTAAAGGGCGGCAAGACCGTATTCACCGTGGGGCCGGAGGAATTTGCCGGCTATATGGAGCAGATCGCCCGGAAGGGCGGCTGCATCTTGGGAGGCTGCTGTGGCACCACCCCCGATCACATCCGTGCCATGCGGCAGCGGGTAGAAGGGGTTCCCTATGCCCTGCCTGCCCCCAAGAATAAAACGGTGATCTCCTCCTATACCCATGCGGTGGAGATCGGCCCCGATCCCATCCTCATCGGAGAGCGGATCAACCCCACCGGCAAGCCCAAATTAAAAGAAGCTCTCCGCAGCGGAGATCTCAATTACATCCTGAATGAAGGCATCCGCCAGGCAGATGCAGGCGTGCAGCTGCTGGATGTCAATGTAGGCCTGCCGGAGATCAACGAGCAGGAAATGATGAAAAAGGCAGTCGCCGCATTGCAGGCGGTCACCGATCTGCCCCTGCAGCTGGATTCCAACAACCCGGCCGTTCTGGCCGATGCCATGCGGATCTATAACGGCAAGCCCCTGATCAATTCTGTCAACGGCGAGCAGGAGAGCATGGATGCCGTCTTTTCGTTGGTGCAGAAATACGGCGGCGCTGTCATTGCCCTGACCATGGATAAAAGCGGTATTCCCACCACCGCAGAGGGACGGGTCGCCATTGCAGAGCGGATCGCCCGGCGGGCAGCGGAATTCGGCATCGCCAAAAAGGAACTCATCGTGGATCCCCTGGCGCTGACTGTTTCCTCTGATCAGAATGCGGCGCTGGTGACCCTGGACTCCATCCGCCTGCTGCGGGAGCGGGGCTTTTATACCAGCCTTGGCGTTTCCAATATCTCCTTCGGGCTGCCTGCCCGGGAAAAGATCAATTCCACCTTCTTTGCCTGTGCCATGGAAAAGGGGCTCAACTGCGCCATTATGAATCCCTTCACCCCCGGCATGATGGACGCTTGGTATGCCTACAGGGCCCTCCATGGGCTGGATACCGCCTGCACCGATTACATTGGCTATGCGGATCAGGCAGCCCCCCGGCAGACCGCCGCACCTGCCGCCGTAACGCTGCATGATGCGGTGGTCAAGGGGATGAAGGAGGCAGCGATGATCACCGCCGGGGAGGCATTGCAAAGCCGGGAGCCCCTGGAGGTGATCAACGGGGAGATCATCCCTGCTCTCAATGAGATCGGGGAGGCCTTCGAGCAGAAGAAGGCCTACCTGCCCCAGCTGCTGATGAGCGCTGAGGCCGCCAACGCCGCCTTTGAGCTGGTGAAGGAAAAGCTGCCCCCCTCTGCCGCCACCGGCAAAAGCGTGATCCTGGCTACGGTGAAGGGGGATATCCACGATATCGGCAAAAATATCGTGCGGGTGCTACTGGAAAGCTATGGCTTTAAGGTCTATGATCTGGGCCGGGATGTGGCCCCGGAGGCCGTCTGGCAGGCGGTGGAGCAGACCGGCTGCAGGCTGGTGGGGCTCAGCGCCTTGATGACCACCACTGTTCCCGCCATGGCCGAGACCATTGCCCTGCTCCATGAAAAGGACCCCGCCGTGAAGGTCATGGTGGGCGGCGCTGTACTCACCCCGGATTATGCCGAAATGATCCACGCCGATTTCTATGGCAAGGACGCCATGGAGTCCGTACGGATCGCCGAGGAATATTACCGTTCTGTCTGTTAAAAAAAGGTGCGGATTTTTTTAAAAAAATCCGCACTTTTTTAATTCTTTTAAGTAGTTTTCCGGGCGATGGGCATCGATGGGGGAATAATGCCCCCGCACCCCGATCTCCAGCAGGCTACCCACATGGGTATACCCCAATATCCGGGGCGGCAGGTGGGTGATCAGATCATCCCGGTTGCGCACCACCGTGAAGCTCTGCCACCGGTCCTTCGGAGCAAGCCCCCACACCACCCGGGGGCAACCGAACCCATAGCCGGTGAGGCGATCCCGCAGATCGGGGCGGTGATACCAGGCATACTCATGGCAGAGCACCGCCAGCGCTGCACCGTGGGAATAGCCCACCACCCGGATCCGGCGTACGGCCGGATCAAGGATCAGCCCGCCGAGGTACCGTTCTGCAGAGCACCACACCCTCACAAAACCCCGATGGGCAAACCATTTTCCATAGGCTCTGGCAGGAAAGTCCAGATTATTCCGCCAATCGACGGCCCCCTTGGAGGGCTCAAACCAGATCTCAAGCGCCGAGCCCCGCCGTTCCGCTGCGAAGCTGGCCTCATTTTCCGCGTTGATATACGGCAAAGTGATACACTTCTCGAATAATTCCAAAAGCTTCATGCCTCATTATATGAAAAAAATGAGGTGTTTTTCACCTCATTTGATCGACTCTATAAAATTCTCATAGGCATCGTTGAAGGACTCATAGGGGGAAGGATTGCCGCCATTGGTGCTTTTGCACTGATTATCGCAGTATTCCTCTCCCACGGCGAATAACTCGCCGGCATAAAGCTCCACCCCTGCCTCCTGCGCCAGCCGGCAGAAATCCCAAAGGGCGTCTGCCGAATTGCGGGTAGCCAGCAACCTTTGCCGCAGGGCTTCATCCCGCTTTGCCAGGGCGGTCAGTTGATCTAATTTTTGAAATGTTGTCATTCCCTTTTCACCGGTCCTTTATCCAAAGCATTGATACTTGAACCGAATTTTGGAACACGTATTTTCCGCTGAGGCTTTTTTGAAATACTCGCAAATCCGCCAGGATTTGCTCCGTTTTGCGCCGTGCCCACCGAAAAATCCGTTGTTCCAAAATTCTGCGACCTGAAAGGCGCAGTTTATTGAATAATTTTTGGTGAAGCGAAGCCACTAAGGCTGGCGCCTATTGGCGACAATGAGCGAAAAGCATCGAAAAACCGCCCTTTCAGGCCGATTCAAGTTTCGATGCTTTGGATATGCCCAATGTATTTATTATAGCAAAAAAGGAGCTGGTTGTCAATTCGCAAACAATATAATTTTTTAGGCCGATTTTTATGGAACATTACGGCTTGAAAATCCATAAAACCTATGCTATACTATAGCCAAGGAAAGAGAAGAAAGAATTCCTGAAAGGCTCAGAAAGCTGCCCGCTTTACAGCCACGCCGTAGCGTGGGAAGACCAAAATTAAAATAGATTTTAGGAACATTCGGAAACAGCCGCAGCGAAAAGAAAAAATGAGCCTGAAAATTGAAGAAAGTGAGGTTAACCATGCTGGAACCTGCAAGTTCAATGAAATGACCCTCGGTAGTTTACTGTGACGAGAAAGCAGAAACACCGAGGGTTATTTCTATTATAGAGGCTACTTTTTTGTTTTGGCATTGGGGGCTCTCAAAAAAGAACGCAGATTTCGCCGATCACGCCCGAAGTTGTATGTGATACTACGAGCGGCGGAAAGCAGAAAAAATTTAAATCAATCTCGCCTCGGCGAGATTTTTCCTTATTCAGGGAACGGCGGGAGCGACGCGGTGAGCGAAGCTATGACCAAGATGGTGCTGAATTTGTTATTCCTTTTTTCTGCGGTCGGTGGCTTTTTTGACAGCCCCCTTGATTTAATCGTCGTCCTTCATCTTATCCTTTTCGCTCAGAAGGTCGAAGGTTACCAAGCAATGATGGGTCTTGGCCAGATTATTCCGTTCCGGAGCGTAGACAAAACCTTCCGCACGCATATACGCATTCCAGCGGCGATGCTCCAGCCGGCGCAGGGCCCAGAGCTCCTTTTCGCCCCTTTTTTCGGGGGGCAGCTCAATGCCGGGCATTCCGCAGGCGATCTTCATCCGTTTATGAAGAGCAGAGGCCACAGAGGAGCGGTAATTATATTCATACCGCCAGAAGGACTCCTCATCCCCCCATTTCAGATGGCGGGCCAGACCTTCCTCCTCCAAATCGCAATCCAGCACCACCTCATAGGAATAGGTGGACTTCAGATCGCCGATAAAGCTGATCTCATAGGATTGGCCGGAATGGTTGGTGATGCCGGTCAGGGCGGCGCTCTTTTCGGAATTATACACGATGGCCTGAATAATGGGCGTGATCCCCATCTGCTCAAAGAGCACCCGCAGCCGGACAGCCACCTTAATATTCAGCTCATCATTCCCCAATGCCACCATTACATAGGTCACATCCTTCAGAGAACGGATGGCCTCGGTAAATTCGGCGGTCTCCACATCCATATCGCCATGAACAGTGATCTGGTGCATGGCCTCGCCGTCATCGGTAAAGTTGCCGTTTTGCGCCATCAACTCGGGGCAGAGAGCCCGGAACTTGGAGGGCGCCTTTTGATCCTTATCGAAGGAATCGATATGGACCTGATAGCCATCCATCTGGCAGAACCAGGCCAGGGCCTTGGTCATTTCGGTGCCGTGGTTGCCCATGCCTACCACAACGGCAGAGATCCTGCCATCCTTGGCATTTTCAAAGATCTTCAGGCCGGTTTCGTTCAGGTTGCGATAGATGAGGGACTGCACCTCATTGATGCGGCGCACCTTGATACAGCCGCTCTCTGCATTGGCCAGCAGCATTTCCGCCTCCACCTGAGTGGAAAGAACATAAAGATGGGTATTTTCCCGGGTGCGGTATAGCTCCATCAGCTTTAAGGCCTGGGAGATATTCTCCGATTGATCGGCGCCCATGGTAAAGAAATGAAGGGGGCTGCTTTTACTGTGCATGGAAAAATTGATGGTCACAATATCCTTTTTAAAGCACACCGCGCCCAGTTCCCGGGCCTTTTCCACCATCTCATAGCTTTGCTCTTCCTCTTTTTCAAAGACATCGCTGAACACAAACATCCGTTTACCGGGCTGCCGGGAGATGCTTTCTGCCAGCGCCAGGGTCTTTTCGTTCAGCTCGGAAAAAATATAGGCTTCGGTTCTGAAATTGAATAAAAACTTCTGGTAAGCGGTGATGTTTTTGAAAAAGGACAGTACAAATCCGAAGGTCAGCACCGGCGCCAGCACAAACAGAATGGATAAAAAGATGCTATAGCCGGAATAAAGGGCCGGGGAAAGTGCCGCGACGCTTTGGGCGAGAAATTCAAAATCACTGTTCACCACAAAGAGGCAGATCATATTATAGATCGAAAGGAACAGCGCCTCTAAAAGACCGCCGCCGTTGGCCTTAGTTGTATTAATATAAATAGGAATAAACAGCAGCAGCGCAGATACCAGCACCCCTGCAAAGAGAATATTAGAGGGGGTAAACAGCCGGCCGCTGCGATATTTTTTGCCGGTGAGAAATACCCCCGCCAATGCAACCAGCATCACCGCAATGGCAGCAAAAAAGCAAAAATTCCACATATCCTTTTCCTCCTGTTACCGATCGATTTCTTTATCGCCGTCGCCGCCGGGGCGAACCTTGGTGCGGGCAAGTGCTTCCTGCACCGCCTGGTAGGCCTGCACCTTTTCCAGGCAGGCATCGCAGACAGCAATATGGCTATTGACCTTTTTGGCCAATGCAACAGTTTCTTCATTGATCTGATCGATCATCGCAAAGCGGATGATCTCCTCGGTAGTTAAATGCATGATTTCTTCTCCTTCCGCTTGATGAGCTGATTCATCCGATAGACCCAATCGCTGATGGCGCTTTTGGGTTTGCGGGTACCGTAAAAATCGCCGTAATGCAGGCTGCCCCGCCGCACCCCGTTATAGGGTTCATCCAGCCGGCTCCGCAGCGCCTTGATATGGGTGGGATCCAAGGCCAGCCAGGGGATCTCCCGGGACATGAGGATCAGCATTTCCAGCATGGTATCCAGCGTCAGGGCGGTGAATTTTTCCACGATCAGATCCGCAGTTTCGATCTTATCGATATCGTGGTAGGCAATGAGCAGCATCTGGGCCATCCAGGTAAGGGGGATATGCACCTCCGAATCAGCGGTCATTACCGTGCGGAAGGCACGGTTCAGCCGGTCATCCCCCTGGCAGCTCTCCTCCTCGGGGGCGGGCTCTGCTTCGGGGATGGGATCCGCCTCATGCCGCAGCTCGGTCTTGCGGTAATCGATGAAGGCATTTTTCGCCACCGTAAACATCCAGGCCTGAAAGGCATCGGCAGATTTATCGGTATACCGCTCGTTGCGGTAAAAGCCGGTCACGCAATGGGTGAACAGGCTGAGATTGATCCGCTGCATGATATCCTCTTCATGCTCGCCGCCCTTCATCCGGGGATCGGTGTTGCATTGACGGACGATCCAGCCGAACAACACCCGGCGGGCCACCCGAAACATGGTATCATAGCCGCCCTCCGGAGATTCCCATTCCGCCACGATCTTTTCATATTCTTCTTTTGTGAAATAACTACTCATGACAAAGGCTCCTTTTGCTGCCATTATATCACAAACCCCCGGCCCTGACAAGAACCGGATCCTATTATTTAAAACGGAAGCAACGCAAATTTTTTCGCAAGGAAATAAAAAAACGCCCAAGGGGCACCCTTTGCAAGGAAGAATACTCCTTATGAAGGGTGCCCCAAGGCGTTTTTTTAAAATAGCTTTTTGCGGAAGTCGCTCAGATCTTTTCCTAAGGTGATGGAAATGCTGTGCTGCTCTTCGGCGCAATTTTCACAGATGGTCTGGGACTCCTTGCTCAGCGCCTCGGACACAAAATTGGCCTCATAGCCGGTGCCGATAAAGAACTTATCGCAGCTATCGCAGGTATGCATCAGCTTGGGAACAAAGATCACACCGGCAATAATGACCACAACAGCCGCCGCAAGTGCAATGATTTTTTTCATGTTTTTTCTCCTTATTAAATCTTTTTCAGGAAGAAGGTGAGCACCCGGCGATCCGCCGCTGCCCGGTAGGTATAGCGGTTATCGGTACGCACGCCGGTCTCAAGGGCTGCAAACCGCAAGGCTTCGCCCAGCTTGCCTTCCTCGATCAGCAGTCTTTCTGCCTCGGCAAAGGCCGCATCGGAGCCGAATTTCAGGGAGATATTCAGCTGACCCCGAGCCAGGCTTTCGCAGATGATACTGCGGATCCGGCCGAGATCACAGTGTTCCAGGAACAGCCCGTGGCGGCGGTGGTAATTGCACTTGACCGCCGTACATTCCGGCAGGGTATAGGGAACATCGGGGGTATGAGCATCTATCCGCAGCACCTCTTCGGTAGTGATACAGAAGAGGCTGTAGTCCACCGCATCGGAGAGGTTCTTTTCCGATTTGGTATCAGAACCGTCCCCCCAGGTAACATCCAGATGATAATAATCTCCCTCCAGCTTCACCAGGTTCCAGGCATGGGTGGTGCTGGTCACATAGGTACATTCGATGCCCAGCGCATTGAGCAAAAACTGCAGCGCTTTGGCATAGCCGGCGCAGACCGCCTTTTTATTCACGAACACGCCGTAGATAGAGCGGAGGTCGTCTGTTACATTTCTGCGGGCCTCCTTGGGGATCTTCCGCTGGCGCTCCAGGCCGAGAGTATCGTAGTCCACCAAGGTGATGATGTTTTCGAATACCCGCTGCACCACCTCAAAATCGCTCATGGTATCGGTCACGGAATTCAGGAAGGGGCGCACCGCCTCCTCCAGCTTCTGCTGCCGCTGCTCCACCTCTTCGGGGGGCATACAGTACTCCAGCCGGATCTCCTTCAGCTCCTCGGTCTGGGGATCATAGGAGAAATCCGCATTATACTTATACCAATAGATCTCCGGGTGGTCGGTCTCGATGCAATCCAGGATCTTCCGCAGCTGCCCCTGCTTCACCGGCAGGTTGAAGGGAATGACCTTCTGCTGATTTTCGATGGCATCCAGCAGCAGATCGTAGGCCTCCTGCTCCGGTCCGGCCAGCTGACCATGGGCAAAGGCGGGCAGAGTTTCCGTATTCCGCTGGATGGGACCCCGGATGGCCTCTTCGGCGGTGGGGATCACCGGTTCTTTCTTGGGGCGCCCGCCGCCGGTGGGCGGGGGAACCTCATCATCGGCGCCGGGAAGGCCCACGCCGCTATCAAAGGGGGTGATCACCGTCATTGCTCCGCAATATTCAGGGGCCAAGGGGGTCTCGGGATCCATAAAGGGGGTCATCCGGGTAATGACCGTGCCGGTGGAGAAGGGATAATTGGCCCGGTAACGCAGGAAGCCGCGGCCGTATTCATCCTCCCGGCAGGCGGTGATGATCTCGGTGCGCTTAGCCAGGGCGGGCTCATTGATGAGGTAGGCATACTGCACCTCTACCCACTTGGCCATTCCTTCATAGACCTCCAGTTCCAGATCTCCGTATTTCCGGCGGATCTTCCGGGCATTCCAATGGGTATACTGCCAGATATGGGTCAGCTCATGAGCCATAGTAAGGATGGATGCCATCCGGGGAGAGCCGTTCTCTACCAGCAAGGTAAAGTTATTATGCTTATCCCGGATCGCCACACCCAGCACCCGGCCATCCTGCCGGGGGGTGGGGGTAAAGTTATCCCCCAACCGTTTATGAAGGGTTCTGGCATTGACCATCTCCACCTTCACGCCCACATTCAGGCGGATGCCGAAGAAGGACTCCATATTGCGCTTCACATCGGCAAAGATCTTTTTAAATTCCTCACCGGATCGGATGGCGGTCTTACCGCAATGGATACAGCGGTCCCGCCCATCGGCCAGGGTCTCATATTCCACGCCGAAGATCTCGGTGCCGCAGAAATCACAATAGCGAGCATCCGGCTTTCCGGGACGGAAGGTGGCCTCGATGAGGGCGGCGATATTCTTGCCCTCTCTGGCTTTCCCTAAGGGATTCACTCCAAGGCCCAGCTGAGCCAGATATTCCCGGGTAGCCCGGGGATCAATACTGCCCGGCTCATTCACATCGCCGAAGAGCAGATAATACCGCTCATGGTAGGGCTTGCGGGGTGGGATCACACCAAAAAGCTCCTGCTGCCCATCGGGTGCGGCCTTGGTCTCGCTTTCGCCGGGGGCATTGATCTCGGGATCCACAGGATCTTCGGCCCCCTCCGGTACCTCGGGGATCTCAGGGGTCTCAGGCGTTTCGGGTGTCTCGGGCGTTTCGGGTGTTTCAGGGGTCTCCGGGATCTCGGGCGTTTCGGGTGTCTCCTCTTTGGGCTTCCGCTTGAACCAGTTCTTGATCCGCTCCATCAGAGGATTCTTCTTTTTCTTCTTAGGTGTCTCCCCGGCGGGTGTATCCTCAAAGGTCACCGGCGGCGGAGGCTCAGGAGGCGGATTGAGGCTATTGGCCAGAGTGGTGCCGTGCCAATCCAGATAATCAAACATGATCTCCAGGATCCGCTGCAGATTCCGCTCCACCGCAATGGTGAGACCCAGATCCAGCTGGCTGTCCTCAATAATATAGATGGATTGGGGCTGCAGGGTACAGCCCTCCCCTTCCAGAGAATAAGTAAGGGGCATTTCGGCCTGACCGGGCGTTACGGCCACGATAAAGGCCTGATTTTCCGCAAAGAGGGTCTTAAAGATCTCGTTGAAGAGCATGGCAACGGTCAGCCGCACCTGATCCCCCAGCCCCTCCGCAGGCAGATCGATCCGCAGGATCTCTTTATTCCGATAGAGGCGGACGGGGATGCCCTTGCCCTCGAAGGAGGTCTTTTTGGCGGTGGTGAAATCGTGGTAACGGTCCATCTGCAGGAAGCCGGGGGTCTCCACCCGGATATCCGCATATTCATGCACCAGCTTCACCCCGGCCACATCCTTCACAGCCCCCACCGTATCGGAGGGCTGCAGACCCAGCAGGGTATATTGCCGCAGCTGGCGGTAGGAGGGGCGGCCGTTGATATGATCGGCGGCACGGCGCACCAGCACCTGCCCATCAGCTGTCAGATACTGCATCTCATAATACTTGCCGCCGAAGGTGAAGAACTGGCCCGGCAGGTATCTCTGATAGACGTGCCCGCTCAGCTCGGCGCCCAGATAATGCTTCTGCCCCTTTTCGTCCTCGGTGACATAGCTGGCAGAGCGCAGCTCAGCCACAAACCCGGCAAAGAACTGCGGGTTATAGATGGCATAGGTAGTCTCCATCCGGCCCAGTTTCAGATTAAAGGACTCGGCGGTATACAACAGCTTGGCGGTAACGGTAAGGCCGGCCAGAGAGAGGCTCTTTTCGGCGGCCTCGGCCACCGCCTGCCTATAATCGGTGCTGAGGGCGGCGCTTTCGGCCACCGGCGCATAGCACCGATAGATCTCATACCACAGCTGCTTGGGCAGATCGTAGACGGTGATCCCCAGCAGGGAAAGCTCCTTTTTCAGCACCTCTTCCCCCACCGGCCGGGTGCTCATCATCAGCAGCAGCCGCAGTACGGTGTTCCGATGGGTACGGGCATAATCCGCCACGATATAGGGGATCGCCTTGGGGTCGGTCTCAAAGATCGAGGCGTTATCTGCCATATAATCCTTCAGCAGATAATCCTGAGAGATCACATTGATAAAGCCTTGCTCGGAGGTACGGGTGGAAAAATTCCGGAGGATCTCGAACATATTAAAGGCTTCATCCTCCACGGTGAAGAAGTTGTTCTTCTCCACCCCGGCGCTCCAGAAATTGGGGGAGGTCCGGAAGAATTCATCCATCGCCTCCTGATTGGTGGGCAGGCCGGCATAGCGGGTAAGCTCGTAATAATACTGCCGGTCGATCCACCGCATATCGGTGACCGGGAAGGCCTCGCCGCCGTACCATTCGGTCTTGGCGATCTGGTTTTTCAGGGCGGCAAAGGAAAGCTCGGTGCCAAAGCCCAGATAACGGGAGATATTGGGCATCAACCGATGGTGGAGATAATCCTTATCTGCCTCCCAGCACATATAGGACGAGGTGCCCTTATGCTTATTGGTGGCGCTGACCTCGGTGATGGGGGACATGAGGATATGAGACATGGCATCCACCAGACCGTCGCAGTTCTTATCGCACATACAGTAGACGATCTCGGAGCGGCAGCGCTTGATCAGCAGGTTCAGCCCGATCTGGGCGGTGGTGATCAGTTTGGAGGGCTCGATGATGACTACAAACCCCACCTGCTCCAGAAATTCCGCATTGGCTTCATGGAGGCGGGTATTCAACACATCGGATCGGGTGATAATGCCGATATCGGGGGTTCCGCCCTCCTGATCCAGCACCTGCACCTCCCACATAAAGGGGATATTGGTCACCGTACCAATGCCCTCCCCGATCCAATCCTTGATATCCTCCTCGATGGCATGGCGGCCCAGCACCACCAGCACCTTGCGATGGCTGAGCAACGCCCGGTTCATGGGATAAAAGGCATAGGGGATCAGATCCTTATAGAAGGGGTTATTAAAAAGGATGCTTCTTCCCCGCAGCAGATCCAGAGCGGAATAAAGGTAATTATGATCAATGGCAAAGCCGGTCTGATTCAAGGCCTTGATATAGGTGGCAAAGCCGGTGATCTTGGGGTCCTCATCCTTTTCCAGCTCCTGCAGGATATCCTCGGTGGTAAGGCTATAGGAGAGGGCGCTGTTCAGCCCGGTGTTCTCCGCCAGCAGCTTATCCTTGAAAAGATTACGCAGGAACTTGCGCAGCAGGGAATAATTGACCATGCGGAAGGCTTCGTCGTCCTCCCCCATCACGGTACCGTATTCCCCTTGGGTCATACCGTCCAGATAGAAGAACAGCTCCCCCAGGATCAGGATGCCGAAAACCGGATAGAACACCGCCTGCAGGATCCCGCTGCGGAACATCTCGCAGCTGACCAGCATCAGCACCGCAGAGATACAGACTGCTCCGTAATAGAAGGTCTTTAAGAAGCTCCGCACCTGCGCATAGCTATCCTTCAGGCACCAGAAGTTCCGCTCAAAGAAATACCGGTAAAAGACCGAAGCGATCTTGGTATGCACCTTTCCGTCCGGCTTCACCGCAGAACGGATCATGGCGATGCAGAATTTCTTTAGCATCAGATAAACAATGATAATGACCGTATTGGCAATAAAGAAGATCCAGAAATTCAGGTTCAGGGATCGGATGATATCCTGGATCCCGTTGCTGAGCCATTGGAAGAATTCGGCCAGAAAATCCGGCATCCAGGAAATGGATGCAAGGCCGGCGATCCAGCCGGGGATCTTTTGGATCAGATCGATCAGCCAATCATTGATGGGGTGCATCATCAGCATCACCAGCAGCACATACACCAGCGCAATGATGGGCATGGCAAACTGCCGGCTGCGGATATTCTTTTCAATATTGACCTTTTTGCTTGCAAAGCACAGAATGAAGAAGGGCAGGATGGCAACGATCATTTTCAGAACATTCAGAACCGTATTAATCATATAACTCCTCCCTTTCTATAGTAATGCGCTTCACATAGTCGATGGGCGCCGAAACCTCGTTGCCCTGAAAAACAAACTCCACAGAGCTGTTCAGATCCTCATAGGGGATCTCATAGATATAATCCTCTGCCTTGGAGAAATCGAAGTTATAGGGCTGCACATCCCCATCGTCCTCCAAGGGATCCAGTGCCATATAAAGGCCGTTGATCCCATCGATCTTCCCCTGAATATCATGGATATGCTTTTTCAGGATGTTGGCTTTGGAATCATAGGATCTTTGCAGAAAATTAAAGATGGAGAATTCCCGCATCACATTGCAGGCGTGGCTGAGATACCGGGAAAAGGCCTTGAGGCCGTTTTCGATATCGTCCATAATATCCAGCATGGTGGCGTTGAAGAAGCGGATCAGCTTTTTAAGCTTAGCCCGCATCACGATCAAAAAGATCAGCCCGATCAGCGCCAGGGAGTCGATGGCAATCCCGGTAACAGAAAGGGAGGCGGTAAAATTTTCCACACTCTGAAGATTTCCCACCAGCAGCGGGATAAACCCGAAGAAGAAGGCGGCCAGCGCAATAAGCGCGGTGATGAGGGTCTTTTTCCGGGTCATCCGCCGGAAAATGGTGGCTCGCACCTTTTTATCCGCTTTTTCCATACGGTCGGTATATTCCTTTGTCTTGAAGAGGCGGGTGGTGGTGGTCTCCACCATCTTCTGCTCTTCCTCCTGCAGGTGGTAATCGATATCCTCCAGCCGCTCCTCACTGAGCAGCAGGATCCGCTCGTCCTCGATCACCGACCGATCCTTGAAATCATACCGCACGGCGTGCTTCAGGGCACGGCGGGGCTCCCGCAGGTAGCGGATGAATTTTTTGGTGATCTCTGCCATCTGCCGGTACCAGTAATCATATTCATCCTGGGGACAATCCTTGGCCAGGCCGATATCGCCGGCGGCCATGAAATCCTTTCGATCCTGATCGGCCCGGGTAGTGACCGGGATCCGCACATCCGATTCAAAAAGTTTGATCGCCTCTTCCTCGGAGACCTCTTCGATATCCATCCGCTTTTCCCGGCGGCGCAGATGGCCCTGCAGCAGCTTTTTGGTCATCTCCAGCTTCCGCAGATATTTGGTAAAGAAGCGCCGGGCCTTGGCATGATCCAGAACCGCTTCGCCGGAATAGACCCGGTGGGCGCGGAGGGCACCGTCCGGCACCGGATGGCTGATCATCATGAACAAAAAGGTCATAAATGACATATAAGAGGCCGGGGTACGCAGCCGGTTCTCATACTCCACATCGCAAAGCACAAAGCGCAGAGGATCGGGGTAGAGATTATCGTCGCAGAAATTATCGTATTCCAGTTCTTCGTGGGGTGTACCGGCGGTGCGGAAGATATCCTCCGCCCGCTTGCCCAGCCGCTCCGCCAGCACCAGCACCTCGGCGGGCTTTTTCTGCAGCAGAGAACCGGAAAGGAACCATTCCTGCAGGGCGTTATACTTATAGCGGCAGACCCGAAGCTGCTCCAGCTCGGTGGGCAGCAGACCGCAGGCTGCCAGGCGATCGTAATACTGCCGATCCACGGCAGCCTCCTCCCCCAGCAGCTCTGCCGGCCAGCTTTCCGGCTGCTCCGGCTCCTCCGGAACAGGGGAGCCCAGCATCCAGATGGCCAGGCGGGTCAGGGGATTACGGGGTGCCTGCAGATAATTATTCTTCTTCAGCGCCCGGAATTGCTCAATTTTTTCAGCGCTTTGGGGGATCTTTTCTGCCAGCAGCCCTTCCAGCCGCTGCTCCTCCTCCGGCTGGGGGGTCTTACTTTTTTGGACCATCGCCAGCTCATCCATCAGGGCGAGGATCTCCTCCTCCCCGAAATCGTGAAGTACCTTTACGGAACCCACCGCATCAAAGGGGTTGCGCCGATCGATACATTCATAACCGAAGGTCTCCCCCTCCTGAATGATGACCGCCCGCCACTCCGGTTTGCCGGCGGTGAGGGCATCCAGCCCCGGCACCGCCTCCTCCAGCGTGGCAGCATCGAGATTCCAGGGGCAGATGGCCACCTCAGAATTCCGCATCAGCAGATCCAGAAGGTGGGAATGATTCTCCCGCATACTTCTGATCAGCGCATTTCCGCAAATTACTACTGTAAACAACCTGTTTTCACCTCCTCCGCAGCGTGGCTGCGGACTCTATTATACAAACAGCGCATCTCTCTTGGTCTGATCCACCAGGCCGAAATCCTCGCCGCCGGAAACATCCAGATCGTCGATCTTCTCCAGCACCTTCTTACGGATCACCTTCACAGCGGGGTTCTCCTTGATGCCGATCCGGTCGCTGCCGGTGTAAACGGCGGGGCAAAGATTATAGTTTTCATAGAGCATATTATAATGATCCCGGATGGTCTTGGCGATCAGAGGATTGGCATCATCCGCATCCACAAAGGTGGAAATCTCCAGCTCGATGATCTCGAAAATAGCATCCACCATGATCTCCAGCTCAGCGGCATCCTTCTTGGGCAGGGAGTTCCAATAGAGCAGGGGGATCTCAAAGAGGGAGACCTGCTTATCCTGCAGCTTTTCGGCCGCCAGAGCCCGGCGATCCATGGAATCTACCAGCATCATTCTGTCCATCTCAGGCAGGTAGCGGGCAAAGGTGGTCTCCTCATAGAGGGTACTGGCTTCAAATTCCTTCTTGCGCTTCTTATCTGCCACCCCGTGGATGGAATGGACAGCGTAACGGTCGAAATAGAGGGAATCCAGAACCTCAAAGAGGCGGTCGCACTTGGTGTGGTTGGAAACGATGAACTTCTTGGTGCCGTTTCTGCCGTCGATGTACTCATACACCAGCTTATTAGGATCGTGGACAGAGCTCATTCTCTTTTCAATGAGCTGGAAGATAAAGCCATAGAGCATCGCCTTATGGATCCGCTTCATCAGCACCCGCTGATAGCCCTGAGGATCCAGCTCGGGCAGCACGGTGATGGAGTTCCAACGCTTATCGATATGAGGCGTGATCACCGGATTCAGCCGGTTATCGGGGCCGATCTTGGCCATATAATCCTGATAAGCGGTAAAGTAGATGCCCACCATACCGGCCTCGCCGGAATCCACACACTCATTCAGCTTGCCGGGATCGGCCTGCGGAGAGCAGAGCTTCTGCAGCTGGATGGGGGTGATATTATAAACAGAGCGGAAGAACCGCAGTTCATATTTGGACACTGTATCAGAGGCGTTATCGGCAACAAAGTATTCCTCCGGCATCTGCATTCCATCGCCCTCCTCCATGTAGATGTTATAGGCCATGGCGTTAACCGTACGGCTTTCCTCGAAATCCTTGCGGATGATGCTGGGGCTGGCAAAGGCACGGCCCATCTCGATCAGTTTAGCCATATGGGCGTTCTTCGCCTTAGGATCGGAGGCCAGCTTGCGGAGCTCCTCCTCCTTCTGAGGATCCTTTTCGGCCATGCAGAGGCACTTGATCCGGTGCTCCATGCCGCAGGCACGCACGATATCCACATCAATATAATCGCCGCACCATTCCTCCACGATCTTCTTATACTGCTCGATGATCACCGTCTCGAACACATCGTCCAGCGTTTCATCGGCAAAGGAATCGTGGCGGAGCCGCTCTGCCTTCTTGGCGTTTTCCTTGATGGCGCCGTAGATGCCGGCGAAGAGATCGCTCTCCTGGCGGGTGCCTCCGGAGGGCATGGTCTGCTCTTCCACCAGCTTATTCAGATGCTCGGGGTTATTGAAGAGGTTATATTCACAGTTGCCGGGCTTGAAGGCGATCTTGGAAAGAACGGTCTTTTTCCGCTTCTCCAGACCCACTACCTTGGTCTCAAACTTATCATAGAAGCCTTCGAACTGAGCGATGAGGCGCTCCACAAAGGGCTTGGCCTCCTGGCACACATAATAGCGCACGAATTTTTCGTACCATTCCTCCACGGTCACCGCAAAGTTATCCAGCTTCTTATTGCAACGGAGCTTAGCATCCTCGGAGGCCAGAGAGGACTCGGCGCAGGAATTACACATGGATTCCAGCCCGGTCTCGGTGCCGTTGCCCAGCACCTGGAAGCCGGAGATATCCCGCTGATCGCCCTTCTTGCTATCCACCTTCATGGGGCCTCGCTTGATGGTGGCGATCTCCTGCTCGAAGATGGCATACTCCGGCTCATTCTTGGTTTCCACTGCCAGCTGATCCATCAGCTTATAAAGCAGATACCGCATGGCGTTGGGATGCAGCGCTTTGCCGTCCAGAGAAAGGAAGGCCTCCATCATGTAGGGCTCGTTGCCGGCGTTGATCTGCTCATTGCCGTTGAAGGCACGGTCCACAAAGGAGCGTACGGTCTTTTTGATCCGGGCGGGATCCACAAAATCCAGCGCCTTATTGATATTTCTGTATCTGACCTTGAACTTCTTGCCGGTAGCAGAGTTGCTCTTATAATTATCGAAGCCCTCACGGGTCTCCTCAGCCCCCTGCTCGCACAGCTCATAGGCACGGAGCACCATCTGCTGGATGTAGTGCTCTACGGCTGCAATGGAGGTGCTGCCGAAGGCCTGATCGTCGGCCGCAGCCAGCGCATTCTTATGCTTAGCATTCTTGGGATCGATATGATCCTCCACCAGGCGGGTGGTGAACCGCTCGGAGCCGGTCTCCACATCGGCCATATAGACGGTGGCACGGTCGGGAGCCTTTTCGGTGGAATGGGGGTTATCCAGGAAGGCCTTCTCCTTATTACGGAAGTCCTTATCATAGATCAGCCAGCTTTCGGTGACCATCTTCTCCCGGCCGGCCTCATCCACATCCTTGCTGGAATAGCCGATCAATGCCTTTTCGATCCAATCGAAGGCGATGTAATCCCGGATCTGCTCGTAAGGATAGCGGAGCACCGAAGCGCCGGCGCCGCCGAAACGGTTACGGCTGAGTTTCTTATCATCCAGGAATTCACGGTGGATATTATCCTCCTTGCTGGAGGCCTTGGCGCTCATGGGGCCGATGCACTGCTCATAGATGCTATGGGCCACATAGGAGCGATACTGGCTCATCTGGGACATATTGCAGACATTTTCGTCGGTACGGTCGAAGAGGAAGCAGAAATCAAAGGGGGTGCAACGCAGGGAATCGGTACCGCCGGCGGGGTTGGGCACATCCACATGAAGATCCATATAACGGCGCAGCTCGGGAACGGCCTCAAAGAAGGGGCGCATCATGAAGGCGTTGATCTCCTTGATGGTGGCATAGCCGTTTCTCTGGAGGCTGAGCTGCTCGCTGGTGGCAGGGCCGAAGGTATCCATCACGCCGGGCATCACCAAAAAGCCCCGGATAATGGCAGAGGAATCGGGGTAGCGCTCTGCAATATAGTTGCGGATCAGCATGGCCACGATCATGGCAATACCGGAGCCGGTACCGCCGGCCACGGTGGAGGCCACGATGACCTTGACGGTCTGGCGCTTATCGGAGCCGTCTTTATTATAAAGCTCATCGATGGCCCGGTAGAGCGCTTTGATCCGGCCGGTCTTGATGGTGGCATTCAGGGCCAGGCGGGAGATGGCACGCACCTGCCCGGCACCCTCCGAAACGGTCTTGCCGTTGATGATCATATTATTGGGGAACCACTCGTTGCGGGCATCCTCATCCTGCAGCAGGTAATCCCGGATGGTACGGGGAGAGGAGGTCTGGATAGAGGTGATGTTGATGCCGTCCTCGGATTTGCTCAGGTCGTTTACGTCGGTATCCAGGATCACAAAGCGGGCCTTGGTCAGGTCGTCGTTCTTTGCCAGATCGCATACCTCACGGATGATCTTGGAGCCAATACCGCCCACACCCACATAAAGGGATGCGGCTACCTTATTGCCCCGCGTCTTTTCATGCTTGCTCATAATCTGTTTCTCCTTTATTCGTTATTCTTTGTTGATATAGATTTTTCCGCTGAACCGATAGAGAGAGCGATCCCGGCCGTGGACCTCTTCCCAGCTGATGGCACAGCCGTTATAGAGGACAAAATACGGCTTATCGGAATTGGCACCCACGATCTGGCCGTTCTGCAGCTTGCAGCGCTCATTATCGATCCGCAGATTGGTTACTTTATCGGAAAAGCCCACATCGGATAGCAGGAAGGTCATGGACTGGGCTTTCAGAAGATTCTTGATCCAGGAATTCTTTCCCCACTTGAAGCGCAGCTTGGCAGAGCCGGTCACAGCGCTTTCATCGGGGCTCTTTCTGCAGGCGATCTCCACGCCCCGTTTCAGCTTGATGGGGCCGTCGGTATCGTCGGCGTCCCGGTCGTTGGTCACATAGATTCGGCTGGGACGTACCGGGAAGCCCAGCAGGAAGATGATCACCGCAAGGATGATCAGCGCAATGAGGATCCACAGCCAAAGGGGCAGGTTCCGGATGCCGAAGCTGACATCCTCTGCCTTGGACTGGACCTCCTTGCCGTATTCATCGGGGGCAGAGGCCTTCAGCTCCAGCGTATAGCTGCCGGCGGCGGGCTTCAGGTAATTGCCCCCCTCATCGGTGCCGAGCCAGATATTGAAGGCAGATTCACCGGTCAGCTTCTCCATCCGGAAGGGAAGGGTTTCCTCCCCCTTAATGACCTGAACGGTCAGAGCCGCTGCCTCCAGCTGGCTTTCGGTCAGGGGCTGGCCGTTCATGGTCAGCTCTGCCCGGATGGGCTTCCAGCTTTCATGGGCCGAAAGCAGATACCATTTATTCTTCTGCTCCACCGTGGCAGAGATCTTCAGCTTGGCCTCGGGATCGGGCACCTTGATGGAATTGGGGAAGATAGAGGGATCATCCTGATTGGTGATCTTATAATCGGTGAGGTAGGTACCGGTGATATCCACCTGGATCCCTTCCCCGGGGGCAAAGGAAACGGTGCCGCCGTTTTCCACCGCAATAGGCTTCTGGCCCTCATAGGTCACGGTGGTATCGATCTGCACATTGCCGCCCAGCAGTTCATGCTCCGTTACATCCTTGCCGGTCACCGCATCCACCATTCTGGCGTGATAGATGTAATCCCCGGCCGGGATCTCTCCATCGGAAAAATCCTCCGGCTGGTTATCGCCGTTCAGCAATTCCACCTCCAACCGGACATCCGGCTCATAGAACACCTGGATCTTATCCGCATCGCTGTATTCCAAGGTATATTCCCCGGCGGGGCAGGCACCGAAGGTCACCACCTGGCCGGAAAGGCTGGTATCCACTGCTGCGGTCCCTTTGACCCATGCGGAGCCGAAGCTCAATTCGCTGTACTTCCGCTGGCCGCTGTTCATGGTAACGGGGATCTCGGTACCGTTACTGTCCTTCAAAGAGGTGATCTTTGCGTTCTGCCCTTGGGCAAACACAATGACCTTGCTCATGGAGATATCCAGCGCGAGAGCCTTGCCCTTCAGCCGATCCTTCAGCTCATTGCGCTGGAAGATCTTATTGCAGATGCTGATCAGCTCATTCTGCAGCGCCCCGGACTCGGAGACCGCCGCAGCATAAAAGCCCTTGGCTTCGTTG
The DNA here is from genome assembly GCA_017464525.1 of Clostridia bacterium. Classification (GTDB taxonomy): domain Bacteria; phylum Bacillota; class Clostridia; order Oscillospirales; family QAKW01; genus QAKW01. The sequence continues at coordinate 69,827 of JAFTZM010000041.1, forward strand.
CTTTGCAGGGCATACTGGCTGCCCAGCGCCAGATACTGCACCTTGATCCCGCTGCCGGCCATGGCCTGCAGCTTCTTCTGGGTCTCGCTCAGCTGCATGGGCGTACCGTTGGTAGCGCTGGGCTGAAAAGCACCGTCGGTAAGCACCACCAGCCACTTTTCCTTGGCAGAAGAGGATTTGATATAATTATAGGCCCGCTCCACAGCGGTGAAGGGCGTACCGTTTGCCAGAGGGGTATACATATTATGGATCTTATCGATATCCTTCTGGCTCTGGATGGTGATGGGGCTGGTACATTCCACCGGATTTTCGGCAGCAGGCCGGGAACCGTCGGTGGCCACCTCCCACATGGGGAATACCGTCAGCTTGTCCCCATTGCTGTAATCCAGCATGGAAGCAAAGATCTCCATGGCGTACTTGGCATGGCACCAGGCTGTATTGGGCACATTCTCCCCCAGCAGATACATGGAGCCGGAATTATCGTAGACCACAGCGATCTCATAGGTCTTTTGCGGCCCGTTCCCGGCAAATACCGGCAGCAGCCCGCTCACCAGCAGCACCGCAGCGGTCACCAGCAGCAAAAGCCTGCGGAGCGCTTTTCTCTCTTTCATGAACATTCTCCTTTGCTGTTTTAAAATAAAACGGACGCCCTACTCATTTTTTCGCAAGGATCCGATTTTATTTGTATTTAATTATTATATATTTATATTAATACTAAGTCAATATAAAATGTCGATTTAAGCAACAAAAAAGCCCCCGAAGAGGCTTTAAATGTAATATGTTTCCTTGGTTTCCAGGCAAAGGCACCCCAGCCGGCCGCCGTATTCGGGATAGCCCGCCCCACAATCCAGATCGATCACATTCCCTCTGCCGAAAAAGATCTCCGGCCGGCGGCCGCCCAGATGGAGTGTCGGGGTATGGCCAATCAGAAATTTCACCCCCTCCGGCTGCCCTTTCAGCCGGAAGGTCTGATCAAAATTCTTGGGACGTTCCCACAGAAAATCCCGATCCTCATAGGCGGTGATGGAATAATTGGCGCTGAACAGCTCCGAGAGGGTATGCATCAGCAGATAGGGCTGCCCCGCCACCGTCAGTTCCAGATAAAGGGGGCTTTTTTTCATAAATGCCAGGATCCTCTGCCGGTCGGCCTCAGCCAGAGCCATCAGGGAACGGTAGGTCTCCTCCCCGCCGTTGGCATACCAGCGGCGCACGGCGGCGGTGCCCAAGGGGCCTAAATTTCCGGGATCACGGAAGAGATAGGGCAGACTCTTGCAGGCCATATCCTCGTGGTTTCCCTTCAAACAGACCGTATTTTTCCGGTCCATCACATCCAGCAAAAGAGCGGCGCTCTCCGGCCCCCGATCGCACAGATCTCCCAAAAGATATAACTGATCCTCCCCGGAAAAACAGATCAGCTCCAGCATCTGCCGGTATTCCGCAAATCGGCCGTGAAGGTCAGCCATTACATAAGTCATTTTGCCGCCTTTCTGAAGATCTTCGACCGGAAAAGAATGACATTCATCACAATAAAGAACAACAGCAGGATCCCCCAAGTGAGCAGCGGCTTTTGGGGTGCCAGCGTTGCCAGCAGCATCAAGGGGAAGCCAAAGACAATGGCAGGAAAATTCTGATAGACCAGATTATCCGCCGCAGGGGTCTCAAAGCCGTTATCGATCTCCCGCAGCAGGATGATACCGGTGCTGGCGGTACCGGTGAGCATTCCGTACATGGTGAGGAACTGCTCCTCGGAATACTCCTTGAAGAGGACACGGGCGGTGAGCAGATTATAGGCATAGGTAATCACCAGGCCCACCACGCCGAGGATCAGGATCACGCCCCAGTACTTTTCCAGAATTCCCAAGCGGATGGCGGCGATGCCGGCCACCACCATGATATCAAAGAAGAAATTGCTGCAACGGGTCATCAGGAAATCATTGGCATATTTCCGGTTGATGATCTTCTTTTTTTGCAGAAAATTCACCGCCGCCTTGACCAAGGTGGCAGCGATCACGCCCAGCAGGAAGTTAAAGCCATAGATCACCGATTTCATCCCGGGCAGCAGCAGCCCTAAGCCGTACATCATCAGATAGGCCAGAAAATAGGCTCCGGCAACAAAGGCCAGTTGCACCGTCAGTTTATCCATACTGCCCTGCATGGGGATCTCATTTTCTCCTTGCACCTGCTCGGTGCTGATGGCGGCTTCTTCCCGTTTGGCCACCTTGATCTTTCCCTGACGTTTCAGGATATTCAGATGGATCACGCCGCCCACGCTGGCGCTGATAAAGCCCAGAGCGGCGATGGTCAGCCCGAAGCTCTTGCCGCCTTCGAAGCCGAAATCGTTTTCATAAATGCCGCCGTAATTCATGGCCTGGCCGGTGCCCTGGCCGTAGCCGAAGGGCAGCAGCACCCCGGCTGCGGAAAAGAAATCCTTGATCACCAGCGCAGCGATGATGGTAATGCCGAAGCCCACCACCGCCTGCAGCAGATAGGTAGCCACCGTATTTACGCCGGTATTGAAGATCTCAACGGTACGTTTTTTGGTCAGCTTGCCCTTGCCGCTCTTAAAGGCAGAGGCGATAAAGCCCAGCGCCAGCGTATGATAAGTAATAATTTCCAGGCCGGCCATGCCGTTGGCGCCGAAAAAGGCGGTATCGAAAAAGAGGTCGCCGGTGATCAGCTTATAGATCCCCGCCACCGCCAGCAGCATGGCGCCGCCCAGCACCGAGGTGGGGATCAGAGAGGCCTCCAGCCACCGCACCGAGCGCTTGAGCATATTGGCGGCGATCAGAGCGATCAGCAAAACGATCAGCAGATTAATGCTTCCCCAGACATTAGAGTCCCAGAAATTCTCCATTTTCATTTCCCTCGCTTTTATTTTTATAGTGATGATAGAAATTTACATATTTCAGGGCGTTGAACCGTTTGCCGCCCTTCAACTGATAGACATGATCCTGATAATAGATATTCAGCTTATTCCGCCCCAATACCGTAACAGCGGCGGTCTCCCCGAAGGGAAACACCATCCCGTCAGCGGTGATACGGTCGCTGTAAAGGGCCAGCTGAACTTCCTTCCGCAGGGGAACCTTTCTTTGATAAAGAAGGACCTCCGAAAGATCAGCGGTGTCCCGGAAGGCCGGCTCCTTTTCATAGGCAGAAAGGGGCAGTTTTCTCACATAATCTGCCTGATATTCATACCAATCGGCCACGAACCGAAAGGGGAAGGAATGGCCGATCCCTGCCAGTTCCCTGGTGGGCAGATACCGGATCTGGCGGCCGCATTTTTTGCAGGTAAAGACATCGCCGCAGCTTTCAAACTCTGCCAGCCCGCAATGGGGGCAGACATAGATGGCCCGTTCCAGATACTGGGCCAGATTTTTATGGCGAAATTCGCCGCTCAGCGCCGCTTCATCCACCCCTAATTCTTTGGTAATGAGGGCCATCATCTCCTCGTCGGTGAGGGCCTGATACTCCTCCGGCTCCACCACCCGGGAAACATAGGTGCGCATCTTCCCTTTACGGATATCATCTGCCCAGCGGGGCTGCACCCCATAGCCTCCCTCGATCCGAAAGATGGCAAGGGGCAGCTTCAGCACCCGCATCAGCTTCACAATGGAGGGCTTGATATAGCAAAGCCGGCCGCTGTAGGTACGGTTTCCCTCGGGGGCCAGGGCGATGGTGCCGCCCTCCTTCACCACCCGGATGCAGGTCTTTACTGCCTTCAGATCGTTGGTCTGCTTTTTGATGGGGATGGGATTGACTAGAAACCGGATCAGCTTGGAGATCCAGCCCATGGAAAAGATATCCTCAGTGGCGATATAGTATACCGGCCCCTTGAAGGCACAGCCCACCATGAACTGATCAAATACCGTCTGGTGATTCATGATGATCAGGTACTGCCGGCCGCCCTGCTCTTTGAATTTTTCAATGGCAACGCCGCATTTCCATTTCATATACGGGTACATCACCAGATAGGCCAGATCCCGCACCACCTTATGCCGGGGCTTGATCCATTTCTCTTTCTTCATACGCACCCTCAATTCTTAATATTTTATTCATATTTTAACATTTTCATAGGGTTTGTCAAGTTCGTTGACCCTTGCATCCTTCTGCCGACTGTGTTATGATAAATAATACCATAAATTTGTGATGCGCAGGTGAATCTATGAAAACAAAGCATTCCGGACGTTTCTGGCCAGTTCTGGAGACCCCCTTTGAAAAGGAATTTAATCGGGATCAGCCCTTCGGCACTTATCCCCGCCAGCAGATGAAACGGGATTCCTACCTCTGCCTCAACGGCCGGTGGGATCTCTTGCTGAACGGAGAACCCCTCGGCAAGGTTACCGTTCCCTATCCCCCGGAAAGCCGCCTTTCCGGCATCGGCAGGAGTTTTAAAAAGACCGATATCCTGACCTACCGCCGCAGCTTTACCCTTCCCTCAGGCTTCCGTAAGGAGCGTGTGCTGCTGCATTTCGGGGCGGTGGATCAATATGCAGAGGTTTTCCTCAACGGCCAAAGTGCCGGCAAAAATGCCGGCGGCTACCTGCCCTTCACCCTGGATATCACCGACCTGCTGATCCCCGGCCAAAACCGGCTGGAGGTGGAGGTGACCGATCCCCTGGACCCCGATATGCCCTACGGAAAGCAGCGGGTCAAACGGGGAGGAATGTGGTATACCCCCATCAGCGGCATCTGGCAGACGGTCTGGATGGAAAGCGTGCCCCAAAACTATATTGAAGACATCCGGATCACCCCCTCCTTAGATCGGGTGAAGGTGGAAGTCACCGGCGGCGAGGGAGAAAAGGTACTGATCTTTAAGCAGAAGGGCTACCGCTTCACCGACTCGCTGGAGCTAAAGATCGAGGATCCCCATCTCTGGAGCCCGGAGGATCCCTATCTATACCGGTTCACTGTCGTCTCCGGGGAAGATCAGATCACCTCCTATTTCGCCTTAAGGACCATCGAAGTGCAGGGGGAACGGTTGCTGCTCAACGGCAAGCCCTACTTCTTCCACGGCCTGCTGGATCAGGGCTATTTCAGCGACGGCATCTACCTGCCCGCCACTGAGGAGGGCTTTGAAAACGACATCCTGCAGATGAAGGCCTGCGGCTTCAATATGCTACGCAAGCACATCAAGCTGGAGCCGGATCTCTTTTACTTCTATTGCGATAAATACGGCATGATCGTATTCCAGGATCTGATCAACAGCGGCCGCTACAGCTTTTTGCGGGATACGGCCATCCCCACAGTACTCACCAAAAAATGGCGCACCCGCCGGGCATCCAAGCGGCGGGAAGCGGAATTCTACCGCCACGCCGAGGGGATCCTCCGGCAGCTATACAGCCACCCCAGCGTCTGCTACTACACCATCTTCAATGAAGGCTGGGGGCAGTTCGAGGCCGACCGTGTCTATCAGGACATCAAGGCCATGGATCCCACCCGTATCTATGACACCACCTCCGGCTGGTTCAAGGAAACGGCCAGCGATGTGGAAAGCGAGCATATTTATTTCAAGCCTATCCGGATCAAGCCCGCCGGCCGCCCGGTGGTGCTTTCGGAATTCGGCGGCTATTCCTGCCGGGTGAAGGATCACACCTTTAATCCGAAAAGAAACAGCGGCTACCACTTTTTCACCGAGGACCCCAAGGAATTCGAGCAAGAGCTCATTGCCCTTTACGACCGGGAGATTCTCCCTGCCGCAGAAAACGGACTCTGCGCCGCGGTGCTGACGCAGGTGAGCGATGTGGAGGATGAAACCAACGGCCTGCTCACCTACGACCGGGCAGTATTAAAGGTAGATTCCGGCGCCATGCAGGAGCTGGCAGAGCGGCTGAAAAATTCTTTTCAAAAAAGTATTGACAAATAGCCGAATATCGGTTATCATGTAGTCGGTTAGCAAACGCTAACCGACTTTTTAACTCATAAGTTAGCACACGCTAACCAGTAACCTCCTCCGAAAGGAAACCACCATGTCCGAGGAACTGATCATTCGCCATTGTTCCCCCACATTGGCGGGAATGAAAACTGCCAATATGTTCAGCTGCCCCTGCGAAAATGCGGAAGAAATGAAGGAAAAGCTGCGCTTTTTTAACCGTATTTTAAGCAAAAAAGGGTTGCGTTTGCTGCCCCTGCGGCTGCAAAAGGGCCGAGCACTGATCTATCTTTATCGCCCGGCGCAGCTGGGCCGGGATCTGCAGCACCGGGATGCCTTCCGCCTGCTGCAGGAGCGGGGCTACTGCTGCCGCACCCCCGAACGGTGCATCTTCCACCTGCGGCAGCGGCTGGCAGAAACGGAAGATTTTCCCCATGAGATCGGCCTCTTTTTGGGCTATCCCCCGGAGGATGTGGAGGGCTTTATCCAGCATAAAAGCCCCACCTTATCCGGTCCCTGGAAGGTCTACGGAGATCCTCTGCCTGCCCAAAAGCGTTTCGATCAATATAAAAAATGCACCGCCGTTTACTGCGCCAAGTGGCAAAAGGGCAGATCCCTTGAAAAATTAACGGTTGCATCATAAAAAAACAGCAGCCACCCCACCATCGCCCCGACTTTCAAAATTGTTGTTCTCCTTGAATGTAAATCCTTTTATCTTCCTTTCACGGGGCGATGCTGGGATGGCTGCTGCCAAAGCTTTAATTTTTAAAAACGGCTGTTTTTTCAATTGAAAAAGCAGCCGTTTTTTGTTATAATGCAGAGGAAAAGGAGGGAAAAACATGGATATTTCTTTAAAAAGAATGGCCTATGTTCACCATAAAGGCCCTTTTTACAAGCCCCATCACACCCATGAGCTTTGCGAGCTGGCCTATTATGTGAAGGGCCACGGCACCCTGGCAGAGGGTGAGAAGCAATACCAGTATACCAAGGGCACGGTGCATCTGGTGGGGGCGGGGATCCCCCACGATGAAAACAACGAGATGGAAAGCAACATTATCCTGCTCTATTTTGAGGTGCCGGACGGCTTCATTCCCTCCGGGATCTATTCCGACCAAAACGGCGCGGTGCTCTCGCTGCTGCAGCGGCTGCGGGTGGAAATGCAGGAAAACCTTGCATTTAAGCAGGAAATGGCCGATTGCATGGTGCTGCAGATCCTGCTGACCCTCAAGCGCAAGCTGCTGCCTCAGCCGGCGGAAAGCCAGAACTTTAACCGGGTGGTGCAGTACATCGATGAAAATTTTCAATCGGAGATCGATATCCACACCATCGCCGAGCAGACCTTTTACAGCTACGACCGGTTCCGCCATGTTTTTAAGGAGCATACCGGCTGTGCCCCCTTGGAATACATCAATAATAAACGGATCGAACTGGCCCAACTGTTGATGGAGATGAACCCCGCCGTGCCGCTGGGCGATCTGGCAGCAGAATGCGGCTTTTCGGGGCTCTCCCAATTTTCCAACGCCTTCCGGGCCAAAACTGGGATCTCCCCCAGCCGATATAAAAAACAGATCAAGGAAAGGCAGCCGGCCTAAAATTTTAAAATTTGGCTATCCTCACCAATATGATTTCGTTGACTTTAACCATGCCCAATGTTATAATTCAATCAAAAGGAGGGCTTTACCATGAACGAAGTGAAGATCGGCAGAATTATCGAACGTCTGCAGCAGGTGCCGGAGATCACCGTTGCAGTATTCGGGGATTTTTGCCTGGATAAGTATATTTATTCCTACCCGGAACGGGATGAGCTTTCGGTGGAGACAGATCTGGTGGCCCGCCAGTTCCACCGCAAGAAGACCGCCGCAGGCGCCGGCGGCACCATCACCAATAATCTACGGGCGCTGGGTGCCAATGTGATCTGCGTGGGCGCCATCGGCAAGGACGGCGAGGGCTGGGAGCTACTGCGGGAGCTGGAAAAGATCGGCGCAGATACTACTCTTTTATATCAGGCAGAGGATCTCTGCACCCCCACCTACATGAAGCCCATGATCCGCAGAGCAGACGGCTCCTATGAAGAGGCCGGGCGGCTGGACTTCCGCAACTTCACATCCCTATCCAAGGCCACCGAGGATCAGGTGGTGGAAAATATCAAGATCGCTTTGGAAAAAGCAGATGTCTGCCTGGCCATCGATCAGTTTTTCCAGCGCAACACCGGCATCATCACAGATGGGGTGCGGGAGCGTTTTATGGAACTGGCCAAGGCATCGGGCAAGCCGGTGCTGGCAGACTCCCGGGCGCTGATCCATGAATTTGACCGCACCATGATCAAATGCAACAATATTGAGCTGATCAAATATTTCAACGGCGGCGAGGGAGATCCGGAGGATCTGCAGACAGTGGCCGAATGCGGCAAGCGGCTGTATGCAAAAAACGGCAACCCCATGTTTATTACCCGGGGCTCCCGGGGGATGCTGGTCTTTGATGAAAACGGCGTTACCGAGGTGCCCGCCTTTCGGGTGGAGGGTCCGGTGGATATCTGCGGCGCAGGAGATGCCTCCTCTGCAGGGATCGGCACCGGCTGTGCCTTGGGGCTGAATCTGGCAGAGGCCGCCACCCTGGCCTGCTGCATTTCGTCCATCACCATTCTGCAGATCGGCGATACCGGTACCGCCACGGTGCCGGAGGTCATTGAACGATTGAAAACAAGGGAATAACAGGAGGGAAACCATCATGAACTGTGCAGAATTCTTAAAGAACTATGCCGCAGACTGTACTGCCAGAACCATGCAGACGGATTTTGAAGCGCTGGGCCGGGTGGCCGAGCTGCTGATCCAGGCCAAGCAGCAGGAACGGGCCATCTATACCGCTGGCAACGGCGGCAGCTTAGCCACTGCCTCCCATATCTGCAACGATCTGACCAAGGGCTGCCGGGTATATAACCGGGCCGGGTTTGATGCGGAGTGTCTGGGAGACTCTGCGGCCATCACCACCTGCCTTTCCAATGATTTCTGCTATGAGGATTTCTATAAGATCCAGGTGGAGACCAAGGTGAAGGCCGGGGATGTACTGCTGGTATTTTCCGGCTCCGGCAATTCCGAAAACATTGTGCGGGCGGTGATCGCCGCCAAAGAGCGGGGCGCATCCGTCGTGGGCTTTCTGGGCCGGGACGGCGGCAAGCTGCTGCTGCTCTGCGATATCAGCGTGGTAGCCCCCTCTGATAATATGGAGCAGATCGAGGATATCCATATGCTGTATGTCCACGCCCTTTCCTCCTTGCTGCAGCAAAAGCTGCAGGAGATCTGGGGAGCAGAGATCATCAGCCCCCTCTACGGGCGCAAGATCTCTGCCGCACTCTTCGATTGGGACGGAACCGTCTCCTGCATCCGCTCCGGCTGGCAGAAGATCATGATCCCCTATTTCGTGGAGGTACTGGAAGCCACCCCGCAGGCGGAGGATCACGAGAGTATTGTGAAGGTAGTTACCGATTTTGTGGACTTCCTCACCGGCAAGCAGACCATCTTCCAATGCATCGCCCTGGATGAAGAGGTGCAGAAGCGGGGCGGCGCTGCGGTGGATCCCTATGAATATAAGAAGGAATATCTCCGCCGCCTGGAGATCTACATCAAGGATCGCAAGGACGCCCTGCGGGCCGGTGCCGATCCCGCCGAATACCGGGTGCCCGGCAGCTATGAATTTATTCAGAAACTGCAGGAGATGGGCATTAAGTGCTATCTGGCCTCCGGTACCGATGAGGCCGATGTGGTATACGAGGCCGGCCTTCTGGGGCTGGACACCGCCTTTGCCGGCGGCATCCACGGAGCTCAGGATCATATGCTGGAATGCAGTAAAGAACTGGTCATCAAGGATATGATCGAAAAGGAAGGCATCAAGCCGGAAGAGCTGATCTCCTTTGGCGACGGTTATGTGGAGATCGAGCTGGTTGCCCAACTGGGCGGCTATGCGGTAGGCGCTGCCACCGATGAATTCCGCCGCTGCGGCATTGATGAATGGAAGAGAAACCGCTTGCTGGCAGCCGGGGCCAAAATGATCATCCCCGATTTTGCTGATTATGACAAGCTGATCCGGATGATCAAGGGGGAATAAGACCATGCCGTTTGAAAAATTTGACCGTTCCCAGCTAAATTTACTGCCGCTGGAGGAGCGGATCCACGATATCAATATCGATATTATCAAGGATATCAATGATGAGATCCCCCCCTTCGACCATCCCGCTATCCCCATTCTGGCGGAAAAGATCGTGAAGGCCCGCCGGGAATACGACGCCACCGTGCTGATGATGTACGGGGCCCATGTGATCCGCAGCGGCAACGGTCTCTTTATGATCGAGCTGATGAAGCGGGGGCTGGTCAACCACTTCGCCACCAACGGTGCCGGCTCCATCCATGATTTTGAATTTGCGCTGATCGGCAACACCTGCGAAAGTGTAGCCAAATACATCTCCGAGGGGCAGTTCGGCCTTTGGAAGGAGACCGGCATCATCAATGATATTATTAAAGAAGCCGCCAAAGAGGATCTGGGCTGGGGCGAGGCCATCGGCCGGTACATCTGGGAAAACAACCTGCCCTACCGGGAAAAGAGCGTGCTGGCCATGGGTTATCATCTGGGGGTTCCCTGCACCGTACACATCGGCATCGGCAATGATATCATCCATGAGCACCCCAACTGCGACGGCGCCGCCATGGGCATCTGCTCCTACAACGATTTTCTGATCTATACCAAGAGCATCGAAAAGCTGGAGCACGGGGTCTTTCTGGACATCGGCTCTGCAGTAGCCGGCCCAGAGGTCTATCTGAAGGCCCTGGCCATGGCCCGAAATGTGGCTCACCAGAAGGGGGAAAAGATCGCTGATTTCACCACCGCCGTATTCGACCTGCTGGCCATTGATGAGACCGATGGCTACAATGCAGCTCCCTCCAAGTCCGACCCCCGCTATTATTTCCGCCCCTGGAAGACCATTCTGGCCAGAACGGTGGCAGACGGCGGGCAATCCTTCTATGTACGAGGGGAGCACAATAAGACCGTACCAAATCTGGCCCGGAAAGTCTTTGAATTGGATGCAAAAAAATGAAAAGAAAACCACTTTTAAAATTAACCTTATCCGCCCTTTTTATTGCCATGGGGCTCCTGCTGCCGCTGCTGACCGGGCAGATCAAGGAGATCGGCAGTATGCTCTTGCCCATGCATCTGCCCATCCTGCTCTGCGGGCTGCTCTGCGGCTGGCAATACGGCCTTGCCGTTGGCTTCATCACCCCGCTGCTGCGGTCGGTGACCTTCGGAATGCCCATGCTTTACCCCAATGCGGTGTCTATGGCCTTTGAACTGGCAACCTATGGCGCTGTGATCGGCCTCTGCTACCGGCTTTTCAAAAAGAAAAGCATTGCTTCTCTTTACGCCTCCCTGATCATTGCCATGATCAGCGGTCGGCTGGTCTGGGGTCTGGCGCAGACTGTTTTACTGGGCTTTGGGGGAAAACTATTCACCCTGGCTGCCTTCTGGGCAGGAGGCTTTGCCAATGCCTTCCCCGGCATCCTGATCCAGCTGGTGCTGATCCCTGCTATCATGCTGCTTCTGAAACGCCTGAAAATCACCGAAAAAGTATAAAAAAACCTGCCGGAAAGTTGAACTTTTCGGCAGGTTTTTTATTGAAAATCAAAGACTGCACGGCCTTCCTCCATTTTCAGGCGGGCCTCAAAGGGATTGCCCTTTTTGGAAATAAAACCGGCAAGCTTCACGGTCTTTCCGTTTGCAAGAAGATCCCGGGCGGCAGAGATGGGGATGACCCGCTTGCAGATGACCCCGCTGATACGGAATTTACAGCCCTCCTTATAGGAAAGGCAACCGTAGCCGTAGCGCCCCTTGACCACCCTGCCGCCGCAGAGGGGGCAGGTGCCCACTTCATCGCCGTAGAGCCCGGTATCGGTATCCGTTTCCGGGGTCTGCTCCAAAGGTTTAAAGACCTTTTGGATCTCCTCTCGAGCGATGGCCACGCTATCGCCGACCCGGATCTCGCCCCGGTACACCTTTTTCAGCGCCTGACCTAAGGCACTGGTTTTATACTTATCCATTTCAATGCCCATCCGCTCCAGCTCCTCGATCAGGTAGGCGCCCCCGGGCAGCAGATAATAGGTATCCTTTTTCAGGGAGATATACTGGCTCTTAATGGCATTGCCGATGATGCCGGTACGGGTGGCCTCGGTGCCCAGCTCCAGCCCCTCAAACATGGCCCGGTATTCCTCCCGGTCATCGGCCTCCTCGGCGGCAGCCTTATCCTCCCGGAAAGGATTTTTCAGGTAATTATTCAGGGTCTCAATGGTATAGTGGCGAGGCGGGGAGGTCTCCTTCTCCTTGGGTGCGAAGCTGATATTTACCTCATCCCCCTTTTCCAGGGGCGGTAGCACCTTATTTTTCTGGCCGCCGTCGTCATACTGCATCCAGCCGGGCTGCAGGATCATGGTACCTTTTAAGCGGAATTCCTCCACGTCCCCCACCTGAATGACCATTTCTGCCTTTTCTGCCAGGCATTCCTCGGCGCAGAAAACTGCGGCGAACCGCCGAAAAATAGTTTGATAGACCATCATCTGGCGCTCGGTGAGGGCTTCCTTTTTGGGGATCTTATAGGTCGGTGTTAAAGCAGAGTGGGATTCGATCTTGCTATCGTCGAAAATACTTTTTCCGTCCCGGAATTTCACTTTATAACCTAAGCCCGCCACATTGGCCAGGATCTTTTTGATCTTGCCCTTTTCCTGCTCGGCCAGATACTCCGAGTTGGTACGGGGATAGGTGATATAGCCCGCTTCGTACAGCTCCTGCGTAAGCTTCAGGCTTTCCTCCATGGGCATTTTATACTTTTTACCCAAAACATTCTGCAGCTTGGAAAGGGAGAATAATTTACCCGGCTGGAGGGTGGTTTTTTTCTTTTTCTTTTCGGTAACGATGGCCTTACAGCCATTGAGCCGGGCGGCATACTCCTCTGCCTTGGCTTTGCTGTTTTTATCGAATTTCTGCTTGGAGACCAGCTCGATATTTTCGCCCTTGGTCTCAGCGTTGCTGACCACCGCATAGTAGATCTCCGGGATGAAATTTTCGATGGCCTTATCCCTGTCGTAGATGGCCTTCACAATGGGCACGATGACCCGGCCCACCCGCAGCAGCACACCGGTCTTGAGGGTGGCATAGCGGGTGAGATTGACCCCATAAAGCCAATCCACATAGGTACGGGCAAAGCCCTCATCAGCCAGGTTCTGGTACTCGGATTCCTCCTTCATGGTCAGAAGCGCTTCTGCCACCGTTTCGGGAGTCTGATCGGGGAGCCACAGCCGGTAAAAGGGCTTTTCCACCCCCGTATGCTCCACGCAAAGGCGGATGATAATCTCTCCCTCCCGGTCGGCGTCTCCCGCATTGACGATCTTTTCCACATCCGGGCGGGCGCAGAGGGTACGGATCAGCTCAAACTGCCGCTGGATCCCCTCATCGGGCTGCTTATCAGCGCCCTTGCGGAGCTGAAAGCGAAACTTTTCGGGAAAGCAGGGCAGATTTTCCATGGACCATCGGCCGGTGGCTGTGGGGCCGGTATAATCCTCGATATCACAGAGGGAGAAAAGATGGCCGAAGGCCCATGTGACCAGATATCCTTCCCCTTCAAAATAGCCGCTGCGGCGGGCGCATTTGCCGATACCTGCCACGATATTCCGGGCAAGACTTGGTTTTTCGGCAATAATTAAGATCATGGCGCCACTCTCCTTTCGCGGATGGTAGCCAAAGCATTGATACTTGAACCGGATTTTGGAACACGTATTTTCCGCTGAGGCTTTGTTTTCTCTGCATAAATTCCACCAACCAAATCGAAGTTTGGGGTGTCACTAAAAAATACTCGCAAATCCGTCAGGATTTGCGGAGTTTTATGCCACGCCCACCGAAAAATCCGTTGTTTCAAAATTCTGCGACCCGAAAGGTGCGGTTTTTTAAATGATTTTTGGTGAAGCGAAGCGAATAAGGCTGGCGCCTATTGGCGACAATGAGCCGAAAAGCATCAAAAAACCGCCCTTTCAGGCCGATTCAAGTTTCAATGCTTTGGCTATTGTAACATAAAAAACAGATTATTGCAAGCCCGGCAGGATCTTTCATTTTTTTAAAATTACCTATTGACAAAGTAGGTAATTAGTGTTACAATACAGCCAAACAACACGGAAAGGAGAACACAGCTATGAAGAAGATCACCGCTATGATGATGGAGATGTGCATGTGTGGCCGCATGTGCATGGCTTTTCATACGCCCATATCCGATATGTTCTCCGAAACCGAGATGTGATCCGCATAAATTGCCGCGGAATCTATTATGCTTTTAACCGGGAGACCTGATCGGAGCCTCCTGGTTATTTTTTTAAGAAAGGTATTACCATGATACGATTAATTGAAGAGCTCGTACGGGCCAATTTTCGGTTCGGCCGAACGTGAAGGTTCCTTATTATTTCACCCATTTTAATTTTAAATTATTTTTGAAAGGAATTTACTCTCATGAAAAAGTTTATTACATTTGCGCTTATCGCTGTTCTTACTCTTGTTTCCCTGACTGCCTGCGGCAGTTCCGATCAGATCACCATTGCCATCCCCAACGACACCACCAACGAAGCCCGTGCCCTGCTCCTGCTGGAGGATCTGGGGCTGATCACCCTGAAGGAGGGTGCCAGCATTACCGCCACCCCGCTGGATGTTGCTGAAAATCCCTACAATATTACTTTTAAAGAAGTGGAAGCTGCCCAGCTGCCCAACGTTTTGCAGGATGTGGATTATGCGGTGATCAATTCCAACTACGCCATTGAAGCCGATCTGAATCCCACCAAGGATGCCCTTGGCATTGAAGGCTCTGCCTCTGCCTACGGTAACATCCTTGCTGTGAAGGAAGGCAACGAAAACACCGATCTCATCAAAGCCCTCAAGGCCGCCCTGGAAAGCAAGCAGGTAGCTGATTTTATCGCAGAGGAATATGACGGTGCTGTAGTATCTGTGGTAGACAACACCACCGACGGCTATGATGCCTCCCTGGACTACGCCGCTCTGGCCGGCAAGACGGTCACCGTTGCTGCCTCCCCCACTCCCCATGCAGAGATCCTGGGTGTAGTAAAGACCATCCTGGCCGCCAAGAGCATCACCCTGGACATCAAGGAATTTACTGATTATGTGCAGCCCAACAATGTGGTGGAAAGCGGCGAGATCGATGCCAACTACTTCCAGCACATCCCCTATCTGGATGATTTCAATGCTGAAAACGGCACCCATCTGGTTTCTGTTTCTGCTATCCATGTGGAGCCCTTGGGCATCTACGGCGGCAAGCAGACCTCTCTGGATGCCATCAAAAAATAAAAAATAAACACCGGAGGCTATGATGATCGAGATCAGGAATATTTCAAAAACCTTTCACACGGCCGACGGTTCTGTAGAAGCCCTGAAAAATGTGTCGATCTCCATTCCGGACGGGGACATCTTCGGCATTATCGGCATGAGCGGTGCGGGAAAAAGCACCCTGGTGCGATGTATTAATCTGCTGGAGCGCCCCACCGAAGGGAGCATTGAGATCAACGGCGTGGACCTCTGCAAGCTTTCCGAAGGGGAGCTACGGAAGGTACGCCGGGAGATCACCATGATCTTTCAGGGCTTCAATCTGCTGATGCAGCGGAACTGTCTGAAAAACGTCTGCTTCCCCCTGGAGCTGGCGGGCAAAAGCCGGGCCGAGGCCAAAAAAAGAGCCCTGGAGCTGCTGGATATCGTGGGGCTGAAGGATAAAGCCAAGGCTTATCCGGCGCAGCTTTCCGGCGGCCAGCAGCAGCGGGTGGCCATCGCCCGAGCCCTGGCTACCGACCCCAAGGTGCTGCTTTGCGATGAAGCAACCAGCGCCCTGGATCCCACCACCACCAACTCCATTCTGGAGCTGATCCGCAGCATCAATGAAAAGCTCGGCATCACCGTGATCATCATTACCCACCAGATGAGTGTGGTAGAAAGTGTCTGCCGGCACGTTGCCATTCTGGACGACGGCACCGTTGCAGAGCAGGGGGCGGTGGCAGAGGTGTTCTCCCACCCCAAATCCCCTGCCGCCCGGCGGCTGGTATTCCCCGAAGGGATCAGCGACAGCCCGGTGGTCAGCGAAGCGGGAGAGCGGCTGATCCGTGTAGTATTCAACGGTGCGGCAGCCGCCGGCTCCCCGCTGATCGCCAGAATGGCAGTGGAAAAGGGGATCGAAGCCAATATCGCCTATGCCTCCACCAAAAGCATCGGCGGCAAGGCTTACGGCTCCATGCTTCTGGGGATTCCCGGGGGCAGCGAGACGGTGCGTGCCGCCATTGACTATATGACCCAGACCCCAGACGTACTGGCAGAGGAGGTGACCCCCCATGCTGAATGATCTTTTTTCCCCCGAGACCCTCAGTGAGGCCTGGCGCATCATCCAAGCGGAATTTCTCACCGCGGTGTGGGAAACGGTCTATGTGACCCTGCTGGCTACTGCCTTTTCCATTATTATCGGCCTGCCCTTAGGGGTATTGCTGGTGGCCGGGGAAAAGAACGGTGTTCTGCCGCTGCCCTCCTGGCTGCTGCAGACCCTGAATATTCTGATCAATCTGCTGCGTTCGGTTCCCTTTTTGATCTTAATGATCCTGGTCTTCCCCCTGACCCGATTCGTGGTGGGGACGGTCGTGGGAACCACCGCCTCCATTGTTCCGCTGGTGATCGCCGCCTTTCCCTTTGTAGCCAGGCTGGCGGAAAGCAGCCTCAGAGAGGTGAGCCCCAACACCGTGGAAATGGCCCAGAGCATGGGTGCTTCTCCCCTGCAGATCATTGTAAAGGTGATGATCCCGGAGAGTATTCCCTCTCTGATCTCCAACGCCACCATTGCCATTACCACCATTCTGGGCTATTCGGCCATGAGCGGCATCATCGGCGGCGGGGGCTTGGGCAAGATCGCCATCAACTACGGCTATTACCGCTATAAATACCTGATCATGCTTGCTGCTGTTGTGCTGCTGATCCTTCTGGTGCAGATCTTCCAGAGCGTGGGCACACGCCTGGCGGCAAGGCTGGATAAACGGCTGAAAAGGAAAGGATGATCGTACATGATCCCAACAAGAGAGGAAGCCTTCGCCCTACTGAAGGAATATAATCAAGAGCCCTTCCACATCAAGCACGCCCTCACGGTAGAGGGTGTCATGCGCTACTTTGCCCGGGAGCTGGGCTACGGCGAGGAAGAGGAATTCTGGGGCATTGTGGGGCTGCTCCACGACCTGGATTTTGAGCAATTCCCGGATCAGCACTGTATTAAGGAGCAGCAGCTGCTGCGGGAGCGGGGCATCGACGAACGGATCGTTCACGCCACCGCCAGCCATGGCTACGCCCTGACGGTGGATATCGCCCCGGAGCACGAAATGGAAAAGGTGCTTTATGCGGTGGACGAGCTGACCGGGCTGATCGGGGCAGTGGCCCTCATGCGGCCCTCCAAAAGTGTTGCCGATCTGGAGCTGAAATCGGTAAAGAAGAAATATAAAAGCACCGGATTTGCGGCAGGCTGCTCCCGAGAGGTCATCCAACGGGGCGCCGATCTGCTGGGCTGGCCCTTGGATGATCTAATCTCCCGCACCATTCTGGCCATGCGGGCTACTGATATTGTTGATTAAATAAGAATTGCGTGATACCTTGCGGTATCACGCAATTTTATTTGCGGGTTTTGGTGAGAAATTCCCGAGGGCTGCAGCCACGCACCCGACGGAAAGACTGGTAAAAATAGGAATAATTGGAAAACCCCACCTCTGCGGCGCATTTGGCAATGGTCTGCAGGTTCAGATTGGGGTGGGAAAGAAACTTTTGCACCCGCACTACCCGCAGGTAATGGGTAAAGCTGACCAAAAACTTCCTTTTAAAAAGGGAGCAGAAATAATGAGGCTCATAGCCGAAGGCCGCTGCCACTGTTTCCAGCCTCAGGTCCTCGGTATAATGCTGCTCCACAAACTCCGCCACCTGCCGGTCAAAGGGGCCCTCCGCCTGCTCCCTGGTCTGTACCGTATGGAACAAACGATGCTCCGAGATGACCTGAAAAATGGCCAGACTTTTCAGCAAGACCTTGAACTCGTTATAGCCGCTTTTGGGGGAGAAGCAATCCACCAGCTCCATCCCCCGGGCAAAGAGCCCCGTTTCCTCGGCCTGATCGGCGGGGATCCGCATAGGCAGGCGGATGCGGTGCTTTTCCAGCCCCTCCACCAGCCGATCCAGTTCCTCGCTCAACCCCGCAGGGGTCTGCCGCAGGGAAAGCTGAACATAGTAATAATACCCCGGCTGAACCACCTCGCCGCTATGGGTCTCCCTGCCGTTGACAAGGTAAACATCCCCCGGTAAAAAGATCTCCGTCTCTTCTCCGGCGGTGAAGCGGTACTCTCCGCTCACCACAAAGATCAGTTCCAGCTGGTTGTGGCGGTGAGGGCTAAAGGTCACAGTCCCTTTGCGGTACTCCGCCCGGGCGGCAAAGGCAATGCTGCCGTGCTCCGGCTCATAGAACATCGAAGACACCCCCCAAATCTTAATATACCACATAGATTATATTAATTTTTTATCTTTTCGTCAAGTGTTTTCTATGATATACTTTAAATTAAATTATTATAAGTATGAGGAGGTATACTTATGAAACGCGCACTATCCCTTACTGTGGCGATCGTAATGCTGCTCAGTTCTCTGGTGTTTGCACCGGCAGCCATTGCAGCAGACGATCCTGTTGTTTCGCGGTTTGTTGTGGTTTCGGATATCCATACCAACCCGACGTCCACCAAAACCACCATCGACCGCCTTCCCAAGGTATTCGAAACGGCCTATGCCTATGCCGAAACGCAGGGCGGCAATATCGATGCCTTTGTCTTCAACGGCGATAGCATCAACGGAAACGAGACCGCTGCCGGCTACACCAATGAAGACGAAATGGCGCTCTTCCTCGCCGGTGTTCGTGATAACGTGAAGAACGGCTCCAAGGTCCTGCTGGCCATGGCCCGTACCCACGATATCTACGACGGCGACGGAAACATCTTCTATATGCAGGAAGCCGAGCTGAATGCTCTGATCAAAGAGCACCTTGGCAATGACGGTAGCATCATCCCCACCGCCGATTGGGGCTACGGCCCGCACCTGAATTATGTTTCCGGTGTTCCGGTGATTACCCTTTCCAACGATATGGGCAACGGCAACGATGTGACCGCCGAGGACGACGGCAACACCGGGAACGACGATAATGCCGATAACAGCTACCACGATTGCGAAGACTGGCTGGACACTCAGCTGGCCGCATTGGTAGCCGAAAATGCTGAGCGCCCCATCTTTGTGGTATTCCATTACCCCGAGGTGGGCAAGCTGGGCTTGACCCAGCGCTGGGGCCAGAACAGCCTGCGGGACACCCTGAATAAGTATCCTCAGGTCATTACCATGAACGCCCATGTGCACTGGGATCCCCGCCTTTCCGACTCCATCACTCAGGATCTGTTCACCGAAGTATATGACGGTGCCGTCCGCGACACCGGCGGCCCCAATGCCACCTCCGTGTCCGGCGGCAGTTCCCCTATCGTATCCTACTCTATGATCGAGGTCACCGAGTCCGGTGCGGTTACTATTAAATATATCGATCCCGACACCGGCGATTTCCTGCTGGAGGCCAACGGCTCCGGCGAGGTGCTGGAGTATTCCATCCCCAAGGCATGGGATAAGAGCACCTATCTCTACACCGACGAAGCAAAATTCGCCACCGAGAAGGCCACCTTCGCCGCCGATGCTTCCATCAAGCTGGAAAACGGCACCCTGACCTTTGACCGGGCCGATTCGGAGCACCCCATCATCCGTTACAGAGTGGATGTTTCCAATGGCACCACCACCAAGACCCAGTATGTGTTCTCCGAGCTTTATAACAAGGTACTTCCCGAGACCTATTCCACCACCCTGCAGCTCAAGACCGGCGTGGAATATACCATTACCGTCACCGCCATCGACGGCATCTACCGGGAATCTGCCAATACCCTGGTACTGACCGGTAATGTCAACGATCCGGAAAAGGTTCTCACCGGCTCTGCCACCGCTGTGGTGGAAAAGACCTACGGCGAAAACGGAGAAAAGGGCGAGATCGATTACCCGGATTTCAAGACCTACGCCACTAACATCGATGTCGAAAACATCACCAACTGGGGCATCAGTGATATCGAGGACCTGAAGGCCTGGTCCGAGTTCAGTAAGGTCAACAGCTGCACCGGCCTCACCTTCCATCTGGAAAACGATATCGACATGAAGGATCAGATCTTCGGGATGATCGGCTCCCTTTATGTTCCCTTCAAGGGTACCTTTGACGGCCACCTGCACACCCTCTCCAATCTGCTGATCGACGATGTCAGTGCTATGGGTACCGGCTTCTTCGTTTACACCCTGGACGCGGAGATCCGCAACTTCGGTATCGAGAGCGGTGTGGTAAAGGGTCATAGCTCCAACCGGAAATATGAGAATGCCGGCAGCTATAACGCCGCCACTAACGCGAAGAGAAACCCCTTCATTGATGTCATCGGCGTGGGTGCCATTGCCGGCCGTGCCGATAACACCACCTTCACCCATGTATGGAACGGTGCCGATGTCACCTTCCGGGATGGGCATATGACCGGTCTCGGCATCAGCAACCCCTGCTATGCCGGTCTGGTCGGACGTGCGCAGCTCAGCTGTAACTTTGTGGGCTGCTACAATACCGGTGATGTTCACGGTCTGGACCGTGCCAGCGGTATCACCAACTGGGCGCAGAGCGGTGGCAACATCGCCCGGATCAGCAACTGCTTCAACTTGGGTAACATCACCTGCGAAGCCGGTTACGAAACCGAGGCCATCGGCCGCTTCAACACCGCAAGCAGCAGCGACCGCACCTATTTCAACTATAACAACTACTATCTGGCCGGCTCTGCCGACATTGCAAACAACCGTGCCAGCGATACCGGCTACATCGTAGCAGGTGCCGAGGAGCCCATTGCCCTCACCGCCGAGGAGGTTAAGACCGATCTGGCCAACCTGCTGAACGCAGGCCGCTTCACCGGCCTTTATGCAGACACCGCCACTTGGGCCACCGATGCAGACGGCAACATCTACATTGCTTCGGTGGACGATACCGGTGCCAGCGATATCTACCCCTTCTCCACCTATGCTACCGATTCTACCCATACCTACTACTCCATCAACTCTCTGGACGAGTTCAATGCCTTTGCCACCAAGTCCAAGAGCGATCAGTTTGCAGGCAAGGTCATCCTCCTGAATGTAGATCTGGATCTCAGCAGCATCGAAGATTTCCAGATGATCGGTACCGACACCTACTCTTTCAAGGGTACCTTCGACGGTAAGGGCCACACCATCAGCAATATGGCCATCGCCACCGCCGGCGCTACCCGGGGTCTTTTCCGTGACATCGAGGGTACCGTCAAGAACTTCACCTTGAAGGATGCTTCGGTGGGTGCTACTCAGGATTGCGGTATGGTCTCTGCCAAAATCACCGGTGGCACCATCGAAAACGTCACTGTCAAGGGCGGTACCATGACCATTAGTTCCAACAACGACTTCGGCGGCATCGTCGGCACCACCGACGGAACCACCACCGCCACCGTCAAGAACTGTACGGTAGACGGTTTGACGATGAATGGCTCTTCCCGTCAGGGTCTGGGCGGCATCATCGGTAACGCAGCTTACATCACCGTAGACGGCTGTAAGGTCATTAACTGCACCATCAGCGGTAACCGCAATAACGGTCTTTTGGGCGGTTATGTTTACCACGGCAGCACCTTTAAAAACTGCATTACCTACGGCAACACCTTCCGCTCCAACTTCAATACATACGGTCTGGTCGGTCGCGGCGGCACCAAGAGCGGTACCGATAATCTTATCACCGTGGAAAACTGCGTTTTCTACGACGAAACGATGACGACCACCACCATCACGAACAACACTTCTAATAACATTGCAAGAACCGAAAACTTTGTTCTCTTCCGCTTCAGCGACACCGAGAACATCGTAACCAACAATGTTTACACTGCATCCCCCGACGACTGCGACTATACCTCTGCAGATGTTATCCACACCAACGCCACCGAGCTGGCCGGCGGTAAGATCGCCTATGAGCTGGGCTGGACCATGAAGGACGGCTATGTGGCACTCCTCGCCAAGGGCGACGAAGCCACCCACCGCTACACCTATGTGATGGGCGAGACCACCGAGGTTCGCTACACCGATGCTGCCGGCACCGTCATCAACGGCGCACCCACCGTCACAGCCGAGGACTTCCTTGGCTGGAGTGTAAAGGACGATGCCAAGAGCGGCGACCTGGTCTACACCGCCGAATACGGCACCGAGGACACCGGCTCCTACCCCATCACCGAGCTTGTGAATCGGCCCAAGGCCACCAAGTTCACCATCGCTACCCCCGAAGAGCTGTGCTATCTGGCCACCCTTTCCAAGACAAACACCTTTGAGGGCTACACCATTACCCTGCTCAACGATATCGATATGACCGGTGTGGAGAATTTCGAGATGATCGGCTCCGAAAGCTGCCGCTTCACCGCCAACTTCGACGGAGGAAACCACACGATTTACAATGTGACTATCAGCAGTTCCGATACCTATGCCGGCTTCTTCTCCATGACCGGTGTAGACAAGACCAAAAATGTCACCATCAAGGATCTGACCATTGAGGATGCAGCCATCACCGGCGGCGAATCCTCTGCCATCCTGATCGGTAAGGCTTACGGCGTGACCACGCTGGAAAATGTGAAGCTTCGCTACTCCTCCATGGTTGGAAGCAAGTTTACCGTAGGCGGCTTCTTCGGTAAGCTGGATGCCAACACCGCCAGCTTCACCGTAAAGAACTGCGTAGCCGAAGGCTGCTATGTCAGCAATCTCTCTGCAGGCCAGCAGCAGGCCGGCCTCATCGTAGGCGGCAACCCCTATAATGTTATCGTTGAAAACTGCCTGTTGGTCAGCAACACCGTAGAATCCCACCGTCAGGTTGGTCTGATCGCTTCCTATGCCACCGCCAACATGAAGATCAACGGTGTGATCGCCTATGGCAACACTATCAACTGTAACTACGACAGCGCCGGTATCCTTGGCCGCGGCAGCGGTGCCTTTGATGTGCAGAATCTGATTGCTTACAATAACAGCGGTCTGCGCAACAAGAGCGGAAGCGACGTCATCACCGCCAAGAACTCCACCGTATTCTGGATGCTGGGCCGCTACGATACCGATAACCCCACCCCCACCGGCTCCAACGTTTACATTGATGTGGAAAACGACACTACCCTTTCTCCCGTCACGGTGACCACCGTCACCGACGAGCAGGTCAAGAGCGGTGAAGTAGCCTACCTGCTGGGTATGGCCATGGAAAACAACAACATTGCCTTCCCCGACGCCGACACAAAGGCTGCTGTTAAGTACACCTACATTGTCAACGGCACGGTTGCCGCCACCCGCTACACCGACGGCGCCGGCAACATGATTGGCACCGAGGCCTCCCTTCCCGAAGACTTCGACGAATGGACCGTCACCGAGGACGAGAACGGCGATAAGACCTTCTCCGTTGCCAACGAGTACGATCCAGACGGCACCTACCCCATCTCCAAGATGGAGGCTTATCCCTTAGCGAAGAAATTCAGCGTCTCCACCGCCGAGGAATTCAAACTCTTTGCAGATCTGGTGAACGCCGGCAAGATCGGCAGCGATATCACCATCCTGCAGACCGCCAACATCGACCTGAAGGATTACCCCAATGTGCAGGTTGGCTCCGGCCGCAGCACCGACGTATCCGCTATCGTGGCCTTTGAAGCCACCTACGACGGCCAGAACTACACCATCTCCAACTACTCCCTTACTAAGTCGGATGTAGGTCAAGGTCTCTTTAAGAACCTGATGGGTACCATTAAGAATCTGGTGATCGATAACGCCACCGTTTCCGTAGCCTCCCACAGCGGTATCGTGGCCGGTGAAACCTACAGTGCCACCAACCTGATCGAAAATGTTCACATCCGCAACAGTACCATCACCGCCTCTGCCAGACGGGTCGCCTTCTTCGTTTACGGCTACAACACCTCCGGGGCCACCGTAAACATCAAGAACTGCACGGTTTCCGGCAGTACCATCAACTCCGGTACCACCGCCAATAACCCCGTCGGTCTGATCACTATCCGGGACGAGGTTGCAGGCTCTGTGATTGAAAACACCTATGCTTTCAACAACATCATCAACGTGCAGGCCACCGGCGTTGCCGTTTCCGGCATCGTGAGCGACGGCCGCCAGACCGTGATCACCAACTGCGGTGCCTTCAACAACACCTATACCGGCACCACTCCTTCGGCCATCTACGGCATCAATGGTACCACCGTTAAAACCGTCACCATCAACAACTGCTACACCGATGAGGCCAAGCTGACCAACGCCACCTTCACCGGCAGCAACAACTACACCGGTGTGACCGACACCCAACTGGCAGACGGTTCCCTGGCCTACGCCTTGAAGAACGACACCGATACCAACTGGATCCAGAAGACCTATCCGCAGGTTGCAGTAGGTACGGCTGTTACCAAGCACACCTATGTGGTGGACGGTGAGGAATACGCTCTGCGCTATACCGACAATACCGGCGCCGCCATCGGCACCGAAGTGGCTCTTCCCGAGGGTGCAACCCTCTGGCTGACCGCCACTGAGGCTAACGGTGACAAGACCTTCACCACCGTCACCGCCTACGATAAGGACGGCACCTATCCCCTGGCCCAGTATGAGCTGTATCCCGATGCCCGCAAGTTCACCATCTCCACCGAAGCGGAGCTGAACCAGCTGGCCGCCCTCTCCAAGAGCAATAATTTCAGCGGTTATACCTTCACCCTCACCAATGATATCGACATGAGCAACACCGCAAACTTTGCCATGATCGGTGTGGGCGACAACAAAGACACCTGCTTCGCCGGCACCTTCGACGGCGCAGGCTACACCGTCAGCAACCTGAAGATGAATTCCACCGCTCAGGTAGGTATGTTCCTGCCCAAGAATGCCACCATCAAGAACTTCACCCTGAAGGATGCGGATGTACGCGGCGGCCGCTACAGCGGTATTGTGATCGCTTCTGCTTCCAATACCCACGTTTCGGACGTTCACATTGTTGGCGCATACTTCAACCCCAACGATGACATCCGTACCTACGGCGGTATTGCAGGCTATGTTTACAATGAAGCCCGCGGCGGCGGTCTCAGCACCTTTACCCGCTGCTCCGTTCAGGATAGCACCTTCGATTGCGCCACCAACGGGGGCGTAGGTCTGCTGATCGGTGAGATGTGTGCAGGCACGGTGACCGATTGCTATGTCATCAACAACACCGTCTCTGCCCTCAACCGCAGCGGTCTGCTGATCGGCTACAGCTACGGCGGCACCATTCAGGGTTGCTTCACCTACGGCAACACCTTCACTGCAGAAACCGATGGCACCTCCTATCCCAGCGGCGTGGTTGTCGGCCAGGTGCAGACCTCTGCCACCACCGTGACCAACAGCGTATTCTGCGAAACTGATTGGGATGTCTACGGCTACATCGTCTCCGGCTCCATCACCTTCACCAACTGCTACACCCTCTGCACCGCTGCCACCGCAGGCACGGTTTCCACCGCAGAGCAGCTGGCAAGCGGCGAGCTGGCCTGGAACACCGGTCTGGCTATGAAGAACGGCAAGCTGGCCCTGGCCACCGAGACCGATCGGGTCGTATACAAGCACGTCTACGAGGTGGATGCAGTAGAATATGCGGTTCGCTACACCGATTCCACCGGTGCCGTGATCGGCGAAGCTGTTGCCGATCCCACCAAGAAGAGCCACACCTTCCTGAATTGGGAACTGGCTGGCGGGGATGAACGGCTGGAGCTCTATGCCGCACGGTTCGAGACCAATGGCGATCTGGATGGCGACGGCGCCGAAACCACCGCCGATGCCACCCTGCTGATGCAATATCTGGTAGGCTACGAGGTCGAGCTGGATCTCGCCGCCGCCGATATCAACAAAGACGGCAAGGTTTCCATCTTCGATGCAGTAAAACTGCTACAGTCCCTCTCTGCGTAAGATCCGTCAAAATGCCCGATGCGCAAGCATCGGGCATTTTAAACTCTATTTTTTGACAGGCTGGGAGATTGCCAAAAATGTTTCCGAATTCGTCAACCCGGTCTCGTCGGCGTTATCTTCGGGGCCCCCAACAAAACATGTTTTGTTGGGGAAAAGGAGAAAGCAATAGAATGAGCGGATTTTTTGCCTTTAGGCAAAATGGAGCGGTTTCTATTGATTTTGACGCACGGTAGAGAGCGGGTTGGCAGATAGCAGAAAAAAGTTCAATAAAATGCGGCTTTTAGCCGCATTTTTTCCTTAGAACAACCCCTCCACCGCTTATGCGGTCCGCCGCCCCTTACACAGGGGCGGCAGTGGCTTAATTATGCATTTGTTTTTCTTTTTTCTGCGGTCGGGGACTTTTTTGACAGTCTCTCATTGACTTTCTTTCTCTTTTTTATATAATGAAAGCAGGAGGATTTTGCTATGGGTATTTTATCATTCAACAAAGATCATTTTCTGATGGACGGCGAGCCGTACCAGATCATTTCCGGTGCCATCCATTATTTCCGTGTTCCCCCTGCCTACTGGGAGGATCGCTTAAAGAAGCTCAAGGCCTGCGGCTTCAACACGGTGGAGACCTACACCTGCTGGAACCTGCATGAGCGGAAAGAGGGTCAATTTGATTTCAGCGGTATTCTGGACCTGGAGAAATTCATCGAGACTGCCGAAAAGCTGGAGTTGAATGTGATCATTCGCCCCGGCCCCTACATCTGCGCAGAATGGGAATTCGGCGGGCTGCCCTCCTGGCTGCTGGCCTATCCCAACATCGCTCTGCGGTGCAATGATCCCCTTTATTTAGAGAAGGTGACTCCCTATTATAAGGAGCTCTGCAAACGCATTAAGCCCCATCTTTCCACCAACGGCGGCAGCGTCATCATGCTGCAGGTAGAAAACGAATACGGCAGCTACGGCGATGATAAGGAATATCTCCGCAAGGTGGCCGCCATCTACCGGGAAAACGGCATGGACTGCCAGCTTTTCACCTCCGACGGCACCAACCTCTGGATGCTCAGCGGCGGCACCCTGCCGGAGCTTTTGGCGGTGGCCAATTTCGGCAGCGCCCCCAAGGAGCGGGCAAAGATCATGAAGGAATTTAAGCCGGATCAGCCCTTTATGTGCGGCGAATTCTGGTGCGGCTGGTTTGAGCATTGGTACGAGGAGCACAAGCAGTATAAGCCTCAGGAGATTGCCGGGATGGTGCAGGAATTCTTTGATATCGGCGGCTCCTTCAATTTTTATATGTTCCACGGCGGCACCAATTTCGGCTTCTGGAACGGCGCCAACCACACCGGCGAGCAGTATCAGCCCACCATTACCAGCTATGATTACCGGGCACCCCTCACCGAGGCGGGGGATCTCACCGAGACCTACTATGCTATCAAGGAGGTCATCGAAAAGGGTACCGGCAAAAAGGCGCCGGCGCTGGAGATCTCCAACACCCCCAAGGCGGCCTACGGCACCCTGGAGCTGATCGAATGTGCACCCTTGATGGAGAACATTCCCAATCTGGCCAGCCCGGTGCATCATGCCTATCCCCAGACCATGGAGCAGCTGGGGCAGGATTTCGGCTACCTGCTTTATTCCACCGAATTCAAGGGCCCCATCGAGCCTCAAAACCTGATCTTTACCAAGCTCCATGACCGGGCGCATATCTTTGTGAACGGCAAATTAGCCGGCATCCGGGAGCGTTCCCGCCGGATGGACGAGGTGATCATCGGTGCCGATTACGGCGAGACGGTGAAGGTGGATATTTTAGTGGAAAATATGGGCCGGGTCAACTACGGGCACAAGCTGTTCGATCAGAAGGGGATCGTGGGCGGTGTACGGTTTGACCGCCGGTTCCATTTCGGCTGGGAGCACTACTGCCTGCCTATGGAGGATCTCTCCCGGCTGAACTGGCAGGAGGCAAAGCCTCAAAATACCCCCACCTTCTATAAAGGTATCCTGACCATCGAAGGCGCCCCCTGCGATACCTTCCTGAAGACCGAGCATTTCCAAAAGGGCTTTGTGGTGGTCAACGGCTTCAATATCGGCCGCTACTACAACCCTGCCGGCCCCACCAAGACTCTTTATGTTCCCGCCCCCTTCCTGAAGGAGGGCGAGAACGAGATCATCATTTTTGAATCCGACGGCTGTGAAAAAACCGCCGTCACCTTCCTGGATGAGCCGGATTTAGGGTGATTTTTCAAAGAAAAACGTGCGAAAAGTTGATGCTTTTCGCACGTTTTTTATACTTTTAGGACGATTTTTCCCGTGTGTATCCCTCGCTCCATCATGGCATGGGCCTCGGCGGCAGCGGTAATGGGCAGCACCCGATAAACCGAGGGACGGATGGCGCCGCTTTCCAACTTAGGCCAGACCTTTTCCACCAGCTGAGCCAGGATCTGCGCCTTCATCTCAGGGGTACGATTCCGCAGCATACTGCCCACCAGATGCAGCCCCTTGGTCAGCAGCGGGCGCAGGGGCACGGTGGTCTCGATGCCTGCCAGAGTGGAGATGACCACCCAATAACCGCCCCGCTCCATATAAGGCAGGCACTCACCCAACGCCTTTCCGGAAAGGCAATCCATGGCCACATGGATAGGATTTTTTTCCAGAACGGGAGCGGGCTCCCCCACGATCACGAGATCGGCGCCCAAGGGCTTGATCTGCTCTGCCTTCTCCTCTGTGAGCACCGAGGTGATCACCTTAGCGCCGAAGGCCTTAGCCAAGGGAATGGCGGCGCTCGCCAGCCCGCTGGCGCCTGCGGGGATATAAGCAGTCTGCCCTGCCTCTAAATGGCCCTCCATAAATAAATTCAGGTAGGAGGTGGCATAGGCCTCCGGCAGAGAGGCGGCCTCCTCTAAGGTGAGCCCCTTGGGAACCGGCATCAGCATCTCCTGCTTCACCGCCGCATATTCCGCATATCCGCCGCCCCCCAAAAGGGCGCAGACCCGGTCACCCACCTGCCATTTTTCCACCTTTTCGCCAATCTCTGCGATCTCGCCGGCAATCTCCAGCCCCATCCAGGGTGGGCAGCCGGGGGGTGAAGGATATTTCCCCTGCCGCTGAAGAATATCCGCACGGTTGACCCCGACGGCACGGATCCGCACCAGCACCTCATCCGGCCGGATGGCGGGAGTTGCCACCTCGCTCCAGACCATTTCCTGCTTTTCATTGACCAGCATGGCTTTCATGGAAGGCACCTCTTTTCCAGATAGGCATCCATCCGCCTGCCCACCTCTTTTTCGGCGGGAACAAACCCGGCGGGAATGTTACCGATCTCCAGCCGCAGGCCGTCATACATAGGCATCAAATCCTCCTGCTTCAGGCCGGTGAGCGCCAGCACCTTGGAATTATCGGTGATACGGTGAAAAAGCCGGGCATATTCCAGCTGCCAGCGCACATTGTTTTTCTTTTCGGGATCCAGGATGGCAAGATAATCCTCCTTATCCACCCAAACCGCCTCCAGACCCACCAGATCCTTATAATAATCGGCGATCTCGCCCCAAGTACGGTGTTCCGCGGAGCAGACGTTATAAAATTCCCGCTTTGCTTCCTCCCGAAAGAGGATACGGGCGATCATCCTTGCCACATCCCCGCCCCAGCTGAGGGTGGCCGGCTTATCCTTTGCCTGAATCGGCAGAACGACCTTTTTCCCCTGCAAGGCGCGAGCCACGCTATTGGAAAATTCCAGCGTTACCAGCTGCAGGCGCATGGTGGAGAAGGTGGTGGCAGGGCGCACCACCGTCCAGTTACCGTAGGGGGAAGCGACCAGCAGATCCTCGGCCTTCGCCTTATGGATGCAATAATCGTTAGAGGCCTTCAGCACCTCATCCTCCGAAGAATCCCACAGCCGGGGCGAGGTCTCCCGCACCGGAACCTCCTTATCATCATAGACCCGGCAGGAGGAAAGAAAGATATAATGATCGGTATTCTTCAAAAACAACTCGTACCAATCGGCAAAGGGACGGCTCCCGTAGCTCATAAAATTGACAATGCCATCATATTTTTCTGCCAAAAGGGTTTCCACAAAGGGGCGGTTGAAGGCATCCCCCTTAATATGGTTTACATTCTCATGGCGGCAGAGCGCATCATCCAGCGACACCCCGGTGACCTGATAGCCCATCGCCGCCAGTTCAGGGACGAGATACCGCCCCATGGCGCCGGTAGCGCCTAAAACCAATATTTTTTTCATATTTTTCTCCTTTCAATCCCGGTAGACGACCTGGCCGTCCAACACCGTCAAAACACATCGGTAGCTCTTTTCGCCTTGCAGACTGCCCAGCGAAAAAGCCTCCTTTCCTTCCTCCAGCACCGCCACATCGGCGGCGTTGCCCACCTGCAGGATCCCCCATTGGGGCTGCCCCAAAATCGCAGCGGGAGCCGAGGTCACCGCCCGGAAGATGGCCTGCTCCTCCATGCCGCAAGAGCGGGCCACGCTCATGCAAAGAGGCAGGCCGTACCGCCCGCCCCGCCGGTAGACGCTGAGACGGGTAATATCGGTGCTGAGGGTATCGGGGTAAAAGCCTGCATCAAAAGCCGCCCGCAACACCGCCGGATCGGTATGGACATGACCGGCAAAGCCGGCATCCAACACCACCCCTTTTTCACGGGCAAAGCGCAGAGCGGCATGATCCTGCTCCCCGCAGGAATGGATCCCGCCATGGTAAACATGGGTCAGAATATCCCCCGGGGACAACGCCTCCACGATCTCCGCCATCGGGGTGGGAGAATGAGAGCAATGAACCATCACCTTCAGCCCATGCCCAGCGGCGTAAGCCACCACCTCCCGCAGGGGTGCAAGATCCCGTACCTCTGAGACTTCGGTATCAAAGTACACCTTCAGCCCCACCGCCCGCTCACCGTAGCGCAAAAGCAACCGCTCTGCGGCGGCAAGGTCGGCACAGTTATTTTGGATCCCGACCGATACAAAAACGGTATTTTTCACCCCAAGACCTTCGGCCAGTGCCCGGTCTCCCTGAACGGCACCGCCATCATTGACTGCAGTGACCCCAAAGGGCAGGGAGGCCATTTCAGCCTGAATGCCGTAGCGGTCGGAGGAGATGCCCTTCAGGTGGGCATGAAGATCCACCATCCCCGGAAGGACCGTCTTTCCGGCGGCATCATAGATATACGATGCCTCTGCCCGGACTTCCGGCTCAATACAGGCAATTTTTTCGCCCTCTGTAAGAAGATCGGTGTAAATGAACCGCTTGCCATCCCAGAGCCTGCCGTTTTTAATCAATATTTTTTCCATAGATCTTCACCCCGCCGATGATCTCATTTAACACCTGCTGCACAGCATAATCATGCCGGTATGTAAACGGATTTTGCTTTGTTCCTTTTATATAAGCATAAAAATCCTGCATCATCTCATCATAGCGCTCTCCGCCGGTAAGATCCTTCACCGGTACCGTGATCTTTTTATCCTGATAGATCTCGGCCATAGACGTATCGGACCAGGTCATGACGGTGGGGCGCTCCATAGGGCAGATATTCACCGTACCCTTACTGCCTGCCACCACCAGCTGGCGCCGCCCATATCCATTGACCTCCACCGAGGATACAAAGATCCGGGCCAGGGCTTTTTCATACTCCAAAACTGCCAGGTTATTATCCGAAAAATGGATCCCATCCAATCCGGTGGACTTCAAAAAAGAGGTAACCTTTTTGGGCTTGCCAAGGATATAAACGATCAGATCCACCAGATGGGAGCCTAAAATATACATGATCCCGCCGCCGAAGTTGGTCAGCCAATTTTTATAGGCGGGAGGATGGAAGGTGCTCATTTCCGCATTGATGGAATAGATCTCGCCCAGCGCCCCCTCCTTAATCAGCTCCAGGCATTTCTGCACCGCCGGATTATAGCGGTACATATACCCCAGCTGCACCTCCAGCCCCTTGGCCTCGGCAGTATCCAGCAGATGCTTGTATTCGGTAAGAGTCCCGCCGGCCGGCTTATCCATATGGATATGCTTGCCCGCATTGATGCATTTTTGGGCCGTTTCCACCAGATCCCAGACATCTGTTTCGATGAGTACCGCATCGCTGCGTGATATCACTTCCTCCACAGACAATCTTTGCAGCCCCTGATACCCTTCGTTATTTCCTCTTTTTTCGATCCAACGTTCATTTTCTTCGGCATAGCCCACCACCTCAAACAGCCCGGGAAACTTCCGTACCGCTTTCATCTTGGCTTCGCCATGGTTATGGCCGAGGCCGATCTGGCCAATTCTGATCATAGGTTCCTCCAATCAAAGACTGTCCCGATGGGGAAGCGGGGATCTTCTGCCAATTCTTTAAAGACGGCAGGAGCCTCCTCCGGAGAGACCACTCGGGAAACAATAGGTCTTACCTGCACCCGCCCGGCAGTGATCAGCTTCAGGATCGCCCGGCAATCATCCTGGTGCGTCCAATGGTGGGGATAGGATTCCACTTTGGGGCGTACAAAGTTATGGGCGCAGAACTGCACCGCAAACATCCCCAGCAGACCCAACCCCATGACCATGGCGCTCTCGCCCAGCTCCAGCTCTAATTTTCGTACACCCCCCAGCCCCATGGAAGCAATGATCACAAAGGCAGCATCCAACGAATTGATGGAATCATCCACCACCTTGGTGATCTCCTCTTCGTCCCGGATGTTATAGGCCGCGTGCTTGCCGTGGTACACCAGCACCCGGTCGCCGGGTTGAACACCCGTTACCTTTTCGCCGATCTCCACCACCCGCCCGATGGAGCAATACCCTAAAGCCTTGGGGAAATGATTGCTGCCGGCATTGGGCATTCCGATCAGATTGGCCCGCTCGGTACCGCCGCTGACCACAGAGTATTCGGTTTTTGCCAGCACCTCATGGGGCTTGAGTTCAGGCAACTCCCGCTCCATTAATTCTGTGATCCCGGGGGCTGTGAAAAGAATTTGTTTGGTTTTCATATTATCGGCTCCTTTTATATCCGTCGATGATAGCCCGTACTATCTGCAGATCCGGCTGCTCCAGGTTACTGCCGGCATGGTATCCGTCGTTGCAGAAGCAAAGATACCCGCCCAGCAGCGGATTGATGATCCGGGAGGGCTTCCCGACCTCCCCGGCGCAATGATAATGGATGGGCGTTTTGATCTCTTTTTTCAGCCGGATCATCGTTGCAAAGCTTTCGGCCAATTGCTCCTCTGTATCGGCACGGCAGATGATCTTGATGATATCCGGCCCCCGTTGCTCCAAAAATTTGGCCAGCTCCACCACCTGCCCGCAATCCATGGGGATCATGGGATGCACCGATAGCAGCACCTCTCCGCCCATGGCGTGGACCTTCCCGATCAGCTCTTTTTGCTTTTGGATCACAGCAGGATCCAGTACGATCTCTCGGGGACAGTCTTTGGTGAAGGAATAGGCTCCAAAGCCCTCCCGGAAGTTCTTTTTAGAATAAAGATCAAAGGTATAGCCCTGCATATCGATACCGGAGCACCCGGCCTCCACCGCCTCCAGCAGCAGTGCCACCCGCTCCTCCTCGGCGGAGCCAAGGGGATTCATCTCGTAATCCTGATCGTAATGGAGCGCCAGAATGGGCAGCCTGGAGGCCGTCACGATCTCGGCAATGGATTTTTTATTCTGAAATTCCTTCTCCAGGCAGGAAATATGCAGGTCGATGGCATCCGCCCCATGGAGGGTACAGTTTTTAATTTCGGCGATCGCCTCCCGCACCGTTCTGCGGCGTACCACCCCCACTACCATGGGAGAAGGGTTCTTCGCAAAGGATAAACGCATTTTTCATCACCTCTCCTTCAGTATAGTGCACTCCTGAAAAAAGTAAATGGGCGATGTGATATTTTTATCATTTTTGATACTAAATCTTTACAAAATTGCTAAAATATTGTATGATGATCGGGAGGTGATGAAATGCTTGATTTATCAAATATGGTGATTACTGAAGTCCGGGCCGCCATTCGACTGACCGGCTCCCCCATCGGCACGGTCACGGTGCGGAAAAACCGGGAACGCTGGGCCATCGCTTTTAAACAGGGGGTGACCTACTACCGCTGTGGTGGGGAAACGGTGCGCTCCGACGCCCGCCATCCGGTGCTGCTGCCCCGAGGCAGCTCCTATGAATGGAAATGCACCGAGCCGGGGCCTTGCTGCATCATCGAATTCGAAAGTCCCATGGAGCATCCCTGCCCCATCGCATTCACAGCGGCAGAAAGCAATACCTTTTTACGAAATTTCCATCTGATCGAGCAGGCCAAAGGGCAGGCGGAGGCCATCCGCCGGCTTTATGATATTCTGCTATCCCTGCAAGCCAAAGCGGCTTATACCCCCTCCCGGAAGCAGGCCCTTTTACAGCCCGCCATCACCTTTATGGCGGAGCACTACGCCCACCCCGCCATCAGCAATGAAAGCCTGGCCGCCCTCTGCGGCATCAGCACGGTATACTTCCGCAAGTGCTTTTCGGCAGCCTACGGCCTGCCGCCCATGAAATATCTGCAGGATCTGCGGATCGAAAAGGCCAAAAGCCTACTGCAAAGCGATTATAGCACCATCTCTCAGGTGGCAGAGAGCGTGGGTTTTTGCAGCATTTATCATTTTTCCAAGATGTTCCGGCGGGCGGTGGGAATCTCCCCCCGGGAATATGGAAAGAGGGCTTTATTTTTTTAACAGTATATGGTAAAATATAAGATAAAGTGAAATGTCCGAAGGAGCCGTTATGTTTAAATTACTGAAATATCTCAAGCACTATACTCTCCAAAGCATTCTGGGACCGCTCTTTAAATTATCTGAGGCGGCGCTGGAGCTGCTGGTGCCGCTGGTGGTGGCCGCCATTGTGGATCAAGGCATCACCGCCGGGGATCGTTCTGCCATCCTTTGGTACAGCCTGCTGATGGTGGCCTTCGGCCTCATCGGCCTGGCCCTTTCGGTAACTGCGCAATATTTTTCCGCCAAGGCGGCGGTGGGCTTTACCACCCGGGTGCGCTCCGCCCTTTTCCGGCACATTCAGGGCTTCACCTACACCCAATTGGATCAGATCGGCACCTCCACCCTGATCACCCGTATGACCAGCGACATGAACCAGGTGCAATCGGCCGTCAACCTGACCCTGCGGTTGCTGCTGCGCTCCCCCTTTGTGGTGCTGGGAGCCATGGTGATGGCCTTTACCATCGATTGGAAGGCGGCGCTTGTATTCGTAGTAACCATTCCGGTGCTCTCTGTGGTGGTATTCGGCATCATGCTGATCTGTATTCCTTTATATAAAAAGGTACAGGCAGCGCTGGATCGTGTGCTGGGCCGTACCCGTGAGAACCTTTCGGGGGTGCGGGTCATCCGTGCCTTCTGTAAGGAAGAGGAAGAGATCGCGGAATTCGACGCCCGCAACCGGGTGCTGACCGGGGCCCAGAAGTTTGTGGGCCGGATCTCCGCCCTGATGAATCCCCTGACCTTTGCCCTCATCAATCTGGCCATTATCCTGCTGATCCATACCGGCGCGCTGCGGGTGGAGGCAGGAATTCTCACCCAAGGTGCGGTGGTGGCCCTTTACAACTATATGTCCCAGATCTTAGTGGAGCTGATCAAGCTGGCCAGCATGATCATCAGCCTCACCAAGGGGGTAGCCTGCGGCAACCGGATCCAGGCGGTTTTAGAGCTGCCCACCGGCGAGCCTGTCCGGGAAAGCGGCGAGACCGCCGCGGGTACGGCGCTGGTCTTTCGCCATGTTTCCTTCCGGTATGAAGGGGCCCAGGAAGACTCCCTCACCGATATCAGCCTGACCCTGAAGCCCGGGGAAACGCTGGGGGTCATCGGCGGTACCGGCTCCGGTAAATCCACCTTTGCCAATCTCATTCCCCGGTTTTACGAAGCCACCGAGGGAGTTGTTCTGGTGGGCGGCAAGGATGTTTGCAGCCTGCCTGCCGGGGAGCTGCGCAGCCGCATCGGCACCGTGCCCCAGAAGGCGGTGCTCTTTAAAGGCACCATCCGGGAAAACCTTTGCTGGGGCAACGAAAATGCCGCCGACGAAGAATTACACGCCGCCCTTTCCGCCGCGCAAGCCGCCGAGATCGTGGCCGCCAAGGGGCTGGATGCTCCGGTGGAGCAAAACGGCCGGAACCTTTCCGGCGGCCAACGCCAGCGGCTGACCATCGCCCGAGCGCTGGTGAAAAAGCCGGAGATCCTGATTTTGGACGATAGCGCATCTGCCCTGGACTTCGCCACCGACGCCGCCCTGCGCCGGGCCCTCAGGGAGCTCCCCTGGAAGCCTGCCACCGTCATCATTTCCCAACGTACCAGCTCCATCGCCCATGCAGATCAGATTCTGGTATTAGAGGACGGAGAAGCGGTGGGTCTGGGCACCCATGAGGCTCTTTTAGAGAGCTGCCCCGTTTATAAAGAGATCTATGATTCCCAGTTTGGAGGTGCAAAGGCATGAAAAAGACCAATCAAAAAGCAGCCCTCCAAGGGGTTTTAAAACGTCTGCGCCCCTATACCGGCTGGGTGGTCCTTTCCATCCTGCTGGCCACCGTCACGGTGGTGCTCTCCCTTTATATTCCCATTCTGGTAGGAAAGGCCATCGATTGCATTATCGCGCCGGGCAAGGTGGATTTTGCTGCTATTTTCCGGATCTTCCTGGAGATCGGCGGAGCCGCCGGTATCACCGCCCTTCTGCAATGGGTGATGAATGCCATCAACAATAAGATCACCTATCAGGTCATCGAGGATGTGCGGGAAGAGGCCATCCGCAAGATCCAGAGGCTGCCGGTCTCTTATCTGGACAGCCATTCCTCCGGGGATATCGTCAGCCGCATCATCGCCGATGTGGATCAGTTTGCCGACGGTCTACTTCTGGGCTTTACCCAGCTTTTCACCGGGGTGGTGACCATTTTGGTGACCCTTATTTTCATGCTGACCATCCACCCTGGCATTACCGCTCTGGTGGTGGTGCTCACTCCCCTTTCCCTGCTGATGGCTCGCTTTATTGCCGGCCGCACCTATAAAATGTTCAAGCTGCAAACCGAGACCCGGGGAGAGCAGACCGCCTTTATCGACGAAATGATCGCCAATCAGAAGGTGGTAAAGGCCTTCAACCGGGAAGAGATCAATGCAGAACGGTTTGATGAGATCAACAGCCGGCTGGAAAAGGCCTCCTTAAAGGCCACCTTCTTCTCCTCCCTCACCAACCCCTGCACCCGTTTTATCAACAATGTGATCTATGCCCTGGTGGCGCTGACCGGTGCGCTGGTGGCCTTGGCCGGTGGGCTAACCGTAGGCGGGCTGACCTGCTTCTTAAGCTACGCCAATCAGTACACCAAGCCCTTCAATGAGATCTCCGGAGTCATCACCGAGCTGCAGAGCGCGTTGGCCTGCGCCGCCCGGATCTTTGATCTCACCGACCAAGCCCCCGCTCTGAAGGAGACCGGCAGCGGAGAGCTTTCCGGGGTGGAGGGCCATGTGGATCTCCAAAATGTCGCCTTCTCCTATATGCCGGAGCAAAAGCTCATCGAAGATCTGAATCTGCAGGTGCAACCCGGCCAACGGATCGCTATTGTGGGCCCCACCGGCTGCGGAAAGACCACCCTCATCAACCTTTTGATGCGTTTTTATGATGTGAACGAAGGGAGTATTCAGGTGGAGCGCTGCGATATCCGCACCCTCACCCGCCGCTCTCTGCGGAAGAATTACGGCATGGTCCTGCAGGAGACCTGGCTCCGGGCGGGCACGGTGAAGGAAAATATCGCCATGGGCAAGCCCGATGCCACCGATGAGGAGATCATCGCCGCTGCCAAAGCCTCCCATGCCCACAGCTTTATTAAGCGGCTGCCCCAAGGCTACGACACCCTCCTCACCGAGGATGGCGGTAACCTTTCCCAAGGCCAGCGGCAGCTGCTCTGCATCGCTCGGGTGATGCTCTGCCTGCCCCCCATGCTGATCTTGGATGAAGCCACTTCCTCCATCGATACCCGCACCGAGCTGAAAATTCAGGATGCTTTTGCCAAAATGATGAAGGGGCGCACCAGCTTTATTGTGGCCCACCGGCTCTCCACCATCCGGGATGCGGATGTGATCCTGGTGATGAAGGACGGCCACATCATTGAGCAGGGCAACCACGAAACGCTGTTGGCGCAAAACGGTTTTTACGCAAAGTTATATAATAGTCAATTTTCACTTACAGTATAATTTATTTCTTAAATTTTCTGTTTTTTTCAGGGCAAAATAAGCAAAAAAGGAGGGCTTTTTCATTGAAACAGACCCGTTTTCACGGACAATTCTTCACCATTCCCAACCTACTGAGCTATCTGCGGCTGGGGTTGATCCCGGCCATTGTCTGGCTCTATTGCGGGATGCGTTCTTATACGGCCGCCGCCTGGATGATGGCGGTCTCTGCCGCCACCGATGTGGTGGACGGTTGGATCGCCCGCCATTTTGATCTGGTGACGGATTGGGGCAAAATCATCGATCCCATCGCCGATAAGCTGACCCAGATCGCCATCTGCTTCTGCCTAGCCTGGCGGTACATTCCGGTGCGGTTTATGCTGGTGCTGCTGATCGTTAAAGAGGTCTATATGGGAATCATCGGCCTGATATTTATTCATAAGACCGATTCGGTGGAGGGTGCCGTATGGTACGGCAAAATGACCACTGTTCTCTTCTTCCTGGTTGCCCTCCTGCTGATCCTCTTCCCTGATCTGCCAAACCCTGCGGTGATCGCAGCGGTGGCGGTGGAATGTGCCTCGATCATCCTTTCGATGATCCTCTATACCGCCCGCTACCTGCGGCTTTATCATGAAAAAAAACAAGACCCTGCGGCATAAACCGCAGGGTCTTGTTTTAATATTTACGAAGTAATTGCTCATCCTCGAACTGCAGCAACACCGTTTGCTGGCGGTGACTGATCTGAGTCAGCCGTACCGCAAGATACAGAATGGAAAAAAGCAGGTCGATCAGCAGTACCACGATCACCACCGGCATATTCTGCAGCTTGCTTCCGCCGACCAGCCAGACCGCTACGCCAAAGGCCAACGCAATCCCCAGCACAAGCGCTGTGATCTTCAGCTTCTTCAGCCGGTACTCCTTGATAATGGCTTTTCTCTTTTGATTGTATTGTTCCATATCCATTTTTGTTTCTCCTCTTAAAGCGGTCTGGGATAATCGATCAATCCCAAAAGATAATCCGCTGACACCTTATAGTATTTGGCATATATAGCAATTACGTCCGACGGTACCGATCTCATCCCGTTTTCATACCGAATATAAGAATTCTTACTGATATTTGCGATCGCCGCACATTGCGCCTGCGTAAGATCACTGTCCTCCCTTAAATCTCTTAATCGTATCATGCAAAACACCTCTTTAAAAGTATTTTAAATCATTACCCCAAATGGGGTTGGCAAAATACTCCAAACGGAGTATTATTTAAGCATTAATACCCCATTCGGAGTTCAAGGAGGACATTTATGTACGACTTTACAAAAATCAAGAATCGGGCTGATATGCAGCAGATCGCATCCTTTTTGCTTTATGGCGTTTGCGAAGACGAGATCGATGTGCGCTCTCCGGATGTACGCAGAAAGGCAGCAGAAAATCTTCTGCACCGTGAACTGGAAAAAACCGTTCCAAAGGAATTGCAGGAGGATGTATTTGATACGGTGCACCACTACGGCGCCATGTTAGAGGATATCTATATGGAGATCGGCTTGTGCTGTGGAATAAAAATAAGAGGCTGAAAATTCAGCCTCTTATTCAGCGTGTCAAAAAACTCTATTTTTTAATTTTTGACACGCTGGGAGATTGCCAAAAATGTTTCCGAATTCGTCAACCCGGTCTCGTCGGCGTATATCGATACGGTAGAGAGCGGGTTGGCGGATAGCAGAAAAAAGTTCAATAAAATCCTGCCTCGGCAGGATTTTTCCTTATTTCGGATACGGCGGGAGACGAGCTCCCGCCCTACAAGCTATGACCAAGATGGTGCCAATTTTTTTATTTCTTTTTTCTGCGGTCGGGGACTTTTTTGACAGTCTCAAAAGAGGCTGAAAATTCAGCCTCTTATTATCTTTTACTCCGTTCTTAGTGCAATCACAGGATCTTTTCTTGCCGCAACGCCGGAAGGGATCAAGCCCGCCACAAAGGTCAGCAGCATACTGATCCCCACCAGGATCAGGGCGGCAGCCCAAGGCAGCACCGCATTCAGGGTGGGAATTCCGGTTACCGCGTGAAGAATGATATTTATGATCATATTCAGCAGCAGAGTTACTGCAATACCAAAGGCACCGGCAGTAAAGCCCACAATCAGAGTCTCCGCATTGAACACCCGGGAAATATCCTTTTTGGAGGCGCCGATGGCCCGCAGGATCCCGATCTCCTTGGTGCGCTCCAGCACCGAGATATAGGTGATGATGCCGATCATGATGGAGGAGACCACCAAAGAAATGGCCACAAATGCGATCAATACATAGGAGATGGCATTGATCACGGTGGTCACCGAGGACATCA
The DNA here is from genome assembly GCA_017464525.1 of Clostridia bacterium. Taxonomy (GTDB): domain Bacteria; phylum Bacillota; class Clostridia; order Oscillospirales; family QAKW01; genus QAKW01. The sequence continues at coordinate 110,327 of JAFTZM010000041.1, forward strand.
GCAGCGCCACATAATCGGTATATTTGATCTGCTGATCCTCCTCCTTGCCTTCGTTATAGGCATCGATGGCATTGGAGATCTTATCCTTATCCTCAAAGGTAGAGGCAAACAGATTGATGGTAGAGGGCTTATTCAGATCCACATAGCCCAGCTTTTTCAGGTTTTCCTCCAGAGTGGCTTCGGAAACGGTAGGGGGCATATAGCGGTCGTAATACTCTGCCAGCTGCGCCTCGGTATAGCCGGGCAACGCCTGCTCAAAGGCGGCAGAAAGGGCAGCCGCAGGCAAGCTGGCCAGCTGCTTACCGGTAGTCTCTGCATATTGGGCCGTGATCTGCTTTTCCAGCTCTGCCCGTACATATTCAAATAAGGTCTCATCGTCCATGGAGGCGATATATTCCTCAATGGTCTCTGCATCCATATTGGAGGATTGCTGAGCGGCGGCCTGCACCTGCGCCTCAATGGCGGCACGGTCCATCCCCTTCAACATCCCATCGATAGTAGTATCCAGATACTCCTGAGAGGGGGTGGTCATGATGGCGGTATACATCTCTGCCTTACCGTTGGTATCCAGACTCTCAATATACTTTTTGATCTCTACTGCTTTTTCCGCAGCGGTGGGCTCCACCTCCTCGCCGGTGGCGAAGGGCAGATTGGTAAAGATATCGGTCTTTTCATCGGCCAGCTGGGCCTTGACGATCTCCTTGCTATTGGACTGATCGGCGGCATAGCGGGTCAGGGCGGCGGTATAGCCGATGGAGCCGGTCATCATGGCGGAGGCGGCATCCTCATTGGGGCGCACGATCCCGGCGATCTTCAGTTCAATGGCGTTATCATAGAGGAACCGGAGCCCGGTCTCATTATCGGAAATATCCGTTACCTCGCCGGTATCGGCGTGGTACTGATAGCGGTCGGCATCCAAAATCAGCCGGAAGGTACGGGAGCCGATCTCCTCATAACTCCAGCTCTTTTGCTCTGTTTGGATCTCTTCGGCGTTCAGGTAGGCTTCCATGATCTTGGTCATGTTCTCCTCCGATTCCAGGCCGAGGGCATACAGCACAATATCGCTGAGTTCATTATTCTTATTCAAAATCAGCACCATTTCATCGTGGGATTCCGGCCAGTTGCCATAAACCAGATCATACTGGTCCTTGACCAGGGGATTGATCAGCTCGCCGTCCTCCCCCTCCAGCATCTCTTCCCAAACGGTGAAGCCCTGCTGGTAGCTTTGCATCATGGCGCTATCGGTGATGGTAGAGCTCATGCCGCCGCCCATCATATTCTGCATCAGCTCCATCACATCGGATTTCACGATGGTACCTTCTTCATCCTTGGTATAGATATTGAAGGTCAGGTCGTAGCCGTACTTGATGGCGCTCAGGTGGGGAGAGATGGTATTATCCTCGCTCTCCAGATAGGCCTTGAAGGTCTCCAGATCGTTGGTCTCGGTATCGGCGGTATTCAGGGCATTCATCATTTCATACATTCCGGAGCTGGAATAGACCTTATCGGTGCCGTGATCCAGTTCTCCGGGATCGGAGCCCATCACATTGGCCAGCACCGAGGAAAGATCGGTGGATTCCTTCTGGATGGTGATGGGATAGGAGGAAAGGGTATCCTCCTGCACCCCGTCGATATAAAACTGCACACCTTGAGAGACAGAAAGGATCAGCGCAATGCCGATAATACCGATGGAACCGGCAAAGCTGGTCATAAAGGTTCTGCCTTTTTTGGTCAGCAGGTTATTGAAGGAAAGGGAAAGGGCGGTCAAAAAGCTCATGGAGGGCTTTTTATGGCTTTTTTTCTCCTTGGCGGCCGGCTGTTCCTCCGGCTGATAGGGGTCGGTATCGCTGATGACCTTACCGTCCAGCAGGCGGATGATCCGAGAGGAGTATTCCTCGGCCAGATCCGGATTATGGGTCACCATGATGATCAGCTTATCCTTGGAGATCTCCTTTAAGATCTCCATGATCTGCACGCTGGTCTCGCTATCCAGGGCGCCGGTGGGCTCATCCGCCAGGATGATCTCCGGATCGTTGACCAGGGCACGGGCGATGGCCACCCGCTGCATCTGGCCGCCGCTCATCTGGTTGGGCTTTTTATTGAGCTGATCTCCAAGGCCCACCTTCTCCAAAGCCTCCTTGGCACGCTTACGCCGCTCTGCGCGGGAAACACCGGAAAGGGTCAGCGCCAGCTCCACATTGGCCAGCACCGATTGATGGGGGATCAGGTTATAGCTCTGGAACACAAAGCCCACCGAATGGTTACGGTAGGTATCCCAATCGCCGTCCTTATACTCCTTGGTGGAGGTTCCGCTGATTACCAGATCGCCGGAGGTATAGCTATCCAGACCGCCGATGATGTTCAGCAGGGTGGTTTTTCCGCAGCCGGAGGGGCCCAGAATGGAAACAAACTCACTCTTGCGGAACTGCATGGTGACGCCCTGCAGCGCCTCCACTGTGCTATCGCCCACCGTATAGGTCTTTACGATATTCTCTAAACGCAGCACTTTTAAAAAAGCGCCTCCTTTCACATTCTTATCATGATTCCAAATTATACCGCTCTTCTTTTGCATTTTCAAGAAAAAACAGGGAGTATTTAACGATTGTTTACAATTAAATAGAGCAGATCCGAGGATCTGCTCTATTTAAAATCTCAATTCAATCGTAATTATCCTCTGCGGGGTGACCAGCAGATCCATTATTTGGTCGTGGGGCTCATGGGGGAGCTGCTGCACCAGCTGCAGTTCATAGCAAAGCCCACAGCAGACCGGCCGGCAAGGCAGGGCGGCCAGGTAGCGGTCGTAATATCCGCCGCCATAGCCCATTCGGTGCCCCTCCAAAGAAAAGGCCGCCCCCGGCAGAAGCATCAGATCTCCGGGGCGGGGAACCGCCTCCTCCCCTGCTACCGGTTCGGGGATACCCCGAAAGCCCGGCTGCAGCATTTCTGCGAAATAAAACTTCATGGTCTCGCGGTCCAGCACCTTTGGATAGGCCACCCGCTTCCCCAGGTCCCTGGCCAGCGCAATGACCGGCCCGGTGGGAAGCTCGGTGCCATAGGAGGCATAGCAGAACACCGCCTCCGCCGCCTGAAATTCCGGCAGCTCTGCCAGCCGGCGGGCGCAGAGGGGAGCCTCCATGGGGTCTGCCAGGCTGCGCCGCTCCAGCGCCGCCCGGCGAAAGGCTTTTTTCTCCTCCATCAGAAGCCTTCATGAGCCTTCCGCAAGAAGGCTTGAGTCTTGGGGCTTTGAGGATTGCCGAAGACCTCCTCGGGGGTGCCCATCTCTTCGATGACACCGTCTGCCATAAAGACCACCTTATCCGCCACATTTCTGGCAAATTCCATTTCATGGGTCACCACGATCATGGTACTGCCGGTATCCTTCAATTCCTTGATGACCTTCAGCACCTCGCCGGTCAGCTCCGGATCCAGGGCAGAGGTGGGCTCATCAAAGCAAAGGATCTCCGGGTTCAGCGCCAGCGCCCGGGCGATGGCCACCCGCTGCTTCTGGCCGCCGGAAAGCTCGCAGGGGTAGGCGGACATTTTATTCAACAGCCCCACCTGCTCCAGCAGCCGCTTGGCGTTGGCCTCGATCTCCTGAGCGGTACCCTTTTTCAAAAGGGTGGGTGCCAGGGTAATATTTTTCAGTACACTATACTGGGGAAAGAGATTAAAATCCTGAAAGACCAGCCCGAAGTGCAGCCGTTTTTCCCGGATCTCCGATTCCTTGAGGGTCTCGGCAGCCTCGGTGTCAAAAAGCACCTTATCGTCCACCATGATCCGGCCCACATCGGGCTTTTCCAAAAAGTTGAGGCAGCGCATCAGGGTAGTCTTCCCGCTGCCGGAGGCACCGATGATGACCAGAACCTCCCCCTTCTCCAGAGAGAAATCGATACCCTTCAATACCTCGGTCCTGCCGAAGCGTTTATATATATTTTCAACCTGTAATACTGCCATAGCTTAACCTCTGTAATAATCCAGTTTCTTTTCGATAAAGCCGAAGATCAATGTGAGCAATCCGCTGAACAGCAGATAGAATGCGCCGGTATAGAAGAGGGGCCAGAGGATACCGTCGTTGCGCACAAAATCCTGCGCCGCCCAGATCACCTCGTAAACGGTGATGGTACGGGCCAGGGAGGTATCCTTCACCAGGGTGATAATCTCATTGGACATGGGCGGAACGATCCGCTTGACCACCTGCATCAGCACCACCTTGAAGAAGATCTGGGTCTTGGTCATGCCCAGCACATAGCCGGCCTCATACTGCCCCACCGGGATGCCTTCGATGCCGCCCCGGTAGATCTCGGAAAAATAGCAGGCGTAATTGATCACAAAGGCGATCACAGCGATGATCAGGGAATCCGCCTGGTTCAGCGCCCGCATCATATCGGTCAGCAGATTATTGACCCCTGCCCCCTCCAGCATATTGACCAGCAGGCCGGGGCCGAAATAGAATAAGATCAGCTGCAGCATCAGCGGTGTTCCCCGCACGACCCACACCAGAAATTTAAAGAGATATTTCACCGGCTTGAACTTGCTCATGGAGCCAAAGCTGATCAACAGGCCCAGCGGCAGAGAAAAAAGCAGGGTAAGCCCGAAAAGCTTCAGGGTGACCATGAAGTTCTCCAGCAACGTTAAGGTAACTTTTAAAAACATTCCATCAATGCCCTTTCAACAACATAGGTAGAGACCCGTATCTGCGGGTCTCTACCGGTATATTCGGTTTCAGCTTACTCAGCCAGAGTCAGGCTGTACTTCTCAGCCAGAGCAGGCAAGGTACCGTCTGCAGTCAGTGTATACATCAGCTCGTTGATCTTAGCGGTCAGATCGGAATCCTTGCGGCAGGCGATGGCATATTCTTCCTCGGTGAGGGAGATGCCGATGCCCAGATCAGCAAAGCTGGTGCCGTCACCGGTCATGGCCTTGGCCATGGTGATATCGATGATGCAGGCATCGGCCTTACCGGCAGCGATGGCAGACATTGCATCGGTCTGAGTAGCATATTCGGTCACATTGAAGCTGTTTTCAGCAGCGATCTCCTTACCGGCGGAACCGGCCTCTACCGCAAACTTCAGATCCTTCATAGAAGCGGCATCGGCGTAATCGGCAACCTTATCGGCCTTCATCACCACAACCTGCGCATTCAGCACATAAGCGTCGGTGCAGCTGGCGTTGGTCTTGGCTTCCTCGGTAAGGGTCATGCCGTTCCACACACAGTCGATCTTCTTGGAATCCAGAGTTGCCCATTTATTATCCCAGTCGATGGTCACAAACTCGGCCTCTACGCCCAGCTTTTCGGCAACCGCCTGCGCAAACTCGGTATCAAAGCCGGTCCACTCGCCGTCGGCATCCTTATAGTTCATAGGCTCATAAACGGTAATACCGACCACCAGCTTTCCAGCCTCCTGAATGGCGGCCACATCGCCCTTTGCCTCGGAGTTACCGCCGCAGGCTGCCAGAGACAGCATCATCACAGCGATCAACAACATTGCTAATACTTTTTTCATTGGAATTTCCTCCTAATTTTATTGCTTTACTTCGCTAAAGTGATAACATCATACCACGCGATTGGATATTTGTCAACGGTTTTTTCAAAAATTCTCTTGGAATTTTCATATTTATCAAGTATAATAGAAGCAAAGGAAGTGAAACTGTGAAAAAAATCATTCTTTCTATCTTATTACTAATAGTCCTCTGCCTCACCGCCTGCCATAAGACCCCCGCGCCGGAGGATAAGGGGTACGACTCCTTCCGGGAGCAATCCCAGGAGATGACGGTGGAGGATGCGGAAACGCTTCTACAGCAGGAGACCGCCCAGCCCACCGATGTGCAGTATAAGGAGGCGGTATACACCGTAAACGAAAACACCGCCGCCCAGATCATTGCGGAGGCTCAAGAAAAGGAAACTACCACCCCGAAGCTGAAGGAGGTCTTTGAAGGCATCTGCTTCAAATTCCTGGAAGGAGAGGATTTTGCCGATCCCGTCATCAAGCAGAAGCTTTTCATCAAAGGAAACTACGTCTTGGAGGAGGACGGTTGGTATCATTTTACCTTTATCGACCGCACCCTGGCCCAGAATGCGGTCAACCTGACCGATAACGACCATGCTCTGGCGGAGTACACCGCTGTTATCGAGCTGCTGCTCAGCGACCCAAACGTGACGGTGAAAGCCAACCATTAACATTGCAAAAACACGCTGAAAGTTTGCAAATACTTTCAGCGTGTTGCTTTTTTTCAAAAGGATTGCTATAATGCCTTTAAAAGGAGGGTTTTCCATGAAGAATTTACTGAAGATCGTCTGCCAAAATGTGCGTTGCTGCAATGATCCGGGGGGGAACAGCATTGCTGAGCGAGTCCCTCGCATGAAAGAGGTGCTGGAGCAATATGACCCGGATGTTATTGGATTTCAGGAGGTATCCAAGCGCTGGGTGCCCTATCTGATGGCAGATTACGGAGAAAAATACGATTACCGTATTGATTTCCGGGCCGAAAAAAGCAAAGAAGCGGTACCCATCTTCTGGAAGCGGGATAAATTCACCTGCCTGGCCAGCGGGCGCTTCTGGCTCTCCGACACCCCGGAGCAGGAATCCATGGGCTGGGGTGCCAAATATTACCGCATCGTCACATGGGTCAAGCTGCAGATCAAGGCCACCGGCAAGATCTTTTTATTCTATAACACCCATTACGATTGGAACGATGAATTTCACCAAAAAAGCGCCGCTCTGATCGCCGAGCGAGCCGCAGAGCAGGGCGGTTTTTCGGATTATGCAGTCTTCTGCACCGCCGATTTCAACATGGGCAGAAAGAGCGTGGGCTACGCCGCCATGCTGGAGCATTTTGCCGATGCCAACATCCACGATGACCTCACCCACAGCTATAATTCCTACGGCAAGCGCTCCGGGCTGGGAGATTTCATCTTCATGACCCCGGCCCACGCCATTCCGCTACACTATAACGTGATGACGGAGATGCCTGGCGGCGGTTATCCCTCCGACCATTTCGGGCTGTACGCCGAAGTGATGCTCAAGCCGGAAATGAAGATCATCACCCCGCCGGACGGTCATTACTTCTTCGGCTATTACGATCTCCAGCCCTTCGACAGCACCGGCCGGTACCATCTTTGCCATAAAGCTCCCTTTGAGGATCATATCCCGGAAAAGGATGATATTTGCGAGATCGGCGCCATTGATTTAGAGACCAACACCTTCATCAAATACGCCGAGACCACTTCCTGGAACTTCCAGCAGGGCGCCCTGCTCCGCTGGTACCGGGATGATGACCACATCCTTTTCAACACCGCCGAGGGCTGCTGTATCCTGAATATCAAAACCGGAGAGAAACGGCTCCTCCCCCTGCCCATTGCCGACGTTTCCAGGGATGGAAAATGGGGCATCTCCGTGAATTTCCAGCGTATCTTTGATTTTCGCCCCGGCTACGGCTACGCCGGCAAAAAGGATCCCCATTTCAATGAAAATGCTCCTGAAACGGACGGCGTTTTCCTGATGGATATGGAGACCGGGGACTACCGGCTCATCGCCTCCTATCCCCAGCTCCGGGACACCCGCTACGAGCCGCCCCTCAGCGATTGCAAGCTTCTGGTCAACCATATCAACTTCAACCCGGCCGGCACTCATTTTGTGATGCTTTTCCGAAATTTCGGCGAGGGCAAAAAATGGGCCACCCAGCTGATCAGCGGCGATCTGCAGGGCAATCTGAAATGCCTGGGAAATTGGGGAATGTTTTCCCATTACGGCTGGAAAAATAACGCCGAGCTGCTGATCTTCTCCAAGCAAAACGACCAAAAAGGGCTTTATCTCTTCAACATCCATACCGGGGAATACGCTCTGCTGGATGCGCCCCACCCGGAGCAGGATATCCATTGCCTCTACTCCCCCTGCGGGCGGTTTATCTCCGGCGACGGCTACCCCTCCAAGGAGGATCTCTGCCGGGATCTCCATTTTATCGATACGGTGAATAAGACCGATACCGTTATCGCACGCTCCCTGGCCTTCGAATACAGCAAGGAAAAGGTGGAATTCCGCACCGACCTCCACGCCCGCTTCGACCCCGCCGGCAACCGCATCTCCTACGATAGTAACCACCCCGGCCAACGGTGTATCTGTATCCTGGAATTATAAATTAAAAGACTTGAGCCACCTGGCTCAAGCCTTTTTTATCCGTAAATTTCCAGGGCGCCGAGGAGGGTGGAGATTTCCACCAGCTCATCGGAAAGGGGCGGGGCCGCCATCGATGACGATCCTCCGCATCTTAAAACTCCAGTTCCAGGGTGATGATCTTTTTGCCGCCGGCCTTCATGGAAAGAGTGCCGTTAAGCACATCCAGGCGTTGCTGCCGTTCCTCGGCCAGGTTGGTCTGCCAGACGCTTTTTACCGGGCGGCGGAGCATCAGGGCAAATTCCTGCGCCTCCCGGGAGGTATTATAGAACCGCAGGATGGCGGTATTCCGTTTTTCGGTCTTTTTAAAGGCAGCAAAGGAGATGGTATCCCCCGCCAGGGTAAAGAGAGTATCGGCGGCGGGGAGTTTCCCACCATGAGTCGCATGGCCCCTGGCGATCAAGGGGTCGCCGTGGAAGGCGAAGGCCTCCTGCTGGGCGGTCTCCTGCTCCGCCGCACCGAAGGGGATGATGGAATAACAAAGGGTATGCGCCCCTTTACATTGGCCATCCGGCGTGGGGAAATAGCCCCAATCTCCCACCTGATCGACAGCACGGAGCAGGGTGAGGGCCATGGTATTCCGGCCATCCCGCAGGATCTCATATTCATTCAGCCCCCGGACAGCCACAGCCAGCCCCCGCTCCCCATCGAAGAGGGAGAAGAAGCTCTGGATCCGCTGGCAGTAACAGGGATTTTCCCAAGCCGGATCGGGAACGATCTCCCGGTCCACGATATCGAACTGCCCCTCTGCCTGCACCCGTTCTGCCTGAATTTCCGGCACAAACAAAGCACGCAGGCGGTGGTTTTCGCTCTGATTATTCAACACCGTTTTCACATCCACCCGGGCCACACCGGCGGTGAGGGTAAGATAGGTAGTAACGGTATGAGAAAGAGTCTCGGCGGTACGGCATTTTTCCTGCTTGCCTGCGGGGATCTCCAAGGAGGTCACCAGCTCCAGGGTGGAAAAGCAAGGGTTCTGCGCCGCCACACGGCAGCCCTTCAGCCCGGCGGCCCCATAGATTCTGGGGCTGCCCTCGGTCTCCACATAATTGTACAGATTGCCCCGATCCCCGGAATCCTCATAGATCAGGTTATTGCGATAGATCTGGCCGCTGCGCTTATCCTGCAAGGTGACGGATCCATCCTTTTCCACCCAGACAGCCAGCAATTCATTTTCGATGCGGCCTTCCACGGCAGAAACGCAGGGCAGTTCCTTAACGCCGGCATGGACAGCATAGGTCTCATAGCCCATCCCCTCGGCATCCACCAAAAGGGTCACCTCAAACCGCTGCACATAGGCAGGCTGGCGGAACCGATCCTTGGGCAAGGTATAAGTAAAGGTACGGCCCAGTTTTTTGCAGACAGAGGGCACCAAGGTACCGTCTGCCTTGGTGACATAAACACTTTCCGGCGCCCCATCCTCGGGGTAGTCCACATAGGCGGTGACGGTGCCCCGGGTATGGTCGGGAGCGGTATGGAACACGGTGATACAGCGATCCCCAAGGGCTTGGGTATCCATTTCCCCGGTCAGGTAGTCCAGCGCCTCATCCTGCACAAAGCGGGCGGCCTCATAGGACTTTTCAAAGCGGGTATCCATCTCCCGGGTGACTGCATCCACCGAGCAGCAGCAGATGGAATCATGGGGATGGTTCTGCATCAGTTTTTTCCAGGCGTAGAACAGCTCATCCTGATGATACTTGCCGCCGTTCAGCAAAGCCATGACGCTCAAGGGCTCGGCGATCCGCTCCAGAATATTCTGGCCCCGATGGTTCTTCTGCTTTAATTTCACATGGGCAGAGGCGGTACAGATCAGGGGGCAGGCACCGGAGGTGCGCTGACCGTTGATCTCCCCCTCCAGGGTAATAAAACGATCCCGGTAGGGGCGCAGAGCCGCCACCAGATCCTTGAAGTTGGATTGCTTGATCTCCACTTCCTCGCCGTAGAGCGCCTGCGCTGTTTGGATCACCTCATGGAGATCGGTCTGCACCGGCTGATGGTCACAGCCGTTGAGCCCCAGCATATGGGGAGTAGCGGCAGAGCGCTCCAGCTTCTCCAGCAATTTATCCAGTTTTTTCTTCAGCTTTTCCGGATCCCGGGGCAGTTCCATGGCGTTATGGTACCAGGGAATGAACATCACGCCCATAACCTCGCTGCCGTCCGGCGCTTTCCAGATCAACTCGGAGGGGCGGTTGAACCGCTCCTCTACCGCCTGGTTATCCGCCAGAATGGCGCCGACACCCCGGCCAAAGGCGGCGTTATCGATGCCGAAGCCCTGCAGAAGCTGGGGGGCTTGGGAGATATTGCCGAAGGCATCGGGGAAATAGCCGGTCATCACCGGATCGGCGCCCAGCTCCCTACACAACTTAATGCCATACAGCATATTCCGCACATTGGCCTCACCGCTGGTGAGGTATTCATCCTGCAGCACATACCAGGGGCCTACCTGGATCCGATCCTCCCGGATCAGCTTCAGAAGGCGATCCCGCATCTGGGGGCGGATCTCCAGGTAGTCCTCGATGACGATATACTGGCCGTCCATATGGTAATAGCTGTACTCCGGGTGATTCTCCATCGTTTCGATGAGGGAATCAAAGAGCTCCACCAGCCGCATCCGGTGCTGCTCAAAGCTCATATACCATTCCCGATCCCAATGGGAATGGGGAATTATGTGCAGCGTTTTCTTTTCCATCGTTAATTCCTCAGGCTATGAATGGGGGCGGGAATTCTGCCGCCCCGGCTGATAAACTTCTCGCTGCTCTCCCGGTGAACGGGCATGATGGGCGCTTCGCCCAGCAGGCCGCCGAAGGCGACGCTTTCGCCCACATCCTTACCGATGGCGGGGATGACCCGGACAGCAGTGGTCTTATTATTGATGACGCCGATACTGATCTCATCGGCGATGATGGCAGAGATGGTAGAGGCGGGGGTATCGCCGGGGATGGCGATCATATCCAGCCCCACCGAGCAGACAGCAGTCATGGCCTCCAGCTTGTCCAGGGTCAGTACCCCTTCGCCGGCGGCCCGGATCATCCCGGCATCCTCCGAAACGGGGATAAAGGCACCGCTTAAGCCCCCCACATGGGAGGAGGCCATGGTGCCGCCCTTCTTGACCGCATCATTGAGGAGCGCCAGGCAGGCGGTGGTACCGTGAGTACCGCAACGCTCCAGCCCCATTTCCTCTAAGATATGGGCCACCGAATCCCCCACAGCCGGGGTGGGTGCCAAAGAAAGATCCACAATGCCGAAGGGGACATCCAGCCGGCGGCAGGCTTCATTAGCCACCATCTGGCCCATCCGGGTGATCTTGAAGGCGGTCTTCTTAACGATATCAGCGATCTCGGTGATATCAGCTTCAGGATGCTTGGCAATGGCGCTGCTGACCACGCCGGGGCCGGAAACACCCACGTTGATGACGCACTCGCCCTCGCCCACACCATGGAAGGCGCCGGCCATGAACGGATTATCCTCCGGCACATTGGCAAACACCACCAGCTTGGCACAGCCGATGGAATCCGCCTCGGCGGTGGCTTCGGCACATTCCCGGATGATCTCGCCCATCAGCTTGACCGCATCCAGATTGATACCGGCCTTGGTGGTGGCCACATTGATGGAGGAGCAGACCCGCGAGGTCTCCTTCAGCGCCCGGGGCAAGGACTTGATGAGGTTGAGATCGCTCTGGGTGGCCATTTTATGCACCAGGGCAGAATAGCCACCCACAAAATTGATACCGCAGGTAATGGCAGCCCGCTCCAGGGCATGGGCTACCTTAAGCATATCCTCCACCGAATAGCCGGGGGTCACCAGGGCGATGGGGGTCACCGCCACCCGCTTATTGATGATGGGGATACCGTATTCCCGGGCGATGGCATCGCCGGTGGCAACCAAATTCCCCGCCAGACGGGTGATCTTTTCATACACACGGTCACAGAAAGCATCCACATCCCGATCCACACAGTCAAAAAGGGAGATCCCCATGGTGACGGTACGGATATCCAGATGCTCCTCATCGATCATTTTAATGGTTTCTAATATATCGCGACGGTTTAACATGAGGCTCTCCTTATATTCTGTGCATGGAATCGAAAACGTCCTCATGCATCACATGGACGATCAGACCCATCTCGGCGCCGGCATCCTCCATCTCCTTGGCGAAAGCGGCAAAATCCTTTTCGCCCTCGGGGATCTCCACCCACATGATCATGGTGAAGGTATCGTGGCGCACCTTCTGGGTGATATCGTTAATATTCACATTATTTTCGGCGCAGATATTGGAAAGGCGGGCGATGATGCCCACACGGTCCCGGCCGATGACAGAAATGACTGCGTTCATAATAGTACCTCTTTCTTTCATTATATTATTTCTATTTTAGCATATTTCGGATAAATTGCAATCTTTTATTGAAAAATACGCAGGATGTGATAAAATAAGTAGGAAAGGGGGAGGAAAAAATGAGCAGCGTTACCTTAAGAGCCTACGCCAAGATCAATCTGAGCCTGGATGTGGTGGGCAAGCGGGAAGACGGATACCATCTGCTGGAATCGGTCTTTCAGGGCATCTCCCTTTACGATGATGTGCGGGTCATGCGGGAGGAGGGCAGCGGCGGTATCACCGTGCGGTGCAATCTGCCCTACATTCCCACCGACCGGCGGAATATTGTATACAAGGTGGCGGAAACCTTTTTCAAGGCCGCCCGGATCAGTAACTATCAGGTCACCATCGAATTAAACAAAACCATCCCCTCCGGAGCAGGGCTCGGCGGCGGAAGTGCCGACGGTGCGGCGGTCTTTTCTGCCCTTTGCCGCCTCTATAAGGCCTCCTTCTCCACCGAAGAGGCCACCGCCCTGCTGGTTCCCTTGGGGGCGGATATTCCCTTCTTTCTCCACAGCGGCACCATGCTGGCCAGAGGCGTTGGGGAGATCCTCACCCCGGCACCCCCGCTGCAGGATTGCTGCATCGTACTGGCCAAGCCCAAGGCCGGAGCCAGCACCAAGGAGATCTTCTGTAAGCTGAAGGAGGTGGGCATCCCCCGCCATCCGGATACCCCGGGGGTGCTCAGGAGCTTGGAGACCGGAGATCTTGGCCTGCTGGCCCGCTCCGCCGGTAATGTGCTGGAAAACGCCACTATCCCCTTATGCCCCCAGATCGGCAAGCTGAAGGGGATCTTGCAGAAATGCGGCGCCGACCTGGCGCTGATGACCGGCAGCGGCTCCACTGTTTTCGGCATCTTTACCGATGAGAAGCAGGCCCGGCGGGCTATGCGCACCCTGCGGAAGCACACCCGGCTGGTCTATCTGACACGGCCCATCTGCCGCCCCATGAAAACAGAGTGAAGGCTTCCCAAAAAGGCGTAGACCGCAGAAAAAGGGAAAGAATATTTTTTACTGCCGATTTTTCAGAACAATCTCAAACGATAAAACCTACTCTTTCCTGCTGTTTACTTTATAAGGAAAAATTCCGGTCAAAGCCCGGAATTTCATTTAATTCTGCTTTCCGACGAAATGACCGCTCGGCGTATCGCATACGCCGTCGGGATCCTTTCAGCGAAATCTGCATCCTTTTTTTGAAAGTCTTAGAAAGATCGCAATAAAAAATCGCCCAAGGGCGATTTTTTTATTGACAAAGTTGGTCTATTGTTATAGACTATAATTAAAGTCGATAATTATAGACCAGGAGGTACACATGAACGAGTTGAAACTATGCGAAAGCGATTACCGCTTTATGGATCTGATCTGGGAACATCAGCCCCTTTCTTCCCGGGAGCTGGTGGCCCTTTGCGCCGAGCGGCTGGGCTGGAAAAAATCCACCACCTACACCGTGCTCAAAAAGATGTGTGAACGGGGGTTCGCCTGCAACGAAAACACCGTTGTTACCGCCCTGATCCCCCGGGATCAGGTGCAGGCCTATGCCAGCGTTCATTTTGTGGAGCACACCTTCGCCGGCTCTCTGCCGGGCTTTCTGGTCTCCTTTTTAGGGGGCAAGACCATTTCAGAGGAAGAGGCAGCGGAATTGAAAAAGCTCATTGACGAGCATAAGGAGTAACGCCATGTTTCTTACCGTATTAAATATGAGCATCACCGCAAGCTATGTGATCATAGCGATATTGCTGATCCGGCTGCTTTTGGCAAGGGCACCGAAAAAGTATTCCTATTGGCTATGGAGTGCAGCGGCCTTTCGGCTTTGCTGCCCGATCTCCTTTGAATCCTTTTTTAGCCTTTTCAGCCTGAAGCCCTTCGACATGGGCAAGGCGCAAGCCACGAGCGGCCATCAGCTGCAATACATCACCGCCGATCCGGATCTGATCCGGGTGGAGCTTACCACCGGAATTCCCTATGCCAATGCCCTGATTCCGGACTCTGCCCCCAAAGCAGAGCTGACCAGCATCAACCCTTCCCAGTTCTGGATCCCGGTACTGGGGCTCCTTTGGCTGGCAGGGATCGCCGGGCTACTGCTCTGGGGCATTATCAGCTATCTGCGGCTGGCCCGGAGGATGCGCACTGCCATCCGGATGGAGGGGAATGTATACACCTCCGATCAGGTGGGCTCTCCCTTTATTCTGGGATTCTTCCGACCGAGGATCTACCTGCCCTTCGGGGTGGAGGAGGATTACATCCTGGCTCATGAGCGGTTTCATTTGCGGCATCTGGATCATTGGGTCAAGCTCTTCGGCTTTTTACTGCTCTGCCTCCATTGGTTCAATCCCCTATGCTGGCTGGCCTTTTACCTGATGGGGCGGGATATGGAGATGCGGTGCGATGAAGAGGTGCTGAAACGCCATGCCGGAATCGCCAAAGCCTACAGCACATCGCTCCTTTCCTTTGCGGCCAACCGACGGTTTCCCTCGCCGCTGGCCTTCAGCGAAAGCGGGGTAAAAAAGCGGATCAAAAATGTGCTCCGCTGGAAAAAGCCGGCGTGGTGGATCCGCACGGTCTCGGCCGTACTCTGCCTTGCGGTGTTGGCCGGGTGCGCCGCCAATCCGCTCAAAGCAGAGGAGCCGGCCGCCGGCACCGAGACCATTCAACCGGAAAGGATCGAAACTAATTGCCCGGAGGTCACCGTTGAGCTGCAAAAAAGCGCCCTCCGCTGCGAGGAGCCCTATCTGCAGCTGCGCTGGGTCAACAGCAGCGCCCGCCCGCTGGAGCGGCAGGAAGAATTCTCCATTGAGCGGAAGGAAGAAAGCGGTTGGGTCTCCGACATTGCCGAGCAGACCTCTGCCGGGGGTACCCTGGCGGCGGGAAAAGCGGAGGTCATTCATTATAAATTAAAGCAATTTGATCTGGACACCATGGGCAGCTACCGCTTTGTGCAGACATTTTGGTTCGCCGATGAGCCGGATCGGTGCTACACGGCGGTGGTGGAATTCACCCTGAATGCGCCGCTTTTGATGCAGATGAAGATCACCGTCACAGAAAGCGGTAAGATCGTGGGCGGAGATGTGAAAAGGCTGCAATTCCGTTCCGATATGGTCTGGGATTTTTCTGATCAGCCCGGCGGGATGATTCTGGAGATCGGCGCTGTAACAGAGGATCAGGCGGAGGTCACCCTCTTCGGCAAGACCTACGCCATCGGCCGGGAAACGACCGTTATCCGGCAGGATAACTTAACGGCAGAGCTGACCCTCATCGATTCCGATCGGGAATACAGCTACGAATACTACCAAATGAAAAACAGCGAGTCTATCCTCACCCCCAGCCTGACCTTAGACCCAGAGACCGGGTATTTTCACTTCTTTTCCGATGCGGCGTCCTCCTATTTCCATACCGGCTTATATACGGTGGAGGGGGATCTGCTCACCGGCTTTACCGGCGACGGAAGGTATACCTACCGGTTCAAAATTCTGGATGAATACACCCTGCAATACCGGGAGGAGGGTTCTGTTCCCGCTCCGGTCTATACGGCAGAGCCCCTGAAGGACGGGGATCTCTTTACCAGAAAATTGACATCCTGAATTGCATTCAGGATGAAACTGTGATATACTTTAGTTGTAAAACTGCCTGCCGGGAGGGATTTTTTTGAAACAGCGGATCTTTTATCTCCTGCTTATGATCGTTTCTTTTTTGATCGCCGGTTGCCAGGCGGCTCCTGCAGCAGAAGAACCGCCGGCTGATGAAACAGTCCTTCAATACGATCCAACCAATATTATTGTTTCGGTCTCCGAGCCCACCGCCCCGCCGGAGCCTTGCGGCCCATCCCAGGAACTCTGCTACAGTTATTCCGATATTACGGAGATGATGGGCAGTGACGGGCTGATCGTGGCAGGATATGCCACCGGCCTGCGGGAAAGCCACTACGACCGTGAAGAAAGAATTTGCCATACGCTGACGACCTTCGCGGTTACCGATGTTTATTCGGGGGTATTTTCTGAAAAATCCTTGATCATCCAGGAACGCTTTGCCTTGATCCAAGATGACGAAAATTCCTATTATCTCTATCAAACAGGGCAAAAAGTACCTCACCTAAAGAACGATCTGCAATCTCTGCTCTTCCTCAAAAGGTTAGAGAACGGCAACTACCAGATGGTTTATGAATATCTTCCGCTAATGCCGGATTACCGGAATTATAACGAAGACTATTTGGAAAGCGTACTGGATTTTTACCGAGGCGACCGGTCAGTTTATTACGCTGACGGTTCTTTTACCGAAACCATCGATGTTTTTTGCAGAAAACTACCAGGCTCCCCTTGATATTATCTACGCACTGTATTTCTGGCCAGAACGGGATATTTCCAACGAAGCACTGCTGGCTGAGATGAGCGGCAATATTCTGCTTCATACCGCAACAGAGTATAAAATTGCCATCTGGCCCTACGGACATAAAAACTATACCCTGTACAGCGATTACACAGACGGATTATTCAAGATCAGCCAACCGCAAAATGAGCAATAAAGCCTAAAAAAATCGGCATCCGAGGATGCCGATTTTTTTTATTTCTTTTCATCACTGCAACCGCAGCAGCAGCTACACTTTTCAGAGGAGCAGCCGCTATCGGGGCAGCCGATACACTTTTTACCGCTCTTTTTGGCACGGATCACATACCAGATCGCCGCACCTACGATCAACACAAGGATCGCAATGATGATAACATTTTCCATATTCTTACTTCACATTGGCAGCAGCCTTGCCATGCAGGGCATACTCTTCCTTCAGCTTTTTATCGGAGCGGATGCAAAGATATACCACAACAGCGGCCATAGCAGCCACCACGATCAAACCGCAGATGGCAGCGCCGATATGCAGAGAAGCGGGAGCAGTAATAAGAGTACCGATGGTATAAACCAGGTAACCGATGGTATAGCCCACGCCCAGCTGGAGAGCGATGCCGCCCCACAGCCACTTCTTCTGCTTGATTTCAGAGTTCATAGCACCCAGAGCAGCAAAACAGGGAGGCGTGAACAGATTGAACATCAGGTAAGCAATTGCAGCCACCTTGGTCAGACCCACCATCGTAGCGGCAACTTCGTTGCCGGAGCCAACCATTTCCAAGTCGTCATTGACGACGAAACCGTAGCAGACAGCCAGAGTACCGACCACATTTTCCTTTGCGATAAAGCCGGTGACAGCCGCGGCAGCAAGCTGCCAAGCGGTAATACCAACGATGGGAACCAGAACCACAGCGATGGGATTCGCAATGGTAGCCAGAATAGAGGTATTCTCCATGCCCTCTTCTACCAGCTTGAAGCTCCAATCGAAGGATTGCATCACAAATACAGCCGCGTTACACAGCAGGATGATGGTACCGGCCTTAACGATGTAAGCCCAGCCACGGCTGCACATATCCATGAAAGCACGCTTAAGGCTGGGAGCCTTGTACTCAGGCAGCTCGATGATGAAGAAGGACTTACGGTTCTTGTAGCCTGCGATCTTGTTGACCATCAGAGAGCACAGCAGGATCAGGGCGATACCCACAAAGTACATCATGGTGCCGACCCATTCAGAGCCCTCAAAGAAGGCACCCGCAAACAAGGCAATAACAGGAAGCTTTGCACCGCAGGGCATGAAGGGGGTCAGCATAGCAGTGGCATTGCGCTCACGCTCGTTGCGGATGGTACGGGCAGCCATAACACCGGGGATGGCACAGCCGGTACCGATCACAAAGGGGATGACAGATTTACCGGAAAGGCCCACCTTCTTGAAGATGGGGTCCAAAACGACAGTGGCACGGGCCATATAGCCGCAATCCTCCAGCAGGGAGATCAGGAAATACATCACCATAACCAGCGGCAGGAAGCCGATAACGGCGCTGACGCCGCCGATCACACCTTCGGTGAGCAGGGCAACCAGGAAGTCGTTGCCGCCCTCCAACAGGCCGGCTACCCATTCCTTAAAGGTATCGATCCAGCCCACCAGGAAATCGGCGATCCAGGGGCCTACCCAAGCCTGGGAGATCTGGAATACCAGGAACATGACCACCGCAAAGATGGGGATCCCCAGCCATTTATTGGTGAGAACTGCATCCACCTGATCCTGGTTGTTCTTTTCCTTAGTAAGGATCCTACGTTCCTCCACCTTAGCAACCAGCTGATTAACATAGGCGAAGCGCTTTCTGTCTGCTTCGGTAACAGCCGCCTTATCGGTCAGGTCAATATCACCCTGAACATAAGGAGCGATCTGATCCTTACCCTTCAGCGCAACAGCAGCCTTGACCACATCGGCCAGGCCCTCATGCTTGCCGGAGGTGGAGATGGTATTGATCACCGGGCAGCCCAGCTCTTTGGAAAGAGCATCTGCATCGATCTTGGTCTCCTTCTTGGAGTTGATATCACTCTTATTCAGGGCAACAACAACAGGAATTCCCAGCTCCAGCAGCTGGGTGGTAAAGAAAAGGCTGCGGCTCAGGTTAGTAGCGTCCACGATATTAATGATGGCATCGGGATGCTCATTCTTGACATAAGCGCTGGTGATGCTCTCCTCGGAAGTAAAGGGAGACATGGAGTAGGCACCGGGCAGGTCTACTGCGATCAGCTCTTCTGCGCCGTCATAATAAGCCTTTTTAATGGCGGCTTCTTTCTTTTCTACGGTAACACCTGCCCAGTTGCCCACCTTTTCGTTACGGCCGGTCAGGGCGTTATACATCGTGGTCTTACCGCTGTTGGGATTGCCTGCAAAAGCAATTCTCATGGTTATTCCTCCTAAATTTTATTTTTACTTTTTAAGATACATATGAAGTTAGCAAACGCTAACCTTTTGCCGGAAAAAAACCGCCTTCTCGGCGGTTCTCCATTATACCTCTACGATAATGGCTTCAGCCAGTTGGGTATCGATGTTGTATCGCCCGTCCTTGATGGAGACTGTGCAGCCGCCCTTGCGGTGAGCGATCACCGTGATAGGCTCCCCTGCATAACAGCCCAGAGAAAACAGGAATGCATCCAGCTCCTCATCGTCGGTCTCGATCCGGAGGATAATATACTCTTTACCTTCTTCAGCCTTTGTTAAATTCATAAGTATCCTACCCTTCAAGCTTGAATTAGCACACGCTAACCATCCATATTATAGTAAGAGCTCCATGAAAAGTCAATGGTTTTTTTCAGTTTTGGCAGGTTTATGAAGAAGTTACCCATTGCTAACCGACAATTTGTGCAATCTGCCAAACCCCTTTTTATGCTAGATGAAAAAAATTCGAAGTTTTTGAAAAAAAGACTTTACAAATCGAAAAGCGTCGGTTATAATAATATAGCGTTCGCAAAAAGAATATTTGCTGATATAGCTCAGGCGGTAGAGCGCATCCTTGGTAAGGATGAGGTCGCCAGTTCAATTCTGGCTATCAGCTCCAAAAAATAAAGACCATCGAAAGATGGTCTTTATTTTTTGTGTTTGTGTCCGCAAGGACACAACATCATTTCGAGCAGGGCGAGAACATCGTTCCACGAAAGCGGACACAAAACGAGGTTGCCTTACGGCAAACAGTGTTGCGCTTCGCACAAACGGTGTGGGCTTCGCCCAACGATGTTGCACTTCGTGCAAATTTATGCTATAATAAAGTCGTGGTGATCCACATGAGGGAAGATAAACTTTCCGATTTATCCATGCAATTATCGGTCGACGTATTGAAACCGGCAAATGGCTTGAAATGCTCCTGAAAGCCGATTACATCGACGAAGAGAGGTACAAATCACTTGACAAAATCTGCTCCACCATCCGTATTCTGCTAATCGCTTCTATCAAAACCGCAAAAAGAAACGCAAAAAATAAGCCGTGAAAATCACGGCTTATTTTTTACCCCCGCCCGAACAGTCCCAGCCACAGCGGAGGCAAGCAGGACCGCATTACAGACAGCGGAAGAATAATTTCGGATAAAGCAGGCGTAGATCAGCCAGAGGGCTTGGGAAAAGAAGCCGACGGCACGGGTGGCGGCGGGCTTTTTCTGGTAAAAGGCAATGACGCCCAGCATACTGCCGGCGGCGGGAAAGAGGGCATACCAGCCCTCCCGACCGCTGATCAGGGAAAAAACGGGGGAGGCGGCGGTAATGAAAAGGAACACCGCCAGCCAAAGGGGGGTGGAGGCCCATTTTTTCTTATCACGGAAATAAAAGACCGTCTCCCGCCCCATGGCGATCAGGTTGAGCAGTGCTCCGGTATAGCCGCCCAACAGCACCAGGTTGAAAAACCACAAAGCATCGGAAATAAATTTAAAGAGCAGGATCCGCTCCCGGGTAGAGCTGTAATAGATCATAAAGCCCTCGATAATGGCAATGAGGCCGATACCCTCGCCGATCAGCTTCAACGGATCCATTGGTACCCCCAAGGCTCCAGGGTGATCCCCTGATAGGTCACCGGCTGATCGGTAAAGTTGCCGCAGACAGCGGAGCCATCCTCATAGGTGGCGATCTGCAGGCCGTTTTCTAAAATTTCATAGGATCTCATAAAGACGGTCTGCTTTTCGGCAAAGGGACGGTAGATCTCCAGCGCCTCCTTGATCCATGCCACGCTGCGGGTGAGCGCCTCTTGGTTTTCACAGGTCAGGTCGTTCTCGCCCATCCAATCCTTTTTCCCGGTGCGGAATTTGGAATAGAAATACATGGCAGGCTTACCGCCCCGCATCAACAGCTCCAGCCGGTCGGCGGGGGGCTGAGCGGTGAAGTTGACGGTGGTGGCCACCGGATTATAAAGGACGATGCCGTGGTAGGCTACCTCCCAGACCGGCAGAAAGCGGTCGCAGATGGGCACCTCATTTTTTCCAAACCCATTACCGAAGCAGACATAGAGGCCGAAATCCAGATCCTTCAAGGCGAAATCCATGCAGCCCTCCGAGGAAAAGCCGCCGAAAAGGCCCCGGGTATATTCGATGATCTTCTGGGCATAAAGAACGCCGTTGGCGGTGGAAGAGGGATGCTCCGGCGCATGGCAATCATCGGGGGGAACGATGGTGATCACATCGGTGAAGTGCAGCCCGTTTTCCCCCAACGCTGCCAGAGCAGGCAGATCCCGCCGGGTATTCTTCAGCTGCTTTTCCAGGCAGACATGATAGGCCAGGCCGCCGCTGTAGTGACCGGTCTGGTTGAAGCTGCCGTCCCGATCCACCACCACGTCATCCCAAGTAAAGGTATCGGCGATGGGGTAACAATCGATGGTATTGGTATGGGTGGAGATGCGGTAACCCAAGGATTTTACATGATCAATGGTCTTTTTCAGTTCCGCATCGCCCCCTAAGCGAGGATCAGCGGGGAATAGCTGAGGGAAGCGGCCGTCGTGCCCGCTGCGGTTCCAGCCCACCAACTGCAGCTCCGCCCCCTCTACGCCCTGACGCTTCAGCTCATCGGCGATCTCCCGCACCCGGGCAAAGGAGCAGGCCACAAACATCTCCGGCTCGTTGGCCTCGGTCTGGATCGGCACCGGGCTGGGGCTGGGCTTCCAGCCCATCCGGATCCGGATCAGGGGGTATTTCCGGGCATATTCTGTGGCGGGGTTTTTACATTTTTCCGCCAGGGTGCGGATCTCAGCCCGAGCCAGCCGCAGCTCCCGCTCGGTGCGAGCCATCTCGTTATAATCTGCCTCCTCCGGCAGGAAGATCAGCTCCAGGCGGATATCGTCGTAAACCGGATCATGAACAGTAAAGTCGAAAAGCGGGCAGGCGGTATAGACCCCACCCTTTACCGTCACTTCATATTGATACTGATAATTGCGTTCCACCCGGATCAGGCAGCAAAGCCCCTCCTTTTTGATGCCGTACCAAGACATCACCGGGCGGCTATAGCTATACTCCACATCCTCCCGGGGCTTGAAAAAAGTCTGGATCTCCCCGGTCATCCCGATGGAACGGGGCAGGATGTAATACCCGCTCTCCCCGGCTGCAGCGGTGCTTAACTCCGGCAACACCCGAAGCTGCTTCACCTTCCAGATCGTTTCTTTTTTTAAGGTAAGCAGCAGGGAATTTCCCAGCTGCACCTGCTCAAAGGGATACTGCTTTCCCTTCTCATCCACAGCATATAAGGCATCACGAACCATAAAAGTTTCCTCCTTTGATGATTTATGCCTTGATTATAGCAAAGGGATCCTTTATAATAAAGACAAAAACCATAGAAAAAAGTTCAAAAAATAAAGGTGATAAAATGAATTTACAGGATTGCAACCCCTTTGTGCGGGCGGCAGAGATCCAGCCTGCCGTTTTAGAGGGTGCGGGGCTCCGCCAGGCCTATGACCATCGGATCTTTTATATTTTAGAGGGGGAAGGGCGGCTGATCATGGAGGAGGCCAGCTATGAGATCCGGCCCGATACCATACTCTATTTCCGGCCGGGGGTGGGCTACCACTTCAAGGGGCGGATGCGGGTGGCAGTACTGAATTTTGATCTCACCCGGCGCTGCGCCCACCGCACTACCCCCATCTGCCCGCCGCCGGCGGCAGAATTTGATCCGGCACTGCGATTTGATGATACTGTATTTCCGGAGCCGGCCCAACCGGTCATCCGCGGGGGCTGCCGCCATCTGCAGGAGGATCTGCTGCGGCTGACCGATGCCTTCCGGGAGGGAGATCCGCTGGCCGATGCGGTCACCTCGGGCCTGCTGAAAAAGCTGCTGGCTGATTTCTTCGGCGGTCCCCGGCAGGAGGCCGATCCCGGGCAGGCCCTGATCCGGCGGGTAGAGCGGTACATCCGGCTTTATGCCGCCGAGATCCAAAGCAACGAGCAGATCGGCAAATTCTTCGGCTACCACCCGGTGTATATCGCCACTCTTTTCAAGGAAAAGACCGGGAACTCCCTCCATCGGGCAATTCTGCACCGCCGGATCGAACTGGCCTGCCAATGGCTCACCCGCACCGATCACCCGGTGGAATCCATCGCCTTTGATACCGGCTTCACCTCCCGTAGCCATTTCTGTACCGTTTTCAAGGAACAGATGGGCTGCTCCCCCGGGCAGTATAGAAACCGCATGAAATAAAAAAACGCAGAAGGGCGGCGCACCATAGTGATAATCCGCTTAAAAATCGCCTTTTTTGCGCCAATACGGCATTAAAAAACCACGGTACGCGACAGCGTTACCGTGGTCTTTCGCTTTTTCTGACACAAAAATGTCTGATTTTTAAGTGCTTCGCAGTTTTGCCGCCGCAGATTTTTTCTTGCAAGGATGGCTTGAAACCGCAGGAATACTGCCGTATTTCAAGGTTGAAAACATTCTTGCGGGGAAAAAGATCAAGGCAAAACCGGGTTTCTCACTATGATGCGCCGCCCAAAAGAAAACTTTTCTGCAGTCTTTGCTTTTTTACAGTCTCACCGACCTTCGGCAAACTTTTTGATCGCCGCAAAGGACTCATCGCTGATATCGTGCTCGATCTTGCAGGCATCCTCGGAGGCGATCTCCGGAGCAACCCCCAAGCGGATGAGAAAATCTGTGATCAGGGTGTGACGCTCATAGATCTTTTCAGCAATGGCCCGGCCCTCCTCGGTGAGGGTGAGAGCGCCGTCCCGCTCCATCAGCACATAGCCCGCATTTTTCAGCAGACCGATGGCCCGGCTGACGCTGGGCTTGGAATAGCCCATATATTCCCCTACATCAATGGAATGAACATCCTTGCTCTTTTTGGATAATACATAAATGGTCTCCAGATACATTTCACCGGATTCTTGAAGTGCCATCTAAAAACCTCCTTTTTCATACATTAGGTAATATTATATCATAAGGAAGGAATTATTTCAAGCCCTTCCTGTAATCCCGGGGCAGCTGCCCGGTGACTGCCTTAAAGACCCGGCGAAAATAGGCAGAGGAGGCAAAGCCGGTTTCGGCGCTGATCTCCTCGATGGATTTTTCCCGATCGCTGACCAGAAGCATCGCCGCCCGGCGGACCGCCACCTGATTTTTATAGGTGATCGGCGTAAGGCCGGTCTCCTTTTTAAAGCAATGGTAAAACCGGGAGGTGCTCATATTGCCGACCGCCGCCAGCTCCTCCACCGAAAAGGAAAAACTGGCATGGGCATCGATATAGCGGAGGGCTTTGCGGATCCGCTCATCCATCGGGGGCGCATCCGCGGCCTCCATCTGCCGGTACAGCCGATCACAAAGGCTATAGAACCGGCCCAGTACCCCAAGGCTCCGCTCCCGGTTGCTGATATTCTGATAAATATAGGAAAAATCCTCCTCGGCTCCCTCCCCGCTCAACCGCTGCAGCGGCACAACGCGACCGGAAAAGGGATCACTCTGGGGCGGCAGCAGAAAATGGCAGGAATAGGTGGAGGAAACGGGATCCCCCACCCAGCGCAGCAGATACCGCAAATGATAGGGAAAAAAGATCACATCTCCCGGCTCTCCAACCACCACCCGATTCCCCTCTATGCATTCAAGCCGCCCGGAAAGGACATAAGCAAGGGTGTAATAGGGGCGGGGAAGGTCATTGAAATCCTCCTCCAGCAGCCCCGGTACAATATAATTGTTACAGATCAGATCGGTCAGAAGATGGCGTCTATCCATTATTTAGAACCCCTCGCAGTAGAATAGTTTCTATTTTTAGTATCATACCATCTTTTTTATTTTTTAGCAATCCCCTATAATAAAAGAAAAAGGAGGAATGACCCATGTTTCAGAATAAAACTGTTTTCATCACCGGCGGCGCCAGCGGAATGGGGCTTTTGAGCGGCAAATGCTTTGCCGCCGAGGGCGCCAACGTGGTGCTGATGGACATTAACCAGGAGGCGCTGGATGCAGCGGTGGCCGAATGCGGCGGCAATACCATCGGCATCCAGACCGATGTAACCAAATACGAGCAGCTGGTGGCGGCCAAAGATAAGGCCATCGAAACCTTCGGCTCCATCGATATCGTACTCCCCTGTGCCGGCGGTGCCGAGGGGCGGCTGGCGGAGGACTACACCGAATTCAAGGATCGGGACATTGCCATCTTTGATTTCGGCATCGACCTCAACCTGAAGGGTGCGGTCTATGCGGCGCAGGTCTGCCTCAACCAGATGGCCAAGCAGATGAGCGGTGTCATCATCTTTTTGGGCTCCATCACCGGCGTGGAGGGAGGCGGCAGCGGTGCCGTTGCCTATTCCTGCGCCAAGAGCGGGCTGATCACCGGCGCCACCAAATCCCTGGCTCAATACGGTGCCAAATATAACGTGCGGGTCAACTGCGTCTCCCCCGGCCCGGTGCTGACCCGGGAGGCCATGGCAAAAATGGAGACCCTGATAGGCCGTGCCGCCGACCCCCAGGAGATCGTGGATCTGATTCTCTACCTGGCCTCCGATAAGGCCGCCTTTATCACCGGCACCAATTTCCTCATCGACGGCGGCCGGAATATTATGCCGAAAAGGAAATATGAGAAAAAATGACCTTCTTAAATCATAAAAAGCCCTTAAAGACCCTGATGATCCAATCGGACAATTTAGAGTACATTTATGAAGTAATTGAACGCTCCCCCGAGGCAGATGCCTTTGGGCTGCAACTGGAAAAGCTGCCGAATGAGCTCTGCACCGAGGAAAATCTGTGCAGCATCTTTGCTGCCATGGGGCGGCCGGTCTATGTGACCAACTACCAAAGCAGTGTCAACAAGGAAAAATCCTATGAAGAACTGGCAGAGGAACTGAAAATGCTGGCACGGTGCGGAGCGACCCTCATCGACGTGATGGGGGATTACTTCTGCAAGCATCCCGAGGAGTTGACCGACGACCCCGCCGCCATCCAAAAGCAAAAGGAACTCATCGCTGAGCTCCACGCCTTGGGCGCAGAGGTGCTGATGAGTTCCCATGTGTTGAAATTCACCCCCGCCGAGCGGGTTTTGGAGATCGCCCGGGCCCAAAAGGAGCGGGGTGCCGACGTGATCAAGATCGTCACCGGTGCGGAAGGCCCGGAGCAGGAGGTAGAAAACCTGCGGATCGTCACCTTGCTGAAAAAGGAACTGGGAGAGACCCCCTTCCTCTACCTTTCCGGCGGCGATTGCAAGATCCTGCGGCGATGCGGCCCCATGCTGGGGAGCTGTATGTGGCTCTGCGTGCTGGAGCACAACAAATATGCCACCAAAAGCCAGCCCCGGCTGGATAAACTGCAGCAAGTCATCGACGGTTTTGATTTTTGACCTCTCCCGGCGTTTTGCCGGTGATCTTTGAAAAAACGGTGCGGAAATAATTGGAGGAGGCAAAGCCTGCCCGGCTGCTGATCTCCTCTACGGTGAGATCGGTATGGGTCAGCAGATCCAGCGCCTGCTGGATCTGGATATTCTGCTTATAGATGACCGGGCTGACTCTCAGCGCCCGCTTGAACTGCTTATACAGCGAGGATTCGCTGCAATGGCAGAGCGCCGCCAGATCCTTTACCGAAAAATCCTCGGCATAATGCTCCTCGATATAGTGGATAGCCGGGTCGATCTGCAGCTTGCGGGTACGCTCCTCCGTTTCCATGCGGCTATATAGATCCTCCAAAAGCTGATAAAAGAGGCTCAATTGCTTCAACGGCGGGGCGCCATAAATGGCCTCGGGCAGATCAGGAGGATAGTTTTTCAGGATCTGAAAGGGATATTCATAATACGCATAGGGCTCCGCAAAGGAAAAATCGACGGAATACCAGCAGATCTCCGGCTCCCCCGACCACACCGAATAATAGCGGGTGCCGGCGGCGATATAAATGAGATCCCCCTCCCCCGCAAACACGGTGGCGCCTTTATACAAAAATCGGGCGCCGCCTTTTTTTACATAGCCGATGCAAGGGCGGACAAAATCGATAAAGCTCCCCTGGGAATGGGTATGGAGATATTCAAATCGGCGGAATTTGAAAAAAGATAGTAACATTTCGAACCTCTGCAGAATAATGGTGTTTTTCAACAGTATATCCCATTGATTTCCCTCTGTCAATACAGTATAATGGAGGCGAGGTGATAAAAATGAATAAACAAATTCTGTTTACCGCTCCCAATGTTGCGGAGCTGGTTTTCATTGAAGATCAACCGCTGAAGCCGGATGAGGTGCGGGTGCGCACCGCCGTGCATACCATGAGCAACGGCACCGAGCGGGCCAACCTGACCGGCGACCCCAATATCAGCTGTGCCGGCAAGCCCAAGGTGGTCTTTCCCCGGGCGGTAGGCTACAGCTGCGCCGGCGAGATCATCGAGATGGGCAGCGCGGTGACCGACTTTGCGATCGGCGACCGGGTGGCGGTGAGCTGGAGCAAATATAAAGCTGTCAATGCCCTTCCCGCCGGCAAGGTGAGCAAGCTTCCGGAGAATGTTTCCTATGAGGACGCCGCTTTTTGCCACATCGCCACCTTCCCCCTGGCAGCCATCCGCAAGACCCGCCTGGAGATCGGCGAGCCCGCCATGGTGATGGGCTTGGGCATCTTAGGGATGATCGGTGTTCAGCTCCTGAAGACGGCGGGGGCCGCCCCGGTCATTGCCGCCGACCCCAACCCCGCCCGGCGGGAAAAGGCACTGACCTGCGGTGCCGATTATGCGCTGGACCCCTTCGCGCCGGATTTTGCGGAGCAGGTTAAATCGCTGACCGGCGGCATCAAGGTGGCCATCGAGGTGACCGGTGCCGGCGCGGCGCTGGACGAAACGCTGGATTGCATGGCCCCCTTGGGTCGGGTAGCCCTTTTGGGCTGCACCCGGGATAAAAACTTTACCATCGACTATTACCGCAAGGTCCACGGCCCCGGCATCAGCCTCATCGGCGCCCATACTTTGGCCCGCCCCAAGCAGGAATCCTCTGCGGGGCTTTTCACCGATAAGGACGACCGGGAATCCATTCTCAAACTGCTCTCGCTGGGGCGGCTGAACTTTCGCGATCTCGTGGACGAGACCCACGCTCCCGAGAAATGCGGCGAGGTCTTTCACCGTCTGGCCTTTGAGAAGGACTTCCCCTGTATGGTGCAGTTTGATTGGAGAAAACAATGAAAAAACTACGTGTTGCCCAGATCGGCTGCTCCGAATCCACCCACGCTCGGCAGATCTTCAGCAGCCTGATGCGGCAGACCGATCTCTTTGAAGTGGTTGCCATTGCCGATGTGGATCATCATCGGGCAGAGCGGGATGAGCGGTTCAACGCGGTTCCTCTGCGGAGCGCGGAAGAGATCTTAAATGATACTACTTTGGATGCGGTCTTTATTGAATGTGACGAGGTGCTGGCCACCCGCTACGCTATTGCCGCCGCAGAGCGGGGATTTCCGATCTTTATGGATAAGCCGGGCAGCCCCTCCGATGGGGATTTTGATCACCTGATCGATCTGATCGAGGAAAAGCGGCTACCCTTCGCCATCGGCTATATGTACCGCACCAATCCGGCGGTGCTGCAATTGCTGGAGGAGATCAAAAGCGGCAAATTGGGCGAGATCTACAGCGTAGAGGCCCAGATGAGCTGCCTGCAAAAGGATTTTCGCCGGGAATTCTTCAAGACCCTCCCCGGCGGGATGCTCTACTATCTGGGCTGCCATCTCATCGATCTGATCTATCAGATCCAGGGAGAACCGGATGAGGTGCTCCCCCTTTCCTGCTCCATCGCCCCCGAAAAGGGGTTCGGCGAGGATTTCGGCATGACGGTCTTTCAGTATCCCAAGGGGGTCTCCTTCGCCAGGACCTGCGGCGCAGAGGTGGGGGGCTTTACCCGCCGCCAGCTGGTAGTTCACGGTACCAAGGGCTCCTTTGAGATCAATCCTCTGGAGATCTTAGCGGAAAATGATTTCGTTTCCTGCAAAATACGCCGTTGCTATGCCGACGATCCCGAAAACCATGGCTGGAACTACGACGGTATCCGGGAAGAATTCCCCGCCTTCAACCGCTACGATGCCACCACCGCCAACTTTGCCGCCTATCTGCGGGGAGAAAAGCAAAATCCTTACACACCGGATTATGAGCGCATTCTCCATAAATTAATTCTGAAAGCCTGTGGGGTAAAATGATGAGGAAATTAAGAATTGTACAGATCGGCATGGGCCACGACCATGCAACCGTGATCCTGAACAGCCTTTTGAAGCAGACCGATCTCTTTGAGGTGGTGGCTCTGGGGCTGGATGATTATGATCATACCTTCCCCGAGCGGGTAGACCGCTATGACCTGCCGAAAATGAGCCCGGAAGAGGCGCTGAATCTGCCGGATCTGGATGCGGCAGTCATCGAAAGCCGGGAGATGGATCTCACCGGCTATGCCCAAATGGCCGCCGACCGGGGCTTACACATCCATATGGATAAGCCCGGCGCTCCCAACTTAGCCGCCTTTGAAGAACTGGTGGAGACCTGCCGTGAAAAGAAGCTGGTGTTTCACACCGGGTATATGTACCGCTACAACACTGCGGTGCAGCAGGCACTGGCAGATGCAAAAAATGGAAAACTTGGCGAAATTTACGCCGTAGAGGCGCAGATGAACTGCCTCCATAAGCCGGAGCGGTACACCTGGCTCCCCGATTACCCCGGCGGGATGATGTTCTTTTTAGGCTGCCACCTGATCGACCTGATCCTGCAATTCAAGGGGCTGCCGAAGGAGATCCTCCCCCTCAACACCGGCCACACCTACGGCATGGCGGTACTGAAATACAAGGACGGCATCTCCTTCGCCAAGACCTGCGATACCGAGCCCGGCGGCTTCTGCCGCCGCCAGCTGATCGTCTGCGGCACCGAGGGAACGATTGAACTGGAACCCTTGGAGGACTTTTCCGACCCCAAGGACAGCACCGTCATCTGCACCGGCCGGCGGTATGCGGAAAAGAACCTTTGCCTTGAAAAGGGCTGGGGCTACCACGGCGAGCGGGATACCACCGCGCCCCACAGCCGCTACGACGGCATGATGGCCGCCTTCGCCGCCTACGTAAACGGCCAAAAGGAAAACCCCTACACCTACGATTACGAAAAAACTTTATTCAAAACAATATTGGAATGCTGCGGAGGAACAAAATGAACGCTATTTTAGTCAACAACGACAATTCTTTAAGCTGGAGCTATGTCCCCGATCCCGTCATCAAAGCCGATGAGGTTTTGGTGGAGATCCACGCCGCCGCCCTCAACCGGGCGGATCTCATGCAACGGGCAGGGGATTATCCCCCTCCCCCGGGATGCCCCGAATGGATGGGGCTGGAGATCGCCGGCGTCATCACCGAAATGGGGGAAGAAGCTAAGGCAAATTCCCATTGGAAGATCGGCGACAAGGTCTGCGCCCTGCTGGGGGGCGGCGGTTACGCCGAATATGCGGCGGTGCGGTATGATATGCTGATGCCGGTGCCGACCAACTGCTCCATGGTGGAGGCCGCCGCCATCCCCGAGGCCTTTGCCACCGCCTACCTGAACCTCTTTATCGAGGGCGACCTGAAGGAGGGCAACACCCTCCTGATGCACGCCGGTGCCAGCGGCCTGGCCAGCGTCATCATCCCCATGGCCAAAGCCTTTGGCGCACGGGTCATCACCTCGGTGCTGGACGATGAAAAGGCCGCCTCCATCGCCCACCTGAAGGCTGATCGCATCATCAACTTTGCCCATGAAAAGACTGCCGACGTTCTCAAAGCGGAGCTGGAGTCGGGGCACAGCGTGGATGTGGCCATCGACTGCTTGGGCGGCGCCCCCATGGGGGATTGCCTCCCTTACCTGACCCACGGCGCCCGCTGGATCATGATCGCCGCCCTGGCCGGCACCAAGACCGAGATCGACCTGAAAAATATCTATGTCCGCAATGTGCGGATCATCGGCTCCACCCTCCGCTCCCGTACCCCGGAGATGAAGGCCTTCATCCTCAGCGAGCTGGTCAAAAACGTCTGGCCCAAGATCGAAAGCGGTGCCGTCAAACCCACTATCTATAAGGTCCTTCCCATCACCGAGGCCGAGGAAGCCCACGCCATCCTGGAGCGAGGCGAAAACGTCGGCAAGGTGGTGCTGACCGTCAAATAAGCCATGCCCGGCAGATCACTCTGCCGGTTTTTTTGTTTTATTGCATAATTTCCAAGCACAAAATTTATGCAATTTGATGTTTTTATGTGAAATTGTCAATTTGATATTGTGTATTATGATCATTTGTGCTATTATATAATTATAAATTACAATTTTTTTGAAAGAAGGGAGGGTATACGATGAAAGAAATGTACCTAAAACCTGCACAATCCATTTTTTGAAAGTTATAATTTCAAATATATTTTACGTAATAAAGTGGTCGATCTTCTGTATAAGTAAGTTCTTCTTTAGAATGGAGGAAATAACATGAAAAAACGCATTGTAAAGATTTTGGCTTTATTTTTAGTTATCTGCCTATCTCTGAGTATTACTGCTCATGCGCAAGGCAGTATAGCGAATCAAATTGAAGAGAAAGTAACTACGTATGTAAAAGACTCTGTATCAACCATGAAAGAGCTCATAAAAGCAGAAGCACCTGCGAAAGCGCAAGACGGAAAATTACGCTCTGCACTAAAAAAATCCGCACAAAACTCAAAAACCGCATCTGAAAATATTGATTTAAACGATTACTTTGGAGGATCATATTTAAATGATGAAAGAATATTAACGATTAATGTAACCACAGATGACCCCAAAGTGATTTCCGCATTTAAAACCGCCGCCGGATCTGAAAACGTAATCATCCGACATGTAGACTATCGATATGACGATTTGGAAACTCTTTCCGATTCCTTTTATCAATTGGTGTTGCGATCTCCGTCAAGATAATTCCTTATCTGAGCAACAAAGAGAGATGGTTTTCAGCATTACCGAAAGTTATAGCGATGTTTTCACCAACAGACTTATCGTGGGCATCCATGAACTCACGCAGGAAAAGACCGATCTTTTCTGGGAAATATTTGGTCTCCCTTCTAATATGATCACCTTAAAATCATCTCAAAAAAGCAGACCTTATGTCACTGTTCGCCCCGGAAGTGGAATATATGCATCTGCGAGTGATTCAAGTAGTAGCGGCTGGCCTCATGCAAGTGTTGGCTTTAGAGCATATCGTATAAATCCCAGTGGAACAAGAATTAACGGATTTACTACTGCAGGTCATGTAGGAATGACCATGTCTAGATTATATCGAACTGGAACTTTGGTTGGAAATTTATACGATTATAGATATGAAGGAACTAGTGATTTTGCCTTTTATGATGCTACATCAGGCACCACATTAAGCAACATAACAGCTTATTCCGATGACATGGGCAACGATTCAGACGTCGTATCGTTGGACGCTTCCTATGTATTAACCAATAATGTATCTTATAATTCTTTAATCATGAAGGTCGGATCCAGAACCTTTTACTCTCACGGATATTTGGTGGATACAAATTATACAGCACATTATGATGATGCAATAATAACAAATCTGATTAGAACCAGCGCAAAAGCTTTAGCAGGAGATAGTGGCGGAGCTGTTTTTGTTGAATATGGTGGAAAATACTGTATTCTGGGAAATATCAGCGGTGGAGATGGAACTTACTCCTATGTAACCAAGTTCGAAATCGCCCGTACCGCACTTGATTCGACAATTTATCTCTACTAATTGCATGTACTCGAGGTTTTAAAATGAATATTATAAAAAACAAAGTTTGGATAATTGTCAGTGCAATACTATTAGTACTTTGTGTTGTTCTATCCGTATTCTCTATTACATTATATAAAAAAAGCAAAGAGCCCTATCCCCCGGCAGTACTGGAAGCCGTGCTCACACAGATCGGAGCAGAAGATAAAGACCGCTTCGGCGTACGCTGGAGCAATGGTGGCGGAATTGGCCGAGACGGCAAACTTTATATTAATGTATATAAATACTGCGAAAATATCGATGAAATCGTGGCTGAACTCAAAGAAAAGTACGGCGACTATATTCATTTCGAATATGCAGAAAGTTTAAATTGGAAGTAAATGAAGCCGTTTGCCATATAACTCCTCTCTACATCTACACCCTTAAAGACGCTGTACTATCTGATTCGTTTGTTCAAACACATTTCGAATATGAAACCAAGTTCGAAATCGCCCGTACCGCACTTGATTTGACAATTCATCTCTACTAATTGCATGTACTCGAGGTTTTAAAATGAATACTATAAAAAACAAAGTTTGGATAATTGTCAGTGCAATACTATTAGTACTCTGTGTTATTCTATCCGTATTTTCATATACACTATATACAAAAAGCAAAGAGCCCTATCCCCCGGCAGTGCTGGAAGCCGTACTCGCCAAAATTGAAAAAGAATATAAAGATCGTTATGATGCACGCTGGATTAATTCAGCAGAAATCGACCGGCACGGCAAGCTAAGGCTATATGTCTATAAATACTGTGAAAATATCGATGAAATTGTTTTTGAACTCAAAGAAAAGTACGGCAACTATATTCATTTCGAATATGAAGAAAGTTTGAATTGGAAGTAAATGGTAAAATGAAGATCACCCCATTGATCTACGGCTACTCCCGGATGAAGGAAAGCATGGCGTTTATAGAGGGAGATCCCAACCGGGATCTCCCCATTTCCTTTACCTTTTACCTGATCCAGGCCGAAAGCTTCAACATTCTGGTGGATACCGGCTGCACCACCATGCCCGGCTGGGAGATGACCGATTTCCGGGGGCCGGTGGCGGCCCTCCGGGAGGTGGGGCTGGCCCCGAAGGACATCACCCACCTGCTCATCACCCACGCCCACCACGACCACATCGAGATGGCGGGGCTTTATGAAAACGCCGCTGTATTTATCCAGAAAAAAGAGTACGAAAAGGGCAAAAAATACTTCAATAGCGATGCAAAAATCACCCTTTTTGAGGAAAAAATCACGCCGATTCCGAACATTCCGAACATCCAAATGGTCTGCATCGGCGGTCACTCCCCCGGCTCCTGCATCGTAGAGATCGGCAACACCGTCATCGCCGGGGATGAATGCTACACCCGCCGTAACCTCACTAAAAAAATTCCCACCGGCTCCAGCTCCGATCCCCAAAAAAGCCGCGCCTTCATCGAAAAATACAGCGATCCGAAATATACCGTGCTTTTATGCCACGAAAAATAATGGCTTCCCAAAGGAAGCCATTATTTTTATTCAGAAAGTCCTTGCAGCAGGGTTACTGCATCGAAGATAGATACTCTGCCATCCTGATTACAATCGGCAACTGCTTGGTTAAGATCCATGCTGTTACCCACCAGATACTGTAATACCAGAATGGCGTCGGCAGTCTCAACTGCGCCGCTGCCGTTGACATCTCCCCGAAGCAGGCCGATGATCTCGGTATTTTCGGTGAACACAGCGGTCTCCGGGCTCTCCTCCAGCATCCATACCACAGCGGAAGTCTCCGGCAGGGTGATCAGCTTACCGCTAAAGTCGGTATAGCAAAGGGCGGTATCCTCTCCCCAGGAGAAGGTCACCTGATAGGAGGGCTGCTCCTCTGGTGCTTTCAGTACCGTCTCGCCGTTCTTCACCGTCCATTGGCCGCTGATCTGGGAGAGCAGGTAGGCCAGGGAGCCATCTGCCAGCATTTCTGCCGTTGCCTGCTTCAGATCGGGCACAGCGGTCTCTCCGTTCCAATAGCAGCGGGAGACAGTACCATGGTTATTCACGTTGGCGGAGCTGACGTTTTCCATCCCCTCAAAGCTGCCGCCCAGAATCAAGCATCCGCTGATAGTATCCCCGCTGCCCAAGCGGCAGGCGATGAGAGAGGCATCATAATAAACCGAATTATCCTCGCTGATGGGAGCGGAGCCGTTGCAATCGATCATCAGCACATTGCGGATGGCGGTGGAGCCATTGGAGGTCACCTCACCCGCCAGCATACCGGTGCGCTGATAACTTTGGGTCTGGGCGGCGGAGGTAAGCGTACAGCTCTTCAGCAGGATGCGATCCATGGTGATCCCATACCAGGTGGAGCCATCCGCACCGCCGCCCAGCAGTAAGCCCTTGCCGCCGAAACTATTGATAAAGGAGGCGGAGCAATGTTCCAGCGTGATATCATAGAAGGAAAGGGAACCGCCGGGCTGACCCACCAGCAGGCCGGAGATGCCGTAGCCATTGCTGAGGGTGCAATCCTTCATAGTAATATTCTGCAAAACAGCATCGCCGCAGGTGGCATCGATGAGCGCCGCCTGCTTGGTAGCGGTACCGGTGCGGGCAAAGCCGGTGCAGGTGAGATCTTTCAGGGTACCGGCAAAGCTACTGAACATGGCGGCCTTCAGCCCAGAGAGGGTATGACCCTGACCGTCGAAGCTGCCGGTAAAGCCGTTAACAGAGGTTGCAACGGAAGAAAGATCCAGGCTTGCGCCCAGCGCCACATTTCCGCTGCCCCAGCTGCCATCGTTGACAGCGCTTACCCAATAATTGTACTCCTCCAGGGTGGAGATGAGGTAATATGCAGGCTCTGCGGGGAGGGTGCCCTTGGCGGCGACGGAAGGATAGGTCTCATAGGAGAGGGTGGTTGCGGCGATGAGCAGCTGCTTTTCTGCCGCATAGAGAGCGGCATCGCTCATCTCTGCCATGCCGGCCTGAAGTTCTTCTGCCTGCGCCTGCAAAGCGGCAACCTGCTCCTCTTCAAACCACTTGGTATCCATATTGCTGATACGGTCAATAACCGCCTGCAGCTCGGTGGTGCGGGTGCCCAACAGCTTGGGCAGGGTCTGCTCCTCTGCTTGGGCGCAATCGGCGCAGGTACGCTTGCGGAGGCCTTCGGCCTCGGGGGTAGGCTCTGTTACCACTTCCCAATCGCCGTAAGCATGGTCGGAGACCGCGATGGCGGAAAGGATGGCACTGCCGTTGGTAGCACCGTAGGCGGTGGGATCCGCCAGCACCAGCTTGATCAGGATCTCATCCGTTTCAGCAGCCTGATAGGCAAAGGTATGCACCACGCTGATCTGACTAGTGCTGCCGATACCGTACTGCACCGCCTGCACCACGCCGCCGATCCACAGTTCTACCCGGTAATCGGCCTTCCATGAGCCGGCGTAGACCTTGACGACCCGAGGGGCATTGCTGCCGGTCAGCTTGGCGGTGATGGCGGTATTGACATTGCGGGTGGAGTTGGCATAACGATCCACCGGCTCGCCGGTGCCGTCGGTGGCGGAGAAGGTGAAATAGGTATCCTTCACCGTCTGCTGGCGGCCGCCGTTCTCCCAATAAAGGTCGGCGATCACGGACGCATCCTTTTTCTGCACCATATCTGCCAGCTTATAGGTAGAGCCGGTGAGCTGGACCCAATCCAAGCTTCCTTCGGCGGTGAGATCCACTTCCAAGAAGGTTGTGGGTGCCTGAACGGAAGCAGCGTTTTCGGCGGTGTAGTCCAATTTTTCCACCGCCACAGCTGCCAGATAGGCACTGCCGTTGGTAGCACCGTGGGCGGTGGGATCCACTAAGGTCAGCCGAAGCTGAACCTCATCGGTCTCCTTTGCCCGATAATCAAAGATGGTTTCGGAGCTCTTGTTCACAGTACCTGTACTGCAATCCTCAAAAGAAGCCACCTGCCCGTTGATCAGCAGCTCCACCCGATAATCGGACTTCCAGCCGCCGGCATAGACCCGCACCCGGCGGGCTTCGCTGCCGCTTGCCAGCTCCACATTGATAGAACTGCCCGCGTTACGGGTGGAAAGGGCAAATCGGTCAACGGTAGCGGCTGTGCCATCGGTGGCGGTGAAGTTGTAGTAGTGATCCGTCACGGTCTGCTGGCGGCCGTTATTGCCCCAATAGATCTTGGTAATGATCTCGGCATCCTTTTTCTGCGCCATGTTGGCAAGAGAGAAGTTGGTGCCGTCGGTCAGCTGAACCCAATCCAGCCCGCCGATGGCGGTAAGATCCACAGTAGAGAGGGTAGTGGTATGGGTAGCGCCGCGGTTGACCACACGGTTGCCCAAGGTCTCCAGCGGCTGAACATTGGTATAAAGCACCCGCCGGGCGGTAACACCGCCCCGGGTGGCGGTCAGGGTGATCTTGCTCTGCACCGGGGCGTGACCATAGGGCGGGAAGGTCACTGCGCCGTTATCGGCCACGCCGTAGGCTGCATCATTGTTTTCGGTCTCAAAGGTAATGGTACTGCCGTAGACCGCACCGGTGGTCACCATCTGATAGTTGGCGACCGTTTCGGTCTCGGAATTCAGCCCCAGAATGGCGGGCAGGGTCTGCTCCAGATCCTCCAGTGCCCGGGCATAATCGTTGATGCCGGCAGGCTCGATGAAAGCAGAGGCGGCAACCGCCTTTTCGCCCTCCACGCCGTTCCGGATGCCTGCAACAGCCACCTCGTAGTTCTCATAAAGCTCCACCTCCAGCAGCGCCGGCAGAGTCTCCACCACGGCGCGCTCCGTGCCGTAGTAGACGGCATAGGCATCATAGGTCTCGCCAAAGGCGGGGGAAGCAGTTACCTTCAACTTACCCTCGCTGCTCTCCGCCGCCACATCGGTGGGGATGCCGGGCAGCTCCTCGCCGCCCTCCAGCAGAGCAACAGCAAGCAGCGAAACATTGGCATTGGTTTTAGCGGTATCATTATCGATGACCCATTTCGCCAGCAGGCTGCGGCCGCTGCCGTCGGCACGGTAGGGCAGGTCGATGGCGTAGTAGCCATCCTCCAGCCGGAGATCGATGGCGGCATCGGAGGCATCGGAAAGGGCCGCCTTCAGCTCGGCGGTCCCCCCGGAGACGCCCACGATCAGCCGCAGGGTCTTTAAGGTACCGTCGGCAGGGGCCATGGCCATAAAGCCCTCATCGCCGGCCTCCACGGAAGCTTTGACCAGCCGATAGCCGCCCAAGGGGGAATCCTCTGCAAGGGTAACAGGGTTTTCATCGTGACTTTTGGAGCCTGCCCAATAATAGCCCACAGAGTTGACATTATAGAGCAGACCGTTACCGTCGGTGCGGTATTGGATCCCGTCGTTGATCTTCTCGTTGAGGGTGTTGGTGAAGGTCACCAGATCCAGCGCATCCGCAGGCAGAGGAGTCTCCACCTCGCTCAAGGGCTGAACACGCACCCCAAGGTAACCGCCTTTTCCTTCGGCTTCCTCACCTACGGTATAGGTGGTCTTTCCGGCGGGAACCTTCAGCTCATAGTCCTTGCCGTTCAGGTGTACGTTCAAGGTGAATGCCTTTTTGGCATCCACGGCAAAGGTGACGGCAGACGCCGCCGTTTCCCGGGCGGCAACGCTCAATGCCACCTGATTGCTGCCGAAGCGCAGGTTCTCGATGCCGTATCCTTCAGTGAGGGAAGGATACCAATCGACAGTATTCTCTGCCGCATCGGGATGAACACCGATGATATTTTCGATAATAACGCCGATGCTGAGGCAGCCGGTCCAGCCCACAAAATCCTTGCGGCGCTGACCGTCCACGGTGTCCTCGATATCATACTCGGAGGAATAGTTTTCGTAAAGGGTGCCTTCATAGGGATAAGCATCGGTCACCAGATTCAGGTGGCGCACCGCCTCCTGGAAGGCAAGATCATACTGATCGTAATTCTCCAAGCCCTTGATATAGGCATAGGAGGTAGGCGCCCAAACACTGCCGTGCCAGTAATCCCCCTCGGGAACAAAGGCGGTGGTGACACCGTCCCAATCATATGCCAGCGAAGCAAGTCCGCCGGGACGGTAGAGCTTTTCGGAATTCAGGGCGTGGTTTTGGATCATCGCCGCGGCGGTCTCCTCGGTGGCAACGCCGGCCAGCATCGCCCAAAGGCTGGTTGGGGTGGAAACATTGGTCTTGGTGACCCCATCCTCTGCCAGATTGGAATAGATGCCGGTGGTCTCATCCCAAAGCAGCTCATTGATCAGCCCGGAAAGTTCGGCATACTTTGCCAGATAATAGGCTTCCTTTTCGGTATTGCCCATTTCGGCGGCAATCAGCGCCAGGTAATAAGCGTTCTGCGCCTGCTGGATGGAAAGGTCGTTCTGGGTCTGGGCACCGTCCTCCTCCCCCCAGGAAAGCTGTTCGTGATCCTGATTGGGGGTATTATCCAGCCCATTGCCATAGCCGTTGGTGCCGCCATAGAGACCATTCTCCTTGCGTCGGGAATTTTCAATATAATCAAAGAAGTTGCAAAGCCGCTCGAAAACGGTCTTGCCATCGATCATCTGGGAAAAGCGGGCAACATCCCCATGGATCAGGTACTGCTCCCATTCTGCCCACGAAAGGAGCGGCGGATTGATGGCGGCCAGGGCTTTATTCGACCCGTCCACCACTTCATTGGGCCATACATCTGCGCCGGTGCTCTGGGAGATGACCCGGCAGATGAAACCGTATTCCTCCCCCTCTTCATCGTGCTGGCTGTAATAGAAGTTATTCAGCGATTCCAGCGTGGGGAACTCATAATAGCCGTACTTATCAAAGAGCATCATAAAGCTGGTATCCCACATGAAGATATTATTATTGAATGCCTCATCCACATAATAAGTACCCTCCGGGTTACAGCCAGTGCCGATCTGCTTGATCATTTTTTTATGGATCTCCCAGGAGCGTTCGTAGACCTCCTGCCACTCGGGATGCTCCTGGAACCAAACCGACGGCACGCCGCTCAGCTCCGCGTCCATGGGATCCTCCACCGGGACCGCAAACGCCATGGGGCCGAATACGGAGAGCAGCATGATGATGGCCATCATGGCCGCTGTGATATGCATGATCTTTCTTTTCATAATGTTATACACCTCCATGAGACTAATTGTAGCATAGCCCCATGGTGCAAACAATTACAGAAGCGGGGGTATTTGTACCATTATTTGTTCTTTTAAAAAAAGATTTTCCCATCTTCCCTTGCAAAAGTATCATTTTTTGTTTAAAATGAAGAAAAGGGAGTGGTACCATGGATTACATTCAGGAAAAGAACCTGAGAAATCAGCACATCAAGGTGGTGGATCGCTTTACCCGAAAGCAGACAGACACCCCTCTGCAATGGCACAATTACCACGAGCTTCTGCTGATCACCGAGGGGGAGCGGGTACGGATCCGGTTCTCCGACCGGACCATTGAACTGAATGCGGGGGATTTCCTGCTGATCCCGCCCGGCATTCTCCATGAGCTTTATTGCGGGCCGGGAGGCCATGCCAGGCTGTACTACGCCCATTTTTATGCCTCGGAGCTGCCGCTGGAGCAGAGCGCCGCCTCCTTTGCGGTGCTGCAGCAATTTTCCGCCATTCAGGATTGGCAGCGCATCGCCTGCCCGCCGGAGCTGGCAGAGACCCTCCGGCAGACCATGGAATTCTGCGCCAGGGAAACGCTGGAAAAACCGCCGGCCCACCATATGGTCTGCCAGGCGATGATCATGCGGGTGCTGACCCTCACCGAGCAATACCGCCGGGAACTGGCGCAAAGCAAGCCGCCTCTTTCCTCTGATCTGATCCTACTGGAGAAGGTGATCCTTTACACCGAAAGCCACCGGGATCAGCCCATGACCCTTACGGAGGTCGCCAAGGCGGTAGGGTATTCCCCCTCCCATATCAGCAAGCGGTTCCGGCTTCTTACAGGGCATACCTTCAAGGAGCACACCGACTACCTGAAAATGCAGCAGGCGCTGGAATACCTGCTGAACGGCAAAAGCATCGCCGAGGTCAGCGAGGCGCTGGGCTATGCATCCTCCCAGAGCTTCAGCCGTGCCTTCCGGCGGGTGATGAAAAAAAGCCCCGCCCAGATGATGAAATATTGCAAGATCCAGCTTTAATCTGGTTATATCATTTTATTCTGAACTGGATATTTTCATATTATCAGTTTGCTTTTATAATACCTGCAAAAGGAGTTGATACATATGAAACGTTCGAAATTGACCCATTTAGTGATCGCAGCCTTACTGGCTGCGCTGGTGCTGGTAATCACCCGCCTTTCCTTCCCCATTGGGGCAGGAGGGTACATCCATGTGGGAGATTCCATGATCTATCTGGCAGTGCTGATGCTGCCCCTGCCCTATGCTCTGCCTGCTGCGATGCTGGGCGCCGGGCTGGCAGATTTCACCTCCGGCTATGCGGTTTATGTGATCCCCACGGTACTGATCAAAGCGGCCATGGTGCTGGCCGCCAAGGGGCTGATCCGTCTGCCGAAAAAGGCCATCCTGCAGGATCTGCTGATCTGCGCCACCGGCGTGATCACGGTGGCCGGCTATTATCTGGCGGATGTGGTGCTGGCGCTGCTCTCCGGCAGCGGTACTGCCGCCGCCTTCTCCGCACCGGTGGCCTATATTCCCTTTAACACCATTCAGGCGGTGGCCTCCGGAGCCCTTTACCTGCTGCTGGCCAGAGGAGCCCGAAATATCCGCTGGGCCGCTGATTGAGCAAGGAGAGGTTTTGAACAGGCTGTTGAAAAATTGCCGCCGTTGCAGCAGAAAAAACTCTGGATCTGACTCTTTCTCTCTCTCTTTCTCTTTTATCTTTCTCTTTCTCTATCTCTTCCTCTCTCTCTTTCTCTCCCCTTCTCTTTCCCCTTCTCATGGGGCATTATAGCACATCTCTTTTGCAAAATCCTGCGAAGACTGTCGAAGGGGTTTAAAAATTTTTTATTTTTCTCTCTTGTCAGAGGGAGGCGAGAAGGGTACAAACACAAAAAATGAGTCCTTGAAAACCAAGGACTCATTTATCTTTATGTGGACTATTTTTGGCTTTATGTTGCTTATGCCAAGAGATTCTTCAGGCGCTGATCGATCTCCACCAGGAAGGTCTCGGTATCCACCTTTTTCTTATTGGGCAGGGTGGAAAGGAGGGCCAGGTCGCCGGTCATGACCCCTTCCTCGATGGTCTGGATGGTGGCCTTTTCCAGGCAATCGGCAAAGTGCACCAACTCGGGCAGCTCATCCAGCTCGCCCCGCTTACGGAGGGCGCCGGTCCAGGCAAAGAGGGTGGCTACGCTATTGGTAGAGGTCTTTTCCCCCTTCAGATGCTTATAATAGTGGCGCTGAACGGTGCCGTGGGCGGCCTCATACTCATACACCCCATCGGGGGAAACGAGAACGGAGGTCATCATGGCCAGGGAGCCATAGGCGGTGGCCACCATATCGCTCATCACATCACCGTCGTAGTTCTTGCAGGCCCAAATATAGCCGCCCTCAGAGCGGATGACCCGTGCCACAGCATCGTCGATGAGGGTATAGAAATACTCGATGCCGGCGGCCTCGAATTTTTCCTTATACTCGGCGTCGTAGATCTCCTGGAAGATATCCTTGAAGCGGTGGTCATACTTCTTGGAGATGGTATCCTTGCTGGCGAACCAGATATCCTGATGGGTATCCAGGGCAAAATTGAAGCAGCTTCTGGCGAAGCTTTCGATGGAGGCATTCACATTATGCATCCCCTGAATGATACCGCCGGATTCTCCGAACTGATGGATCAGGCTGCGGGTCTCATTCCCGTCCTTATCGGTACAGACCAGCTCGCATTTGGCATCGGCAGGCACCTGCATCTCGGTATTCTTATACACATCGCCATAGGCATGGCGGGCGATGGTGATGGGTTTCGTCCAGGTGGGGATATAGGGGGTGATGCCCTTGACGATGATGGGAGTACGGAAGACGGTGCCGTCCAGAATGGCACGGATGGTGCCGTTGGGGGATTTCCACATCTCCTTCAGGTCATACTCGGTCATCCGGGCCGCATTGGGGGTAATGGTGGCGCACTTCACCGCAACGCCGTACTTTTTGGTGGCGTAGGCGGAATCGAAGGTCACCTGATCGTTGGTCTCATTCCGGTGCTGCAAGCCCAGATCGTAATACTCGGATTTCAGATCCACATAGGGGCAGATCAGGATATCCTTGATCATTTTCCAGATAATTCTGGTCATTTCATCGCCATCCATCTCAACGAGGGGCGTTTTCATTTGGATTTTAGCCATCTTCTTATTCTCCTTGTTCTTTAGTGTATGCTAAAAGGCTTCCGGCTTTCAGAATTGCGATCTGGCGGTCGGTGAAGCTGCAGACTAAGGGGATCTTGATTCCCTTGGTCTCGTCCAGCAGGGTCATCTTGCCGGTCTCCATGCCGCTGTAAATGTCGGTAACGGTCAGCTTGTCCCCCTGATCGATCCTATCGTAATCCTCTGGATTTTCAAAGGTGAGGGGCATGATACCGGCATTGATCAGGTTGGCAATATGGATCCGGGCAAAGCTCTTGGTAATGACTGCCCGAACACCTAAGTACAGAGGCACCAGCGCAGCGTGCTCCCGGGAGGAGCCCTGGCCGTAGTTCATGCCGCCCACCACAATGCTCTCCCCGGCTTCCTTGGCACGCTCTGGGAAGGTCTTATCGCAGACCCCGAAGCAGAACTGGGAAAGATAGGGAATATTGGAGCGGTAGGGCAGGATCTTGGCACCGGCGGGCATGATATGGTCGGTGGTAATATTATCCCCCACCTTCAGCACCAACTGGGCAGAAAGGGTATCCTGCTGAGGCTTGGCATCGGGGAATTTCTTGATATTGGGGCCCCGGAGAATTTCCAGCTTCTTGGCTTCTTCGGGAGAGGCAGGCGGGATGATGGCGCTGTCGTCGATCTTGAATTGGGCGGGCATCTCCACCTTGGGAGCGGCACCCAGCAGAGTGGGATCGGTGATCTCGCCGGTGAGGGCGGCAGCCACCGCGGTCTCGGGAGAAACTAAGTACACCTTGCCATCGGCAGTACCGCTGCGGCCTTCAAAGTTGCGGTTGAAGGTACGGAGGCTGACACCGCCGGAATTGGGAGAAAAGCCCATACCGATGCAGGGGCCGCAGGCACATTCCAGCACCCGGGCGCCGCTGGCCAGGATATCGGAAAGAGCGCCGCAATCGGCCAGCATGGCCAATACTTGCTTGGAGCCGGGAGAGATGGAAAGGCTCACATCCGGGGAGATGGTCTTGCCCTTTAAGAGGGCGGCCACCTTCAGCATATCCAGCAGGGAGGAGTTGGTGCAGGAGCCGATGCAGACCTGATCCACCTTAGTCCCCTTCAGGGAGGAGACCTTCACCACGTTATCGGGGCTGTGGGGGCAGGCGATCATGGGCTCTAAGGTCGAAAGATCGATATCGATGATACGGTCGTATTCCGCATCTGCATCGCTGGCCAAGGGGCGGTAAGCCTCGCCCCGGCCCTCTGCCTCCAGGAAGGCCTTGGTAACTTCATCGGAGGGGAAGATGGAGGTGGTGGCGCCCAGCTCGGTGCCCATATTGGTGATGGTGGCACGCTCGGGAACAGAAAGGCTCTTGATGCCCTCGCCACCCCACTCGATGATATAGCCCACGCCGCCCTTGACGGAGAGGATCCTTAAGATCTCCAGGCTGACATCCTTGGCGGTGACAAAATCCCGCAGCTTGCCGGTAAGGTTGACCTTGATCATCTTAGGCATGGTGATATAGTAGGCACCGCCGCCCATGGCCACGGCCACATCCAGGCCGCCGGCGCCGAAGGCCAGCATCCCGATACCGCCGCCGGTGGGGGTATGGCTATCGGAGCCGATGAGGGTCTTGCCGGGGATGCCGAACCGCTCCAGGTGCACCTGATGGCAGATACCATTGCCGGGGCGGGAGAAATAG
The DNA here is from genome assembly GCA_017464525.1 of Clostridia bacterium. Lineage (GTDB taxonomy): Bacteria > Bacillota > Clostridia > Oscillospirales > QAKW01 > QAKW01. The sequence continues at coordinate 155,287 of JAFTZM010000041.1, forward strand.
ATGCCGTGCTTTTTGGCAATGGACTGGATGAACCGGTGGTCGTCGGCATTTTCAAAGCCGGACTGGAGGGTATTATGGTCGATATAGGCCACGCTCCGCTCGGTGCGGACCCGATCGATGCCCATGGTCTCAAATTCCAGATATGCCATGGTGCCGGTGGCATCCTGCGTGAGGGTCTGGTCGATCCGCAGGGCGATCTCGGTGCCGGGGATCATTTCCCCCTTGATCAGATGGTCTTGAATGATTTTTTGCGCAATTGTAAGTCCCATTTTTTTAGCCTTTCATAATATGATTTTTTGCATTCTCTGTATGTTTTAAAATTGCGGCGGCGGCAGCCTCGGGATCCCGGGCGGCGATGGCCTCATAAATAGCCCGATGCTCCTCCACCGAAGCCACGGCACGGCTGTTATTCTCCACCGAGCGCTTGCGGTAGCGCTGCGCCTTTTTATGAAGCGGAGTGAGGGTGTCGTGGATCACTGTACTGCCGGAGTAGCGGTAGATCAACTCATGGAATTGGCTATCCATCCCTTTGATATGATCGGAATCGTGCTTGGAGAGGTAGAATTCCTGCAGATCCAGGGTCTCCTTCAGCTTTGCCAGCTGCTCATCGGTGATCTTTTCGGCACAGCGGGCGGCGGCCAGGCCTTCGGTACGGATCCGCAGCTCTAAAATATCCTGCAGATCCTCCCGGGTGATGCCCAGAACCCGGAGACCCTTGCCGGTCTCCTCTAAAATATGCTCCTGCTGGAGCCGGCGCAGCGCCTCCCGCACGGGTGTACGGCTGACTCCCAGTTCCTGGCAGAGCCGCATTTCGGTGAGGTATTCCCCCCGGGGGTACAGCCCGCTGAGGATATCGTTTTCCAGCTTTTCAAAGACCTGATCAGCCAGAGAATAATTCTTATGTTCCAGCATTTATTCGGTTGCTCCTTTCAGTTCTTCCCATTTTGCCTCCAGTTCATGGGGGGTCAGGGCGGTCTGGCGGCCGCTTTCATATTCATGATCCACCCATTCCTTCATGGCGATCACCAGCGGATCCTTTTTCCCTACCGCGGCTTCCCCTTCCAGGCCGTAGTGCTCATTGATCCAGTAGGCGATGCCGGCCAGACCGGAGGTCTTACTGATCAGCACCGAGGCGGGGCGATTAAGGATCTTCTTCGTATCAAAAATATTATAGATCTCTTCGTCCTTCAAAAGGCCGTCGGCATGGATGCCGGCCTTGGTTACATTGAAGTTTTCGCCGATAAAGGGGGTCATCACAGGGATCTGATAGCCGATCTCCCGCTTGAAGAACTCGGCGATCTCGGTGATGACGGTGGTATCCATGCCATCCAGAGCGCCCCGCAGGGAGGCGTACTGCATCACCATGGCCTCCAGCGGCACATTGCCGGTACGCTCGCCGATGCCCAAGAGGGAGCAGTTCACAGAGGACGCGCCGTAAAGCCAGGCGGTGGAGGCATTGGCAACGGCTAAATAGAAATCGTTATGGCCGTGCCACTCCAGCAGCTCGCTGGGTACATCGGAATAATGCTGCAGACCGTAGATGATGCCGGGGACGCTGCGGGGCAGGGTGACCTCGGGATAAGGCACACCGTAGCCCATGGTATCGCAGGCACGGATCCGCACGGGGATCTTGGCATCCCGGCTCATCTTCATCAGCTCGTTCACAAAGGGAACCACAAAGCCGAAGAAATCTGCCCGGGTGATGTCCTCCAGATGGCAGCGGGGCATGACCCCCGCCTCGAAGGCCTGCGCCACGGCGGCCAGATAGGTATCCATAGCCTGCTTACGGGTCATCTTTAATTTCTTAAAGATATGATAGTCGGAGCAGGAGACCAGGATCCCCGTCTCCCGGATGCCCAGATCCTTTACTAATTTGAAATCCTCTTTATTGGCCCGGATCCAGGTGGTGATCTCCGGGAACCGAAGGCCCAGTTCCTGGCACTTCCGGAGGGCTTTCCGGTCCTTTTCGCTATAGACGAAAAATTCTGTCTGCCGAATAATGCCGTAGGGGCCGCCCAGCTTGGAGAGCAGCTTATAGATCTCCACGATCTGCTCCACCGTATAGGGCTCCACCGACTGCATCCCGTCCCGCAGGGAGGTATCGGTGATCCAGATCTCCTCCGGCATCCCGATGGGCACCCGGCGGTGGTTAAAGCTGACCTTGGGAATATTTCCGTAGCTATAGACCTCCCGGTACAGATTGGGCTCCGCAACATCTTGCAGCGCATATTTATATGTTTCTTCTTCTAATAAGTGACTGACTTGGGATAATTCTAACATTTCGGTACCTCCTGTATGATTGTATACAATTATACTACCCTTTCTGTATTTGTCAATAATATATTTATGTAAAATATAGTAAAAATTGCCTTCTTTACTTGTAAAAAATAAACAAAAGTGGTATGATATCGCTGAGGTGATGAAGATGAACCGATTACATATGCTGAAAAATGCCACCCATACCCAGATGCAAAGCTTCATTATCGAAGAGGAGACCGGCAAGTTGCTGGTCATCGACGGTGGAAACTACGGCGACGCGCTGCATCTGCTGGAAAAGCTGCGGGAGATCACCGGGCAGCAGGTCCCCCATGTGGACGCCTGGTTTTTCACCCATGCCCACAGCGACCACATGAACGCCTTCAACGAGCTGATGGACAAGCATCCCGGGGCGGTAGAATTTGACGCCATCTACTGCAATTTTCCCTCCCTGCAATACCTCGGCCTGGAGGAAAAGGATGCACCCAAGACACTGGGGGATTTCATCCGCTATTCCCCCCGTTTTGCCGAGAAGATCGTTACCGTTTCGATGGATGATATCTATACATTCGGTAGTTGCACCATTGAAATATTACAAACTGTAGATACTTCCGTCAAGGAAAACATTGTCAACAATTCCTCGGTAGTCTTTAAGATGCAGCTGGGGGCTAAGTCCATCCTCTTTTTGGGGGATCTGGGTGTGGAGGGCGGCCGGCGGCTCCTCCAAAACAAAAAAGACCGCTTAAAAAGCGATCTCTGCCAGATGGCCCATCACGGCCAGAATGGGGTGGAGCGTGAGGTCTATGAAGCCATCGCCCCCGAAGCCTGCCTCTGGTGCGCCCCCGATTGGCTCTATAACAACGACCGGGGCAAAGGCTACAACACCCACATCTACCAGACCGTTATTGTACGGGGCTGGATGGAGGAGCTGGGGGTCAAGACCCATTATTGTATTAAAGACGGCGATCAGACCGTTGAATGTTAGGAGGAGCACCATGAAACACAAATTACTCGCCCGCCATCCGCTGGGCAACCCCAACCGGGTATGGAAACAGGATCAGTTTATCCTCAGCGTGGCCAGCGCCGGCCCCATGGATTCAAAATTCAGAAAAATCAGTGATCTTACCCTGCGCAAGACCCGCCGCGCTGTGCAGGCCTCCATTGATGCCGGCTTTAACCTGATCGGTTGCCTTTGGGCACCCCCGGAGATGGCCATGGATATCGTGCGGACGGCCGAGAGCCTCGGCGGGAATGTTCAGTTTCAGGATCTGCACCGATTCGGCGGTATGGGGAACAAAAATATTTTTTGCGAAACCAACGACTATGCCGGCGTGATCGGTGATCTGGAGCCGTGGAAATGCGTCAAGTCCCTTTGCCTCTGGGATGAGCCCATTCTGGAGGAGCATATGCAGGAGACCCATCGCATGATCGAATACTGCGAAAAGGTGCGCCCGGAAATGCTGCCCTATACTGTAGCCAATCCGGACTACTGCCGGGTCTTTGAGGGGGATCTGGCCCTCTACACCGCGTACATTCAGAAGTATCTGGATATCATCGACCCGGCGCAGATGTCCTTCGATTACTACCCCATCGGCCGGTCCTGCTACGACCCCGCCCGCCAGCTGGATAATTCCACCATGTGGATCGATCTGGAGCTGGTGCGCCGGGAGGCCCAGCAGCGCAATATCCCCTTCTGGTTCTGGTACCAGGCCCACCGCTTCCACTTCCATAAGATTTATTATACCTACGATTTCGCTATGACCCGATCCATGGCCTATGCCGGGATCCTCCACGGCATCAAGGCAGCGGAGTGCTACTCCGAATTCGATGGCTACATCGACCCCGCCACCGGCGGCCCGGGCGTAGATTTCGAGGCTCAGCAGAAGCTCAACCGGGAGATTCATATGCTGGGCAACACCCTGATGGCGCTGACCTGCAAGCGGGTCATCCACGACGAGACGATGCTGCCGGAAAATCCCGATATGGGCGGCTACCGCACCCCCATCGAGGAAAGCGAGCTGGTGGAAGGCCCCCTGCTGCCCCGCATCTCCATCTCGGAGCACGAGGATGAATACGGCAATCAGTACCTGATGGTACTCAACCGGGACTACGAAAAAGAGGCCCATATCCAGTTCCAACTCAAAAACCCCTCCCATATCTTTGAGGTCAGCAAGGAGGACGGCGAACAGCATCTTTCCTTTGAGGACGCCATCCGCTTCTCAATGCACCTCGCCCCCGGCGAGCTCCGCCTCTTCCGCCTCCAGCCGGCCGAGGAAGAGCCCTATACCATCGAATACTATCTCGAAAAGTAACCCCCTGCCTCCCTCGTCAGAGGGAGCCGAAGTTTGAGAAAGTCTGTATAAAAAAGAGGAAGAATTTCGCAATTCTTCCTCTTTTCTTCTCTTCAAACAGAGCCTTCAAAACGGAAACATATTTTGCCGGCGCGACCCAAAGGTGTATGTGCCCGGCGCAATAGGGCCCGTTTTCAAGGCTCATGCACCATTAATAATTCTCAGCACGAACCTCAAAGTAGCTCTTGGGATGTGCGCAGACGGGGCAAACCTCGGGAGCCTTCTTGCCCATCACCAGGTGACCGCAGTTGCGGCATTCCCACATGGTCTCTTCGCTCTTCTCGAATACCTTCTGCATCTCAACGTTGGAGAGCAGGGCACGGTAGCGCTCCTCATGGGTCTTTTCGATGGCGGCTACAGCGCGGAACTGATATGCCAGCTTGGTGAAGCCCTCTTCCTCGGCCTCCTTGGCAAAGGTATCGTACATATCGGTCCACTCATAGTTCTCGCCCTCGGCGGCAGCCAGCAGATTAGCAGCGGTATCACCCAGCTCGCCCAGCGCCTTGAACCACATCTTGGCGTGCTCCTTCTCATTGTCAGCAGTCTTCTGGAAGATGGCAGCGATCTGCTCATAGCCCTCCTTCTTGGCAACGGAAGCAAAGTAAGTATACTTGTTTCTGGCCTGGCTCTCGCCGGCAAAGGCGGTCATCAAATTCTTTTCGGTCTTAGATCCTTTCAGTTCCATGGTTGTTCTCCTTTTATCTTAAAAAATTATTGACAGTTTTCGCAGGTGTAATGGATGGCCAGCTCATATTCATGGATGGGAAAGCCCAGCCGCTGCTCCATTTCCTGCTGCAGACCCTCGGAGGGGTGGTCGCAGACCTTGCCGCAGACATCACACACCAAATGAATATGCGGGATGCTGCTTTTATCATAACGGTCGGTGCGATCCCGGAAGGTGAGCTTTTTGATCTCCCCTATCTCCGAAAGATGGATCAGGTTGTTATAAACCGTGGCCAGAGCGATGCCCGGCATCTCGGCCTTTGCCAGCTGATAGATCTCATCGGCTGTCATGTGCCGCTTTGACTCCCGGATCAACCGCAAGATCAATGCACGTTGCTTGGTCATCCTCTTACCTCCATTTTTTAGAACCATTCTAAATCCTGACTAAAGTATAGCACACCTTTTTCTGTTTGTCAACACTTTTTTTAGAATAATTCTAAAAAATAAAACCGGACGTTTTGTCCGGTTTTATTTTTTTAAAAACCACCCGTAGCCGCCGGGGGCAAGCATATGGTTTTCGTATTTTTCTGTTAATAGCGGCTCGCCCTCCACATAAAAGGGCACCTGGCCGAAGTTCATAGCCACCCGCACCCCGCCCCGATCGAAGATCAGGCGTTTTGCCTCATAGGAAACAAAGGTACAGTCCCCGGCAAAATCCTTGCGGCGGGCCTGCCGGGCGGCGCCCAGCTTTTTATAAAACGCCAGCATTTCCCGATCCCCATGGCCCCAAGGGTAGGTGCCCCGGCAATAGGGATCGCCGTAGCCCTCCATGGCGATCTCGTCCCCATAGAAGATACAGGGGATCCCGGGCAGGGAAAATTGCAGCAGCGCCGCCTTTTTCAGCAGCTCGGCGCCCTTGGCGCGCTGGGCCTCATTCAAGTAATTATCTGCCTGGAAGGCACGAGGCGGGATAAAATCAGCGCCCAAGCGGTTGAGGATCCGGGCGGTATCGTGGGTGGAAAGGATATTCATCAGCACCCGCAGCACCGGCTGGGGATAGCTTTCCAGCAGCTCCATCACCGCCCGATAGAAGGCGGCGGTATCGCCGGTCTTCAGCAGCGCCACAATAGCCTCCAGCCAGGGGTAATTCATCACAGTATCGCATTGGTTGCCCAGCAAAAATTTGCGGCGGGCGCCGTAGCTGACCTTTTCCACCGCATTTTCCCACACTTCGCCGATAATAATGCTGTTTTTTGCGGTGTTTTTGACCCGTTTCCGGAAGGCCTCCAGAAATTCATCCGGCAGCTCATCCGCCACATCCAGCCGCCAGCCGTAGGCCCCCCGCTCCATCCATTGGCGGGCGATGCCCTGCTCGCCGGCAATATAATCCAGAAAATCCTCCGAACGCTCATCCACGCAGGGCAGGGTGTCGAATCCCCACCAGCAGTCATATTTTTCGGGAAAATCCATAAACTGGTACCAATGATAATAGGGCGACTCCTTGCTCTGATAGGCCCCCACCCCGGGGTACAACCCCTCCCGGTTGAAATAGCGGCTATTGGCGCCGGTATGGGAAAAAACACCATCCAGCACGATGCGGATGCCATAGCCTTCCGCTTCCCGGCAGAGGGCCTCAAAATCTTCATTTTCCCCTAAAAGGGGATCGACCTGCTCGTAATCGGCGGTGCTGTAGCGATGGTTTTCACCGCTTTCGAAGATAGGGTTCAGATAGATCAGATCCACCCCTAATTCTTTCATATAAGGAAGCTTTTCCCGGATACCCGCCAGATTGCCGCCGAAAAAGTCGTTGCCCTTAAAATCCGGGCGATCCTGCGTAAAGAGGGGACGTTCCTCCCAGCTTTCATGGTAGATCCGGGGGCCCTTCACCGGGCGGGGCTGGGCCATTTTGCCCTTACAAAAGCGATCGGGAAAGATCTGATACCACACGCCGCCGGCCAGCTCTGCGGGGGTCTCAAAATTTCGCTCATAAACGGTGAGCCGCCATTCCGGCAGCCAATCCGCCGCCATGGCCCGCACCCCATCGGGGGTGCCAATGAACATAAAGGTTCCATCGGTCTTTTCCGCCTCAAAGCGGTAAAAGCACAGCCCCACCGTATTCAGCCGCAGAATACCGGAAAAGCACTGGGTATCCCCCTCCTGCTCCAGCCAGCCGGCCTCTGCCTCCCCGGTCTCATAGCGGAACACCGCCCGGATCCGGATGCAGGCAGGCTCATCCTGCAAGACTACCTTCATAAAAAGAGGCTCACCGGCGCGGACCGCACCGAAGGGCCGTTTGTATTCAATTTCTCTGCTATTAAATAAAACCATACATATAATATTATGCATTTTCCCGCCGTTGTCAAGAGGGAAACGGAAAAACTTTAGCGAAACCGCCAATTTTAACGACTGCAATTTTCTAATTTTGTTAAAAATAACTAAAATAATGAGCCTGTTTTTATGCAATTAATGGATTTTTAGGGTTTCGGCAAAATTTACTGTTCCTTTTGCCGTCAGTTGTATTATAATAAGGATATAGAATAATAATGGTATCCCTAGAAAGGAGAAACCCATGAAAAGAAAAGAAATGCTGGCCATGCTGCTGGCAGGCGGTCAGGGCAGCCGCCTTTATGTACTCACCCAGGAGATGGCAAAGCCTGCCGTTCCCTTCGGCGGTAAATACCGCATCATCGATTTTCCCTTATCCAACTGCACCAATTCCGGTATCGATACCGTTGGTGTGCTCACCCAGTACCGTCCCCTGGAGTTGCACAGTTACATCGGCAACGGCCAGCCCTGGGATCTGGACCGGATGAACGGCGGGGTACATATCCTGCCCCCCTATGTTTCCGGCTCCACCGGCGAATGGTATGCCGGTACGGCCAACGCTATTTATCAGAACATTGAGTTTATCGAAAAGTACAACCCTGAATATGTACTGATCCTTTCCGGCGACCATGTTTACAAAATGGACTACAGCAAGATGCTGGCCTTCCACAAGGAAAAGAATGCCGATGCCACCATCGCCACCCTGCAGGTGCCTATCGAAGAAGCCAGCCGCTTCGGCATCATCAACGCCCACGATGACGATTGCATCTATGAATTTGAAGAGAAGCCTCCCCATCCCAAGAGTGACCGTGCCTCCATGGGCATCTATGTGTTCACCTGGGAAAAGCTGCGGAAGTATCTGATCGAGGACGAAGCGGATCCCAACAGTTCCAAGGACTTCGGCAAGGATGTTCTGCCCAAGATGCTGAACGCCGGCGAGCGGATGTTTGCCTATCCCTTTGAGGGCTACTGGAAGGATGTAGGCACCATCGAAAGCCTCTGGGAGGCCAATATGGATCTGCTGAATCCCAAGATCCCCCTCAATATGTCCGACCCCGACTGGCGGATCTATGCCCGCCACGACCATAACCTGATGCCCCAGTACATCGGCAAGAATGTGCAGATCGGCGAGTCTATGGTCACGGAAAACTGCACCCTGAATGGCTGCAGCCTGTGGTACAGCGTGCTCTTCAATGGTGTTTCCATCGAGGAAGGCACCTCCCTGAACTCCGCCGTTGTGATGCAGGGTGCCAAGATCGGTAAGAACTGCACCATCAAATACGCCATCATCGCCAACGATGCTGTCATCGAGGACGGTGCTGTGATCGGCGCCGAGCCCGAGCACTACCACGACGGGGAGTGGGGTATCGCCGTCATCGGCTCCGGTGCTGTTGTGAAGGCCGGCCAAGTGGTACGCCCCAAGGAAATGATCAAACCCAACACCGTGAAGGAGGGCGAGTAATATGAACGCATTAGGTATTATTTTTTGCGATCACTATAGTGAAAATACCCCCAAAAATGAACTGATCCAATCCCGCACCCCGGCTGCCCTGCCCTATGCAGGCAGATACCGCACCATCGACTTTGCCCTTTCCGGTATGGTCAACGCCGGCATTAGCGATATCGGCGTGATCTGCAAAGAAAACTACGGCTCCCTGCTGGATCATTTAGGCAGCGGTGAGGATTGGGATCTCAACCGCCGCAAGGGCGGCATCATGCTGCTGACCCCCCTTTCCCGGCCGGAGCACACCACCGCCACCCGGGGCCGCCTGGACGCTCTGCGGGCGGTGAAGGGCTTTATTGCCGGCCTGAACCATGAGCTGGTGGTGATGGCCTTCGGCGGCACGGTGGCCAACATTGATCTGGAGGCCATGATGGAGGAGCATCTGAAAAACGATGCTTATCTGACCGTTGCCTACAGCAGGATCCCGGCCGGTGCCGGCGAAATGATGGTCCATTCCATGGCCGACGGCCGCATCGAAAGTATTACCTACAAGCAGTCCGGCACAAGAGAAGTGGGTAATTTTGCCATCGGCGCTTATGTCATGAGCAAAAAGGACCTGATGGAATTCCTGGAGGAAGCAGACAACAACGACTACACCAACATGAACCGGGAGCTGATCCAGAAAAATCTGCCCACCCGCAAGATCTGCGGCTATGAGCATAATGGCTACGCACGCATTATCCGCACCGTAGAAGAATATTATGCCGCCAGCATGGATATGCTGGATCCGAAGGCTAAAATGGATCTCTTTGCCGCCGAGCGGCCGGTCTATACCAAGGTCAAGGACTCTGTTCCCACCCTTTATGATTACCACGCCATTGTAGAAAACAGCCTCATCGCAGACGGCTGCACCATCAAGGGTACCGTGAAGAACTCGGTGATCTTCCGCGGCGTTACCGTGGAGGAAGGGGCTGTGGTGGAGGATTCCATCCTGATGCAGAGAAGTGTGGTGGGCAAAAACGCCAAGGTGAGCCGCACCATCACCGATAAAAATGTGACCGTGAGCGAGGATTGCGAGATGCAGGGAACTGCTGCGCTGCCCTTTGTGATCGGAAAAGGTAAGAAGGTATAAAAATGAAGATATTATATGCTGCAAGTGAAGCCGCCCCCTTTATTAAGGTAGGGGGGTTGGGCGATGTGGCCGGTGCTCTGCCCAAGGCGCTCTGCCGGGCCGGAGACGATGTTCGGGTGATCATGCCCTACTATAGCGCCATCGCCGCTCCGCTGAAGGAACAATGCACCCTCCTCACCAGCTTCTATTTCAATAACGCCTGGCGCCGCCAGTACTGCGGTATCTTTGAAGCCAATGTGGACGGTGTAACCTATTATCTGCTGGATAATGAATACTATTTCAACCGTCCCCAGACCTACGGCGAGTTTGACGACGGCGAGCGTTTCGCCTTCTTCTCCCGGGCCATTCTGGAAAGCCTGCCTTATATCAGCTTTTTCCCGGAGGTGGTTCATTGCAACGATTGGCATACCGCTCTGGTGCCGGTGCTGCTGGACACTCAGTTCCGCAGCCGCCCCGGCTATGAGAGGATCAAAACAGTCTTTACCATCCACAATATCGAGTTTCAGGGCAAGTATGACCCCTATCAGCTGGGCAACGTATTCGGCTTCGGCGAGGAGGTCAAGCCTATCCTCTACTACGGCGATTGCATCAACCTGATGAAGGGAGCCATCGAGTGCTCCAACCGGGTGACCACCGTTTCCGAGACCTACGCCAAGGAGATCATGACCCCGCCCAAATCCTGTGGGCTGGATAACATCCTGCAGCAGAGAAGCTGGAAGGTCTCCGGCATTGTCAACGGCATTGATACCGATCTCTTTGATCCCGAGACAGATCCCCGCATTGCCCAGAACTACACCGCAGAGACCCTGGAGCTGAAGGTCAAGAATAAAAATGCGCTGCAGGAGGAGCTGAATCTTCCTGTTACCGATGAGGTTCCCCTCTTCGGGATGGTGACCCGCCTGACCCATCAGAAGGGAATGGATCTGGTGGCCGCCAAGCTGGATTGGCTGATGAGCCAGCAGGTGCAGGTCATCATTCTGGGAACCGGCGACGCCAAATACGAGCAGTTCCTGCGGGAGGCCGCCGGGCGGCACCCGGAAAATCTGCGGGTGATCCTGGCCTTCGACGGCAGCCTGGCCCAGCGGATCTACGCCGGCTGCGACTTCTTTATGATGCCCAGCGAGTTTGAGCCCTGCGGCCTGGCCCAGATGATCGCCATGCGTTACGGCACCCTGCCCATCGTGCATACCACCGGCGGCTTGGCCGATACCGTGCTTCCCTATAACACCGAGAACGGCACCGGCAGAGGCCTGACCTTCCAGACCTTCAATGCCGAGGAATTCTCCAACGCCCTTTGGCGCGCCACCGGCCTTTTCGCCGAAAAGAAGCACTTTGATACCGCCAGACGAAACGCCATGGCAGGCGACTATAGCTGGGGCCCCAGCGTGGTTGCTTATCAGAAACTCTATAGCGAACTTTGATCCGAAAACAGACCGCACCTGCGGTCTGTTTTTTCTTTACAAACATGAGGAACATCATGTATAATATCATTCAAAAATTCGTTGCCAGAATGTCGGAAGGATGGTATAATAAGAGCATCAAAACCCAAGGAGGCACCCCATGTTCAAAACCGAAACCCATTTACACGTTTCCGAGGTCAGCCGTTGCGCCCGCCTAACCGCCGCCGAGATGGTGGAGCAGTACCGCGCCAAAGGCTATACCACCCTCATCGTCACCGACCATTTTTCCAAAAATACCATTGAGCATTGGGGCTCCCCCGACCTTATTTCCCATCTGGGCATCCAGTTCCGGGGCTATGAAGCCGCCAAAGCGGCTGCCGAAGGCACCGGGATGCACATCCTATGCGGCACCGAGATCAGCCTGAACACCACCCCCAATCACTATCTGCTATACGGCTTCACCCTGGAGTTTTTAGCCCGCCCCGATCTGCTGGATCTCACGGTGGAGGAGCTGTATGCTTACGCCAAAGCCCATGGCGTTTATATGGTACAAGCCCACCCCTATCGGGACGAAAAATGCCACCCCACCTTTGATTTTGTCGATGCGGTAGAGGGCTACAACTCCAACCCCCGCCACGAAAATTACACCCAGCGCACCGTAGCGCTGGCCAAGAAATACGGCAAGCCGGTGACCTCCGGCTCCGACGCCCACCTTCCGGAGGATGTGGCCGGTGGCGGGATCCTCACCTCTACCGCCATCCAAACGGTGGAAGAGTACATCCGGGCCCTTCAGACAGGCAATTTTGAACCGATCATCCACTAAATAAACCAGACCGCACGAGCGGTCTGGTTTTCCTTTTTTCGCCTTTTCCTTGACAGAAGAGCGATAATTTGGTATTATATACTGTATCTTGCTAAAAATAATTTAAAGACAACTTAATAAGGAGAAATATAAATGACCCAAAACGAGATCAAAGAAAGACTGCAATCGATGGTCGCAGCCAAGTTTGCCTGCGACGCTGAGGATGCCACCACTCGGCAGATGTACGAGAGCGTCGTGGCCATGACCCTGGCCGAGCTGAGCAAGCGCCGCCGCACCGCATCCAAGGAGATCAAGCGTCAGGAGGCCAAAAAGGTCTACTATATGTCCATGGAGTTCCTGATCGGCCGCTCCCTGAAAAACAATCTTTACAATTTAGGCATGGAGGAGGATGTACGGGCTGTTCTCAAGGAGATGAACGTAGATCTGGAGACCCTCTATGAAATGGAACCGGATGCCGGCCTCGGCAACGGTGGCTTGGGCCGCCTGGCTGCCTGCTATCTGGATTCCCTGACCGCCTGCAACTACCCCGCTACCGGTTTTTCCATCCGCTATGAGTTCGGCATCTTCAAGCAAGTCATCATCGATGGCTGGCAGATGGAGTTCCCCGATAACTGGCTGGAGCTGGGCGGCGGCTGGCTGGTTCCCCGCCCCGATGAAGCCCAGGAGATCCACTTCGACGGCTCCGTAGAAGAGCTTTGGAGCAACGACGGCCTGAAAACCGTTCATAAGGATTACTATAAGGTTCTGGCGGTGCCCTATGATCTGATGATCTCCGGCCACGATTCCAAGATCGTCAATAAGCTGCGCCTCTGGGGCGCCAAGAGCCTGGAAAACTTCGATATGTCCCTCTTCTCCCGGGGTGAATACCTCAAGAGCTGCGAGGGGGATGCTAAGGCTGAGGCCATCTCCCGGGTACTTTACCCCGCCGATGACCACGATGAAGGAAAAAATCTGCGGCTGCGCCAGCAGTATTTCTTCGTTTCCGCCTCTCTGCAGAACATTCTGCAGGATCATCTGAAAAACTACGGCACCCTGGATAATCTGGCCGATAAGGTGGTGGTGCACATCAACGACACCCACCCGGCCCTCTGCGTACCCGAGCTGATGCGTCTTTTGATGGACGATCACGGCTATTCCTGGGATGCTGCCTGGAAGATCACCTGCGCTACCCTGGCCTACACCAACCACACCGTCATGAGCGAAGCCCTGGAAAAATGGTCCATCGGCCTCTTTTCCGGCCGGCTGCCCCGGATCTACACCATTGTGAAGGAGATCAACCGCCGCTTCTGCGAGGATATCTATAAAAATTATCCCGAAAAGCGCCCGGTCATCGATAAAATGGCCATCATCGGCGATGGGATGGTGCGGATGGCAAACCTCTGTGTTGCCTGTTGCTACAGTGTAAACGGCGTTTCTGCCCTGCACAGCGAGATCCTGAAAGCCGATCTCTTTAAGGATTACCACGATATCATGCCCGGCAAGCTGACCAACGTGACCAACGGCATCGTGCATCGCCGCTGGCTCTGCGAATCCAACCCCGGCCTGACCGCCCTGCTGAAGGAGCTGATCGGCGACGGATTTGTGAAGAACGGTGCCGAGCTGGAAAAGCTGCTGCAGTATAAGGACGACGCCTCTGTTCTGCATCGTCTGACAGAGATCAAGCGGGCCAACAAGCTGCGCCTTGCCAAATATATCGAAAATTCCTGCGGCATCAAAGTGAGCCCCGATTCCATCTTCGACGTGCAAGCCAAGCGTCTGCATGAGTATAAGCGCCAGCTGCTCTGCGCCCTGCACATCTACGATCTCTACCGCCGCATCAAGAACGACGGCCTGAAGATCCAGCCCCATACCTTCATCTTCGGTGCCAAGGCCTCTGCCGGTTATATCATGGCCAAGGAGATCATCCGCTTCATCTGCGCCCTCGGCGATATGATCAACAATGATCCTGCGGTAGGCGATATGCTGAAAGTAGTATTCCTGGCCGATTATAAGGTATCTCTGGCTGAGATCCTGATGCCCGCCGCCGAGGTCAGCGAGCAGATCTCTCTAGCAGGCAAGGAGGCCAGCGGTACCGGTAACATGAAGTTCATGATCAACGGCGCCCTGACCATCGGTACCCTGGACGGCGCAAATGTGGAGATCCATGAGCAGGTGGGGGACGATAATATGTTCCTCTTCGGTCTCACCACCCCCGAGGTCAACAAGTGGAAGGCCGAGGGCTACCACCCCGACCAGATCTACCGCAACGATCCCTATATGCGGGATTTGCTGGATTCCATCCTGAAGGACGGCATCGGTGGCAAGAGCTTCGAATCTATTGTACGCTACCTGATCGGGCCCGATCCCTATATGGTTCTGGCCGATTTCAATGCCTATAAGGCCGCCCAGACCAAGATCAACGAGGTCTACGGCGACACCCTGAAATGGAACGGAATGTCTTTGGTCAACATCGCCAAGGCTGGCATCTTTGCCTCCGACCGTGCGGTGACCGAATACGCCGAAAACATCTGGCACCTGAAGCCGATTGAATAATCAGAACGCAAGAGAGTGGCCCAGCCACTCTCTTGGTTTTTAATTGTTTGTAAAATCCTGCCGGTTTCCTTGAAAAACAACACAAGATATGCTAAAATAAACCTAAAGGAGGTGTTCCCTTGGAGCAACAACCATTTGAAAACTTTTATCTGCCCCCGGAGCAGAATGATTATTACAAAAAGGGCGAGCGCAGCAATCTGAGCCGCATCGGCATCGCCTTTACCGTATACATGGTGCTCACCACCCTGATCAGCTATGCCATTGCCTATGTAGTGGCAGGGTTCTTCCCCGCCTACTACGAGCACCCGGCCATGACCTGGATCCTGCAGATCGTGCCGGGCTACCTGATTGGCTTCCCCATCTTTGCGGGAATACTGAAGGGGATGCCCAAAAAGCGGCCCGAAAAACGCAAACTGGGCTATGAGGGCTGGATCACCTTTCTGGCAGTCAGCTTTTTTGCCATGATCGCCGGCTCCTATCTGGCCAGCATTGTGATGACCGGTATGGAGGCCCTCCGGGGCACCGAGATCACCAATGCCATCGATCAGCAGATCACTGAATCCTCTCCTTTGATGAACCTGATCGTTGTGGTGATCCTGGCCCCCATCGTAGAAGAGCTGATGTGCCGCAAGCTGGTGCTGGATCGCCTTTTGCCCTACAGTGAGACTCTGGCAGTGGTCACCGGCGGCCTGATCTTCGGGCTGCTCCACGGCAACCTCTATCAATTCTTCTATGCCACCTTCCTGGGAATGGTATTCAGCTACATTTATGTTAAGACCGGCAATATCCTGCACACCATCCTGATGCATATGATCATCAATTTCACCGGCTCCATCGTTGCGGACTTCATCCTGAAGATGTCCTCGGATCTGGCCAGCGCCCCCACCTCCATCAATCCTTGGGATGTGGTGAGTGATATCTATAACTGGGCCATGACCCTTCTGGTGGCCTGCGGTATCATCCTGCTGATCCGCAAGGTAAAAAATCTGGGCCTTCAAAAGACCGGCGATCGTTGGCTCACCCTTTCCACCCAGTTTAAGCTCGCTTGGTGCAACCCCGGCATGATCGTTTACTGCATCCTTTGCGCCATCACCTTTGTCGGGAGTCTATTTATTTAACAAAGCATTATAAAAAGGAGAAATAATACAAATGGTAGAAATTAAAATCAAAAACAGCGGTACCATCAAGCTGGAGCTTTACCCTGATAAAGCCCCCAAAACAGTAGCCAACTTTGAAAAGCTGGCCAAGGAAGGCTTCTATGATGGCCTGACCTTCCATCGGGTGATCAGCGGCTTTATGATCCAAGGCGGTGACCCCTTGGGCAACGGCATGGGCGGCAGCGAGGAAAACATTCCCGGTGAATTTGCCGCTAACGGCTTTGATAACCCCATCCGCCACGAGCGGGGCGTCATCTCCATGGCACGGGCGCAGGATCCCAATTCCGCCAGCAGCCAGTTCTTTATCATGCACGCCGACGGCTTCTTCCTGGACGGCAACTACGCCGCCTTTGGTAAGGTGGTAGAGGGCATCGAAGAGGTGGATAAGATCGCCGCCGTTGCCACCAACTTTATGGATATGCCGGAAGAACCTCAGGTGATCGAGTATATCAAAATCGTGTAAACTATTAAAGCCAATAGATTCTTTTTGAATCTATTGGCTTTTATAATGGTATATACTGCCGTGGGCACCGATGATCCTCCATTCCCCGGGATCCAGCAAGTGAAAGATGGCCTCCCGCTCTGCTTTAGCGATGGCGGGATCGGAATCCACCGAGGTCATGAGATAGGGCGCCAGCCGATTAAAGCGAGCCTGCTCCTTGGTAAAGCCCTTGATATTCACAAAGATATCTCCGGTAAACACCAGCCGCTGCTGCCGCTCCAGATATACCGTTTCCCCCTTCACATGACCGCCCAAGCCTTCATAGACCTCAAAACAGAGGCCGCCGATCTGCCAATCCTCCAGCCGCTCCAGCAGCTCTTTGCCGGATGCCTTGCCCAAAAGATGAAAGCCTTCTGTTTTGGGCGGCCGATAGCCGGAAAGCAGCTTGCTGATCACCCCATAGGGAGCGTGGAGGGGATTTTCCTCCCGATAGGCAGGCTGCCCGGCCAGCTCCCTTTGAAAATCCTCCCAACTGCGATGGCTGAGATACACCTCATCAAAAAGCTCGGTGCAGCCGCAATGATCCACATCCGGATGGGTCAGGGCCAGCACCTTTTTACGGCGGTCAAAACCGGGGAACTCTGCTCGCAGCACCGCCAGCTGCTCCTGCCGGTAGCAGGCAAAGCCGCAATCAAAGCACAGCAGCAGTTCCCCCAGCTCCAGCACGCAAAGGTTACTGCCGCAGGGAGGCTCAATGAGGGTGATATTCCCCTCATGAGTAATGCGAGGGTTGAAATTTTCGCCCTTATAGCGCTGGATATACCCGGCGATCTGCCGGATATAGTCAAAGGTCTTATAGGCAGGGCTGTTGCGTTCATCCAGCATCTGCATGATCCGGTTGGATTGGATGATTAATTCGGCCTTTTCTTCATCGGAAAGCCCCATTTTTTCGCTGATCTCATGGGCAAAATTCAGGTAAAAAACGGTATTATCCAGCACTTTTTCGCTCTTATCGTAATCGATGACCTTCACCGGGCAGAGCATGGCTGCCTGCCGCATGAACGCGGAGACCTCCCGGCCGTTTTCCACAAAGAGACCCATCTTGAAACGCTGGATCCCGCTGCCGTCCTCCTGAGAGCTGATATAGGAGATATTAAAATGGCAGTGTTCGATGAGGCGCAGCACCGGATGGAGGGTGCCCGGCTCGTCCTTCAGCTGAAATTCCAGTAGCAGCACACTGCCGACAGGCTCCCGGCTATGAAGATACCCGATCCCGGCCAGCTGCTGCTCCGCCTCATCCAGAAGGGGCTCCTCCCCTTCCACCTCCAGGAACAGCATATGGGTATCCACCGCTTTATTATAGCTGACCCGGGTAATGTTCAGCCCCAGCCGAGAGATACATTCATTGGCCTTTAAAAATGCCCCTGCCCGATCGGGCATGGTGGTGGTAAATGTTCTTTTCATTGCTTTAAATACTGCAATAATGCTTCCTTTTCATTGGGAATATTTTCTTCTGTTACCTGCTCCAGCAGCTGCTCCAGCGCCCGGCCGATGGCTGCGCCCCGGAGCCCCAGCCCCATCAGATCCCGGCCATTGACTGCCAGATCCCCGATGGAAAGACAGGCTTTTTCCCGGATCAGGGCTTCGGCGATCTGCCGGGCCCTTTCGTTCTGCTGATAGCGGCAAAGAAGAAGGAAATTCTCGGCCCCCAGCGCCGCGCACCGGCGGCGTACCGCCTTTCGCTCCGGGGGACAGAGCTGCTCCCGCTCCTCCACCAGCATCAGAACGGTACGGCGAAACTCATTAGAGACCTTCAGCCGGGTCAACAGCCCCGGAGCCTGCTCCCGTTGCAGCAGAGCGGCTAATCGCAGGGCGGGCTCCGGCGGTAGAGCTTTCAATAGCTCGCAGCGGCTCAGATCCAGTTCCGGCAGGGTGCTTTGCACCACCGCCCGGTATTGCGCCAGGATCTCCGGGGCATAGACGCCCTGCAGCAGCCCGCAAAGCTCGCTAAACACCCGCTCCCGGGCGATGGTATTCAGCAGTTCCTTTTTCCGATCCATGGCTGCAGCGGTCTCCTCTTCCAGAGCAAAACCCAGCCGGGCGGCAAACCGCAGCCCCCGCAAGATCCGCAGGGCATCCTCCTCAAAGCGGCGGTCTGCCTCTCCCACGCAGCGGATCAGCCCTCTTTGAATATCCTCTCGGCCGCCGAAGGGATCCTCCAAAGCGCCGCTGCGCCCCATGGCCATGGCGTTCATGGTGAAGTCCCGGCGGGCCAGATCCTCCCGCAAAGAGCGGGTAAAGGTGACCCCATCCGGATGGCGGTGATCGGAATAGGTTCCGTCCTGCCGGTAGGTGGTGACCTCTACCGGGCCATCGGCGGTCAGTACCGTCACCGTTCCATGCTGCAGACCGGTCTCGATGACCCGATCCCCCCGGAAGATGGCCAGAGTCTCCTCCGGCAAGGCAGAGGTGGTCACATCATAATCGTGAGGAGTACAGCCCATCACATGATCCCGCACACAGCCGCCCACCAAATAGCCCTCCCGGCCGGCAAGCTCCAGCCGCTCCAAAACGGCGGCGACCCCCGCAGGAATCTTCATTTGCTTCATAGGATACCCCCCTTTCCTGTTATTATGATATCATCCTTAAAAAGTATTGTCAAATAGTCTTGCATTTTTCAATTTTTCCATTTATAATTATAGTGA
Source organism: Clostridia bacterium (assembly GCA_017464525.1). Lineage (GTDB taxonomy): Bacteria > Bacillota > Clostridia > Oscillospirales > QAKW01 > QAKW01. The sequence continues at coordinate 174,517 of JAFTZM010000041.1, forward strand.
GGTGAAGCATCATGCCCCCCTACGAGATTGAACGTAAATACCTGATCCAGCGTCCTGATCTCTTAAATCTGAGCACGCTATGCAGGGTAAAAGAAATATGCCAGACCTATCTGCCCACCGCAGAGGGGTCCCTTCGGGTGCGCCGTACAGAGGAACGGGGCACGGTTTCCTATGTGGAGACCGCCAAGCGCAGCGTTTCCACCCTTCGCCGCATCGAGATCGAGCGGGAGCTGACCGAAGAGGAGTATGAACGCCGGCTGGCAGCCCGGGATCCCCGCCGCCAGACCATCCGCAAGACCCGCTATTGCCTGCCCTACGGCAACCATATCTTCGAGATCGATATTTACCCCTTCTGGACCAAGCAGGCGGTAATGGAGGTTGAATTAAAGGAAGAAAACGAAGAATTTAGCTTCCCGCCCTTCATCAAGGTGATCCGGGAGGTCAGCGAGGATCCCCGGTACAGCAATCATGCCATGGCACGGGAGATTCCTCCGGAAGATGAATAAAGTGAGACGCAATGCGTCTCACTTTTTTATTAATTTCAGGTATTCCTGAAAATACCGGCTGCCGAAGATCCGGCAAGATCTGGAATCAAAATGCAGACCGTCGGGCTTCAGGGTAAGCCCTTCAGCGGAAACCGCCCCGCAACGGGGCAGCTCGGCGGCGATCTCATGAAAGATCTTATTCAGCTCCTTGGGGTATTCCCTTCCCGGCCATATTGGATTGACCGATCATTAAAAAACCGGTGACGGTTTCTTCTGTTTGAATTCCGTCTTTGATCATACGTTTTTAAAATAAGCTGCCGCGATGGCGCCGGGGCCGGCATGGGTGCCTACCACGCTGCCCACCACCGTATAGTTCAATTCCTCCACGTGGCCCTGCCAGATGAAGGCGCTATCCTCCATATACTTTTTCAGCATATGATCGCTGAGGCCGGTATAGCCCAGCAGCACCGGGCGGGAGAAATCCACACCGCCGGAGCTTTCGATCTCCTTGACCAGCAGATTATTGCCCTGCTTGGAGCCCCGGGCCTTGCCCAGAACATTGATCTCGCCATCCTCTACGCCGAGGACCGGCTTAATGGAAAGCAGGCTGCCGGCTACGGCTGCGGTTTTGGAGATCCGGCCGCCCTTTTTGAGATACTCCAGGGTGTCCACCAGGGCGATCAGGCGCACTCGTTCCCGCTCCTCTTCCAATTGCGCAGCGATGGCAGAAGCCTCCAGGCCTTCATCCACCAGCTGCAAAGCCCGCTCCACCAGAATGCCGGAGCCAAGAGCCACACTCTTGCTATCCACCACAAATACCCGGCCGGGATAATCTCCTGCGGCAATATGGGCGCTCTGGCAGGTACCGGAAAGCTTGGAGGCGATGGTGATGACCACCGCAGCCTCATCCTCTGCCAGCTTGGCAAATTCCTTCCCGAAAGCATCGGGCGTGGCCTGGCTGGTGATCGGCAACACATCCGATTCGATGAGCTTTTCATAAAAAGCCTTATGATCGATGGTTACACCGTCGATATACTCTTCATCCCCGAAATGCACCGTCAGGGGCACCACGGTGACCCGTTCCTTTACTGCAGGAATCAGATCTGCAGTGGAGTCTACAATAATTTTAACCTTCATACTCATTCCTCTGGTAATCCTTCCTTACAAACCTTCCGCAGCTCCTCTGCGATCGTATCCAGCATGGCAAACAGCGCATGGCTTTCCTCTTTGCTGATATTGGTTTCAGCCAATCTCACCGCCGTTTCTGCCTTTTTGCATACCTGGCGGGAGATCTCACGGCCCTTGGGAGTCAGAGTAAGGCGGGCACGGTAGTAAACGCCGTTTTCCTTATGGATCATCCCCTTCTCCTCCAATTCCGCCACTGCACGGCTGACCGCTGCCTTATCCTTTTCGCAGATGGTACAGAGTTGAGAGGCTGTGAGCCCTTCCGGATGCTGATCCATGGCTGCTAAATACTGGGCATGGGAGCCTTTTAAACCGAAGCTTTTCATTTCATCGGTCTCGATCTTCTGAATACTGCGGCAGATGCCGGAAATGGAAGCGGTGAACCGCTCGTAACGGGAAACCATAAATAATACCTCGCTTGTAAATAAATTCCAGACAAGTATACAAAATTTTTGTTGACTTGTCAACATGAAGACTGGCAAAAAAGGTGCCGACCGCAGAAAAAAGGAAATGAGAATGGGATACTTCGTCTTTTATTGTTCCTCTCAAAACATCATTTTCTTCCTTCTGCAATAAAAAATAAGGAAAAAAACGGCCATGCCGGATTTTTATTTAAATTTTTCTGCTTTCCGCCGGAACGCCCTCTCGTAGTATCATATACAACTTCGGGACGTTCCAGCGAAATCTGCACTCTTTTTTGCTCAGTCTTCCCTCATTAGCAAAAGGTGCCGACCGCAGAAAAAAGGAAATGAGAATGGGATACTTCGTCTTTTATTGTTCCTCTCAAAACATCATTTTCTTCCTTCTGCAATAAAAAATAAGGAAAAAACCGGCCATGCCGGATTTTTATTTAAATTTTTCTGCTTTCCGCCGGAACGCCCTCTCGTAGTATCACATACAACTTCGGGACGTTCCAGCGAAATCTGCACTCTTTTTTGCTCAGTCTTCCCTCATTAGCAAAAGGTGCCGACCGTAAAAATACCGTTTATTCTTCCCACTCCTGCTGCAGAAAAGCCCGGGTGATGGCCTTTTTGCCGTAGGTATCGGCAACCTCCAGATAAAGAAACTCCGGCACCTCCTTAAAGGCGGAAAGCTCGAATTCCGCATGGGTAAGGGTATCCCCATGAGCCCGCTCATGCTTAGTGCTGTATCCGGGGCCCCGGAGGCAGATGCAGCAAACACCGGAGGTCTCTGCATGAACAACGCCATCCTCCGCCCAAAGTTCCTTGATAACAGGGCCGGTGGAGGCATAGCAATCCCCCTTTTCCATGGCGGCGATGACCGCCTCTTGGGTCAGGGCCTTGGCTTGGATCATGGTGAAGCCGCCAAAGCTATCGTTTTTGGGCTCCCCAATGGGATGGGTATCATGATTATCGTCTGTGGCGGTGGGGATCAGCATTTTTCCTTCCCGGAGCATCTGAATATATTCTTCCTCGCCCCAGCCGTTGAGCATGACCTCCTCGCAGCCGGTATTGAACACCTCAAAGCCCCAGAGCCCCTCCAAGGGGCCGAAATCCCGGATATCCTGCAAAGACCAGCGAGGATGGTTATACTGCACCAGAAAACGGTCGGAGACCTTGGCGATCAGCTCATTCCATGCATCGGGACCGTAATGCTTCTTCATATAGTCCTGATCGTAAAAGGAAAGGTCTGTTTCATCGGCTTTTCTGGCGAAGAAATTCAGGTGGTAGGTAGGTCTGTACTTTTTGTTCTCATCCCGCCGGTCGGAGCCGTCCAGCTCCACTGAGGTGAGGGCCAGAAAATCCTCCCGGTTCAGCTCCGGATGGGGGATCAGCTTGCGATGGTCGGTAAAGGCCACGATCTGATAGCCCTCCTTGCGGTAGGCTTCCGCCAGTGCCTCCACCGTCATCTTACCGTCGGAAACGGTGCTGTGGCAATGCAGATTTGCCTTATACCAGCGATCTCCATTGGTGATCAATTGCTTTTTCATGGTTATTCTCTCCATTCTTCCGGGAAAAATGCCCGGGTGATCGCACGTTCATTATGAGTATCCCACACTTCAAACCGCAGGTAGCGGGGCGGGGTCTTCAATTCAGCCAGATCAAAGACCGCCTCGGTGAGGGTATCCTCATGGGCATGGGCACTCAAAAAACCCCGGTACTGGGTACGCAGCAGGATCTTACAGCAGGGAGAGGTTTTGATATACACCTTCCCTTCCTCCGCATAAAGCTCCTCGATCAGCGGGCCGGTGGAGGCATAAAGCTGGCCCTTTTCCATGGCCTCCAGCACTGCATTGTACTCCAACCGCTCTGCCCGGATCATGGTGAAGCAGCGAAAGCTATCGCTCATGGGATGATCCAGAGGAGAACCGTTATGGTTATCATCGCCGGCGGTGGGAACAGGAAATTTTTCCTCCCACAGCATCTCCAGATACTGCTGATCCCCCCAACCGTTGCGCTTATAGGTCTGGCTGCCGCCGTTGAAGGCCTCAAAGCCCCAAAGCCCTTCCAGAGGGCCGAAATCCCGCACCGTCTGCTGGCTCCAGTAGGGGTGATTATATTGCGCCAAAAAGCCCGCTTCATTGGCACGCCGGATCAGATCGTTGATCAACTCCACGCTGTAGATCCCCTTGGCCTGGTATTCCAGCCGGGGGAAATCCACAAATTCAGCGCAGTTTTCATCCTTGGCAAAAAAGTTCAGGTGATAGGTGGTACGTTCCTCATTATCCGGATCCCGAAAATCCTTGATGCTGGCCTCGATGGAAGTGATGGGCAGAAAGCTCTCGTCCTTCAGCTCCGGGTGAGGCACCAGCACATGGTGATCGGAATAGGCGTAGATCTGATAGCCCCGAGATTTATAAAGCTCTTTGACCTCCTCGGGAGTAAACTTCCCATCGGAAACGGTGCAATGGGAATGAAGATTGGCCTTATACCAGCTACCTTCTTTTTTAAATAAGTATTTCATAATTCCTCCGAAAAAACAAAAGGAGTAGCCCGATACCATCGGGCTGCTCCAATCATTTCATATAACCGAACCGCCCCACAAAGAGCAGCAGCCGCTGGACCGGTACGCCCAAAACAGTACCCACCAGCGAGATCGTCCATGCAGTTTGGTTTTTAAAGATGCGGGAAAGGCCGCGAAACTCCAAGCCCCGGAGCCAGATATAAAGCACCAGCGCCACAACCAGCAGCGCAACAGCCAGCCCCAGCAGCACCAGTACCATCCCGCCGCCGTCCAGATACTGCACTGCAGCCCAAAGCACCGCCATACCGGCCACCGCTACCAGAGTGGGGCACCACCACAGCAGCAGTTCAGCCCGCTTGGCCAGCCGATCCTTTTCCGCCAGATGAAGGGTGTACCAAACCTGACCGCCCGGCAAAAAGGCAGGCAGATAAGGCTTCAGCCCCTTTCTGCGGCCGATGGTATACAGCCCCACGGCCCCGAAGATCCAGCAGACGATATTCAGCAACAGCCAGCCCAGAAACAGCACCAGCGCTGTTTTAAAGATCCAGGGCTTTTGCACCAGATCAATGAGTTTCGAAAGCGTTTCCATTTTTTAATCCTTCTTGTTCAATGCGCGCTGCAGCCATACCATACCGATATCCAGCGCTTCATACAGGCTGTTCTTTTCGCTCTTCTTCTGGGAACGTTCAAAAATGGATACATTTTCATCGGTGGAAAGCAGCTCCACCGAGACCTTGGTAGGAAGAGCCTCGGCCGTACCGTCGGTCGCCATAATATTGATAAAGACCACATAGGGCTCCTTGGGATCGCCGTAATAAATGCAGTTGCCGCTCCGCACCAGGGGATAGCCTTTATAAATCGTAAAGGGCAGTTTTTCTTTTTTGGTTGCCATATTCTTGCCTCCTTTAATCATTCTCTGAATATTGTACCACATCCAAAAGGGAAAGTAAACATGAAATTTCACACCTTTTTCACTCTTTTCCGTAAAATAGGATGAGGAACAGTTCCTCAGGAAAGGAGAATCCCAATGGATGATTTTGATTTACGGGATATGCTGGCACCGCCCCTGCGGATGCAGTCGGATCTGCCGGCAGAGCCCGATCGTATGCATCAACCCTCCATGGTGCTTGCCATGGCCTATGTGCCGGCGCAAAAGTGGCAGGAGCTCTATGAGCCCAATGAAGCCCTGCACCGTGGAACCATCTTCCGGCAGCTGGATCTGCCCTTTGAAGGAGGTGCGGATCATTGAGTGAGAAGCAACGTATGATGGAAGCGGTATACACCAACGGCTTTGCCGCCGATGAGGCCCGGCTGTTTTTGGATACCCACCCCAATGATCCCGATGCCCTCAATTATTATCAGAAAAAGATCGGCCTGTACAACCAGGCTGTTGCGTGCTATGAGGAAAAATTCGGCCCCATCCGCCCGGAAAACGGCGGAATGAACGGCAGCTGGGCTTGGGCAACGACCCCCTGGCCCTGGGAAGGAGGAATGTGAGCCATGTGGACTTATCAGAAACGGTTGCAATACCCGGTCAACATCAAAAAACCCGACGCCCGCCTGGCAAAGGTGATCATGAGTCAGTTCGGAGGCCCGGACGGAGAACTGGGTGCCTCCCAGCGGTATCTTTCCCAGCGCTATGCCATGCCCTACAGCGAGGTAGCCGCCACCTTAACGGATATCGGCACCGAAGAGCTTGCCCATATGGAGATCGTATCCACCATCGTGCGCCAGCTTTTAAAGGGTCTATCTGCCGATGAGATCCAAAACCAGGGCTTTGCCGATTATTATGTGGATCACACCGCCGGGATCTGGCCGCAATCGGCCGGAGGCGTGCCCTTTGCTTCCATCGAGTTCCAATCCAAGGGCGATCCCATCACCGACCTCACCGAAGATCTGGCAGCAGATGCCACGACTGCCAAAGAACAACCGGCATTTCGGGAAACCCGAAAACCCTTGATATTACTGGGTTTTTGGCACTTTGAGACTTTTCACAAAAATGGCATACCTGCAATCACATAAGAACAACTTGACCCCAATTTACACTAATTTTTGCAAAATTCACGATAGGACAAGCTGTTTCCGAGGAAAAATTTAAACCAAAATCAAGAAGCTCCTAACTGCTCAAATTGACAGCTAGGAGCTTCTTTTACATCATAAAATCAGTAAAAATTACGTGGATTTGAGTTCCTGTATTTTACATTATGAGAAGTTCGCTGATGGAACGGTAAAATGCATTGAGGATGAGATTCCATTCGACCTCCCCGACGGCTGGGCGTGGAGCAGGCTCCAGAGTATCACGTCCATCCTAACTGATGGAACTCACAAGACTCCAAAGTATAGCGATGACGGATACATCTTTTTATCTTCAAAGAATGTAACTTCTGGAAAGATCGACTGGGAGAA
>JAFTZM010000042.1 GCA_017464525.1 Clostridia bacterium
AGAGCTGCAACTCCACAGTGACCAAGGCTTTCAATACACATCTCATCCGTATTTTAAGCTAACTCAAGAATACAACATTACGCCGTCAATGTCAAGACGTGGAAATCCATATGACAACGCTTTGGCGGAAAATTTCTTTTCCATCCTTAAAACTGAATGTATTTATCGTGTAAAACTTCAGACCTACGAGGAGGCTCGCCTCCTCATAGGTGAATACATCCACTTCTATAATCATCAACGTATCCAACTAAAAACAAAACTGACACCACTTGAAAAGCGATGTCAGTATGTTGCTTAAAATATAATATTAACTACCATAAGGTGCTTTTTGTACTGTCCGCACAAATTGGAGCAGTCCACGTTTGATAGGTCGCTTTGTTTTGTTGTTTAATATTCGATCTCAGTGATCTGCCAACAATCGATTTTTGGAATTGTGAATTCGATTCGGCCGTTGGTGTAGGTGTAGGGAAGGGGAGTGCCCTCGGGAACAAGGGTCACTGCCTTGGGAGCCCGGTCGCTCCGGAGAGAAACGGCGGTGTTATAAAGGGGAATGATATCTTCGATCACCTCGATCTTATCACCGCGACGGACGGGGGAGGCATAAAGGGTATGCACCATCTGCTTGTTGCCCTGCTCGGTCAGGGTCAGGATGCCTTGGGCAGGCAGGTCGGTGCGTACGCTGATCTCGTCACCCAGCAACTCTTGGATGACTTCCCGAACGATCTGTTTGGTGTAGATGTTGCCTTGCTGGTAATACTCATGGAAGAGGCGCTGAGAAAGATATGCGGTATTACCGTTGATTACCACAGCGTCGCTGTATTTTTCGCCGCTGGCGGGAGCGTGCTTATGGGAGCAGAAATGTTCAATCGTGCGGTTGAAATAGGGCTTTTCTACGATGGCCGTCACCTTGCCGGCGGTGGCGGTCACCTTGGTGCTGTCCTCATAGATGATGTAAGCGGCATTGCGGAGACTGGGCAGATCGCCTTCCGGGCGGATGTAAGTCGGGTTGTATTCGCTCATCCCCTCATAACGGACGCCCAGATCAATGGCAAAATCTGTCTTATCCGGATCCATGCCGGATTGGTAGCTAGCCAGCAGCTTGCCGCCTTGGGCAAGATAACCGTTGATCTTTTCGGTCAGCGCAGCATCCAGGATGCAATGGTCGGGCAGGATCACCAACTTGTAGCCGGAAAGATCCGCTTCGGTATCCACCACATCAAAAAGATAATGGCTTTCCAGCAGGATGCGGGCGCAGCCGGCATTGCTGCCGGGAACCCGGCTGGCTTCTAAGTTAAAGTAATTGGCGATGGCTTCATTGGAAAGGATGGCGATATCCGATCTGTTGCGGGCATCCTTCAGCCAGGGCTCCCGCTCCTCGATGGTCTTATAGGCCTCACCGATGAGGGAATAGGTGGCGTTATCCATCAGGCCGGAGGGATGCAGCTGATCGCCAATGGAGCATTTGGCGCCGTTGGCAGCGGAAAGAGCAACCTCGTAGCGCAGGGCGTTTGGGTGTTTGTAGCCGCCGAATTCACCCCAAGTCTTATGGAACTTGCCGGTCATTCCCAAATAATCCATGCCGATGGTGCGCACATACGCGGCAGACATGGGGAAGTGGTCGTATCCCCAACCGCCGGTAGGCAGGCTTTCCAGCTCTAAATGTGTGTCCATATGGGCCAGATCCCGCCGGCCATGGCGGATGTGGCCGCCATTGTGGAATACCGGCAGGCCGGGCTTTACTGCATCGATGGTCTCCCGGACTCTGCGGGTGTAATTGTCATAAACCTCTTCTGCCAGCCGGAGCACATCCTTGGGTTCATTGATATCCAGCCCCTTTTCTGCCATGCTCTTTTTGCAGTTTTCGCAATAGCAGGGATAAACACTCACAATATCCAGGAAGATCCCGTCTGCATCGTAGTTTTCACAAACCTCACGGATCTCTCCCAAAAGCTTATCCAGATAGGCGGAATTAAGGCAGAGTTTGTGGTAGCGAGGGGTGGAAAAATCCACCTCGCCTGCTTCATAGGAGTTGGGGCTCCATGCCAGCCACTCCGGGTGAACTACAGCGGATTTTTCATCAAAGCCGGCGGAGATGTAAACGGGGGTCTTAACATCGATCTCGTGGGCCGCCTCGATCTGCGCCTTCAGCAGGTCAAAGCCCAGCTCCGGGTGCATTTCGTTGACCTTCGTGGGGTGGTAGGACCAGCCGTGGTGGCACTTGGAGAACACGGTGATGGAATCAACATGCCCCTTTTTCAGCATCTCCTGAAACTGCTCCTTGGAAAAATCCTTGCCGACGCCGGGGATCTTTTCCGATGTGTGGAAATCAAGATGGATTTGTCTGTATCTCATAATTCACCTCAAAATATGTATTTTTATTCTATAATACAATTTTTGCTTCATATTTTCAATATAATATCCCGCAATTATATGGATTTTTCAGAAAACATTGACAAATTCTTCTCTCCGTATTATGATATTCAATAACGGAATATGACGAAAGGAGAAGGAATATGGACTTTTTAAAGAAGCTTTGGCCCACTCCCTTTAAGATCGAAAAAGGCAATGTGGCATCCCTGATCGTTCAACTGGTGATCTTTGTGGTGGTATGTGCCGTGATCGGCTGGCTGATCGGCCTGCTGGCCGGAATTCCCCTCATCGGCATCATCTTTTCTTTGGCCGGTGCCCTGATGGAGATCTACGGTCTGGTGGGTATCGTGCTTTGCATCCTGAAATTTATCGGCACTGTGTGACAAAAAAGCAACCGCTTCTGGGCGGCGCACCATAGTGAGGAACCCGGTTTTGCCTTGACCTTTTTCCCAGCAAGAATGTTTTTAACCTTGAAATACGGCAGTATTCCTGTGTGTTCAAGCCATCCTTGCAAGAAAAATCTGCAGCGGCAAAACTGCGAAGCACTTAAAAATCAGACATTTTTGTGTCAGACAAAGCGAAAGACCACGGTAACGCTGTCGCGTACCGTGGTCTTTTAATGCTGTATTGGCGCAAAAAAGACGATTTTTAAGCGGATTATCACTATGGTGCGCCGCCCTTGCGGTTGCTTTTTTACTTAAAATAGCTGGGAAAGCCGGATGTCGGTGGATTCCTCCAGCGCCTTGGCAGTTTTGCGTACCAGCTTCTCCTCGGGGCCTTCTACCAGGATCCGGATATAAGGCTCGGTACCGGAGGGACGCACCAGAATTCTGCCGTGGCCCGCAAAGGCGGCTTCGGCCTTGGCCACATCCTTCAGGAAGACCTCGTCCTTCATCAGCTTGCGCTTTTGCAGATCGTCGGCATTCACGTTGATCTGCACTTGAGGATAAGGGCGGAAGATGTCGTAAACATCCTCGCTGGTCATCTTCAGGGCCTTCATGGCACAAAGAAGCATGATGGCGGTGAGCTGACCGTCACCGGTGGTGGCCTTTTCTAAAAAGATGATGTGGCCGCTGTTTTCACCGCCCAGCACATAATCGCGCTCCATCATCTCTTCCAGTACATACCGGTCGCCAACCTTGGTGGTGGGTACGTTGATGCCGTTCTGGTTCATCTTTTCGATGAGACCTAAGTTGGACATCACGGTGGCAACCAGGGAGTTTTGCTTTAACCGGCTGCGCTCCTTGAGGTAAAGAGCCAGGACTGCCAGGATCTTATCGCCGTCGATAAGGCGGCCCTTGCTGTCGCAGGCCAGGCAGCGGTCGGCGTCCCCGTCAAAGGCAAAGCCGATATCTGCTTCCTTGCGGCATACAATGGCAGCCAGCTCCTCCATGTGCATAGAGCCGCAGCCTTCGTTGATGTTCACACCGTTGGGCTTATCGTGATAGATCCGGGCATCCACGCCTAGCTCTTCAAATACTCGATGGGCGGTATCGCTGGTGGCGCCGTTGGCGCAATCCAGAATGACCTTAAAGCTGCTGATCTCTTCCTCGCAGGCCTGCTTGATGTGCTCGCAGTAGAAATCCTTTGCCTTCAGGTTATAGCTCAGATTGCCGGGCTTTTCGGCGGGGGCGATCTCAAAGGGATCCATCAGCCCCTCAATCTCATCCTCCTTGGCGTCGGGCAGCTTGATGCCGCCTTTGGTCAGGATCTTGATGCCGTTGTAATAATAGGGGTTGTGAGAGGCCGAGATCATGACCCCTGCGGTGGCCCCCATCCGGTCGATCAGAAAGGCCAGGGCAGGGGTGGGGAGTACGCCGATGTGCTCCACATTACAACCGGAATAGGTAAAACCGCTGATCAGGGCGCCCATCAGCATATCCTTGGATGCACGGGTGTCGCTGCCGATGATGACCTTGCAATTGTTATTGTCCTTTTTGAAAAGGTATCCGCAGGCCGCACCGCAGCGAAATGCCAGCTCAGGGGTGAGCGCTTTGTTCACGACCCCCCGGATACCGTCTGTACCGAAATATCTTCCCATTTTAGTGTCCTCCTTATTCTACAGTAACGCTCTTGGCTAAATTTCTGGGTTGATCCACATCATTCCCCCGGGCTACCGCCACATGGTAGCCGAAAAGCTGAGTCAGGATCACGCCGGGGATGGGGGAGATGAAATCGGAGCAATCCGGCAGGGTGAGCCGGTGATCTCCAAAACTGCTGATATCCACATCAGCGTAGGTGATGCAAAGTACCTTGGCGCCCCGGGAATGAACCTCCCGGATATTGCCGGCGGTCTTGGCAATGCGGCTGCGATCGGTCATCACAGCGATCACAGGGGTGCCTTCCTCGATCAGCGAGATGGTGCCGTGCTTTAATTCACCGGCAGCGTAGGCTTCGCTGTGCACATAAGAGATCTCTTTTAATTTCAAAGAGCCCTCGCAGCTCACAGAATAGTCCTGCCCCCGGCCGATGAAAAAGAGATGCTTCGCTTCGTGATAGAGCTTTGCCAGCTCTTTGCAGGCCTCTTCCTGCTTCAGCACCTCTTCGATCAGAGCGGGCAACTGCTCCATTTCGGCGCATTTTTCCTGCAGATCGGCGGGATTTCCCAATTTTAAAGCCAGCATATAGAGCAGAACCACCTGGCAGGTGTAGGCCTTGGTGGTGGCCACGCTGATCTCCGGGCCGGCAGCGGTGTAGATCACGGTGTCGGCCTCTCTGGCAAGGGAACTGCCCCATACATTTACGATCCCCAGGGTGGGAATTCCCCGTTCTTTGGCCAGCCGCAGGGCGGCCAGAGAGTCGGCCGTCTCGCCGGATTGAGAGATCACCACCACCAGATCGTCCTTGGTCAGGATGGGATCGGCATAGCGAAATTCGCTGGCGATCTCCACCGTCACAGGGATGCGGGCAATCTTTTCAATGGCATATTTTCCTAAAAGTCCCGCATGATAGGCAGAGCCGCAGGCTACGATATGAATGGTACCCTTTACGCTGAGGGCATCTTCAGGGAAGAGCACGCCGTTTTGATAATAGCGGGCAATGGTCTCCTTCACCACATGGGGCTGCTCGGCAATCTCCTTGGCCATGAAGTGGGGATAGCCCCCCTTGCGGGCACTCTGTTCATCCCAGTCTGCGGTGCGATAGGCCTTTTCGATGGGCTCATCGGCCTCGTTCAGGAATTCAACCTTTTCTTCGGTCAGAATGGCCAGCTCTCCTTCTTCCATCAGCCAGTAATCATGGGTGTATTCCAGAATGGCAGGAATGTCGGAGGCGATGAAATTTTCTCCCTCACCTCGACCGATGATCAGGGGGCTGTCTTTTCGCAGGGCATAAAGCTTACCGGGATGATCCTCAAAAAGCACGCCTAAGGCATAAGAGCCCTCCAGTCGGGCAGAGGCCGCCCGCAGAGCGGGGATGGGGTCGCCGGTGTAAAGCTTGTTCAGCAGCAGAGCGATGAGCTCGGTGTCGGTATCGCTGACCGGCCGGATGCCTTTGGCAGCCAGCTCAGCCCGCAGCTCCCGGTCATTTTCAATGATGCCGTTGTGTACCAGCACCACCTTGCCGCTGCGGTGGGGATGGGCATTCACATCGCTGGGGGCACCGTGGGTTGCCCAGCGGGTGTGGCCGATGCCGATCCGTGCGCCGGCAGTATCCTTCCCGGAAACCTGCTCCTCCAGAACCGCAACCTTACCTTTATTTTTATAAATATCGATTTTTCCTTCCTTTTCCAGGGCGATCCCTGCGGAGTCGTAACCCCGGTATTCCAACTTCTTCAACCCACCGATGAGTACCTCGGCGGTATCACGCTTGCCTGCGTATCCGATAATTCCGCACATAATATAGTTCCTTTCGATTTTTAATATAGTTTATGGCGCAGCAGGCAAAAAAATCAGGCCTTTCGCGGAAAAAGCGAAAGACCTATAAATAGATATAGTTATTCCATTAAATGCTCTCGCTGCACCTGGCAGCACACAGTCAACGATGGTTTATTATACCAGATAAATCTTTTTTGTCAAGTGATGTTTAACAAAATTTTAAATTTGTTTTTGGCGGTTTTTCACAAACCTCAAAAAAATGAATAAAAATGTTTCAAAATTCCGCACATGATTATTGACTTTTTCGGCTTCATAAAATATAATATCATTAATGTATCATCGGTGAATTATGTTCGATAGCCGATTGACGTTCTGACAGGAGGTTGTAAGAATGATGAAAATGAAGAAGTTCTCTGCTGCTTTACTGGCTGTGGTGATGCTGATCTCCATGTTATCCTGCATGGTATTCAGCGCCTCTGCCGCAACCACCCTTGGCGGCCCGGTTACCATTGAACCGATCGAAAAGGTCGGTAATCAGGTGCTGACCGGTGCTGCGCTGCCTGGAAACATCAGAGTTGTTAACGAGGATTGGAACGGTAGCATTACCAATACTGCCGTTTTCATTAAGCTGGACGGTAAGCCCTATAGAGCTACCTTCGGTATCAATGCCTTCAGCGAGATCGCTGATGCAGTGGATTCTGCCGAGTCCAACGATACGATCTACGTTGCCGCAGGTTCCTATAATGCTACCTTGAACCTGACCGATGTGAACCAGCTGAAGATCTACGGTCCTTGGGCCGGCGTCTCCCCCAATAATCCGGATTTTGAGACTGCCGCCGATCTGGCTGAGCCCAACCCTGCCCGTCCCGATGCGAACAATACGGATGCTGCAGAGGCTGCTGAGACCGAGGCTGTGTTCTACGGTACTGTAAATCTGCTCTCCTCTGCTCAGGCAGATGCCCATACCACTCTGGACGGTCTGTATTTTGCGGGCAGCTCCACCATCACACTGGGCACCGGCGGTACCTACCGTATTGGTACTTATCTGCGGAACAATGTTATTAACGTTTCCACCAGTCAGTTCGTTAATATGAACCGCGGTATGAACCCCGGCTTTGAGGCAGAATACAACCGCGTGCTGAACGGTAAGCAGTTCCACGGCACCGGCGGCTTCATGGGTTCTATCCATCGCTATAACTATTTCAATCTGACGGACTATATGTTCCACCCCGGCTCCGTGCAGAACGGTTCCTCCGGTAACATTGCCCTGATCGAGTGTAACTATTTTGAAAATTGCGCCGGCGTGATGTACTACGGCAGCAACAATTACCAGACCGTAGCCTACTCCGTTGTGATCAAGGATAACTACATCAAGCAGGTGACTCCTGGTTCTTATATTGTTAATAACGAATACGATTCCTTCCACTCTATGCCCGGTATCACCTTCCAGATCACCGGCAACGAGATCTACGGGATCACCAGAGGCACCACTGTATTCCAGTTCCCCTATCGGGCCTCCGAACATAACTTGAACAGATATCGCTACATCGTTAATATTACAGATAACATTATCGATCTGCCTGTGAACCAGTCTCTGGTAAATGCCGAGATGGCCGGTGTGATCAACTGTTCCTATAACCAATTCCTCCAGGGTGTTGCCCTGAAGCAGATCATCCATGAGGAGAAAGACTGTGATGTTGTTCTCTATCCTTACTATGATGCAGAATGGAATCTGATCGGCGATGCCAGAGTTATCAGCGCCGTCGGTGGCACTGTGGATCAGGAGGATAAGAAGATCGTTATGGAGCTGGGCGATTATGCCGAGGATACCATGGATCTTTCCCAGGTGCTGGTTGCTACCGGCGATATCAAGGTCTATGAGGATGCTACCCTGCTGACTGAAGTGGAAGATAAGATCCTCTACTTTGATTCCTATATGACCACCCGCTATATTGCTGTACTTGCTCCCGACGGTGCTATTGGCAATGTTTACACCCTCTCTGTTACCAAGGATCTTAGCCAGGATGCTAAGCTGCTGAAGGTTCTGGAGAATCATTCTCAGGTAGAGGTGGTTGAGAATGGTACTGAGTTTACCGTGACCATGCCTGCCGATGTGGCCTTCCTGGATTATGAGCTGAAGGTTTCTGCCGGTGCTAAGGTTGAGCTGTTCAGCGATGAGGCTTATACCAAGGCTCTGGAGATCAAAGATAATTATATCCCCTACGGTACCAACGGAAACTATTATACTGTTTATGTGAAGATCACCTCCGAGGACGGTGTTTCTGCTGTCGGTTACTACAGTGTCGTGTTTGAAAGAGAACGTTCCGATCTGTACGATCCCAGCATTACCTCCATTGTAACTCCTGAAGGCGACTACACCATCCGGCCGGACAGAACGGCTGCCGATACCCTCTGGATGGCTTATTATGCCGGCAACAAGCTGCTGGGCGATACCGTCTTTGAGTTCACTACCACCCCCGGCGCTACCTATACTGTGATGGATGCAAACGGCAAGGTCGTTTCCTCCTCTGCCGCTGTGAAGGCTCTGCCCTTGAAGGATGGCACCAATAACTTTACCATCAAGGTGAAGGATTCTGTCAGCGAAAACACCATGAAGTTTGTGGTAGAGAATGGCACTCGTTCCTCCGATGCTACCATCTCCGGTGTGACCGGTCAGGCTCCGATCATTGTTGATAATACCATCACCCTGATCGTCGGTGGTACCACCTTCTCCGGTACCTTTGAAACCAGAAGTCCCTATGCCAAGGTAAAGATCTATGCCGATGAAGGAAAGACCATCGAGATGACCTATAGCTCTACTCCCTATACTGAGGTCACCACTAACCGTACCATTGATGAAAGAACCTTCAATCTGCCTACTGCTCACGCTACCAATGAGTATTTTGTTGTGAGCACTGCAGAGGACGGTACTGTTAAGAACTACACCCTGATCCTCAAAAAGAATGTTGCTTCCGCCACCTATATGGATGTTGCCAACGGTCAGTGGTATAGCTCCTTTATTCAGACCGTGAGCGACGCCGGTATCGTATACGGTGAAGCTGAGGGTGAAGGTCAGGTATTCCGTCCCAACGATTCCGCTTCCCGTGAAGAGATGGCTACCATCATTGCACGTCTGCTCAAGAGCAACGGCTCCAACTTCAAAGATCTGAAACTGAACTATGTGGATGAAGCCGCCATTTCCGAGTGGGCTCTGGATAATGTAAAGGTTGCGAAGTTCTATGATGTAATGGGCGGCCACCTGGAAGGCAGCCAGCTGTACTTCATGCCCGCTGCCAGCATTACCCGCGAAGAGGTCATGGTGGTCGTTGCCAGAATGCTGGATCTGACCGGCGATGCCGATCTTTCCGAGTTTGGTGATGTGGATGACATCTCCCTCTGGGCTCTGGATAGCGTGAAGGCTACTGTTGAGGCCGGCATCTTCGCCGGTGACGAGAACGGTAATCTCTGCCCCCGTGATGCTATCACCCGTGCCGAGATCGCTACTGTTGCCGCACGCATTATGGAGTATCTGGATTATTGATTCCTGAATAAACTGAAATCCCGCCGAAGGCTTGCCTTCGGCGGGATTTGTTATATCTGCACAGTTTTTTTGAATTTGATTTGTGTAAACTATCTATAGAATGTTACATTTACGTTACATATCGCCAAATCGGTTGCATTTTGGAATTTTCCCGTTTATAATGAAATTGAAAGGACGGTGAAAAACCGTTGTGTGGCGTCGCGAACCGCATAAAGAATTCCGGAACTCTTTTTAAATCAATTTGATGAAAGGAGTGCAACCAATGAAAAAGAAATGGAAACTGCTTGCGATTATGCTGGCTGTTTTGATGCTTGCTGGCATGACCGCCGCCTGCCGGCAGCCCAACGAAGAGAACTGGGGGGTGATCGATCCCGGCGGAACTGAGTTCAAGGAGCCGGGCTCCTCGGAGGATGACCCGGGCAATGATCCGGAAGATCCCGATCAGCCGGGCGATGACCCGAATGATCCTGATACCCCCGGTACAATTGTCGGTCCGGGAAATGCCGATGATCCGTCCAATCCGGATACTCCCGGAAAATCCCCCACCGACACGCCGGTGATCTCTGACCCTACTGTCAAGTATACCACCAATAATCCGTTGGTCGCGGAAGGGAAGAAGATCAATTATGGTACTGAGGTCAGCTATGATATCGATACTACCGGTTTTGTGAAAAATAACATCCGGCTGGCCGATCTGAGAGGGAAGAGCCTTACCCTGATCACTGCCATCATGTATAATACCTTCCAGTATAAAAACGAAAAAGGGGAATATGTGGGCGAATGGAAATGGTGGGAGTCTTTGAAGGATGTTTACGGGCTGAATATCAAGTATATCAAATCACGCTTTGATAAGTCCGTTTCCCAATCTCTGACCTATATGAATGCCGGGAAGGCCTTGGATGTGATCCCCACTCATGTGGGCGGATTTCCCAAATTCTTGACCCTATCCCAGCCGTTGGATCCTTATATTAATATCCAGAATATTGGTAATTCTCCGGGCGTGGATGAAATGACCCTGCAGGAGACCAAGTGGGGCGGGACCTACCGTTGTATCAGCGCCATCGGTGCGGTCAATGTGCTGTGGTACAATCAGTCCCTGGTGGAGCAGCTGGGTCTGAAGGATCCCCATACCTCCTGGCAAAAGGGGGAGTGGAACTGGAATACTTGGGAAGCCTTTGTCAGGAGCGTTCCCCAGACAACGCCGGATGGCAAGGCTCTGTATGCCTATAATCAATGCGGCGCGGATATTCCCTATTCCTGGGCTTTGACCAATGGGATCCACCATATTAAGATCGATACTGAAAGTGAGACCCCCAATCTGGTGAATAACTGGATGCATCCCCAGACACTTGCTGCTTGGGAATTTGTTTCCGGGGTGCTGAAAGGGATCAAATACGGCGGGAACTATGCGGAAATGTATTCTCAGGGTACCGTCATGATGTCCGATGCGGTCAATCTGATGAATACCTGGGATAACTATGAATACGCCCAGACCCATAAGTATAACTGGGTGCCTTTCCCCAAAGCCACTGCCTCCACCGGGCGGGATATCGCTTTCAATTATGGCTACACCATGATGCTGCCCAAAAAGATGAAAACGCAATCCAATGCTCCTTATGCTGTGAAATTTATGGAGCTGTGGGCTAACCGGTTTACCGAGGCGGTTTTCGATTATTTCGAAACCACACAGTGCATCGGCATGGATTATAAGGCGAAAAAGGAATACTTTGAATTCGTGGTCAAAAGCACCTATTTCGGGGTGCAGATGAACGAATGGGATATGGTGACCGGTGATAATGCCACTCGGAAAAATAACTGGTTTAAGGCATTTTCCAATGCTCAGTTTAATATCACCACCGAATCTACTGCTATGAAAAATGTTGTGGAGCAGGCAATTAAAGATTGTTTGGCTTACGGTTCATAATTTTTGTTGTCATTTTTAACAAAAATTTTACATCGAAATTATTTAGTTTTAACAAAGTCGCATTCTTTGGTCGAACATTTCAATAAATCTCTTGCATCTTGCCTTAATATTATATATAATATTAGCAGACTAAAAGGGAAGTTCCCTATTGAGATGGAGGTAAACGAATGAGAACCTTGAGAAGTTTAATGGCAGCCGTGCTTACGGTTGTTATGATCGCTTGCCTGAGTGTATCCGCTTTCGCTGCATACGAGGAGATTACATACGACGATGTGAGCGAAATGTACGGTACCACCCTTTCCGGCGTGAACACGATCTACATTAAATTTGCCGATAAGCTGGGCCTTGTACCCAGCATGACAGACGGTAGTTTCAACCCTAACGGTTTGATCAGCCGTATCGATGCATTGAAGATCGCCTATCGGATGCTTCATTATGATTATGATGAGCTGTCTGAATATTCTTCCACCAATACCGACTTCGACGAAGCCGAGGGCGGTGATATCAGCGACGTTTATATGCTCAAGACCTACATCGCTTGGGCGCAGGATTATCAGCTGATCAATTCCGAATATGTGCCCGATAATAAGTTCGAACCCAATAAGGCCATTACCGGCGTGGAGTTCATTACCCTGCTGGCTAAGGTGATGGGGATCGCAACCAACGAAAGCACTGTGGAGGATTATGAGGCTGCTCTGGAAATCGTTTTGATGGATTCCGATGTAACGGTGGACAGCGAGACCATCAACAGAGAGCAGGCTGCTGTCATCGTTGCCCGTGCCATGCTTTATGATCCCGAGTACGGCGATGTCAATGAAGATATGTATGTAAACTTCAGCGACTATGATATCAGCTGCCTGGGAACCAATGTCTATGGCTGCCATAACACCCAGTTGACTGTCCGTGCCACCAAGCAGAGACCCATGGGGTACGAGGGTGTGACCAGCGATGTGCTGTTCTCCAACGGTGCGCAGGTGGATGTAGGCGCCGATCTGAGCGCTTTCGTAGGCTATCAGATGGATGTAGTCTATATGGATAAAGATGGTTCCGGTACCTTTACGCAGGACGAAGAGATCATCACCTATCAGATGGTTTCTCCTTGGGTCACCACCGTTTCCCTCTCCGATGTGTCCTTTGAGTCCTATGCGGCGATCAAGGCCACCTCTTCTCAGGGCGCTATTGTAAAGCTGCAGACCAACTCCCTGCTCTATCTCAATGATAATCTCTGGCCCACTGAGGATATTTATGATCTGGTTAAGTTGGCCGGTCATATTGAGTTCTCTCCCAATACGACCACCAAGCCCGCTACTGCCATCAAGAACCGCCCCAACCTTGAGTTTACCTTCATTCAGCAGACCTCTGCCGAGTTGGCTGATGTGGTTCTGGCCACCGAGTGGATCCCCGGCAAGATCATGACCGTTACCGATGATTATCTGGGAATCTATAGCTACTATGATGGCGAAACCTATGTATACGAGGATAACTTCATCGAGATGACGAACCTCGTGAACCCCAAGGCTGGGGACTATGTAAACTTCTATCTTGCCAATAATAAGATGTACCTCACCGAGGGTGCCACCGCTTATCTCACAGAGTATAGCGCCGGGATCGATGCCAACGGCAATGAGGTTCTGAATGGTACTGTTGGCGAGGAAAGCCTCTCTGTGATCAAGCATCTCTTCTGCCAGGAAGGCGATAATACTGTTGCCGGTCTGGGCCGTCGCCCTGTTGTAGCTGTAATGGACAGCACCAGAAAGTCCTATATCGCTTTGGAAGAGCCCGCTGCTACTGATGAGATCCTGATCGAGATCATCAGCGCCACTACCGATGATGATATCTTCGCAAATGTGGAGGCTACCGTTGTGGCCACCGGCGAAAAGATCACCTTGAATGATGTGAAGATCGCAAATATCACCTCCCTGAAGGGCATCGTGGATAAGGGCGGTATCTTCACCTACTACAAGACCGAGGGCGGTGCATATTATATGCACGGCGTGGATCCTGTGGAGATGACAGTAATCGAAATGGATGATTACTTCATCACCGAGGGCGGCGTTAAGTATCTGAAGACCTCCGATTACGTATCTTCCGAAAGCAAGCCCATTAACGGTGAAGCCATTTTGACCATCGATCGCTACAACGGCGTTCGTGCTGCAGAGGCTGTTGCTTAAGTAAAAAATGTTTTTTCCCGCAGAAGGTATTCCTTCTGCGGGAATTTTTTGCGTAAAAAACTAGCTTTTTGATTGTATTTTAAACAAAAATGTGCTAAAATTAGTTGAATTTTGCATTAAAAATCCGAGGAGTAAAGTGATGAGCGAGAAAAGAAGCAGTTTTACCGGCAAGCTTGGCTTTGTGCTGGCGGCGGCCGGTTCCGCAGTAGGTCTTGGGAATATCTGGCGTTTTCCCTATCTGGCCGCTAAGTATGGTGGCGGTATTTTCTTGCTGGTTTATCTGGTTTTGGCGGTCACCTTTGGCTTTGCGTTGATGTGTGCCGAGATCGCTATCGGCCGTAAAACCGGTATGAGTGCCATTGGCGCCTTTGGCGTTTTGAATAAAAAATACCGGTTTATTGGCTGGCTTGCAGCGGTTGTTCCGGTGATCATTCTACCCTATTATTCTGTGATCGGCGGTTGGGTAACCAAATATATTTCCATTTATTTTACCGGCGAAGCGGCGGCTGCGGCAGGGAATAACTATTTCGATCATTTTATCGGCAAACCGATAGAACCGTTGGTTTGGTTCCTGATTTTTATCGGCATTACTGCTTTGATCGTTTTGCTTGGAGTCGATAAAGGGATCGAACAGGTCAGCAAATTTATGATGCCGGTGCTGGTAGTTCTTTCCATTGTAGTGGCCGTGTATTCCATCTGCCTTCCCGGCGCCACGGAGGGCGTTGTTTATTACCTGAAGCCCGATTTCACCCATTTTTCAGCTACTACCGTCTTGGCTGCCATGGGTCAGTTGTTTTATTCTATGTCTTTGGCCATGGGCATCATGGTTACATATGGCTCTTATATGAAGAAGGATGTCAATCTGGAATCTTCGGTTCATCAGATCGAGATTTTCGATTGCGGTATTGCTTTTATGGCTGGTTTGATGGTGATCCCTGCGGTGTTTGCCTTCTCCGGCGGGGATAAGGCGGCTTTGGGTTCCGGTCCCAGCCTGATGTTTATTACGCTGCCGAAGGTTTTCAATAGTATGCCCGGCGGTTCTGTTTTCGGTGCGGTGTTCTTTATTTTGGTGTTCTTTGCCGCTCTTACCTCCTCTATTTCGTTGATGGAGACGGTGGTTTCCATTGTACAGGACAAGCTGGGATGGGGCCGTAAAACGACCTGTCTGGTGGTTTTGATTGGCGCCATCTTACTGGGTATTCCCTCTTCCTTGGGGAAGGGTGTCTGGAGTAATGTGACCGTCATCGGGATGGATTTTCTGGATTTCTTTGATTTTATCAGCAACAGTGTGCTGATGCCGGTGGTTGCTTTCCTCACCTGTATTTTCGTGGGCTATGTGATCAAGCCGGCTTCATTGATCGATGAAATTGAGCAGACTGCAGCCTTCAAGGCGAAAAAACTGTTCACCGTTGTGATTAAATATGTTGCACCCATCTGTATTGTGCTGATCCTGATCTCCTCTGTTCTGGATGTATTAGGGATCGCTAAGATCTAAGTTGAAAGGCTCCTGCTTAGGGCACCATTCATAAGGAAGAATAGGTTTTGAGAGCATCTTCTTCGCTCAAATAAACCGAAAAAGTCCAGCCATGCGTCAGCATGGCTGGACTTTTTGTCAATTCATTAGAACAAAAAACTGTATCTCAAAACTTCCTTCGGCAACTTGAAAAGCGAAAGTTTGGATGCAAGGCAAGAAAAAAGCGCAGGCACCCTGGCGGGTGGCGACCGTTTTTCAAGGCTAATATTT
Organism: Clostridia bacterium; assembly: GCA_017464525.1. Taxonomy (GTDB): domain Bacteria; phylum Bacillota; class Clostridia; order Oscillospirales; family QAKW01; genus QAKW01. The sequence continues at coordinate 15,566 of JAFTZM010000042.1, forward strand.
CTTAAGAAGGGTGCCCCTTGGCAGGAGCTTTTTTGTACCCTTTTTGGTGGCAAAGCATAGAATGAATGGGATGTTTATCCCCATCATTTTAAAGGAGCGATTGATCCATTGAACGTTTATAAACCGAATGAATGCAACTGCTGCAAGCGGGAATGCCAATGCTGCTGCAATTGCGAACAGCATTGCCCGCCCGGCCCCCGGGGTGCCACTGGGGCTACCGGCCCTCAAGGCCCTCAGGGTATCCAGGGTGTAGAAGGTCCTCGGGGTGCTACCGGCGCCACCGGCCCTCAGGGGGTTCAGGGCATTCAGGGCCCCACTGGCCCCACAGGAGCTACCGGCGCCACCGGTGTGCAGGGCCTGATCGGCCCCACCGGTCCTACCGGCGCCAATGGAATTGCAGGCGCCACCGGCGCAACCGGCCCCACCGGAGCTAATGGGATTCCTGGCCCCACCGGTCCTACCGGTCCCACAGGCCCCACCGGTCCCACGGGCGCAACCGGTGTTACCGGTGCCAATGGCATTACCGGCCCCACGGGTCCTACCGGCGCCACGGGTGCTACTGGCGGTACCGGGCCTACCGGCGCTACCGGAGCGAACGGTGCAACCGGGCCTACGGGACCAAGAGGTGCTACTGGCTCTACCGGCGCTACTGGCCCCACTGGTCCTACCGGTCCGAGAGGTGCTACCGGTGCAACCGGCCCTGCCATGAGCGCTGCGGTTCTGAGTGCGGTGGATCCTGCCACCCAGGAGACCCACGCCGGCAATGCCCTGCATTTTGCCACCACACCGCTGGTTCACGGCACCGCCATCACCCATATTGACGGCCAGGAAGAGGTCGTGATCCATGAACCGGGTGTTTATTTTGCCATCTTCCGGGGCGCGGTAGAACCGGAGAATTGCCGCTCTGCCAACGATACTCTAACTGTTCGCCTTTTGCTGAACGGTGTGCCCATCCCCGGTGCCATTGCCCATCATTCCTTCCCGGATACCCGTGATTTTTCGGGTATTACGGTGCACGCGCCCTTCCGGGTGGATTACACCCCCGCAGTTCTTACGGTGGTGGCGGATACCGATGAATTCCATCTGACCAATAGCATTATCTCGGTATTTCGCTTGACTGATTCCATCGTCTGAAATTTTCGGGCGGTGATTTGAATATAGCCGCCCCCGCTTCGGCGGGGGCGGCCTTTGAAAGAGGCGCTTATGGCAACCATCAGTTTATGCATGATCGTTAAAAATGAGGAAGAGGTGCTGGCTCGCTGCCTGAATTCTGCCAAGGATGCGGTGGACGAGATCATTATTGTGGATACCGGCAGTACGGATTCTACGCGGGAGATCGCCCAAAGCTTTACAGATCAGGTTTATTCCTTTGATTGGATCGATGATTTTTCTGCTGCCCGAAATTATTCCTTTTCTAAGGCGGCTATGGACTACTGTATGTGGCTGGATGCCGATGATGTTCTGGAGGAACCCCAGCGGTTGGCAGAATTGAAAAAGGAGCTTACCTGCCAGATGGTGATGATGCCTTATCGTGTTGGTGGCCTGACCTACTATCGGGAACGGCTGATTCGCCGGGATGGGGGCATGAAGTGGGAAGGAGCGGTGCATGAAGCCATTTCCCCGGTGGGAGAAATTATATATAGCGATATTTCAGTGACCCATCGTAAAGAAAAAGCCACCGATCCTGATCGTAATCTACGGATCTACGAAAAGGAACTGGCGGCGGGAAAGGTACTGCCTCCAAGGGATCAGTTTTATTATGCCCGGGAGCTGACCTACCACGGAAAAGAGGCAGCAGCAGCTGAGATCCTGGAAGAAATGCTGCAAAAAGGGGAGGGGTGGCTGGAAAATCTTCTGGAGGCCTGCCGCCTGCTGGGGGAGTGTCGCCGGAAAATGGGAGATCCGGAAAAAGCAAAGGCCGCTTTGCTGCACAGCTTTTCCCTGGCAGCACCCCGTGCAGAGATCTGCTGCGATCTGGGGGATCTCTTTTTTGAAAAGGAAGATTACTTTACGGCCATTTTCTGGTATGAAACAGCGGCGCAGCGCCCCCGCCCGGACCGATCCGGCGGATTTGTGCTGCCGGATCGTTATGGGCTGTATCCTGCTTTGCAGCTTTGCGTCTGCTGTTACCGAATCGGGGAGCGGGAAAAGGCTATGGCCTGGAATGAATATGCCGCTGCAGAACAGCCCGATCACCCGGCAGTACTCTTCAACCGCCGGTTTTTCCAGCAATAAAAAACGCCCCGATGGGGCGTTTTTTTAAAAGGAAATAGCGTCTTCCTCTTCAGAAAAATCATTTTCAAAGGCCAGATTGGCGGGGGCGATAGCAGCTTTCTTTTTTGAAACGTGCTTTAAGATCAAAATAGTAGCAGTAACTGCTGCGGCAACGCTCAAGAGAACGGATACCAGGATGATAATGTGGCTTTTTTTCATGGTTTAAAACCCCTTTCAATCTGCTTTTTTAATAGTTTATCATAGTTATTTCCAAAAATCAATCATTTTCGGGCTCTTTAAATATTAAAAATTGGTAAACAGCAAAGTAAAAGATCTCTGCCAGAGCCTGCATGATGTAATTGATCAGAATCGTATGCCCCAGCCAGCCCACCAGGAGGATGGTCAGGTAGTTGAAAATAAAGATCCCCACAGTGATGATCATCACCGCCAGCATTACCTGGCGGGCGGTATAGAAACCGCCGGTGCCGCCTTCCTCATAGACCCAGTATTTCAAAGCCAAAAACATCAGCACGAACCGCACCCCAAAGGGGATCATCTCCCCGAAGTTGATCGTACCGCCCAGCAGCCGTTTCAGCACGAACTGGATCAGTGCTGTTACCAGGGCGACTGTTATGTAGCGCAGCACTTGCTTTTTGTGGGCGATCAGATATTCATAAAACCGGTCGGCGTGCCGGTTGGGGTCCCTTTTTTTTAAAGGCTTGGCCATAATAGTACCTCACTTTTGATCGTTTTTTATATTCTACCACAAATTTGGGCAGATGAAAAGGGCTGTACCGAAAAAATACAGCCCCTCTCACCAAACAAAAGAGAAATATGAAAAGCGTTGCAGACTGATCTGCTAACAAGATAAATTATAGCAAAGAAATATGAAATATGTGTGAACGCATTGTTAAAAGTAAAGATTTGACTTTTTCCGGAAAAGGGAGTATACTACTATCGTTATTATTATCTGTAAGGAAGTGTGATTTAAATGGGTTGTACGCATAACTGTGAGAGCTGCGGCTCCTCCTGCTCCGGCAAGGGCAATCAGCAGGAAAGTATGATGGAAAAGCCCCATGAGCTTAGCAATGTAAAGAAGATCATCGGTATTGTCTCCGGGAAGGGCGGTGTAGGGAAGAGCATGGTCACCTCCCTTTCTGCCGTTGCCATGCAGCGCCGGGGATACCAGACCGCCATTCTGGATGCGGATATTACCGGTCCCTCTATTCCAAAGGCTTTCGGCATCAAGAGCAAGGCAGAGTCCGATGGGACTGCACTTTACCCGGTAGTCTCCAAAATGGGTACCAAGGTAATGTCCCTCAATCTGCTGATCGAGGACGAGGAATCCCCCGTAGTGTGGCGGGGCCCTGTTATTGCAGGTGCGGTGAAGCAGTTCTGGACCGATGTGGTGTGGAATGATGTGGACTATATGTTTGTGGATATGCCTCCCGGTACCGGGGATGTGCCTTTGACGGTATTTCAGTCTCTGCCGGTGGATGGGATCATTGTGGTGACCTCTCCCCAGGATCTGGTTTCCATGATCGTGACAAAGGCGGTTAAAATGGCTCAGATGATGAATATTCCCATTCTGGGCATTGTGGAAAACTATAGTTTCCTCCGCTGCCCCGATTGCGGCAAGGAGATCAAGGTTTTTGGTGAGAGCCATGTGGAAGAGGTGGCAGAAAAGAACGGTCTGAAGGTTCTGGCCAAACTGCCCATCGATCCCGAGCTGGCCTCCCTTTGTGATCGGGGGATGATCGAGCTCTATGAAGGCGAGTATGCCGAGCCGATCGCCGATCAACTGGACGTGCAGTAAAAAATATAATTTAAACGCCTGCTTTTGCGGGCGTTTTTTTGTGCATACTATCTCTGAGGTGATCAAAATGAACATTCCATCGGATCTGATGATCGAGCAATTGGAGATGGCAAAAATGAAGATCCCCCGGGGGATCCGCAACGAGGTACGGGAGCTGGAGCATTGCACCCTCACCGAGGTGACTGTGGAAAACGAGATGGGTGCCGTGGCCATTGGCAGGGAGCAGGGACGGTACATTACCGTAGAAACAGCCAAGAGCTATGAGATCGGCGAGCCTGCCTTCGAGGAGATCGCCGCTCTTCTGGCGGAACGGCTGCGGACCATGGTAGGGGAGTGCCGGAAGATCCTGGTGCTGGGGATCGGGAATCCCAATATTACCCCCGATAGCTTGGGAGCAAAAGCGGTAGAGCGGATCATTGTGACGGAAGAGATCTGCGCTCTTGCGCCGCCAGTCTATGGGATCAGCGGTATCGAAGGAGCAGAGGTGGCGGAAGGGCTGGTTAAAAGTATGAAGCCGGAACTGGTGGTGTTGATCGATGCCATGGCCACCGGGCGGCTGGAGCGGCTTTGCAAAACCATTCAGCTGGCCGATAGCGGCCTGACCCCCGGCGGCGGGGTGGATAATGCCCGCAAGGAGATCTCCAGGAAGACCTTGGGGGTGCCGGTCATTTCCATCGGAATGCCCACGGTGGTGGACTGCCGGGCGCTTTTGCGCCATGTTTCGGAGGATTGGGAAAATTTCAGCGAAAAACTGCATCCCTTTGAGGAAAGCCTGATCGCCACACCCCGCCAGATGGAGGAGGCCACCGATATGGGGGCCAAGATCATTGCCTTTGCCCTAAATAAGGCCTTTCACGGAAACCTATCCACCGAGGAAATTTTGAAATATTTATATTGAACCTTTCATAATCTGTTATGAAAGGAAGTGTAGCAATGCGAAAGTGGATAAGCATAGTCATGATCGCTGCGCTGGTGCTCACCGGGGGCTTTACCTGGGAGCATTGGCTGCCGGCGGTAGCGGATTTTTCCCTGCGCCAGCACCGGGCCATCACCCTGCGGCAGGTGGGGATCGGTCTTTTGAAGTATACCGACCCGGTGATGCGAAATGTGGGGCTGTACCTGACTCCCGAATTCACTGAATCCTTGGATGAGCATTTTTTGTATTTTACCAAACCGCAGCAGGAAGAAGCTCCTGCCGATACAGAGGATGATGCCATCAAGGCTGCCAATCTCTCGGCTCTTTCCGGCACCTATCACCAGATCAGCGGTACAGCGGTGGCCAATGCCACGGATTTTGATGTGAGCGCGCTTTTGGAGAATACGGTTGCCATGCCGGAATTTACAGCCGGAAAGCCGGCGGTTCTGATCTACCATACCCATACCACCGAATGTTACCGTAACGCCGATGGCATCAGTAACACCACCGATGAGAGCAAAAATGTAGTGGCGGTGGGGGAGGCCATGAAAAAGATCTTCGAAGCGGCAGGCTATCAGACCATTCATATCACCGAGATCTTTAATCAGCCGGATTTCAGCGGCGCCTATGCCAATTCCCGGGCGGTAGTGGAGCAGGTCCTGAAGGAAAACCCCACCATTCAGGTGGTGCTGGATGTTCATCGGGATGCCATCAGCAGCAACGGCATCGACTATTACCCGGTCACCGAGGTGAACGGCAGGCAGGCGGCGCAGATCATGCTGGTCTGCGGGACCGATGCCAAGGGATTGTCCCATCCCAACTGGCGGCAAAATTTTACATATGCCCTGCAGCTTTCCCGCCAGATGGGTGCTCTTTACGGTCAGCTATCCCGACCGGTCAATCTGCGGCGGGATCGCTTTAATACCCATTTTACCCCCTACACCCTGCTGCTGGAGGTGGGTAGCGCCGCCAATACCCTGGATCAGGCCATCTACGGCGGGGAATTGACGGCAAAAGCAATGATAGACCTTTGGAAAAGTGCTTGATTATGCGGTTTTTTCGTTGTATAATATTATAATATAAAATTTTGTAATCGGGAGAAACCAATGATCTATTTAGACAACAGCGCCACTACCCGCCCCTATGAGGAGGTCACGGCGCTGATCGCAGAGGAGGAACGGCTGCGGTTTGCCAATGCCTCCGCTCTTTATAAGCCCGCCCTGGAGGCAGAGGCCGGGATCCTAGCTGCCAAGCGGCAGATCGCATCTGTATTAAGATGTACTCCGGAAGAGGTGCTGATCACTACCGGCGGTACCTATTCCAATAATCTGGCCCTTTTCGGAGCTTGTGATGCCCGCAAACGGATGGGAAACCGGGTGGTCATGAGCAAGGTGGAGCATCCCAGCGTCTATGTCTGCGGCGATATTTTGATGAGCCGGGGCTTTGAGGTGGTTTATGCAGAGCCCACCCTTGCTTCCTTTGAGGAGGCCATCAATGATAAAACCATTCTTGTGGCCGCCATGCTGGTCAATAATGAGACCGGTCTGCGGCTGCCGGTGGAACGGATCGCCGGGATCATCAAACGTAAAAAAGCGCCTGCGCATTTTCATGTGGACGGTGTACAGGCCTTTGGAAAGATCCCAACCTCTGTGGCGGCTTTGAAATGCGATAGCTTTTCCATCTCCGCCCATAAGCTGAAAGGCCCCAAGGGCATCGGAGCGCTTTACCTGAAAAAGGGTGTACGGATCAAAAATATCCTCTTTGGCGGGGAGCAGGAGGGCGGCATGGTGCCCGGCACCTATAACAGCCCTGCTGCTGCCGGCTTTTCAAAGGCAATTGAATTATATCAAAAGGAAGATCCGGCGCATTTCGAGGCTCTTCGCCGGCGGTTTCTGGAGCGGGCTGCCGGACTGCCCTTTATTCAGATCAATTCCCCGGCAGATGGGGTGCCCTATATTTTGAATATCTCCTGCATGGGGTATCTGGGCGAGAATGTTCTGCATTTTTTGGAAGGGAAGGAGATCTATGTTTCCCAAGGCTCCGCCTGCTCCTCCAAAAAGGCCCGCAGCGGCTCGGTCTTGGGGCGGCTGGGCCATGATGAGCCCACTGTCATGGGGGCGCTGCGCATCAGCTTCGGGATTGAAAATACTTTGGAGGAAGTGGATGCCCTGATGGATGCCCTGGCAGAGGTACCTGCAAAAATTCAGAAATTATATAAGGATGTATAAAAAATGGAACAGTTGATTTTAGCCAAATGCGGGGAGATCGTGCTGAAGGGTCTCAATCGCAGCAAATTTGATCTGATGCTTATCAAAAATCTAAAGCGTAGCATCGCTGATCTGGGAGAGTTTGATATTAGCCTGGCCCAGTCCACCGTGTATATCCGGAGTCTCAGCGGCGCTGATATGGAGGAGGTATTTGCCCGCACCAAGCGTGTGTTCGGCTTTGCCGCCGTCTGCATGGCCTATATGTGCGAAAAGAGCATGGAGTCTATCCTGGGGCTGGCGCCTGAGTGCCTGGCAGAGACGCTGGAGGAGGTCAATACCTTCAAGGTGGAGGCCAAGCGCAGCGATAAACGGTTCCCGCTGAAATCTCCCGAGATCTGCCGCGAGGTGGGGGGCGAGTTGCTGAAAAGCTTCCCCCACCTGCGGGTGGATGTTCATCATCCGGATGTGACGGTTACGGTAGAGGTGCGGGATTTCGGTGCTTATATCCATGCGGTGCGGGAACCCGGCGCCGGTGGGATGCCCTATGGCTCCAACGGCCGTGCCTGCCTGCTGCTTTCCGGCGGGATCGATAGTCCGGTGGCCGGCTATATGATGGCCAAACGGGGCTTGAAACTAACCGGTATCCACTTTTTCAGCCCGCCCTATACCGGGGAACGGGCCAAGCAAAAGGTGGTCACCCTGGCTAAGGAATTACAGGCCTATTGCCCCGGGATGAAGTTGCACGTGGTGCATTTTACCGAGGCGCAGGAGGCTATTCGGGATCATTGCAGCGAGGAATATTTCACCGTTATCATGCGCAGAATGATGATGCGGGTGGCCTATGAACTGATGAAAAAGACCCGCAGCGGTGCGCTGATCACCGGCGAAAGTCTGGGTCAGGTGGCCAGCCAGACCATGGACGCTCTGCAGCTGACCGATAGCGTGACCAACGCCTTGGTGCTGCGCCCCTTGATCGGCATGGATAAAGAGGAGATCGTGCAGATCTCCCGCAGGATCGGTACCTTTGATACCTCTATCCAGCCCTACGAGGATTGCTGCACTGTATTTACCCCCAAGCACCCCAAAACCAAGCCCACCCTCCGGGATATTGAGCGGGAAGAGGCGAAGTTGGATATTGAGGGCCTGGTAGACCGGGCAGTTCATCTGAACTACGAAATTATCGAATGAGGAATGTATGATGAAAGAAACTAAAAAACATATTATCAGCGCCATCGGTACCCTGATCTTCGGCGCTCTTTCCTTCTATTTCACCCTGCCGGCATTGAATATCCATTCCGGCGGGCTGCTCACCTTTATCATCTCCCTTTGCGTTGCCTACGGTATTCTGTACCTGATCGCCGGGGCCAATCTGAAGGTGATGATGGTGAAGGAAATGAAGGGGATCACCTTCCCCAAAACTGTTAAAATATTGATTTGGATCATTGTTCTTTGCGTTGCGATAGGGCTGATCGGCAATATTGCCGGTGCTCGGATCTTTAATGCTAAGAAATACCGGGAGCTGCTCACGGTGGAGGAGGGCAGCTTTACCGAGGATGTTTCCGAGATCACCTACGATAACATTCCCCGGCTGGATCTGGATTCCGCTAAAAAGCTGGGCGACCGTAAGATGGGTGAACTTTCCGACATGGTCAGCCAGTTCACCGTGATGGAGAATTATACCCAGATCAACTATCAGGGCCGTCCTGTACGGGTCACACCTTTGGCTTATGTGGATGTGTTTAAGTGGTTCTCTAATGTGAAGGAGGGGATTCCCGGCTATCTGATGATCGATATGGTCACCCAGGAGGTGGAATTGGTTCGTCTGGAGGCGGGGATGAAGTACTCCACCGCCGAGCATTTCGGCCGCAATCTCCAGCGGCACCTGCGCTTCCAATATCCCACTAAGATCTTTGCCGGCTATAACTTTGAAGTCAATGAAGAGGGAGTGCCCTATTGGATCTGCCCCTCTTATCGGTATACCATCGGTCTTTACGGCGGCCGGGATATCGAGGGTGCGGTGTTGGTCAACGCCATCACCGGCGAGAGCACCTATTATCCTGTGGCGGAGATTCCCAGCTGGGTGGATCGGGTGTACAACGCAGATCTGATCATCGAGCAGTATGATTATTACGGCACCCTGATCAACGGCTTCTGGAACTCTGTTTTTGCCCAGAAGGACTGCCGGGTGACCACCGACGGCTATAACTATATGGCCCAGGGCGATGATGTATATATGTATACCGGCGTGACCAGCGTGGCGGCGGATGAATCCAATATCGGGTTCATCCTCTCCAATCAGCGGACGAAGGAGACTAAATTCTATTCTGTGGCCGGTGCCGAGGAATATTCTGCAATGGCCTCTGCACAGGGGCAGGTGCAGGAGATGCGTTATACCGCCACCTTCCCGCTGCTGCTGAATATCTCCGATGAGCCCACCTATTTTATGGCGCTGAAGGATGCCAGCAATCTGGTGAAGATGTATGCTATGGTCAATGTCAATCAGTACCAGATCGTGGTGGCAGCCTCCACCGTGGAGGAATGTGAGCGGCTGTATGTGGCCAAGTTGGCCGATGGCGGCATCATCGAGGAGATTCCCGAGAATTCCAATGATCAGATGACGGTGAGCGGCAAGATCGCTTCCATCCGCAGCGCGGTGGTGGGCGGCAATACCTGCTACTATTATCAGCTGGATAACGGCGACGGAAAGACCTATGCCCTCAGTGTGGCGACCGATGAGCGGGCTGTGATCCTGAATGTAGGGGATCAGGTGCTGTTTACCTTCGATCAGGAGCGCTATGAGGCAGAGATCGTTCCGGTCAACAAAATGTCTAAGGGTAACGAATGATACTTCTTTTGCCCCTCAAGGTGTATGCCTTGAGGGGCAAAAGAAAAACTTGAAAAAATTCCAAAAAAGTGTTGACTTTTAGGAAAGGGTCGTGTATAATATAACACGTCGCTGAATGAAAGCACATGGAAATGCGGGTGTAGCTCATCTGGTAGAGCGCGACCTTGCCAAGGTCGAGGTAGCGAGTTCGAGCCTCGTCACCCGCTCCAAAAAACTTCATATGCGGGTGTAGCTCATCTGGTAGAGCGCGACCTTGCCAAGGTCGAGGTAGCGAGTTCGAGCCTCGTCACCCGCTCCATGATTTCTCCCTGCCAATTGGCAGGGAGTTTTTTATTTATAAAAACTCTTTACAAATTCGACTGTTTCTGCTATTATATATCAGGTTTTATAAAGGAGGGGGGATTTCCCTATGAGTACATTATTATCTGTTTCCATTGCTTTATTGGCGGGTCTGCTGATGACCCGGCTTTTCAAGCCCTTGAAGCTGCCTTCGGTCACGGCTTATTTGATCGCCGGCGTGCTGGTGGGGCCTTATTGCCTTGGGGCGCTGAATATCCCGGGGCTGGGCTTTGATTCCGCTGAGGCGGTCAGCAAGCTTTCGCTGATCTCCGAGGTGGCACTGGGCTTTATCGCTTTCTCTATCGGCAATGAATTCCGGTTGAGCGACCTGAAAAAGACCGGTAAACAGGCGCTGATCATCGGGATCCTGCAGGCGCTGGCCGCAGCGGTTCTGGTAGATGCTGCCTTGCTGGTTATTCACTTGATAGCACCGGATAAGCTTTCGGTGGCGCAGGCCATTACCTTGGGCGCCATTGCCACTGCAACCGCTCCTGCGGCCACCTTGATGGTGGTGCGGCAGTATAAGGCAAATGGCCCTCTCACCAAGCTGCTGCTGCCTATCGTTGCGCTGGATGATGCGGTGGGTCTGGTGGTATTTGCCGTTTCCTTCGGTGTCGCCAAAACCATGGTCAGCGGTCAGATGGATCTGATCTCCATTATTGTGAATCCCTTGATCGAGATCGTATGTTCCTTAATTTTGGGTGCTATTATGGGTTGGGTGCTGACTCAGCTGGAAAAGCTTTTCAATTCCAATACCAACCGCCTCAATCTGACCATAGCTGCCGTGTTCCTCACCGCATCCCTGGCCATGATCGATTTCCATGTGGGGCCGGTTCATGTTCAATTCTCGTCGCTACTGGTCTGCATGATGTTGGGTACCATTTTCTGTAACATCTGCCCCCTCTCTCATGACCTGATGGCCGCCTCCGATAAGTGGACCTCTCCGCTTTTCGCGCTGTTCTTTGTGATCAGCGGCGCCGAGCTGGAGTTGGGCGTATTTGCCGATTTTGCCATCGTGCTGATCGGTGTGGTATATATGATCTCCCGCTCTGCCGGTAAGTATCTGGGCGCCATGGGAAGTGCAAAGATGACCCATTGCTCGCCCGCCATCTGCAAATATCTGGGTATCACTCTGCTGCCGCAGGCCGGGGTTGCCTTGGGTATGTGCACCACCGCCATGCAACTGGGGGATGCGGGGCGGCTGATCCGGAATATCACCCTCTTTGCAGTGCTGATCTATGAGCTGGTCGGTCCCTTGCTGACCCGCCAGGCTCTCCAGGCCGCCGGTGAGATCCAGCCTATGTCCGAAGAGGTTAAGAACCGCCGTAAAACCAAGCTTGCTGCGGCAAAGGAAAATAAGGATTGATTTAAAAAAGACTGCATTTGCAGTCTTTTTTAATTGGAAAAATATCGGATTTTCTCACTATTTATGGGGGTTTTCTCCTTGTTTTTTGCTTGTTTTTTTCTTATAATAAAGCAAAAAGGAGGGTAAAAACCATGAAAAATGTTCCGTTTTATAATTTAAAAGTGACCGGCGGCTTCTGGGCCGAGCGGCAGAAAACAGTAGCAGAAAAGACCGTTTGGGCCGTCTATGACCGCTTTAAGGAGACCGGCCGCATCGAGACTATGGATTGCAAGCCCCATGCGGTAAAGCCTCATATTTTCTGGGGCAGCGATGTGGTAAAGTGGATGGAAGGCGCCGCCTATATTTTGGAGCAGGGAGAGGATGCACGGCTCCGGGCCGCCGTGGATGAGATCATCAAAATGATCGAAGTGGCCACCACCGAGGACGGTTATTATAATTCCTATTTCAACAGCCCCGATCACGAGGGGAAACGCTTCACAGACCGGGATAAGCATGAGCTTTATTCCTTGGGGCATATGATCGAGGCGGCTGTCGCCCTTTCTCACCTGGGGGATGATCGGCTGCTGAAGGTCTGCGAGAAAAATGTGGCGCTTGTGGATCGGATCTTCCGGCAGGAGGACTCTGCCGGCTTCACCACCCCCGGCCATGAGGAGATCGAACTGGCCTTGGTGCGGCTGTGGAAGGCCACCGGGGAGGAGAAATATCTGGAACTGGCGGAATTCTTTGTGCGTAAGCGGGGCACCTCTCCCAAGGATGTGCCCGTCTACCGGAAGGATGACGGGAGCGGGATCCAGAGCCATCGGCCCATGATGGAGCAGACCACTGCCGAGGGGCACGCTGTGCGGGCGACCTATCTTTATAGCGCGGTGGCTGATCTGGCGCTTGCCCTGAAGGATGAGGAACTGAAAGAGCTGGCAGAAGCCCTCTTTGAGGATATCTATGAAAGGAAGATGTATATTACCGGCGGCATCGGCTCCGGGCATCAGGGGGAGCGGTTTACGGTGCCCTACCATCTGCCCAATCGAAACGCCTATGCGGAGACCTGCGCTGCTTTGGGGCTTGCGATCTTTGCCCGCAGAATGTATCAGATGGAGCCGGACGGACGCTACGGTGATGCGGCGGAGCGGGCCCTCTATAACGGTATGATCTCCGGTCTTTCCCTGGAGGGGGATTCCTTCTTTTATACCAATCCGCTGGAGATGGATCTTTCTTATGAGAAGATCCCCATGGGCTATAGCCCTAATATGGAGCGCCAGAAGGTGTTCGGCTGCTCCTGCTGCCCGCCCAATCTCACACGGGTGGTGCCCAGCATCGGGGATTTTGTCTATACCTATGATGAGAAATATCTCTATGTCCACCAGTATATCGCAACGGAAGGTTCGGTTGATGGGGGAGAGGTGCGGATGGAGACCGCTTATCCGGCGGACGGTCGGGTGAAGATCTTCTGCACCGGTAAAAAGCTTGCCCTCCGTAAGCCCGCCTGGTGCACCGAAATGGTAACGGATGCAGCCTATACAGAAAAGAAGGGCTACCTGTATTTTGAGACAGAAGCGGTGGAGATCGAATTTGTGATGAAGCCGGTATTCTATACCGCTTCCGATGCGGTGCATGAGGATGCAGGGCGGGTGGCCCTGATGCGTGGCCCTATTGTGTATTGTATTGAAAGCAAGGATCAGCCCAAGCGGGTCTTTCAATGCCGGGTGGATGCCGATGCTCCGGTGAAGGAGACCGGTGAGACCTACGGAGGATTTCCGGTTTTGGAAGCCGCCGGTGCCCTTGCGGTCGCGCAAAAGGCGCTTTATATTCCCTATAAGGCGGCTGAGAAGGAGCCGTGCACCCTCCGGTTTATCCCATATTATACCTTTGCCAACCGGGGCGCCGATGATATGCAAGTCTGGATCCTTAAAAAATGATTAAAAGCACCCGAAAGGGTGCTTTTTTGGTTGACATAATCAGGAAATTTTTGTTATAATATACAATGGGAAAGGAGGTTGTGCCGTGAAGCGATTGTTGATACTGTCATTGGCACTGCTGATGCTTTTGTGCGGCTGCAAGGCAGAAAAAAACGAAGAAACGGCAAAGCCTGCCGAGGTGGTTGCCAAAGCCGCTCAGGATGGCTCTATTGCAACCTCCGAGTTGAAGATCCTCTCCCAGGAAAAACGGGGAGACGAGCTGATCACCTGCTATGATCCCGAAAAATACTATGATCTGCCGGTGCGCCAGTTTGATAACGGAGTGGCAGCCTTCCACCTGGAAACAGATTACAGCTATAGCGAGCTGATCGATGAGTTGGGAGAGACCGGAATTGTGGCAACCGGCTCCGCCACCGGGATCCGGGAAGGGCATCTCAGCGAAGCAAATGCTTATACCATTACCGAATTTACCGTTGATAAGCTGTATTACGGGGAAGAAAATGCTGCTGTGATCCGGGTGCAGGAGTGTTATGCCCTGGCCAGCCAGAGCGGACGCACCTTCTATCGCTGTGTGATCGGCACCTGCAAGCCCATGCGGAATGACAGCCCCATGTTGCTGTTGCTGAAATATCAAAATGGGGTATATCTGCCCATTATTGATCCCATTTCTCTGGAAAATCCTACCGAAAAAGGGGCAGAATTACTGGAAAAATTGAATATTCAATAACAAAATTCAGGCTCGCCGAAGCGAGCCTGAATTTATTTTTTCTTCTTTTTAACGGAATACCCAAAGGAGCCGATCTTTTTGCCGAGGGCAAAATACTGGCCGTGGGCGTAAGCGGCGAGGGCGCATTTTTCTACATGGAATTTTCCGCGCTCATCGATATACCGTTCATCGATGTTGACAGCCACGATATCGGCCATAAACATATGATGGGTGCCCAAAGGGATCACATCGGTCACCCTGCATTCGATGCTAACCGGGCTTTCTGCCACCATGGGGCAATTTACTTGAGTGGCCTTTTCACGGGTCAGTCGGCAGGCATTGAATTTATCCACATCCTTACCGCTGCGCACACCGCAGAAATCGATGGAACGAATGATATGCTGGGAAGGCAGATTGATCACAAATTCGCCGCTCTCCTTGATCATCTGATAGGAATAACGTTCTGGACGAACAGAGATATAGGTCTTGGCGGGCTCGGTGTTTAAGATCCCCGTCCAGGCAATGGTGATCAGGTTATCCTTGCCGCCGTGGGCGCAGGAGATGAGGGCGGGGGGCACCGGATTGAGCAGGGTGCCGGGCTTCCAGGTTACTTTAGCCATGTTGTTACCTCCGATAAATGAGCAATGATACGGTCCACCGGGCGGTCGGGCTCGGCACCGGCTGGATTATACCACCAATGGGCAATGCCGGCGTTGATCCCGCCCTGCATATCGCTGGTGAGGGAATCCCCAATGATGACACATTCCTCCGGTTTGGCGGGGATGGCAGCGAAAACTGCCTCAAAAAAGCGGATATCCGGCTTTTCAAAGCCGAGCTTCTCGGAGATAAAGATGCCGTCCAGGAGCTGATCCAGGCCGCTTTTTTGCAACTTGCGCTCTTGGGCAAGAGCGGTGCCGTTGGTAACGGCATATTGCAGAAAGCGCCCATGAAGTGCCTTTACCGTTTCCTCGCCGCCGGCGTGGAAGAAGGCTTTATCTCCCAAATGAAACTGATAAGCATCGTTGAATTCCCGGATCTGCTGAAAGCCGATGCCCTCCAGGGCAAAGAACTCCCGGAAGCGGCCTTCCAGCACCTCCTGCTTGGTGATCTCGCCTCGCTCCAGCTTTTCCCACCATTTACGGTTGATGCGGGAGTAACGCTCCATCATGGCATCGGTACATTCCCCCAGACCGAATTTCTGAAAGCAGGCACGGATGCCGTATTCTTCCGATTTTAAAAAGTTTAAAAGGGTACCGTCGATATCCCAAAGAATGGCTTTGATCATAATTACACCTACAAAAAATGCGGAGAGGCGTTTGCCTCTCCGCTGTGTTTTTATTCTTCGCTTGCCTGAGCGGCCTTCTGGGCGTTCTCCATATCGATGAGAGCGTCCTTGCGGGAGAGATTGTATCTGCCCTTGGAGTCGATCTCCATGAACTTGACCCAGATCTCGTCGCCTTCGCTGAGCAGGTCCTCCACCTTCTCCACACGCTTCTTATCCAGCTTAGAGATATGAACCAGACCTTCCTTGCCGGGAGCGAACTCAACAAATGCGCCGAATTCCATGATCTTAACCACCTTGGCACGGTAGATGGCGCCTACTTCAGGCTCAAATACAATGCCCTTGATGATCTCCAGCGCCTGGTTGGAGGCAGCGGGATTGGAGGCGGAGATGAATACAGAACCGTCGTCCTCGATATCGATCTTAGCACCGGTATCGGCAACGATCTTCTGAATCACCTTACCGCCGGTACCGATCACTTCACGGATCTTATCGGGATGGATCTTCAGGGTGATGATCTTGGGAGCCCAAGGCTTCACATCCTCACGGGGAGCAGCGATGGCGGGGGCGATGATCTCGTCCAGAATCTTATAGCGGGCGTCACGAGTCTTCTGCAGAGCCTCTTTGATGATGGCTTCGGTCAGACCGTCCACCTTGATATCCATCTGGATGGCGGTGATACCCTTCTTGGTACCGGCCACCTTAAAGTCCATATCGCCGAAGAAGTCCTCGATGCCCTGGATATCTACCATGGTCACGAAGGTATCGTCCGGCCGGGTGATCAGACCGCAGGAAATACCGGCAACAGGAGCCTTGATGGGAACACCTGCATCCATCAGCGCCAGGGTGGAGCCGCAGATGGCGCCCTGGGAGGTGGAGCCGTTGGAGGTCAGTACATCGGAGACCAGGCGTATGGTATAGGGGAACTCCTCTACAGAGGGGATCACCGGCTCCAGAGCACGCTCAGCCAGCGCACCGTGACCGATCTCGCGGCGGCCGGGGCTGCGGGAGGGCTTTGCTTCACCAACGGTAAAGCCGGGCATATTGTAGTGATGGATATAGCGCTTGGAGGTCACGTTATCCAAACCGTCCAGCAGCTGCTCTTCGCTGACCATACCTAAAGTGCAAACAGTCAGAACCTGAGTCTTGCCGCGGGCGAACAGGCCGCAGCCGTGAACCTTGGGCAGCAGATCGACTTCGCCCCAGAGAGGACGCATATCATTGAGCCCACGGTCGTCCACACGCTTGCCCTCTTCGGAGATCCAGTTGCGGACGATATATTTTTGCAGCTTATAGAGGCAATCGCCGATGAGGTAAGCATTCTCGCCCCATTCCTCGGCGAAGCGTTCTTCTACCTTAGCGGAAACTTCCTTGATGTTATTGTCCCGGGTGATCTTATCGGCGGTATGAAGGGCTTCCTTCATCATATCCTCTGCAAAGTCCTTCACGGCGTCGAAGAGCTCATGGGGAACTTCATAGGAATCAAAGCCGAACTTTTCCTTGCCGATCTCGGCAACGATTTCGTTGATAAAGCTGATCAGCTCCACATTGGCGGCATGGCCGGCCATGATGGCTTCCAGCATCTTATCCTCGGGCACTTCCTTGGCGCCTGCTTCGATCATGGTGACCTTTTTGGCGGAGGAAGCAACGGTAACAGCCATCTCAGAGCGCTCACGCTGCTCTTCAGTGGGGTTCATGACGATCTCGCCGTCTACCAGGCCAACGGAAACACCGCTGATGGGGCCGGCGAAGGGGATATCAGAGATGGAAAGGGCGATGGAGGCGCCGATCATACCCACGATCTCGGGGATGCAATCCTGATCCACAGCCAGGATGGTCAGGTTCACGTTGACATCGTTACGCATATCCTTGGGGAAGAGGGGGCGGATGGAGCGGTCAATAACACGGCTGCTCAGGATGGCCTTTTCGGAGGGACGGCCCTCTCTCTTCAGGAAGCCGCCGGGGATCTTACCGGCTGCATACATTCTTTCCTCAAAGTCCACGGAGAGGGGAAAGAAATCGATCCCGTCCCGGGGCTTGGCAGAGGCGGTGGCGGTGGCCAGAACAACGGTCTCACCGTAGCGCACCAGGGCGCTGCCGTTGGCCAGCTGGGCGAATTTGCCGGTCTCTACGATGAGAGGACGGCCGGCGAATTCGGTTTTGAAAATCTTGTGGTTTTCGTACATTTTTAATTCTCCTTCTTGAAATGATCTTTGCCCCATTTCAAGAGGACCTTTTTAGCACTTAATCAAAAGGTTTTTAAGGCAAAGCCCCTTGATTAACTGCTAAATTTGCCGCTCCCAAAATGGGAAAGAGGCAGAAAGAGGAGTTCTCCTCTTTCCGCCTGCTTTTGAAATTACTTTCTAATGTTGAGCTTTTCGATGATCGCACGATAGCGGTTGATGTCTACCTTGGTCAGGTAGTTCAGCAGGTTACGTCTGTTACCTACCATCTTCAGCAAACCGCGACGGGAGTGATGATCATTGGGGTTCTTCTTCAGATGCTCGGTCAGCTCATTGATCCGAGCGGTCAAGATCGCGATCTGGACCTCGGGAGAACCAGTGTCTGTATCGTGCAGCTTATTAGCGGCGATAACAGAATCCTTGATATCCTTCTTCAGCATTGCATTTTTCACCTTTCTTTCAGATTTGCCCGGCACGAACCGAGATACCGCCCGGTGAAGGCCAATATCCAAGCTCGGTCATACTGACAGCCAATATAGTATACAACAAAGTTTTGGAAAAGTAAAGACCTTTTTTTATTTTTTATTGACACCTTTTTCACGGCGTGATATGATAAAGAAAAAATTGTCGGAAAGGGATGGGAATTATGAAGATCACATTTTTGGGAAGCAGCCACGGAGTGCCCGAGAAGGAGCGTTACTGCTCTTCTGCCATGATCGAGGCGGGGGAGAAGACCTATCTGATCGATGCGGGGGCGCCCATTACCGATCTGCTGCTGCGGAGAGGTAAAAAATTAGAGGAGATCGTGGCGATCTTTACCACCCACAGCCACAGTGATCACACCTTTGGACTGATCCCCTTTCTGGATCTGGCAAATTGGTATTATAAAAATACGAAGACTGTTACTTATTTTACCGGGGAGGCGCTGATGGAGCAGATCCCGCTGGTGATCGAATCCGCTAGCAACCATACGGTCTTCGACCGGGAGCGGCTGCAGCTGAAGCTGGCCCATGAGGGGAGGGTCTACGAGGATGATACTGTCCGGATCACCTATATTCCGGTGCAGCACATGACCCCCTCCTATGCCATTCTGCTGGAGGCGGAGGGCAAGCGGGTGCTCTTTACCGGGGATCTTTCCGGAATGCTTAAAAAGGAGGACTTCCCCAAGGTGGGGCTGGAGGAGGAAACGGATGTGATCATCTGCGAGATGGCCCATTTCGGCCCCGATGAGATCCGCCCCTATATGGAGAAAGCCAAGACAAAGCAATGGTGGTTCAACCATGTGAACCGCACCGCCACCGGCGAAAAATTCAAGGCCATTGAGGAGATGGCGGGGGATTTTGCCTATCCGGTCTATATTGCTCACGATAACGATGAGATCCTGCTCTGAGAGCGGGATCTCTTAATTTTTTTATAAGCCTTGCAATTTTAATGGGTTTCATATATAATATAATAGTTAAAATAGGGCTATTATGAGGTTGTATATGAAAAAGAGATCTTTTCTCATTTTAATACTGATCTTGTCGCTGCTGTTGACCGGTTGTTCCTTGGGCGGGGAAGTGGGAAATCTGCTGACGCCCCCTACCATGAGTGTGGGCCGTGAGGCGCTGACCAAGGCTATAAAGTCTGCCATCGGGGAAAACTATGAATTGGTGTATCCGCAGGCGGGCTCCTACCGTACCGGCATTGTTTCGGTGGATCTCACCGGTGATGGGATGGCGGAGGCGGTCTGCTTCTATAAGGCCGGCGGCAAGCTGCAGTTTTTGGTAATGCAGCAGATCGGCGAGGAATGGCACCGGCTGGCCAAGGGAGAGAGCGAGGCGGCCTCAGTGGGTCGGGTGGCCTTCGGTGATCTGAACGGCGACGGTGTCTCGGAGATCGTGGTGGGCTGGCAATACCTGACCGATACCGACGGCAGCTATGATATCTACGCTATAAGGGACGGCAAGGCGAGCAGCATCCATGCCGGATTATATACCCGCTTTGTGATGATGGAGAGTGAGCCGGATAAACTGTTTGTGATGAGCCGCAACAGTTCCACTAAATCGGTGACAGCCTCTTTGGTGGGGTTGAAGGACGGCGCCATCGGTCTGGTGAATACGGTGGCGATGTATGGCAGGGCTTCCGATTATCTGGCCATTACATCGGCTAAAACCGCCGGCGGGCTGGATGCGGTCTATGTGGACGGCCTTCTGGAAAACGGGCAGGTGCTCACTGAGGTACTGGCAGTGAACGAGCAGGGAGAGTTGGCCAATGAGCTGCTGACCCAGCTGGAAGTCTCCACTCTGCGATATACCACCATTACCTGCCGGGATGTGAATAAGGACGATATTCCCGAGATCCCCATTGAGGAGGCGTTGCCTGCCTATCTGCGGAACGGGGTGGAGGAAAACCTTTATTTGATCCATTGGAACACCTTTGACGGTAAGAGCCTTTCCCCGGTCTCCCATTCCTTTGTGGATATGACTGAGCAGTTTTCTCTGGATTATCCTGAGGATTGGTACGGGAAGGTCACGGTGGAGCGCCCCGAAACGGGCAACCGTTCCTTTGCCTTTAAGACCATGGAGGGAGAACTGCTCTTCACCATCCGGGTCTACGGCATCTCGGAATATTCCGATAAGCTGGCCGGCACCGGCTGGCGTCGCCTTTATGAGGACAGCGACCATGTTTACACGGTGTTCTGCGAAAACGGCAACTCCATGGAGATCAATTACCAGCGGGTCTACGGTTTATTTAATGTCATTAACTGAGGGAGAAATAGAATGACCAAGAAAGTTCTGATTTTAGAAGATGAAGAAGCCATCCGGGCGTTTGTGGTGCTAAATCTGCGGCGAGCCGGCTATGAAACGGTGGAGGCTGCCACCGGTGAGGAGGCGCTGGAGCTTTTCGATCGCAATCCGGATATCGACATTGCTGTTTTGGATGTGATGCTGCCGGGCATCGACGGGCTGGAGGTTTGCAAGACCATCCGCGCCTCCAACCAGAAAATCGGCATTATTATGCTGACTGCCAAGGCGCAGGAAAATGATAAGGTGGCGGGGCTGATGAACGGTGCCGATGATTATGTGGCAAAGCCCTTTTCTCCTTTGGAGCTGATCGTGCGGGTGGATAGCCTTTACCGCCGTGTGCAGATCATGAATGGAATGCCGGTGGATAACGGCGATGAGCTGCGGGACGGCCCCTTTACCTTAAATGTAAAAAGCCGCAAGCTGCAGAAGAACGGCGAGCGGATCGAGGTGACGCAGGTGGAATTCCAGCTGATGAAGCATTTTCTGGAAAATCCCGGCAAAGCCTTCTCTCGGGAGGAGATCTTCCGCACAGTGTGGGGGGATGCCTTCGGCGGGGATCGCCATAAGATCGTGGATGTGAATATCCGCCGGCTGCGGATCAAGATCGAGGATGATTCCTCCAACCCCAAGTTTATCCAGACCGTTTGGGGCTTCGGGTATCGCTGGGGAAATGAATAATAAAGAACGCTTTGAAAAACTGAAGATCTGGGTACTGGAGCTGATCGAAAAGGCCAAATGGCTTTTGGAAATGGCGCAAAAGCATATCTTTACCGGTATTACCCGCCGCTGGCTGATCAACGTGTTCGGCGTGATCTTACTGGTGGTCATTCTGGTATTTTCGCTGCTCTGCGCTATTGTCAAGAATTCCTACTACAATAGCTGTATCAGTACCCTGCGGGCAAACGGAGAATATGTGGCTAAGTATTTTGAGAGCCATGTTTATCCCCAGTACCACAGTGTGCCGGCGGGCTTTATGGCTTTGGTTCAGGATTTTGAAGATAAGAGCACCATGGAGATGCAGGTCATCTCCCTGAATGGCAACACGGTATTTTCCTCTACCGGCTTTGAGATCGCTGAGCTGAATGAGACGCCGGATCTGAAAGATGCCCGGGATGGGCGCCCTGCCAGCTGGATCGGGTTTAATGTGCCCTCCGATGAGCGGGTGGTCAGCGTTTCTATGCCTCTTTATACCGATGATGGGATCATGGTGGGGACAGTTCGGATGATGTCCTCCCTGCGGCAGGTGGATCGTGTGCTGATGCAGATGAACCTCTCTATTGTGGGGATCGGATTTTTTATCATTCTGCTCACCACCTTTACCGGTGTATACTTTATTAAATCCATTGTGGCACCGGTCAGCTTTATTAATGAAACCGCCCGGGAAATTGCCAAGGGCAATATGACTGCCCGGGTGAAGCAGGCAGATAAAAACGACGAGATCGGGGAGCTGGGGCGCACCATCAATGCGATGGCGGAGGAGCTTTCCCAGAATGAGCGGTTGAAAAATGAGTTTATCTCCTCTATTTCCCATGAGCTGCGGACGCCGTTGACTGCCATCCGTGGCTGGACAGAGACCATGCTGGCCGGCAGTGAGAATATGGACAGCACCACCCACCGGGGGGTAGAGATCATCTACAGCGAGACCGAGCGCCTTTCCAAAATGGTGGAGGAGCTGCTGGATATGTCCCGGCTGCAGAACGGCAGCCTGAAGCTTTCGGTGGAGCAATGTGATCTGCTGGCGGAGTTTGAGGAGACCGTTTTCATGATGAGCGAACGGGCCAAGAGCGAGGAGATCCTCATTGAATATATTCCCGAAGAGGATTCCATTCCCGCTTTGGTGGATAAAGACCGGGTAAAGCAGGTATTCTTTAATGTGATCGATAATGCCATCAAGCATTCCTATAAGGGCGGCCGCATTGAGATCGCTGCCCGGATCAAGGAGCAGAGAGCCCTTTTTATTGTGCAGGATCACGGAGAAGGGATCAGCGCCGAGGATCTGCCTCACATCAAGGATATGTTCTATAAGGGCAAATCCCAGAAGCGGGGCAGCGGCATTGGCCT
Source organism: Clostridia bacterium (assembly GCA_017464525.1). Taxonomy (GTDB): domain Bacteria; phylum Bacillota; class Clostridia; order Oscillospirales; family QAKW01; genus QAKW01. The sequence goes on from JAFTZM010000042.1 coordinate 38,203, forward strand.
TGGGGTCTCTGATGAGATCATGCGGCTCCACGGTGGGACCCTGGATATCGAAAGTACTCTTAAGGTGGGTACGGTGGTCACCATTGCATTTCCGGTAAAGGAGGACGACCCTGTTGCAGCAGATTGATGAAGGGATCCTTTTATGGATCCGGGAAACTCTGGTGGCGGATTGGCTTACTCCCATCATGCGGTGCATCACCTTTTTCGGGGAGTACGGCGCAGGCTGGATCCTGATCGCTCTGATCTTATTATGCTTTAAAAAGACCCGCCGGGCGGGGCTTACCGTAGGGATCGCCCTGCTGGCAGGCCTTTTGCTGGGGGAGGTCTTATTGAAAAATCTGATCTGCCGTCCCCGGCCCTTTACTTTGTGGCCGGAGCTTACGCTGCTGATTCCTGAGCCGGTGGGCTTTTCCTGCCCCTCGGGGCATACCACCTCGTCCTTTGCGGCGGCGGTCTCTCTTTTTATGTGGAATAAGAAGTGGGGAATCGGAGCGTTGATCTTCGCGGCGCTGGTGGGTTTTTCGCGGATGTATTTTACCGTTCATTATCTGACCGATGTGCTGTTCGGCATCGCCTTGGGGCTGGCCTGCGGGCTGGCCGCCTGGTATCTGACCGGCCGGCTTTGGAATAGAAGAAACAGAAAGGAGGGCATTGTATGAATTTCTGGTTGATATTGATCACGCTGCTTTTGTATTTTTATACGGTGACCTGTACCTTCTTTACGGCTCAGATCGCGGCTGTAAAGGGACGCCGCAAAAGGTGGGGCTGGCTGGGCCTCTTGCTGGGTATTTTTGGCTTTGCCATCGTATGCTTTGTGCCGAATGCCAAGGGGGTGACCGGCGAGACCAACCCCATTAAAGCGGCCTTTGGCCGGCTGAAAAAGATCTCTCCCATTGCGGTGTGGATCTTAGTGGCCGGCGTGGTCGTGGTGGTGGGCGGAACCTTCTTGGCGACCAATTTGAATCTTTATCTGGAAAACCGCAGCCACGAAAAGGAACTGATCCAGACAGAGGAGGAAGTGGACTATCTGACCCCTTCCAAGGTGAATGGGAAGGTGGCCGGGATTTTCTGCGGGGACGGTGCAAATTTCGCCGTGACCGAGGCGGGGGATCTTTACGGCTGGGGCCAGGTGGGTCTTTCGGCGCTGGATGAGAGCGGAAAGGTTTTCCAGAATGTGAAAAAGGTCTGCGCTGCAGGGGATACCATTTACCTGCTGGCCACCGATGGCATCCTCTATGCCCGGGGCAATAATGCCAACAGCCTGATTCCCGGGCAGAGCGCCGCATATGTGGAGTCCTTTGTGAAGGTGGAAGGGGACGTGAAGGATATGGCCCTTTCCGAAACAGCGGGCGCCATCCTGAAAAACAGCGGGAATCTTTATGTAGTGGGGGTCAACACCTACGGCCAGCTGGGCCGCAATGCAGAACGGGTGGCGGATACCAATACCAAGCTGGCGTCAAATGTGAGCAAGGTGGTGGTGACCGGCCGATCCCTTTATTATCTGACCGCCGACGGTTCGGTATACGGCGTAGGCAGCAATGCCTACGGTCAGTTCGGGCTGGGCAACAAGGAGGTTCAGGCGGCTCCGGTGAAGATCAATCAGGGCTGCAGCGATATTGCTGCCGGGGAGGATTTTACGTTGGTGCTGAAAACTGACGGAAGCGTTTGGAGCGCCGGCAATAATAGCTTCGGTCAGTTGGGCCGCCAGCCGGTGGAAAAGCTGCCGGTCTATGAAGAAGGGGAGACGCCCCCGGTGCCGGCTCCTGCGCCGGCAGGCTCTTTCGGTCAGCTGGAGCTGGCTGAGGTAACAAAGATCGAAGCCCATGGCCGTACCGCCTTTGCCCTGAAAGGGACAGAGGTCTATGGTTGGGGTCATAACCATCTGGGTCAATTGGGAGAGGGCAGCGGCAATGCATCTTTGCCCATTCTGATCCATAAAAAGGCCGCCGCTCTGGCCGCCGGCGATAACTGCACCCTGATCCTTACGGAAGAGGGAAAGCTGCTGGGAGCCGGTGATGGGCGAAACTATCAGCTGGGTGCCCGCAACGATGGAAAGGGCTTTGGTGAGATCGCGGAGGTGGTGAGCTGATGCTGAAGTTTATTAGTTATGTCAGCTTTGGGATCGCTGCCCTTTTCGGGGCGCTGTTACTTCTCATGCTGCTGCAGAATACCAAAAAGAAAAGCCTGAAGGTGCGCAAGCAGATCAAGGGCCGCCGGCGGTTTTACGGCATTGCCGCAGGAATCTTTCTTCTGGCGGGCATTGCTCTGCTGCTGGTCAGCTTGCCCACAACAGATTTAAAGGAGTTCATCAGCGAGGATTCGCCGGTGGATGCGTATCAGACTCAGCTGAAGCGGACTGATGCAGAAAAATCTGTGACCGCCCTGCCTTCTGAGCTGTTTGCACTGGGTGATGATTATTATCTGCGCACCGGCAAGGGCACTGTATATGGATATCTGCAGAAAACCGAAACAGTTACCGATGATCAGGGAAATGAAACGGAAACGACCTCCTATAAAAAAGGCTTGATCTACCGTTCGGCGGAGCTGGTGACCGGCAATGAAAATCTGGTTGCGGTGCTGAACAAGCAGGGGGAATTGAAGGTCAGCGGTGCTTTTGAATATCTGACTTATGAAAAGGACGATACCTATTTTAAGGAAGAAGTTTTTGCCGATCACTGCACCTATGCGGATGGCAACGGCAATGCGCTCTTTTATGTGGAAGATGGGGATCTTTATTCGGTGGGCTACAATGCCTTCGGAAAACTGGGAGATGGGACTGTGCGCAACCGGCTGGCCGGCTCCATGATCCTGGAGAATGTGGCGTCGGTCTCCTCCAGCGAGACTCACACTCTGGCGGTGGATGCCTACGGCAACCTTTACGGCTTTGGGGATAACAGCTATTCCGAAATGGGCAACCGCACCACTGCCCAGAGTACCACTCCCGAAAAGCTGATGACCGGGGTGAAGCAGGCGGAGGCCGGCCGTTATTTCAGTATTGTGCTGACCAAGAACGGCGAGGTCTATGCCGCCGGACGGAACGATCTGGGGCAGCTGGGAACCGGGGACGACCGGGATTATGCCACCTATATGAAGATTCTGGACGGTGTGACCAAGATCGCCGTGAATAAAAACTCTTGTGCTGCGTTGACCGCCAGCGGCACCCTTTATGTTTGGGGCGATAACAGCAGCCATCAGCTGGGCGCCGGGGAGGGCTCTATCAACAAGCCGACCCAACTGGCCGCCGATGTTTATGATGTGGCCATGGGGGAGAGCTCCATGGGGATCATCAAGCTGAACCGGGATGTATTTGTGACCGGGTCTGCCCGCCCCGCCGCCAATAATGAATATCTGCAGCCGGTATGGCAATTCAATGCAACCGTCCCCGACGATGCTCTTTACCGGGAAACAGTGGTAATGCCTGCAAGACCGGAATAAAAATTTAAAAAAACACTTGATTTTACTGTTGAAGTATGTTAATATATCTAAAGTCAAGAAGTATGAAGCGAAAACGAGGTGATATACATGCGTGAAGGAATCCATCCCAATTATGAGGTTGCAACTGTAAAGTGCGCCTGCGGGAACACTTTTGAGACCCGCTCCACCAAGAGCGAGATCCGTGTTGAAATTTGCTCTAAGTGCCATCCTTTCTTTACCGGCAAGCAGAAGCTGGTTGATACCGGTGGTCGTGTAGACAGATTCAAGAAGAGATACAATCTGGATAAGTAATAGAAAAGAGGAACCGCCGGTTCCTCTTTTTTAATAGTAGGTGATTTGATGATTTCAACCATCCTTTGGGATTTTAACGGAACGGTAATGGATGATATGGGCGCTTCGGTGGAGGCAGTCAATGCCATGTGCAGCCGCCGGGGTTTGCCCCGCATTACCGAGGAATGGTATACCCTTCATCTGGTGATGCCGCTGGAGCGTTTTTACAGCAGCATCGGCTTTGATATGGAAAAAGAGGTGCTGGCCGATGTTTCGGAGGAGTTCCAGCAGGAATGTGCCAAGCATTCCCGCCCGGTCTTTCCGGAGGTGCTGGAGGCGCTGGAGCAGTTTCGGCAGAAGGGTGTGCGGCAGCTGCTCTTTTCCTCCCTGCACCAGGATCATCTGATCCGGCAGGCAGAGGAACGGGGGATCACCCACTATTTTGAAGAGATCGTAGGCCGGAAGGATCGTTCTTTGGGCGGGAAGGAGCAGGCGGCAGCCGCCTACCTGAAAGAGCACGGCATTGATCCGAAAACGGTGCTGGTGGTGGGGGATCTGACCACCGATTATGATATGGCATCCTTTGTGGGCTGCCCCTGTGCACTGATCGAAAAAGGGCATCAGCATCGGGAAATTTTAAGCAAGACCGGCGCTTATGTGCTGCGGGATGCTTCGGAGATCGAGGAAATATTGGAGGAATTGCAATGATCAAAAAGGTATTGGAAAATTTAAAGAAAAACAATATGGAGGCCTATCTGGTGGAAACCAGGGAAGAGGTAGTTCCCTTGGTGGAAAAGCTGTTACCTGCGGGGGCGGTAGTCAGCGCCGGCGGTTCGGTGACCCTGGCCGAAACTGGCGTGATGGAGCTGCTGAAAAGCGGCAGATATGAATTCTTGGACCGGGCCCGCCCCGGCATCACCCCCGAGGAGGTGCAGCAGGTGTATCGGGATACCTTCTCCGCAGATGGCTTTTTTTGCTCCGCCAATGCTATTACTCAGCAGGGAGAACTGGTGAATGTGGATGGCAACTCCAACCGCATTTCGGCCCTGCTTTTTGGGCCTGAGACGGTGATCGTGGTGGCAGGGGTCAATAAGATCGTTACCGATGCAGAGGCCGGCTTTGAGCGGATCAAAAGGGTGGCTGCACCGAAGAATGCCGTGAGGCTGGGATGCAAGACCTACTGCCGTGACGCCGGTGTGTGTGTTGCGGCAGAGGGCGGGCTGGCCACCGGCTGCGGTTCAAAGGAACGCATCTGCCGGAATTATCTGGTCTCCGGACCTCAACGGATCCCCGGCAGAATTAAAGTGATTTTGGTGAATGAAGAATTAGGATATTAAAAAACTTGCGGGATGCATTGGCATCCCGCAAGTTTTTTTAATCATTGTATTCTTTTTCACTTTTCAAGATCTCGCCGGTGGAGGCGTCGATCTCATAGCTGTATTCCAGCTTGCCGGAGCGGAATTCGATCTCATAGTGAGGGTGGCTATCGTCGGCATCCAGCTCGATCTCAAAATCCCGGATATCGGTGGTGCCTGCATGGGTAAGTGCGGCAGATTTGGCTGCTTCCTTGGTGATATATTCGGCGCTCCCGGAGGGTGTGCTCTCCGCCTCGTCGGCTTCCTTACTGTGGGTTACGATCTCACCGGTGGTGGCGTTGATGTCGTATTCATATTCGATGCCGCCGGCATTGAAGTCAACCTCATAGCACATGGCACCCTTTTCGTAGTCCAGGTCGATCTCCAGGTCATAGATCTCAGAGAGACCGGCGTGGTTCAGGGCGATCTCCTTGGCTTTATCGCTGCCGATATAGCCTTTCTGGCTGGCAGAGCCGGTGGAGGTAACGGTTTGGGGCTGAAGGCCGGAAATCAGCAAATTCAGCTCATTGATAGAGAGGGGGGCCAGTTCCTCAAAGGTGCGCTGGGGATTCAGCTCGATGATCCGGTTGATCAGTTGGGCCTTGCCGGTACTGATGTTGCTGATCTCGGCTTGCTGGGCCACCGCATCATCGGCCTGGACAGTCTGGCTGAGGACTGCCCCGTCAAAGGTATCGGTATGCAGCAGATTTTCCACCTCTGCGGCCAGCTTTTTCTGCAGGCGGGCAGCCTCGGCGGCATCCTTATGATCAACACTGATCAGGATGGAATTGGCCAGCTCGGTGATATAGCCCTTTTGCAGCATGGAGCCGATGAGGGCGTTCACAGTAACATCCAGATCGCTGCCCTTGAAATCCATGGTTCCGATGATGATTTTGGCATCCTCATTGCGGGGATCCACAGCCAATACCTGCTCGTTTTTATTGACCTTGATCTCCACGCTGGGGTTCACATCCAGCGAAACGGTGGAGGAAACGGCATTTTGCAGCCGGTACTGCCATACGCCCACAATGCCGGTGAGCACCAGTAGGAAAGCGGCAGCGATGGGAATAACACGACGTAATACGAGATTTTTCTTTTTCATTTTAAGAACTCCTTTCTGTTCTGTGCAGGAAGAGAGAATATCTTCGGGGAGCTTTTCCGGCGGCAAGGCCGAAAAGGCATGATCAATTTTTTGATTTATCTCATGTTCGTTCATTCATCTCTCTCCTTTTCTAAAATTTCTTTCATTTTTTTCAGGGCGCGGCTGTACTTGGAAAGAACCGTAGATAAGGGCAGTTCCAAAAGCTTGGCGATCTCCCTGTGCTTAAAGCCGGATACCGCATGGAGCACCACGATCTGCCGTTCCTCATCGGAAAGCTGCTTCATGCAGCCGGCCAGAACGATTTTATCCTCGGCGGTGATCCCCTCCCGGGTATCGGGCAGAAGTACCCAATCCTCCGGAGGGAGCGTATCGGCCTTTTGATACTCCCGCAGCTTTTGCAGGCAAAGATTGCGGGTGAGGGTGAGGATCCAGGCCATGGGCTTGCCGTGGCTTTTATAGCCGGCGGCGCCCTTTACGATGCTGAGAAAGCAATCGTGAAGCACATCTTCTGCATCATGGCTGTTCTTCAGTACAGAAAGAGCATAACCGTATACCGAACCTTTGGTTTCGCTGTAAAGCTTTTCCAGAGCGGCCCGGTTTCCCCGGGAGATCTGTCTGAGTAGCGCATCCAGCGCTGCCGGTTCGGCGGTGGTGCTTACTGACGTCAGGTAAAGCATCAACACGGTTTCTCAACCCCTTTCGTTTTAATAATGCATGAAATTGCTGTTTTATTGCACGGAAACAGAAAATTTCTTAAAAAATTTTTTTACATATAATAAAAGAGCACCAAAGTGCTCTTTTTATGAATTTTTCAGGTCGTTCCAAAGGGAGTTATAAAGCTCCAGGGTCTCTTGGGGGAGGTTGGTATAAACCTCCGTTTTGGAGATGGAGGAATCGTCCGGGTAGGCGATGGGATCGTTACGGATCTCATCGGGCAGAGCGTCGTAGACCTGCTGCTGGGGGGTGGAATAGGCGGTAAACTCCCGGTTGCGCTCGGCAATATCCTGCCGGCAAAGGAAGTTGATGTATTTTTCCGCCGCCTCCTTATTGGGGGCATCCTTCATAATACAAATGCAATCCACAAACCGGTTGGTACCCTCTGCGGGAACCGTATAGGCCAGATCGGGATTTTCGCTGATCATGGAGATGGCATCGCCGCTGTATACCGGGCAGAGGGCGGCGGAGCCGCTTTCCATCTTGCTGAAGATATCGTCCGAAACATAGGCCTGCAGCAGAGATTTCTGCTTGATCAGATCGGCGGTAGCCACCCGCAGCTCTGCCTCGCTAGTGGTGTTGAGGGAGCAATTGTTTTTCAGCAGGGCGATGCCGATGGTATCCCGGGAGTTATTATACATCAGGATCTGATCCTTGTACTCCTCGCTCCAGAGAGCATTCCAACTGGTGGGGGTCTCGGTGACGATGGAGGTGTTATACAGCAGTCCTACCGTGCCCCAAGTGTAGGGAACGGAGTAGAGGTTGCCGGGATCGTAATCCATATGCTTGAATTTTTCCATAATATACTGGAAATTCGGTACATTATCAAAATTGATAGGCTCCAGCATCTCTTCGGCAATCATCCGCCCTACCATATAATCGGAGGGAAACACCACGTCGTAGGTGCCGGGAGCGTTTTTAACAACGGCATACATGGATTCGTTGTTATCGTAGATCTTATACACGACCTTAATGCCGGTCTCCTGCTCGAAGAGCTCGTTGACCTCTTCGTCGATATACTCGCCCCAGTTATAAACGTAAACCACTTCGTTGGGCTGGTATTTCTTGCAGCCGCCCATACACATAAGCAGCAGGGCAAGGATGGCAAGGATCGCTGTTATTCGTTTGGAATTCATCAGATTCATTCCTCTCTTTTTTTGGCGTTTTGCTTGGCCGGGAGATTGGCGATAATCAGAATGATCAAAACCACAATGACCATCACCCCGCAAAGGGCATTCATGGAAAGATTGATGCGGGTCTTGGTGGTGGTGTAAATGACGGTGGCCAGGGTCTCAACCTCGACTCCCTTTAAGAAGAAGGTGACCACAAAATCGTCCACCGAAAGGGTCAGTGCCATCATAAAGCCGGAGATGATACCCGGCATGATCTGGGGCAGGATGGCCTTGCGGAAGGCGACGGTGGGGGAAGCTCCCAGATCCATGGCGGCTTCATAAACAGAAACATCCATCTGCCGCAGCTTGGGGCTGATGGCTAGGATCACATAGGGAATGTTGAAGGTGATATGGGCCAGCAGCACGGTACCGTAGCCTAAGGAAATGCCCAGAACCGAGAAAAAGAGCATCATGGATACACCGGTAATGATATCCGGATTAAGCACCGGCATATAGGTTATATTCATAATGGCGTTGCGGGGGAGCTTACGCAGCCGCTGGATCCCGATCGCTGCCATGGTGCCCAGAATGGTGGCTACCACAGAGGAAATGGCGGCGATGATCAGGGTATTCAGCAGGGCTTGCATAATTTGCTCATCCTGAAACAGATTTACATAGTTTTTGAAGGAAAAACCGCTGAAAATGACCTTGGATTTTCCGCTGTTGAAGGAAAAGAAGATCAAATAGGCAATGGGCAGATAAAGAAAGCCGAATACCAGACCCATATAGCTTTTTTGGATAAATCTTCTCATAGCAGCCCCTCCTTTGTTTCATCATCCAGAAAGCTGAAGATGATCAGGATAAAGAGGATCAGCACCAGCATCACCAGGCTGATGGCGGCCCCCACATTGGGGTTGTAGACCTGCAGGAACTGCTCCTGGATCACGTTGCCGATCAGATTGAACTTGGCGCCGCCCAGCTTTTCCGATACCACAAAGGTGGAAATGGTGGGCACAAATACCATGATGATCCCGCTGCCCACACCGGGCATGGTGAGGGGCAGGATGACCTTACGGAACACATTGAACCGGTTAGCACCCAGATCCTCTGCAGCTTCAATAACCCGCTTGTCCAGCTTTTCCAGCGAGGTATAGATGGGCAGTACCATAAAGGGAAGATAGTTATAGATCAAGCCCAGCACTACTGCAAGGGCATTGTTACGCACCTGCAGATCGATGCCGGCGGCCTTCAGCCAGTTTTGCACCAGATCCAGAAGATCCTGCATGGCTTGGGTGCGCAAAACAAAACTGATCCACATGGGCAGCATCAGAAGGATCATCAGCACCGTTTTGGTACGCTCCGATTGCTGGGCCATGCAATAGGCCAGGAGATAGCCGATCACTAGGCAGCAGGCGGTGGCCACGGCGGCATACAGCAGCGAGCGCAGCATCACCGGCCAGTATTTGGTGATCTGCTGAATGTTTTCAAGGGTAAAGGCTCCGGAGGCATCGGTAAAAGCGCAGTAACCGATCATCAGAAGGGGAACGGCGATAAATACCACAGCCCATACATAGTACGGAACCGCAATCAGATGCTTTTTCAATTCGCGGTACCTGCCTCCTTTGCCATGATGTGGATATATTCGGGGATGATCTTCATCCCGATCTTGGTGCCGGGCTCCCGGCAGGTGATGGAATGGATCTTCCAGAGATAGTTGGCGGAACGGACCATCATTTCATAATGGACGCCCTTGAAGGTCACCGTTTCTACCACCCCGTGAAGGGCTTCCTCCTCCGGCTCCCGGATCTTGATATCCTCGGGGCGCACCACTACATCCACTGCAACATTTTCGCCGAAGCCGGCATCTACGCAGGGGAATTCCACCCCTTCAAATTCTACCAGATAATCCTTCAGCATGGTGCCGGGAAGAATGTTGCTTTCGCCGATAAAATCTGCTACAAAGGGATTGGTGGGCTCGTTATAGATATCCTCGGGGGTGCCGATCTGCTGGATCAGGCCGTCCTTCATCACCACAACAGTATCGCTCATGGTCAGGGCTTCCTCCTGATCGTGGGTAACATATACAAAGGTAATGCCCATCTGCCGCTGGATCCGGAGCAACTCATTCTGCATTCCCTTGCGGAGCTTCAGATCCAGAGCGGCCAGAGGCTCATCCAGAAGCAGCACCTTGGGGTTATTGACCAGCGCACGGGCAATGGCCACCCGCTGCTGCTGACCGCCGGAAAGCTGCGCCACATTGCGGTTTTCAAAGCCCTTTAAATTGACCAAAGCCAGCATTTCATGGACCCGCTCTTTGATTTCCTTTTCAGGGGTCTTGGAGATCCTGAGGCCAAAGGCGATGTTTTCAAAAACATTATAATGGCTGAAAAGGGCGTATCGCTGAAAAACGGTATTGACCTGCCGTTTATGGGGAGGCAGCTTGGTGATATCCTTCCCTTCAAACAGTACCTTGCCTGCTTGAGGCTGCACAAAACCGGCGATGGCCCGTAAAGAGGTGGTCTTGCCGCAGCCGGAGGGGCCCAGCAGGGTCACGAACTCTTTATCCCGGATATTCAGATTAAAATGATCCAGGATGGTTTCGCCATCAAAAGATACATGAATATTTTGCAGCTCGATAATGTTTTTCAACGCCGTTTTCAACCTCCAAACGGTGGCAGACGAAAGCCCCCACCATACATTTTGATTTTAATAATAAATATAATCACTTTATCCCTGTTTGTCAATAAAATTTCGCAAAAAAAGCCAAGTTTTTTGCGGGAAAATATTTGAATTTTCGGTATCCTTTTGTTTTCTCTTGTTTTCTTTAAAATGCTTCGGATTTCTCACTTTTTTTCGTTTTGTTGAGTTTATACAAATTTCAGGCACCGGAATGGTGCAATTTAACGAGAACTTTTTGGGAAATTTCCTTGAAAAAATAGGTTTTATCTATTGACAACCTATATTTTATAGTGCTAAAATAATTTCATAAAAATCCGGCTGTAAGGTTGGATAAAAAATAAGAAGGAGAATGAACATGAAAAAGTTTGTCAAGATCATCTGTATGCTGACTGTTCTTGCGCTTGCCCTCTGCTGCTTTGCCGGCTGCGGCGCTAAGAAAGAGAACACCGCAATTAAGATCGGCGGTACCGGCCCTCTGACCGGCGGCGCTGCTATTTACGGTACTGCTGTGTACAATGCTGCCAAGATCGCCGTTGAGGAGATCAACGCACTGGGCGGTATCCAGTTTGAGGTGAAGTATGAGGACGATACCCACGATCCCGAAAAGGCCGTGAATGCTTACAACAGCCTGAAGGACTGGGGAATGCAGGTATCTCTCGGTTCCGTTACCTCCAAGCCTGCTGAGGCAACCTCTACCGAGGCCAATGCCGATAACATCTTTTATCTGACCCCCTCCGGCTCCTCCACCAACATTCTGGGCGGCGTTGTGAACCCCCTGACCGGTGAAGTGGATATCGAGCGGAAGGACAATGTGTTCCAGATGTGCTTCATGGATCCCAACCAGGGCGAAGCCTCCGCTACCTACATCAGTGAGCAGAAGCTGGGCACCAAGATCGCTGTCATCTATAAGAATGATGACGTTTATTCCACCGGTATCTACAATAGCTTCAAGGCCAAGGCTGATGCGCTGGGCCTCTCCATCGTTTCCACCACCACCTTCACCGAGGATACCAAGACCGATTTCTCTGTTCAGGTAGCTGCTGCTAAGGAAGCAGGCGCTGATCTGGTATTCCTGCCCATGTACTATGAATCCGCTGCTCTGATCCTGAAGGAAGCCAAGGACACCGGTTATGCACCCAAGTTCTTCGGTGTGGACGGTATGGACGGTATTCTGACCCTGGACGGCTTTGATACCTCTCTGGCCGAGGGCGTTATGCTGCTGACCCCCTTCAATGCGGACTCCGAGGATGAAGCCACCAAGGCTTTCGTTGCTAAGTATCAGGAGCAGTTCGGCGATATCCCCAACCAGTTTGCCGCTGATACCTACGACTGTGTGTATGCCATCTATAAGGCTCTGGAGAACGGCGATGCGCTGAAGAACGAGGACGGTACTTATAACTATAATATTTCCGCTTCCGATCTTTGCGATATGCTGGTGGAAGCATTCACCGCCGAGGGCTTTACCTATTCCGGTCTGACCGGTGAGAACATGACCTGGACCGTAGAAGGTGCAGTATCCAAGTCCCCCAAGGGCATGGTGATCCAGAACGGCGCTTACGTCGGTATGGACTGATAATTGATTGACCGGGAGGGCTGCCGGTTTCGGCGGCCCTCTCTATTACTGTTTTATGAGGTGAAACTGTGATTACCTTTCTGAACCATCTGATCAACGGCATCAGTCTGGGCAGCATCTATGCCATCATTGCATTGGGCTATACCATGGTCTACGGTATTGCCAAGATGCTGAACTTCGCCCATGGCGATGTCATCATGGTGGGCGCTTATGTCTGCTTTTTTGCCGTTTCAAGCTTCGGGCTTCATCCGGTGCTGGGGCTGGTGCTGGCGATCCTGATCTGTACGTTGCTGGGCATCGTGATTGAAAAACTGGCCTATAAGCCTCTGCGGCAGGCCACCTCTCTGGCGGTACTGATCACCGCCATCGGTGTCAGCTATTTTCTGCAGAATGCCGCCCAGTTGCTTTGGACCTCCAACCCCAAAATGTTCCCTGATCTTTTCGGGGGTGCTGCCATCCGGCTTTTCGACGGCCGGCTGACCATTACCGTGGGAACGCTGGTCACCATTGCGGCTTGTATCATCATCATGGTGGTGCTGACCCTCTTTACCGGCAAGACCAGGATGGGTAAGGCCATGCGGGCCTGCTCCGAGGATAAGGGGGCGGCGCAGCTGATGGGCATCAATGTGAACCGCACCATTTCGGTGACCTTTGCCATCGGCTCTGCGCTGGCTGCCATCGCCGGTGTATTGCTTTGCTCTGCATATCCCTCTCTGGTGCCTACCACCGGTTCTATGCCCGGTATCAAGGCATTTACCGCCGCTGTTTTCGGCGGCATCGGTTCCATTCCGGGTGCGCTGATTGGCGGTGTGCTGCTGGGTATCATCGAGATCTTTGCCGGTGCCTACATTTCCACCCAGCTCTCCAACGCAATCGTTTTCCTGGTGCTGATCGTGGTGCTGCTGGTACGTCCCACCGGTCTGCTGGGTAAGCAGATCCGGGAGAAGGTGTGAGGTGGCTGCTATGAAAAAAATGTTTTCCAATAAAAAGACTCTCACCAATTATATTACCTATGCAGGGGTCATCCTGCTGTTTGTGATCCTGCAGTCTATGAGCGCCGCAGGCGGTCTTTCCTCGGCTCTTAAGGGGCAGCTGGTACCGGTCTGCGCCTATGTTGTGATGGCGCTTTCCCTCAACCTGACCGTCGGTGTGTTGGGTGAGTTGAGCTTGGGGCACGCGGGCTTTATGAGCGTGGGTGCCTTTGCCGGTGCGGTGGCTGCCGCCGCCCTGAAGGATGTTATTCCTGCCGGTGGGCTGCGGCTGCTGGTTGCCATGATCGTGGGTGCGCTGTTTGCCGCCATTGCCGGCGTGATCGTCGGTGTGCCGGTTTTGCGCCTGCGGGGCGACTATCTGGCCATTGTGACCCTCGCCTTCGGGGAGATCATCAAATCTATTGTGACCAATCTGTATGTGGGCATGGATGCCAACGGTCTCCATGCCAGCTTCCTCAATCCTACTCTCCATATGGAGGGCGGTAAGATCATCATCAACGGGCCTATGGGGGTTTCAGGAATCGCCAAGATCTCCTCCTTCCTAGCGGGCTTTTTGCTGATCATGGTTACGCTGGTCATTATCTTCAACCTGGTCAACAGCCGCTCCGGCCGTGCCATTATGGCGCTGCGGGATAACCGGATCGCCGCCGAGAGCGTGGGCATCAATGTGACCAAGTATAAGCTGATGGCGTTTGTCATCTCTGCGGCTCTGGCGGGTGCTGCCGGTACCCTCTTTGCCATGGGGCAGAATACGGTAAGCGCCTCCAAGTTCGATTTCAACACCTCCATCCTGGTGCTGGTATTTGTGGTACTGGGCGGCTTGGGCAGAATGTGGGGCTCTATCATCGCCGCCGCTGCCCTGACCGTTCTGCCCGAATTGCTGCGGGAGTTCTCCGAATACCGGATGCTCATCTATGCCATCGTGCTGATCCTGGTGATGCTGGCCACCAATAACCCCACCTTCAAGAACTTTTTCAGCAAGATCTTCAAAAGGAAAGGAGTAAAAAACCATGAGTAATCCTTTTCAGAAAACAAAAATGGTGCCCGTTCCCAGCCATTCCATCATCCCAGAGCGGGATCTGGGCAAGGCACCCATCCTGGAATGTCAGCATCTGGGCATCGAATTTGGCGGCCTGAAGGCGGTCAATGATCTGAATCTGACCATCGGCCGTACCGAGATCGCCGGCCTGATCGGCCCCAACGGTGCCGGTAAGACGACGGTTTTCAATCTGCTGACAAAGGTGTATCACCCTACCCACGGCACCATTCTGCTGGATGGGAAGGATACCTCCGGTAAGACCACCGAGCAGATCAATAAAATGGGTATTGCCCGTACCTTCCAAAATATCCGTTTATTTTCCAACCTGAGCGTGGAGGACAATGTGAAGATCGGCCTTCATAATCAGGAGGTCTATTCCACCCTTTCCGGCATCCTGCGCCTGCCTTCCTATTGGAAGAAGGAGAAGGAGGCACATGAACGTGCGTTGGAGCTGCTTTCCATCTTTGATATGCAGGATATGGCAGGCATGAAGGCGGGCAGCCTGCCCTACGGTGCCCAGCGCCGGCTGGAGATCGTGCGTGCCCTGGCTACTAACCCGAAACTGCTGCTTTTGGATGAGCCTGCTGCCGGTATGAACCCCTCTGAGACCGCTGAGCTGATGGAGAATATCGTGAAGATCCGGGATACCTTCCAGATCGCCGTACTGCTCATTGAGCATGATATGAATCTGGTCATGAATATCTGCGAGGGTATTTGTGTGCTGAACTTCGGCGAGGTCATCGCCAAGGGCACCGCCGAGGAGATCCAGGGAAATCCGGTGGTGATTGAGGCCTATCTGGGCAAAAAGAAGGAGGGCTAAGGGATGCTGAAAGTCAATAATATTAATGTTTACTACGGCAGTATCCATGCCATCAAGGATGTTTCCTTTGAGGTGCATCCCGGCGAGATCGTTACCCTGATCGGTGCTAACGGTGCCGGTAAGAGCACCATCCTGCAGACCGTTTCCGGTCTGCTGCGCTCCAAGACCGGGTCCGTGGAGTTTCTGGATCAGGATCTTTCCAATGTGCCGGCTCATAAGATCGTTTCCCAAGGGCTGGCCCATGTACCGGAAGGCCGCCGCATCTTTTTGCAGATGACGGTAGAGGATAACCTGACCATGGGTGCCTTCACCCGCCCCGGAAGCGAATTTGATGCCAGCTTGGCGGATGTATACGAGCGTTTTCCCCGTTTGAAGGAGCGCCGCAAGCAGATCGCCGGCACTCTTTCCGGCGGTGAGCAGCAGATGCTGGCCATGGGCCGGGCGTTGATGAGTCATCCCCGGCTGCTGATGTTGGATGAGCCCTCCATGGGTCTTTCGCCCATCCTGGTGCAGCAGATTTTTGATATCATCACCGAGCTGCATAAGGCGGGCACCACCATTCTGCTGGTGGAGCAGAATGCGCAGATGGCACTTTCTGTTGCCGACCGTGCTTATGTGCTGGAGTCCGGTAAGATCGTGCTTTCCGGTACCGGCGCCGAGCTGGCGGAAAGCGATGAGATCAAAAAAGCCTATTTGGGCGGTTAAAAGAATAAAGCGCAGTCTGAAAGGACTGCGCTTTTGTTATTTCCAGTAGTCGGTGGGGTGGGGCAGATCGATGTCTTTGGCACGGAACCGGGGATCCTTGCCCGCCTTCCGCTGGCGGTCAAAATCCTTTAAGGCGCTCAGGGCATACCGGCTCAAATAGAGGATCACCGGCATATTGATGAGGGTCATCAGCCCCATCAGCACATCGGCAATATTCCAGAGCAACCCGGCATTCAGCCCGGCACCCAGCAATATGATCAGGGAAGCGATGATATAACAGATCCGGTGAAACAGTTTGCCGGGTACCCTGCCCAAAATATAACAGATACATTGGTCCACATAGTAGATATTTCCCAGCAGGGTCGTGAAGGCAAAGAGCACCATGGCAACGGTGATAAAGATGGGGCCGAAGCTGCCCAGCGATGTGCTAACCGCCGCCTGCACATAGGGGGCACCGGAAAGGGCCTCGGTGGGCTCCACGCCGGAGCTCATGCATAGAAAGGCGGTGGCAGAGCAGATGAGGATGGTATCGATAAATACAGAAAGGATCTGCACCAGCCCCTGCTTGACCGGGTGGCTGACCTCGGCGGTGGCAGATGCGTTGGGGGCAGAGCCTACCCCGGCTTCGTTGCTGAATAAGCCTCGCTTGATGCCGTACATGACGCAGGAACCAGAAAAACCGCCGAAGATGGCCTGCAGATCGAAGGCTTCGCTGAAGATCCGGGCAAATACCTCGGGGAGACGGGGAAGGTTTAAAAGGATTACGATCAGGGCGATCAGCACATAGGCCACCCCCATCACCGGTACCAGTACACCGGTTACCTTCAAAATACGCTTGCCGCCGCCCAGTAGGCAGTAGCAGGAGATAGCAGCCAGAATCAGCCCGATCAGCCAGGGCGTAAACTTGGGATCATAAAAGCTGTAGGCAGCGAAGGTGGATTGCAGATTATAGGAGGCCAGCATATTGAAGCCGAAGCCGTAGGTTAGGATGAGAAATACGGAAAAAAGAATGGCCGGCCACCGCCGTTTAAAGGCGGCTTCGATATAATAGGCGGGGCCGCCGTAACTGCTTTCTGCCCCCCGTTTTTTATAGATCTGGGCCAGGGTGCTTTCAATAAAAGCGGTGGCACCGCCGATCAGGGCGATGATCCACATCCAGAACACCGAACCGAAGCCCCCTAAGCAGAGGGCGGTGGATACCCCGATGATATTGCCGGTGCCCACCCGGGATGCAGTGGATACCATCAATGCCTGAAAGGAGGATACGCCGCTTTGGTTTCGCTCGGTGACCGCGTTGATCTGGGCGCCGAAAAGGCGAAATTGAACAAATCCGGTACGGACGGTAAAATACAGGCCGCCTGCAATCAGAATCAGGATCAGAATATAGCCGTAAAGTGCATCGTTCAGATGGGTGATCAGGGTGTTGAACATCAAATACTTCCTTTATTTTCCAAATTTCCGGGCGGCATTTTTCAGCATCTCCCGGATGGGCAGATGATAGGGGCAGCGGGTCTCGCATACGCCGCAGCCTACGCAGTCGGAGGCGGTTTTTTCCATGCCGCTGTAGCGCATCCGGGCCCAGTCCTCCAGGCCGTAGCGGGAGAGGTAGCCGTCCATCAGGAACACCGCAGAGATACCGATCCCGGCGGTGCAAGGGGCGCAGTAGTTGCAGCGGCGGCAGAAATTGGTGCCAAGGGCGTCCCGGATTTCCTGCATTTTGGCAAGCTCTCCTGGGGAGAGGGGCTCTTTGCTGCAAACTGCGGCGATGTTTTCGGTCAGCTCCCGGGGCTCTGCCATGCCGGGGATCACCACCGTCACATTTTCGTTGGCGGCGATATAACGAAGGGCCAGGGTACTGTCCTCGATGGCGCCGCCGGCCAAGGGCTTCATGGCGATAAAGCCGATGTTCTTTTCGGCGCAGCGGCGGATCAGCTCTTCGCCCTGGGTCTCAACAATATTATATGGAAACATGATGGTTTCTACCCAATCCATTTCCAAAGCTTTTTCAAAAAGCTCCACCGAATGAAGGGTCACGCCAATATGGCCGATCTTGCCGGCGGCCACCGCCTCCTTCAGCGCCTCTACTGCACCGCCGGGCGCATTGACTGCCTCCAGATCGGCGGGGGAAGGGTTATGCACCTGGTAAAGGTCAATGTAGTCGGTACGGAGCTTGGAAAGGCTTAGATCAATATCGGCTGCCATAGTTTCCTTGGTGCGGCCCATGCTTTTGGTGGCAAGGATAAAATGTTCCCGGATGCCCTCTAAGGCTTCTCCTAAATATTCTTCACTTACAGTGTAGGCACGGGCGGTATCGATGTAGTTGACCCCCGCTGCCAGCATTTGCTCCATCAGGATGCGGGTGCCTGCCGCATCGATCTTCTGGATGGGGATGCCTCCGAATCCAATGCGGGAGATTTTTAAACCGGTTTTTCCTAAAATTCTGTAATTCATGTTAAGCATCTACTCCAAAAAAGATAAGTTTTCCTTCCGGGCTGATTGTGAAATGATAATTGCAATCCTCAGATACGCTGTCTGTAAAGCAAGAGCGGATGAAGCCGGAATAATTTCCATCGTCGCCCTTAAGAACGGTTTTCATAAAGTTTCTGTCGATCAGGCAGATAATATTACCGTTTTCTTCGATGCATTGGTCTTTTACTGCCTCCAGGGCAAGGCTTTTGATCCGGTCGTTGGTAATGGCTTCCAGCGCCTTGTTATCGGTGTAGAAGGCGGGATTGAGGGTGATAAATCGGTTGGTAAACCAAAATCCAAAAAGGGTAAGGAACAGCAAAATAATGCCTAAAATTGCTGCGGTTTGAAGATGAAGCTTTTTGTGTTTCATATTGCGCCTCCTATTTTGATGATCTCATTGTATCAAAAAAAACTGAAGATCGCAATAGAATTAAAAGAAACTTAAGAAAGATCATAAATTGTTCTTGACATTTTCGCTCCTATCGTTTATAATAGTTTAGCAATTAAATCATATCTTTGACCTACGGAGAAATACTCAAGAGGCCGAAGAGGCGCCCCTGCTAAGGGCGTAGGGTGGGTAACCGCCGCGAGGGTTCAAATCCCTCTTTCTCCGCCAAAAAATCCTCGTTCTTTAGAACGAGGATTTTTTATTCAAACCCGAAGGGTTTGGGTATGTAATCAATTCGCAAAGCGAATTGTATGTAATTTGTGCGCAGCACAGTATGGCATCACCGTTAGGTGTATGGATACAAACTTCTTCGGGTTTGATTACATACGCAACTAAAATTGCGATTACATTCCGCCTACGGCGGATGACATACACTGCTTCGCCGTGATTGGAGATAATTATGAACTAAAACCTTTTAATGAAATATTCCGAGGAACTTGCAGTTAAAGTGGAAAAGCTTTGCAAAATCCTTCCACACGGTAGTCATTCTAATATCATTTTTCGGATTTGCAAATCCTCATCAAGTGTTTTTGCAAACATTACCGAGGCTCAATATCCTCAAAGTCTTGCGGATATGCTCTCAAAATTCAAATTTGCCCGTAAAGAGTGCGTTGAAAACTGATGGTGGCATCCGAAATCATTGATGAAGATACCTTCAAATCTATGCGAAACCTTTGCGGCAGAATAAGACGAATACTTACATCGACTTGTATTACCATTGAAAAGAAAATTAACAAATTTAGTGTTAAATATTATAAAAGCAAAGGAGAATAATTACGAGTTATTGTAGACCACATCACAGAAGAGCACATACTCGCACAAATTCTGATAGAAGCAAATCCTATGAGAGAGTCTGATGTCAAAGGACATAACTACGAAAGAAAAATTCAGTATTCTTATTCCAGCGGTAGATCTGGCGATGCTTTAGACGAACTTTTAGCTATCGTTTCCTTTGCTGGATTTATACTTTTTGTTCTCGGCTTGATTTTAAGATGGGAAGATACTTTATGGTATATTGCAGTATTTTTAATTCCTCTTGTTTTGTTATATGTACAGCATAAATAAGACAACAAGTATCCGTGCGGGAAACTGAGGGCAACGAACTTTCTCCGCCAAATAAAACAAGCACCCATTTTGAAGTGAACCCCAAAGTTTAGACAAAATTAAATATTAAATTGTTAGAGAATGAGTTCGGTATTGTACTGGACTCATTCCTTTTAGTTTTAAGGAAATTCTTTCGTTGTTGTAGTAATAAATATATTTCTTTAATTC
>JAFTZM010000043.1 GCA_017464525.1 Clostridia bacterium
AATTACTTCGTGATTTACGACTTCCGTGGCTCTGCTGTATTTTCGGCACTAAAATGCCGGCATTGATTTTTAAAAATAGAAAAAGTGGCTTGAAACCTGAGGTTTCAAGCCACTCAAAACATTATGCTATTATTCCCACTCAATAGTGCCGATGGGCTTAGGAGTGAGATCCAGAAGGACACGGTTGATGCCGTCCACCTCATGGGTGATACGGTCGGTGATATGATGGAGAAGCGCATAGGGAATCTCCTCGATGGTTGCAGACATAGCGTCGGTGGTATTGACCGCACGGATGATGGCAGGCCAACCTTCATAGCGCTTACCGTCCTTCACGCCCACGCTCTTCATATCGGGCACGGCAATGAAATACTGCCATACCTTACCGGCCAAGCCATTCTTATCGAATTCCTCCCGAAGGATCGCATCGGCCTCACGAAGTGCATGGAGGCGATCACGGGTGATCGCGCCCAGACAGCGCACACCCAGCCCGGGGCCGGGGAAGGGCTGGCGGTAGACCATCCCATGGGGCAGACCGAGGGCCTCACCCACAACACGAACCTCATCCTTATAGAGGTACTTCACCGGCTCAACAAGCTCCATCTTCATATCCTCAGGCAGACCGCCCACGTTATGGTGAGCCTTTACGCCGTCGGACTCCAGAATATCGGGATAGATGGTGCCCTGAGCCAAGAAGGAGATGCCCTCCAGCTTAGAGGCCTCTTCATCAAACACCTTAATAAACTCACCGCCGATGATCTTACGCTTCTTTTCAGGCTCGCTGACACCGGCCAGCAGATCCAGAAAACGATCGGTCGCGTCGATATAAACCAGGTTAGCATCCAGTTCCTTGCCGAACACCTCGATCACCTGCTCGCTCTCGCCTTTACGCATCAAGCCGTGATTCACATGAACACAAACCAGCTGCTTACCGATGGCTTTGATCAGCAGAGCAGCCACAACGGAAGAATCAACACCGCCGGAAAGAGCCAGCAGAACCTTTTTATCGCCGACCTGCTCGCGGATCTCTGCGACCTGCTCGGCAATAAAGGTATCGGCCAATTCCTTGGTGGTGATACGGGCCATAGTTTCGGGACGTTTGCCATATTCCATTTTATTTTCCTCCGTTTCTTCTTTGATCAGTTGGTATAGTTATCGAAATAGCCCTGCACCAGTACAACAGGGGTACCCTTATCGCCGGAACCGCTGGTTAGATCGCAAAGAGACCCGATCAAATCGGTCAGCTGGCGGGGAGTGGTGCCCTGAGAGGCCATATTGCCCACCAGGTTGTCCTGCTTGGCACGGATGCTATCGGAGATCGCCTTTTTCAGCGCCTCACCGGAAAGATCCTTATAATCATTATCTGCCAGATATTTCAGTTTCAATTCGTTGGGGGTACCGATCAGCCCGTCGGTAAATGCAGGGGAAACAACAGGATCGGCCAACTCCCAGATCTTACCCTTAGGATCCTTGAATGCACCGTCTCCGTAGACCATGACTTCCACATGCTTGCCGGTAGCCTTCAGGATACGGTCCTGGATCTCCAGTACCAGATCCTTGCACTCCCGGGGGAACAATTTCACCTTATCCTCGGTGGACTTATTGGAACCCAGCAGACCGTACTTTTCATTGCATCCGCTGCCGTTCACAGGAGCATTCATGATATCGTCCAGCCCGCAGACTACCTTAGCACCGGCAGCCAACAGAATACGCTTGGTGCGGGCGCGGGTATGAATATCGCAGTTGATGATATGATCGGCATGGTCCAGGATCGCCTTGGCCTGGTTGGCAAAGATGATCTCGCACTCTGCGCCGCAGGAACGTACCAGATCCCCGTAGTATTCCACATAGTCTACCCCGGTGAACTCATGCTTATTAACGCCGAACAACTCACGGTACTTAGCCTCGGTCAGAACATCGCTGTAGGGATTGATACCGGCGGCATCGATCTTATCCAGGCTGACCAGCTCATTGCCTACCTCATCGGAAGGATAGCCCAGCATCAGCACGATCTTCTTGGCGCCCATGGCAATACCCCGCAGGCAGATGGCAAAACGGTTCCGGGAAAGAATGGGGAAAATAACACCCACAGTCCCGCCGCCCAGCTTAGCCTTTACATCGGCGGCAATATCCTGCACGCTGGCATAATTGCCCTGCGCTCTTGCAACGATGGACTCGGTCAGCGCGATCACATCCCGATCCCGCAACTCAAAGCCTTCGGATTCAGCGGCAGCCAGCACACTATCAGTCACGATAGCGGCCAGATCATCGCCCTCCCGGATGATGGGGCAGCGAATGCCCCGGGATACAGTACCAACTCTGCGTTCTTTTGTTTCCATTGTTTTCAGATCCCTTCTTTAAAAAGCAAAAGTATATTAAAAAATTACCACACTGTATTTTACCGCATAATATGCGTAAAATCAATATTTTTTTTAAATTTTTATTCAAACAGCGGTGTAGAGAAATACCGCTCGGCGGTGTCCGGCAGCACTGTAACTACCGTTTTACCCTCCCCGAGCATTTTGGCCAGCTTCAGCGCTGCCGCCACATTCGTGCCGCTGCTGATGCCGCACATAATGCCTTCCTTCGCTGCCAGATCCTTGGAGACCTGCAAGGCCTCTTCATCCTTGATGATGCAGACACCATCGTAAATATTCTGATTCAGGATCTCCGGGATCACCCCATCGCCGATCCCCATTTGGATATGCGTTCCGATGGAGCCGCCGGAAAGGATGGCCGCATTTTCCGGCTCCGCTGCCCAGATGGTCATCTCCGGGTTGGCTGCCTTCAACGTCTCGCCGATGCCGGTGATGGTTCCGCCGGTGCCGATCCCGGAGCAAAAGCCGTGGATGGGCTTGTTCACCTGCGCCAAGATCTCGGCACCGGTCTGTTCCCGCTGGATGGCAGGATTCGCAGGATTTTCAAACTGCTGCGGCACAAAAACCTTGGGATCCTCTTCCTGCATCTTTAATGCAATGGCCAGACATTCCTCAATGCAGGCACCGATATTGCCCGCATCATGCACCAAGATCACCTCTGCGCCGTAATGGCGCACCAGCTTGCGCCGCTCCTCGCTGACAGAATCGGGCATGATGATCTTCACCTTATAGCCGCGCACCGCACCCACCAGAGCCAGTCCGATCCCCTGGTTGCCGCTGGTAGGCTCCACAATGACCGTATCGGGGCCGATCAGCCCCTTTTCCTCTGCATCCAGGATCATATTGAAGGCAGTGCGGGTCTTGATGGAGCCACCCACATTGAGCCCTTCAAATTTCGCTAAGATCTCAGCGCTGCCGGGCTCCGGTATATGCCGCAGGCGAATCACAGGCGTATTGCCCATGGCCTCTAAAATAGAATTACAAATCATAGGTTACTACCTTTCTGAAAAAACATTTTAGTTAATTATATAAAAAAAGAGTCCGTTTGGCAATAGAAAACCCTTAAGGTTTTTGATATTTTTTCCAGATCCACCGGGTGAGTTTTTCCGAAGCAGGCAATGCTTGACGTATAAAGCAAAAAGCAGAGTTTAAAAACTCTGCTTTTTGGTTAGTCTACTCTTTCGTCGCCCCAGAAGAAGAGGGCAACGGTGCCGGGGCCGGTATGGCTGCCAATGGTGGTGCCGATGGAATAGATCTCCACCTTCCCCTTCAGATTGGGGAACTTCTCCTCCACCAGATCTGCCACCGCACGGGCGTCCTCGTAGCAGGCGGAATTGCAGATGTAGCAACGGCCGTTATAATCGGTACGGTTATCGGCATAGGCTACCATCTGATCCACGATGGCCTTGGTAACAGCAGCCTTGCCCCGGATCTTCTTACGGGGAACCAGCTTACCCTCATGGCTCACATTCAGCAGAGGGCAGATATTCAGCACCGTGCCGAACCAGCCGGAGACCTTAGAAACACGGCCGCCCTTCACAAAGAAGGTGAGGTCAGTGGTAAAGAACCAATGGTGCAGCTTTTTCTTATTGGCCTCTGCCCATTGATAAACGGTGTCGATATCGGCGCCGGCATCTCTCTGGTCTGCCAGTTCCTCCATGAACATCCCGAAGCCGGAGGCAGCTGCCAGAGAATCCACGATATAAAGCTTACGGTCAGGGAATTCCGCCCGCAGATTTTCCCCCGCAATACGGGCGGAATTGGCAGAACCGGAAATTCCGGAGGAAAGGCAAAGATGTAATACATCCTTACCGGCCTCTAAAAATTTACGGAAATAATTCTCATATTCATCCACATTGACCTGAGAGGTACGGGTCTCGGCACCGTCTACCATCTTCTGATAAAACTGATCAAAAGGAATAGTCTGGCCCAGATCATCGGGATACTGCACCCCATCCAACTCATAATGGAAACAAATATATTCGATCTTCCGCTCTGCAAAACGCTCTGCAGTAAGATCAGCAGTGGAGCAACAGCTCAAAATATAATCCTGCATAAGTACCTCCGAAATAACATATATTACTAATTATTATATCGGTAAACAAATGCAGTTTCAATCAAACCGGAGTTGATTTAATCTAAATTTAATGTTACAACCCCAAACTCACCTGCAGCCCTTTATCCACCTGCTCCATGGTTGCATTGCTGATATGGCCCATTTTTTCCTTCAGGCGGGCTTTATCCAATGTACGCACCTGCTCTAAAAGGATCATGGACTTCCGCTGCAATCCGCAGGCCTCTTCAATATTGATATGGGTCGGTAGCCGCCCTTTATCCACCTTGCTGGTGATGGCTGCTGCGATCACCGTAGGACTATAGCGGTTGCCCACATCGTTCTGCACGATCAGCACCGGCCGCAGGCCGCCCTGCTCGCTGCCTACCACCGGGGATAGATCTGCATAATATATATCACCACGTTTGATCATTCCTGTTCTTCCTTTCAACTTGGTAATAATATTATTAACAGTTCAACTTCTTCTAATTCAGTTTACGAAGAAAAAATCTTTCGGTGCAGAATGAGAAAAAAGCTCCCAAAAGGAGCTTTTTTACTCATAAAAAATCTTCGAAATAGACCTTTTTCACCCTGAAAAGCTTGCCGTTTAAATAGGAAAGGAAATGCTCCTCCGGCAATTTGAATTCCAAAGAGCAGGCATAGAGCGCCTGGTGCTTAAAGGGCAGGCCCTTATTCTCAGCGGCGGTGCCGTATTTCAGATCCCCTGCCACCGGGTGCCCCACATGGGCCAGGTGGGCACGGATCTGGTGGGTTCGGCCGGTGACCAATTCAATCTCCAGGAGGGATAAGCCTTTGGCCTCCCGGAGCACCCGATAGCGGGTGATGATCTCCTTAAAGCCCTCCCGGGGCTGATCCACTACCCTGACCAGGTTTTCCTTTGCGTCTTTTTTCAGATAGGCCTTTAATGTGGCCTGTTTTTTCGAAAAGGTCCCCAGCGCCAGGGTGAGATAGCGCTTTTCCACCTGCCGGTACTTCACAATCTCGTAAAGTGCCCGGCCGGCAGCGGCATTTTTTGCCACAATAACAATCCCGCCGGTATTCTGATCCAGCCGATTGCAGAGGGCCGGGGTAAAGGAATGCTCTGTTTCGGGATCGTACTCCCCTTTCTGATAAAGGTAGAGCAGCACATGGTTGATGAGGGTATCCCTGCTGCCGTGGGTGTCGGCATGGACCGGCACCCCGGGCTTTTTATCCACCAGCAGGAGGTTTTCATCCTCATAGACAACAGAGATCTTCGGCTGATAGCCGATGGTGCGGAAGTCGGCACTTTTTTCGGTGAAGAACTCATCGTTGATATAGAGCTCCACCACATCCCCCACCTGCAGGCGGGTATTGCCCTCGGCACGCTTACCGTTGACCTTAATGGCTTTTTTGCGCAGATATTTATACATCAGGGAGGTACTCAAATTTCCCGCCACCTTCAGCACAAATTTATCCAGCCGCTGATCGGCATCATTTTTTGTTACAGTAAAGCTTTTCATGAGAAATCCCAGATCATGGCTTTATGCCGGGGCTTCACCTTCAGGGTGAGCTTATACCAGAAGGCCTTGAGAGGATTGGCCCGGCGGAAGACCACCTTATCCAGCGCAAAGACATAATCCGCCACAGCCTCCCGCTCCTCCTCGGTGAGGGGCAGCTGGGAATAAAGGGCCTTTTGCAGGATAGGCACGATAGGTTCTAATTTTTCCGGTGCGATCTTCAGGTTATCGGAGCGGCGGGCAAAATCCTCCAGAAGCTCCCCTTCAAAGAACTTAAAGCCCTGCAGCTGCATCAATCGCAGGATCAGGTAATAGCCCCTGCGGACACCCTCTGCCGGAGAGCCGCGCAGCACGCCCCGCACGCTGCTCCGGTGGCCGAATTCGCCCAAGAACAGAACAGCAAAGAAGATCAGGATCACCAAGATCACCTGCAGGATCATCTTGGCCACGCCGGACATGGAATTCAGTTTCAGCGCGCTGACGATAGCGTTGGTGAGGGGATCCTCTTTTTCCTCCTCTTCCTCGGTGGGATCGGGCAGGACCTGATTGTTATACTTGATAAAGCCGGGGATCTCTTCGTAGACGATCTCGATCACAGGCTCCTCGATCTCCTCGCCCCGATCCAACGCTTCCAGCAGATAATAGTTCCGCTCGCCGCCGAAATCGGGGGTAGGCTCAAAGCCGATCCAGCCCATACCGTCGAAATAGACCTCCACCCAAGCGTGGTAGTTACTGTCTACCAGCTCGGTGGCAAAGCTATCGGTATCAATCATAAAGGGGGTGGCATAATAACCAGTGGCCACACGGGCGGGCATCCCCAGCGACCGCAGCATGGAGACCATGGAGGAAGCAAAGAGGGTGCAGTAACCTTCCTTCTTTTCGTTCTGGAACAGGAAGTAGGTAATATAATCATAGGCGTTGGCAGCGGTGCCGTCCTCCCGGCTCAGCCGCTGGCGAGTCAGGGAATAGGTATAATTTTCCCGGAAGTACCGCTCGATGGCCTGCACCTTTTCAAGCTTATTCTTATACTGATCGGTCAGCTCATGCGCCAGCCCGGAGACCGTTGCGGCGACCTCCTCCGGCAGATCCAGATACTGCCGGTAAACAAAGCTGCTATAGGCCATCTCACGGCTCATATAAGGATCATTTTCCCCATGCTGGCCCCGCATATTGAGGTATTCCTTCTGGGTATTATTGAAGGCGGTCAGATACACATTGCTGGTCATCACCGGAGAGACCACCTGGAACATATAGGAACGGTCCCGGGGAGTATCGTCGTGAAGCAGGAGGGTATCCACCTCCCAATCGTACTCGGTGTAGTCTGCCACCGGCTCCTTGGTCACAGTGCCTTCGGGCAGGCCGAGAATGTTACTGACCTTATACTTGGGGTATACCGTTACATGATCGTTGATATAGCCCTGCTCCTCGCTGTCCACCGCATCCAGGCCGGCGGCCAAGGGGTCACCGTCGGGGGCAGTCAGGCGGAGATAGTTATAGTACTGGTTGTACTCCACAAAATCAAAATCCACATTGGTTTCCAGATCAGTGATAAATTCCTCATCGCCAAGAGTCCAACCATCCTCTGTCAGATCCACAGCCGTGCGATAGCGCAGGTAGACCGGCTGATCGGTGGTGCTTCTTACGGTAGCCACCTTCAGCCGCCGCCAGGAGGGCACCTGCAGACCGATCAGTTCATTTTCCGCCATATAACCGCCCACATTCAGGTTCTTTTCATAGGTGGACTGAAAAACGGTATTCATGATACTCTCCCCCAGAGCATCCAGAGAGGCCCGCACCTGATCCATCTGCAGAATGGGGCGGGAATAGATAAAGGCAGCGGTACCCACAGTGACCGCCAGCATCACCCCGGTAATGATCACGCCGAAGCTGCCGTGGTTGGCCGCAAATTCGAACCGCTCGCCGGTGGTGAGGGGGGACGTGCGCTTTTTGCGCTTGGTCTCCTTTTTCTTTCGGATATTGGTGCCTTTTTTTACCTTAATGTTTCGCCGCCGCCCCATATGCTGCACCACACTCTGGCCGTAGCAGCCGATCAGGGCAGAAAGAAAGACGCTGAAGGCGATATAGTGGGGCACGATGCCATAGAAAAAGAAGGGAACCAGCCCCACCAGGGGCACGATAAAGGAAATAATAATGGGGATCCGCCGGAACAGTGCCAGCGCAAAAAAGAGCGCGGCGATGAGAGAAAGCAGGATCACAGCGGTGTAGAAATTCCGCTGGAGGGTCACAGGATTTTCCAGATAATTGGAAATATCCATGGTCATATAACCCAAATAATTGGAATAATTCTCCTGAGAGCCCAGCAGATAAATGGTATAGTTATAGCAGACCACCAGGGAATTCCACAGGCCGGCATACATGGGGAAGGTCACCTTATAGAAAAGGAGAGAGATCCCCGCAATGCCGCCCAACACCCCGAAGAATACCCGTTTGAACCACACCAGCAGGATCATCAGCCCGAAGCAGAGGGCAGTGATGGCCACCAGCGCCGGGGCGGGGATATTCATATCCAGAGCGGTGGTATTGCAAAAAATGTAGCCCAGCAGGCCGGTATACAGCAGCAGGATCTCCAGAAGGATCCCCACATTGGCATTTTTTTGATCCACAGTCACCTGAGGGTTGACCAGGATCGGTTTCAGACGCTTTGTAGTTGTATTATTCATCTTCCATCTCCGCTAAAGTCAACACCTTCATGTTCACGCCCCGCTCCGGTTCCAGATCAGGACGTACCACCAGGTACTGTAATTCGCAATTAATGCCCCGCAGATAGGGCTCCAGACATTCCATAAGGCCCTCCGGCGGCATGGAGCTCACCAGATAGAGGGCACCGCCCTGCAGGGAGCTGAAATCCAACTCCGAAAGAGATTCCTCCAGATGCCCCACCTCCATCATGGGGGTCATGGCAAAGCCATCGGCTGCCACCACCTGCTCCTCAGGGGTAGTAATACTCTGCAGATGCAGCATACTTTCATAATTGGGGTAGGCCAAGGTGCTGCGGATGCCCTGCTGCGCCAGCATATCGGTGAGCTGCAGGGCGATCTCCACCACGCAATCGGTCAGCCGGCGGTTGGTCAGCTGATCCTCCTCATAGGGAAAGAGATCTGCCAGGATCATAATATTATCGCAGGAATTTTCCCAATAGGTCTTAACGATCATCTTGGAAAGGCGGGCGGAAAGCTTCCAGTGCACCTGCCGCAGGGTATCGTATTCATTAAATTCCCGGATCCCGGCCATATCGCCGTTATATTTGGTCTCATGTCCGCCAACACTTACGGTGTTTTCCTGCTCCTGGCGGGAGGAATGGACCGGCAGTTCCAGCTGCAGATCCCGGGGTGCGATCACCACCACATTTCCCCGGGAGAGCCTCTTTTTGATGCTGAACAGCCGCAGAAAATCATAGAACACCACGCTATCGACCCCCACCTTATAAAGGCCTCTCACCCGAAATTCCAGGGGAATATCCAGATGAGTCAGCCCGAAGGCACGGTAATGGACGATGGCATAGCCGGGCACCGCCTCATCCCCCGCCTGATTGTTTACCCGCAGAAAGAACTTCATCATGGGCAGCATCACGGGAGTGTGGCTTTTGATATTCAGCCGGATGCTGAACTCATGGAGCCGGCGCTCCCGGGCGGGAACAGGATCCAGCTCCACCTTGACCAGAGCCAGGCTGATCAGCAGGCAAAGCAGCGAGATCAGCGGGATCAGCAGCACCACTGCCAGGGTAAAGAGAGAAATAGAATCGTATAACGCCTGGGAGAAGATAAACGCTGTTA
The DNA here is from genome assembly GCA_017464525.1 of Clostridia bacterium. Lineage (GTDB taxonomy): Bacteria > Bacillota > Clostridia > Oscillospirales > QAKW01 > QAKW01. The sequence goes on from JAFTZM010000043.1 coordinate 9,722, forward strand.
CCAGCAGCGCTAAATAGATCAATCGTGAACGGGTCATAGGAAATTACCTTACTTCACGATAGGAGCCTTCACGGCATCCTTCAAGGAATTCAGCAGCTGGCCGGCGGTCATCCGCTCGATCTTGGCTTCGGGAGCCAGCATGATACGGTGGGAAACGATGGCCTCATACATCTCGCTGACATCCCGGGGGATGACATAAGTACGGCCGTCCAGCATGGCGGCGGCGCAGGCAGCCCGCATCAGAGCCAAGGAGGCACGGGGCGAAGCGGCCAGAGCGACCAGCCCGTTGGAACGGGTGGCGCAGACCAGATCCACGATATAATTCAGCACAGCGGGATCCACATAGATCTGCTCCACGACTCCCTGCATGGCCACGATCTCTTCGGGAGAGGAAACAGCCACAACGCTCGCCATGGGGTTGATACCGTGGCGGTCGCCGATAATGCGGGCCTCTTCGGCCGCATTGGGATAGCCCATAGACATCTTCATCAGAAAACGGTCCAGCTGCGCCTCGGGCAGCGGATAGGTACCCACATAGCCCAGAGGGTTCTGGGTGGCCACTACCATGAAGGGCTCGGGCAGCTTATAGGTCACACCGTCCACGGTGACCTGGCGTTCCTCCATGACCTCCAGCAGAGCAGACTGGGTCTTGGGGGAAGTACGGTTGATCTCATCGGCGATGAGGATATTAGTCATGCAGACACCGGGCTTATACACAAACTCGCCGGTCTTGGAATCGGGGGCGGTAAAGCCGGAGATATCGGTGGCCATGACATCCGGGGTAAACTGCACACGCTTGGCATCCAGACCGGTGGCTTTTGCCATGGCGGAAGCGGCGGTGGTCTTACCTACGCCGGGCACGTCCTCGATGAGGATATGGCCCTTGGAAAGAAGGCAGACCAGTAGCAGGCGAAGCTGCTCATCCTTACCTACGATGACCTTTTTCATCTCTTCGGTGATCTTTTTGCAGATCTCCTGCTCTTTTGCTACACTTTGCAGTTTTTCCATTTGATGAATCTCCTTAAAAGATAATTTTCTAATTTATTATTTTATCATATTAATAGGTGCTTTTCAATTAACCGTAATGTCAAAATTCTTCTTCACATTTTATGCAATTTGATGAAAACGAGAAAGAGAGTTGACAAATCGAAAAAAAGTTTTATAATAGTTAGTTAGTTAACTAATAAGGAGCTGAGCGTTTGAAAAAAAGAGATATCCGAAATGCGCCGCCCTCCATGCTGATCAATGAGCTTTCCAAGCTCTTCAACGATCAGATGCGGCAAAAGACCGAGGCCATGGGCATGGCAGAGGGTTGGCGGAGAATGCTGTTTCACCTGGCCCATAATGACAGCCTGACCCAGCTGGAGCTGGCCCGGCGCACCCATCTTTCCACCCCGGCGGTGAGCGTGACCCTCCAGAAGATGGAGGCCGAAGGGCTGGTGGCCCGCAAGGCAGATCCCAACGACCAGCGGGCGATCCGGGTGCAGCTGACCGAAGCGGGCCGGGAGGCCGACCGCAAGGTGGTAGGGGCCATCCACGAAACAGAGGAAAAGATGCTGGAGCGGATCACCGAAGAAGAGATCGCAGCCATCCGCCCCATCTTAGAGAAAATGTATCACAATCTGACCGACGAGGAGGGAGAAAAATGAAACTTTTAAAATATCTAAAGCCCTATTGGCTGTGGGTGATCCTATCTCCCCTCACCATGATCGGCGAGGTTCTGGCAGATCTCTGGCAGCCCAAGCTGATGAGCACCCTCATCAACGAAGGGGTACTGAATAATGACCAGGAGCTGCTGGTAGCGGTGGGGCTGCGGATGCTGCTGGTGGTGCTACTGGGCGGCCTTTCCGGTGCTCTTTGCTCGGTATTTGCCAGCCTGGCATCCCAGAGCTTTGCCTGCGATCTGCGGAAGGATGTCTTTAAAAGTGCCATGGGGCTTTCCTTCCAGCAGACCGATAAATTCACCACCGGCTCCCTCATCACCCGGCTGACCAACGACATTACCCAGATGCAGCATTTTGTGGAGCAATGCATCCGGATGTTTGTGCGGAGCGGCTTTATGTTTGTGGGCGGGATCATCATGATGCTCTCCCTGGATCTGAAATTCGGGCTGATCCTGCTTTGCTCCCTGCCCCTGCAGCTGATCGCCATGGCCCTGGTGCTGAAGGCCTCCAATCCCCTTTATGCCAAGGTACAGCAGCGGCTGGATACGGTCAACAATGTGATGCAGGAGAATGTAAACGGCGCCCGGATGGTCAAGGCCTATGTGCAGGAGGACCGGGAGATCGCCCGGTTCAACGATGCCAACGAAGGGCTGACCGAGACCAACCTGAAGGTGGCCTTTATCATTGCCCGCCTTTCCCCCGTGCTTTCCATCGTCATGAACCTTTCGGTGGTGGCGATCCTTTACTTAGGCGGTCTGCAGGATTCTGCCGCCGCCATGCAAGTGGGCACCATCATGGCCGCCATCGACTACAATAACCGGATCCTTCATTCGGTGATGATGGTCAGCATGATGTTTCAATCCATTGCCCGGGGCCGGGCCAGCGGCAAGCGCCTCACCGAGGTGCTGAATACCGTTCCGGTGATCCGGGGCGGAGATCATGCCCCCAAGACCTTAGGGGAGATCTCCTTTGATCAGGTGGCCTTCCACTATCCCGGCTTTCCGGGCCGGCCGGTGCTGAAGGATCTTTCCCTCACCGTAAAGCCGGGGGAAAACCTGGCCATTTTAGGAGCTACCGGCTCGGGAAAATCCTCCCTGATCCATCTGATCACCCGGTTTTACGATACCACCGAGGGTTCCATCACCATCGGCGGCACACCCATTCAGGAATTTGATCTGACCGCCCTGCGGGAGCACATCGCTGTGGTGCTGCAGAAGAGCGAGCTTTTCAGCGGCACAGTAGCAGAAAACATCCGCTGGGGCTGTCCCGATGCCACCGATGAAGAGGTCATCCGCGCCGCCACCATTGCGCAGGCGGCAGAATTTATCGATAAGATGCCGGAGGGCTATGATTCTGTCATCGCCGAGAAGGGCGCCTCCCTTTCCGGCGGGCAGAAGCAGCGGCTATCCATCGCCCGGGCGCTGGTGCGCAAGCCGGAGCTGCTGATCTTTGACGACAGCACCTCCGCGCTGGATCTAACTACCGAAGGTAAGCTCCGCCGGGCCATCCGGGAGGAGATGAAGGGCACGACCCTCATCACCGTTGCTCAGCGGATCGCCAGCGTAAAGGACTGCGACCGCATCGCTGTTTTGGAGGACGGCACCTTAGCCGCCATCGGCACCCATGAGGAATTGCTGAAAACCAGTACCGTATATCAGGAGATCTACCGATCCCAGACCAAGGAAGGAGGTGTGATCGATGGCTGAACCCCAAAGACCCAATCCCGCCATGCAGGCTATACGCCCCGGCCGTCGAGGCCCGGTGGTGGAGGTAGAAAAGCCCAAAAACATGAAGGGAACCCTCCGCCGGCTGGTAGGCTACATCGGCCGCAACCGCCGCAGCTTTTTCGTACTGCTGGCGGTGACCCTGATGATCACCGGAACCAATCTTCTGGCGCCCTCCCTGCAGCAACGGGCCATCGACAGCATTGAAGGAAACCTTCCCGCCCAATTAGGGCTGATGCTGATCTTTATGGTGTTCACCTACCTGCTGAATGCTGCCCTCACCTATCTGCAGGGCATCTTTTCCGCCAAGCTGGCCCAAGGGACGGTGCGTACCATGCGGAAGGATCTTTTTGCCCGCCTGGTGCGGCTGCCCATCCGCTATACCGACACCCATAACCACGGCGACATCATGAGCCGGATGACCAATGATGTGGAGAATATCTCCAACTCCATTTCCAGCTCCATCGCCTCCCTCTGCTCCAGCGTCCTGATGGTAGTAGGCTGCTTTATCATTATGATCTGCTACTCTCCCCTGCTGGCGTTGGTCAGCACCGCCACCATCTTTTTGACCCTGCTGGCCTCCACCTTCATCACCAAGTTTATGCGCAAATTCTTTGTGCGGCAGCAGCGGATCTTAGGTGATGTAAACGGCCAGGTAGAGGAAATGGTTTCCGGTTACCGCACCGTGGTGGCCTATAACCGCCAGGAGCGTGCCATCCGGGATTTCAACGCCACCAGCGACCATCTGAAAAAGACCGCCATCTACGCCAATATCTTCGGCGGCTGCATGGGGCCGGTCATGAACTTTATCACCAATGTGGGCTTTTTGCTGATCGCCATCGTGGGCGGTTATCTAGCCAGCCTTTCCCCAGAGCATATCCTGCATATTTCGGTGGGTACTATTCAGGCCTTTATCCTTTATTCCAAGCAGTTTTCCCGCCCCATCAACGAGATCGCCAACCAATACGCCACCATCCAGACCGCCATCGCCGGCGCCGAGCGGATCTTCGACGTCATGGACAGCGAGACCGAGGACGCCGGCGGCAACGCCCCCTACGATCCCAAAACGGTCAAGGGTGCCCTTTCCTTCCGGGATGTTCATTTTTCCTATGTACCGGAAAAACCGGTGCTGCAGGGCTTTAATTTAGAGGTAAAGGCCGGCCAGAAGATCGCCATTGTAGGCGCCACCGGCTCCGGCAAGACCACTGTAGTCAACCTCTTGACCCGTTTTTATGATATCGATAGCGGTACCATCACCGTAGACGGGACGCCCCTAAACGAGATCCCCCGCAGCGAGCTGCGGAAGAGCCTGGCCATCGTGCTGCAGGATACGGTGCTTTTCTCCGATACCATCGCCCGTAATATTGCCTACAGCCGGCCCGATGCCACCAGAGAGGAGATCATTGCCGCCGCAGAATCGGCGGGGGCGGACCGGTTTATCCGCCGGCTGGAGCAGGGCTACGATACCCTTCTCACCGAGGGCGGCGGCAATCTTTCCCAGGGGCAGCGGCAGCTGCTGAATATTGCCCGGGCGGTGCTGGCAGATCCCAGCATCCTGATCTTGGATGAAGCCACCTCCTCGGTGGATACCCGTACGGAAATGCATATTCAATCGGCTATGGTTGCTTTGATGAAAAACCGCACCAGCCTGATCATCGCCCACCGCCTCTCCACCATCCGGGATGCGGATAAGATCATCGTGATCGACCATGGAAAGGTAGTAGAAGAGGGCAACCACGACACACTCCTTGCCCAAAAGGGCACCTATTACAACCTCTACCAATCGCAATTCTCCGGAATCGCAACATAAAAATAAGGGCTTCATTCGAAGCCCTTATTTTTATGGATCAAAGAAAACCCCACACCGCAGATCAAGTTCAGCAGCATATTGCGCAGTTCAAAGCCTGCTCTTGATCGATCGGCCGCTTCCTTTAACGCCAGATAATCTGTTATATCAGAAAAGTTCCATGGAAGCTCCTTTACCAGCGCCCATTCCCGCAGATCAAAGATCAGCACCCCTGCAAAAGCCGCCGCCATCACACCGCAGAGGATCATCAGACCCTTACGGTCAGGCTCCCGCCGCCGGTAGGTCAGCACCTCCCAGATCAGGAACCAATGGAGGAGCGTCAGGGAATTTTCCACCACATTTCCCAGCGATCCGGAAAGGGTCACCAGCAGTCCTCCGAGAAGATCGATCCCCAGGATCTGCACCAAAAGCAGTAAAAATACCCGGAAAAAGTTGATTTTTTCGTTCAAAAAACGGCTCAAAAAGCAGTAAAAAACGCTGAAAATCAACAGCCTCAGCGCAATTTCCGGCCAGATCTGCTCCGAATCGGCGGCCAAAATGTGAAAGGGGCAGAATCCGAAAAGATAGATCACCAAAACAGCAATCGCCATCAAAACGGCCAAAAGTACCTTCTTTTTCATTATTAACTCCTCCTCATTGCTATACTATTTTAGCATAAAAGCATATCTTTGTAAATATTTCGGCAAAATCTTCAAAAAACCATAAGAAATCCGCATGAATTCAATGAAAAATAACGGTTGACGAAGCCCTTCTATTCCTGTAAAATAAAGTATATTTATATTGGAGGCAAATTTTATGCTGTATCAAAGTACCCGTAACAATCATCTTACTGCCACCGGCCCGGAGGCCATTCTCCGGGGGATTGCACCGGATGGCGGACTTTATATGATCCCTGATTTTTCCCAGATCAAGCTGGATTGGAGATCCCTTCTGGAGCTGGACACCATTCCCATGGCAGCAAAGATCCTGCAAGCCTTACTGCCGGATTTCACCCCTGCCGAGATGGACGAGCTGGCCAAAAAGGCCTACTGCGGCAAATTTGAGACCGACGAGCTGACCCCCCTGGTGCCGGTGGCCGACCGCTATGTTCTGGAACTGTTCCGGGGCCCCACCAGCGCCTTCAAGGATGTGGCGCTTTCCATGCTGCCCCAGCTGATGACCGCCTCCCGGGCTAAGACCGGGATGAAGGAGGATATTGTGATCCTCACCGCCACCAGCGGCGATACCGGAAAAGCCGCCCTGGAAGGCTTCCACGATGTGGAGGGCATCAAGATCTTAGTATTCTTCCCCAATAACGGCGTGAGTGCCGTGCAGAAGGCCCAGATGGTGACCCAGACCGGCAGTAACGTGGCGGTGGCCGCCATCAACGGCAATTTCGACGATGCCCAGACCGGTGTGAAGAAGACCTTTGCTACCGCAGGGGAAAAACCCCTGGACGGTGCGGAGCTTTCCTCTGCCAACTCCATCAACATCGGCCGGCTGGCACCGCAGGTCACCTATTATGTGAAGGCCTATGCGGATCTGGTAAAGGCCGGAAGGATCGCTGTGGGCGATGAGGTGACCTTTGTGGTCCCCACCGGTAACTTCGGTGATATTCTGGCCGGATATTTTGCCAAAAAGTTGGGGTTGCCTGTTAAGAAGCTGATCTGCGCTTCCAATGAGAACAAGGTGCTGACCGACTTTTTGAACGAAGGCGTTTATGACCGTCAGCGCCCCTTCTATAAGACCACTTCCCCCTCCATGGACATTCTGGTTTCCAGCAACCTGGAGCGGCTGCTCTATATGATGAGCGATTGCAACGCCGAGCTGGTTGCCTCCCTGATGAAGGATCTGAACGAAAAGGGGAGCTACAAAGTGCCGGCTGAAATGCTGGCGAAGATCCAAGCAGAATTCGGTGCCGGCTTCTGCGGCGATCAAAAGACCGCCGAGACCATTCATGCAGTTTGGGAGGAGCAGGGCTACCTGATGGATACCCATACCGCTGTGGCATGGGCAGTCAGCGAGGAATACAAGAAGGAGAGCCCTGCAGAGCCGGTGATCGTGCTTTCCACCGCTTCTCCCTTCAAGTTCCCCCACGCTGTTCTGGAAGCCATCGGCCAGACCCCTGCCGCCGATGAATTTGATTGCCTGGATCAGCTTTCCCTGGTGAGCGGCCTGCCGGTTCCTAAAAATCTGGCTGGGCTGAAGGATGCCAAAGTGCTCCACGATACGGTGATCGATAAAGAAGAGCTCATCGAATTTGCCTTAAAGAAAGCCGGCGAAAAGCAATGGTAAAGCTCCGTGTTCCCGCCTCTACGGCAAATTTAGGGCCCGGCTTCGATAGCTTTGGCTGCGCCCTTTCCCTTTATAATGAATATACCTTCGAAAAATGTGATCATCTGGAGATTACCGGCTGTCCGGTGGAATACTGCAATGAGCGGAACCTGACGGTAGTAGCCATCAAAAAAACGCTGCAAGCCATGGATCAGCCCTGGGAGGGGCTGAAAATGGAGGTGGATGCCCATATTCCCGTGAGCAGCGGGCTGGGCTCCAGCGCGGCCATGATTGTGGCCGGTGCCAAGGGAGCCAATGCCCTTTACGGCAACCCCCTTTCCGATCAGCAGCTTTTCGAGCTTTGCACCGAAATGGAGGGGCATCCCGATAATATTGCCCCCGCCTTTTTCGGCGGCATGACGGTTTCGGTGATGGAGCAGGGCAAGCCCCTGACCGTCCGGTTTCCGGTGCACCCGGAGCTGCGTTTTCTGGTGCTGATCCCGGATTTTTCCTTAAGCACCAAGATGGCGCGCAGCGTGCTGCCCCAGACGATCAGCCGGGCAGATGCGATCTTCAATGAATCACACGCCGGGCTGCTGACCATCGCCCTGGAACGGGGAGACGAAGCCCTCATCCGGGCGGCGATGCAGGATCGGCTGCACCAGCCCTACCGCCGCTCCCTCATCAAGGATATCGATGCGGTGGAAAAGGCCGCCATGGAGGCAGGCGCTATCTCCTTCTGCATCAGCGGAGCCGGCCCTACCTGCCTTTGCCTCACCAAGGATCCCACTCTGGCCGGCCGCTTGCAGGATCATCTTTCCACCCCCAACAGCCGCTGGAAAGTGCTGGATCTGCAAATTGCCGAATAAAAAAACGCCCTCAAAGGGCGTTTTTATTATTCTATTCCAATTCACTTTGAAGGGCATCCTCCAGGGAATCTCCATCGTCGGTCTCCAGTTCATCCTCCTCGGCGGTCATACGGTTCAGGGTGATCCGCATAGTCTCATTCCCGCGGGAGAACAGCAACTTAATGCGGTTGGTGCCCACCCGCTCGTAACGGTAAATATAAACGTTTCCGTCCTCGGCGGCGAGGGTGAAAGCATCCTTATCGGCTGTAAAGGTGCCGGAGATCACCGTTTCCACATTGGAGAGCAGGAAGGTCTCATCGGTGGTATTGAAGGTGATAGCCAGATCAGAGCCCTCCCAAGAGCCCTCCATCCAGCTGGCGTTGAAGTAGGTAGCGGCAAAGACACCGATCACCGTACCCACCACCAGCAGCACGCCGAAGGTGCCTAAAAACCAGGGCACCCATTTAGGAACCGGCTTTTGCTCCTTGGGCTTGCCGTATTGGCAGCGGGGGCAGATCCGTTCCTCGTTTTCATATTCTGTACCGCATCTTTGACAGATCATAACTACTCCTGTTTTTTTATTCGCCCAGATTGGCAAAGAGATCCAGGAAATTTAGATCGTCTGCAGGCTCTTCTGCCTTGGTATCGCCGCCGGCATCGGCGAAGAGGGGCTTGGGCTCATCCGCCACAACACCCTTGGTATCCCGCTCGTTGGAGGGGAAACCGGTAGCGATGACGGTTACAATGATCTCATCATCCAGATCGTTATTGAGGGCAACACCCCAGATGATATTGGCATCGGGATGGGCTGCCTGCTCCACCATACGGCTGGCCTCGTCTACCTCGTCCATACCGATATCGGGGGAGGCGGTGATATTGAAGATCACACCGGTGGCGCCGGCAATGGAAGTCTCCAGCAGGGGGCTGGAAATGGCCATGGATGCGGCATTTACCGCCTTATCCTTACCGGAGGCACGGCCTACGCCCATATGAGCATTGCCTGCATCCTTCATGATCTTATGTACGTCTGCAAAGTCCACGTTGACCAGGCCGGGGATCAGGATCAGATCGGAGATGCTCTGAACGCCCTGACGCAGCACATCGTCGGCTACCTGGAAGGCATTGAGCAGGGTGATCCGCTCGGTGGATACATCCTTCAGCTTTTCATTGGGGATAATAATGAGGCTGTCCACGTGCTCCCGGAGCTTTGCAATGCCGGTTTCGGCAGTTTTCATCTTCAAGCGACCTTCGAAGCCGAAGGGCTTGGTCACGATAGCAACAGTCAGGATGCCCATGCTCTTGGCGATCTCTGCCACAACAGGGGCACTTCCGGTGCCGGTACCGCCGCCCATACCGGCGGCGATAAATACCATATCGGCCCCTCTGAGAGTTGCCTCGATCTCTTCACGGTTTTCCAGCGCGCTGTTCTCCCCCACCAGAGGATCGCTGCCTGCGCCCTTACCCTTGGTAAGCTTTTCACCGATCTGCAGTTTGGTGGGAGCGGGAGAAGCGTCCAAAACGGGCTTATCGGTATTGACTACCACAAAATCCACGCCCTGCACACCGGCCTTGATCATTCTGTTTACTGCGTTACAGCCACCGCCGCCACAGCCGATCACCTTTATATTTACAACGCCTTCGCCGCTTTCAGCATATTCAAAACTTGCCATTTTCTACCTCCGATAATTTTATTAGAACGGTCCATCCGTAAATACTCATAGTAATATTTTAATAGCAATTGACCTTAATTGCAAGTGTTTTTCAAAAAATTCAAAAGAAATTCATGGAAAAAGTAATTTTATTTCTTTGGCCGGTAATAAACCCGTTCCGTATCGGATACATCCAGGGTCGCCGCCTGCGTCATTCCGTTATCATTCAGCAGATAGGCGGCCAGTTCCAGCTTGGTATCGGTCTGATCCAGGGTCCCGAAATCGATGGTGATCCGCTCATGGTACAGCACCTTGATATCATAGCGCGCGGCAAACTGCACCTCATGGACCTCCGCCCAGCTCAGCTCTTCGTTGGCAGCAAAGCCCTCATAAAGGCGCTTCAGAAAGCCGGTATAATCCTCCTCGCCGAATACGGCGGTTTTTCCCACCGTCAATTCGGTGGCGGCAATGCCGGTCAGCTGGGGGATCCCCTCCACGGGCGAATCCACCGCCTGCCCTTCGGGGGCTGCAGCGGGATCAGGCAGCGACACCGTTTCCAGTACCCGGTATTCCTCATTAAGCAGGGCGGCGCCGGTATCGGCGGCGATCCATACCACCGGCTCATTTTCTGTAACCTTCACCCTCAGGGTATTGGGAAGCCTTCGCTTGATGGTGACGCTTTTTACATAGGGCAGCGTTTCCATCTGATCGATGACCTGAAATTTATCCAACCGGAATAAATTCTGGCCGATCTTCAGCCCGCCGGTCTCCAGCAGTTCCTCGGCGGTGTAACGGGTGTTACCCTCCACGATGATCTCTTCCGCATTGAAGAATACGGTTACGGAAAGGATGGCCAGAGTGAGCATCATCAAAACGAACAGCAGCCCGAAAAAGACTACCTTGGCTCTTTTTTTCCGTCTTTTCTTTTTTTGATAATAGCGCTCTACGCTATTGGCCATACCTTTCTCACTTCCTAATCAAATCATAGATTTCTTTATAAATGGTTTCGGCAGCCTCCGGCAAGGCCAGCTCCATGGCGTGCCTGCCCAGCGCCGCCCGCTGCTCGGGATGCTCCTTCAGCCCCAGGATCATTTCATAAAGCTTTTCAGCAGAAAGATCCTTTTCCTCCAGCAACAGGGCACCTCCCCGATCGGAAAGGGAGCGGGCGTTATAATACTGATGGTTATGGGTCACATTGGGGGAAGGGATCAGCACCGCAGGCTTACCGAGAGCGGTAAGCACCCCCAGCGTGATGGCGCCGGCACGGCTGATCACCGCATCGGCGGCGGCCAGATGGACCGGCATATCGTAGAGATAGGGCTGCACCGAGATGCTCCCCTTCTGCCCCACATCAAAGCCTCGATCTCGCAGGGCATCGGGCATCCAGCCCCAGCCCCGGTCGCCGGTGGCATGGGTATGGTAAAAATCCTTTTGCCGGGCATTTTGGGCAATAAAATCCACCATGGCACGGTTGATCTCCAAGGCGCCAAGGCTCCCCGCAAAGGAAAGCAGGTAAAAGGCATCCCGCGGGATCCCCAGCTTTGCCCGGGCCTCCTCCCGGGAGGTGGATAGCACCTCTTCCCGCAGAGGGTTACCGGAGAGCACCATTTTTTTCGTTTTTCCAAAATATTGCTCGCTGCCGGGGAAGCTGATGAAGACGATATCCGCCTTTCCCGCCAGCATCTTGCTGGTGACGCCGGGATAGGCATTCTGCTCATGGATACAGGTGGGAATTCCCATGCGCTGAGCAGCGGCCACCACCGGGCCGGAGACATAGCCGCCGGTACCGATCACCACATCCGGCCTGAATTCGGCAATGATCCTTTTACAATCGGACCGTGCCTTTAAGTACAGCTGAACGGTTTTGAAATTCTCCAGCGTCAGCTTACGGCGAAAACCTTGAGTCTTGACCGCCTTAAAGGGATAGCCGGCTTTGGCCACCAGGGTCTCTTCGATCTTGCCCTCGTTGCCGATAAACAGGATCTCTGCATCCTTATTTTTCGATTTGATGATTCCGGCAATGGCCAGGGCAGGGTTGCAATGCCCTGCGGTGCCACCGCCTGCTAAGATGACTCTCATTCGTTTGTCTCCAATCTTGAATAGCGGGATACCGCCAGAACAATGCCCATTTCAAAAAGCAGCATCAACAGCGCCGTGCCGCCATAGCTGAAGAAGGGCAGGCTGATCCCGGTGGGGGGAATGGAATTGGTTACTACTGCAATATTCAGGATGGCCTGAACCGCCACCCGGGAGATGATCCCTACCACCAGCAGGGAGCCGAATTTATCCCGGGCATGATAGGCGATGACAAATCCACGCCAGATCAGCAGCACAAACAGCACGATCACCATCATCGCGCCGATAAAGCCCAGCTCCTCGCAGACGATGGAGAAGATATAATCATTCTGGGGCTCAGGGATATAGAGATATTTCTGGCGGGATTGCCCCAGCCCGAGGCCTAGAAGCCCGCCACTGCCGATCGCATAGAGGGATTGGATGGTCTGGAACCCATCGCCGGTGGGATCGGCAAAGGGATTGAGCCAGGTCGTGATACGCCCCTTGGCATAAGGGGTGAGGATGGCAAAGCCTGCCAGAGCCACCACACCGGTTGCGCCGATGCCCAAAAACCACTTCAAGCTGGCGCCGCCCACAAAGATCAGCACCGCGCCCACGCAGAAGATCAGGATAGCGCCGGAAACATGGGTCTCCACCGCTACCAGGCCGCAGACCAACAGCAAAACGGCGGCAGGCAGCAGAATGCCCACCTTGAATTCCTTCATCCGCTTATAATTTGCCGCCATATAGGAGGCAAAAACCAAGATAATAGCCAGCTTTGCGATCTCGCTGGGCTGGAAGCGAAAACTGCCGAAGCCCAGCCAGCGGCGGGCACCGTTTACCTTGATACCGATGCCGGGGATCAGCACCAACACCAGCAGGATCACCGAAACGATCAGCAACGCCAGAGAAAAGCGGCGCAACTGATGATAATCAAACACCGTTACCAGCAGCATTACCACAAGCCCCACCACCGCAAAGATCAGCTGGCGGGAGATATAATGATAACTGTCGCCGTATTTATGCAGGGCTGCCACATAGCTGGAAGAGGCCACCATCACCAGGCCAAAGCCCAGTAGGCAGAGCACCAGGATCAGAAAGACGATATCAATACCGCCTGCTTCTCCCTTTTTAACAAACCATTTATTCTGTTTTTTCGGTCTTTGCTCAGCCAAGGGAAACCTCCTTATACGTTAAAGTAACGATAGTAGAACATCCCCCAGAGAGCCAGCAGGCAGCCGATAGCACTGATGGCAGTAAAGACCGATACGATCTTCACCTCCGACCATTTGCACATTTCGAAATGGTGGTGGATGGGGGTCATTTTGAAAAGACGCTTGCCGTGAGTCAACTTATAGAAGCCCACCTGAAGCACAACGGATACACCCTCGATCAGGTACATGATCCCGCCGATGATGATAAAATAAGGCATATCATAGGCCATGGCCAGGGCCACCACCGCTGCCCCCAGAAAGAGGGAGCCGGTATCACCCATAAAGACCTTGGCAGGATGGAAATTATAGATTAGAAAAGCCGCCAGACCCCCGGTAAGGGCTGCCGCAAAGGCGGTAATGCCGGTATTGTTACTGCCCGCAGAAAGGAAAAATCCAATGACGATAAAGGAGATGGTATAGGGCAGGGAAACACCGGTCACCAGGCCGTCCAGACCGTCGGTCAGATTGACGGAATTTACGAAGAAGAACAGCAGAGGGATCATCAACACAAAGTAAAAATAGGACAAATGCAGCTTCACATTGAGATAGGGGATAAAAATAGTATTTTCAATGATGTTGGTCATATACAGCACCCCTAAAAAGAGGGCGATGATCAGCATCAGCGGCACCGTTTTCTGCAGTACAGAAAGGCCTTTATTGCGCTTTTTGACCACCTTCACGTAGTCATCGGCAAAGCCCACAATGCCGCAAAGAACCACAAATACCAGGCAGATCAGCAACCGATAATCTCCTCGGAGCAGCTCGCTGACCGCAAACATCGCGGTGATCAGCACCGTGGGAATGATAAAGATCAGGCCACCGATGGTGGGAGTACCCTGCTTGGTTTCCTTATGCCAGGCGGGGCCGATATCCAGAATACTCTGGGAGCATTTCAATCGCCGCAGAAACGGCAGGATCCAGGGCGCCAGGATCAATGCTAGGAAAAAGCTTACCGCCATGGCGGCTAAGATCACCCAATAATTCATTTTTTACCCATCCTTTCCTTTAATGCAACAACCAGTTTATCAAAACCCATGGAATTGGAGGCCTTGAAGAGCACCGTATCGCCGGGCTTTACCAGCTCTGCCAGCAAGGGCAGGGCCTCCTCCCGGGAGGGTGCATAATATTTATCCATATCGGGGAGTGCGTCATAGATCATTTTTGCCAGCTTGCCGACGGCGAATACACAGTCAATGCCCAGCCGGGCGCAAAGTTCTCCCACCTGCCGGTGGCCGAGCTCCTCATAAGCACCCAGCTCCAGCATATCCCCCAGCACAGCGATGCGGCGGGGCGGCTTAGAGGCCAGCACCTTCAAAGCGGCGGCCATGGAATCGGGGGAGGCATTATAGGTATCATCGATCACCGTAACACCGCCCACCGTTTCGGTAAACTGGCGGCGTCCATCGCCGGTGAAGGCTTCGATCCCAGCCTTCAGTAAGACGGGCTCCACCCCCAGCAGATGCCCCACGCCGAAGGCGGCAAGGGCGTTCATGATCTGGTGCTCTCCCTCCACCTGCAGCGCAATTTCAATGCTGCCGCCGGGGTAGCAAAGGGTAAAAGCAGTTCCATCGATCTTTTCTGCCCGGTAATCATTATGAGCAGAAAGCCCGAAATAACGGCAGGTCTTTTGAGACCGGGCCTGATACAGCAGGGGCTCATCCCCGTTCAGCAAGGCGGTGCCGCCCTGCAGCGCATCCACCAGCTCCAGCTTGGCTTTGGCGATATTCTCCCTGCTCTTTAAAAGTTCCAAGTGAGAAACACCGATATTGGTCACCACCGCAAGATCGGGGGTGATAAAGCAAGTCAGATAGTTGATCTGCCCCAAGCCCCGCATCCCCATTTCGATGACCGCCGCCTGATCCTTTTCGGATACGGCCAGCCCGGTGAGGGGCACACCCAGCTCATTATTCATATTTCCCAGAGTGCCGGAGACCTGCATGGCAGGCGCCAGCGCCGAAAGGATAAAATTCTTGGTGGTGGTCTTCCCCACGCTGCCGGTCACCCCGATGATCCGGGCGGGCAGCTCCGCCAGATGGGCCTTGGCCAGAAAGCCAAGGGCTTCCCGCACATCGCAGACCTGAAAATAGGGATTCCGGGTCGCCATAGGCTTGGTGCCTAAAAAAACGATATTATGATATTTTTCATCCAGAGCGGCGATAAAGGCGTGGCCGTCTACCCGTTCCCCTTCCAGGGCAGCAAAAAGGCAGTTTTCCGCTGCCTTGCGGGAATCGGTCACCACATTTTTTACCGCAAAATCTTGCTCCGGCAAGGGAGCATTCAGGGTGGATGCGATTTTTTGAACTGTCAGCATTGCTCCAAAAATTCCTTTACGATTTCTTTTTCGTCAAAGTGGATCTTGGTTTTCCCGATGATCTGATAATCCTCATGGCCCTTTCCGGCCAGCAGGATAAGATCGTCCGGACGGGCGTTCCGGATGGCATAGCCGATGGCCTCCTTGCGGTTCTCGATCACCGTATAAGGCACCGTCGCATCCTTCAGCCCCACCAGGATATCTTGAATAATGGCGGCCGGCTCTTCGGTACGGGGATTATCGGAGGTCACGATCAGGTAATCGCTGTATTTTGCAGCCATAGCAGCCATCAGGGGGCGCTTGGTGCGATCCCGGTCTCCGCCGCAGCCGAAGAGGGTCACCACCCGGCCCTTGGCATAGGTGCGGATGGTGGTCAGGATATTTTCCAATGCATCGGGGGTGTGGGCATAATCCAGCATCACCGAGAAGGGGTACCCTTCGGTAATGACCTCTGCCCGACCGGCCACCTTAGGGATCCGGTTAAGCCCCTCAGCCACCTGCTCAAAGGAATAGCCGGCAGCCAGCAGGACTCCGGCGGCGCAAAGGGTGTTGTGCACGGTGAACATTCCGGGTGTGGATACTCGGATGGCGGCAGCCTTCTCCCCCATTTTCAGGGTATAAGCGACCCCCGCCACATCAATGGTGATATCAGCGGCAGTCAGATCGGCAGCGCCCTCGGCAGAATAGGTCATGCCGCCGAAACGCTCTGCCAGCTCCCTGCCGGCGGGATCGTCGATATTAAAAACATTCTTTTTCGCCATGGAGAAAAGGCGGGCTTTGGCCTCCTTATAGTTTTCCATGGTTTTATGATAATCCAGATGATCCTGGGTCAGGTTGGTAAAGCCGGCCACCGCAAAGGGCAGGCTATCCACCCGCTTTTGATCCATCGCCTGGGAAGAGACCTCCAGCACCACCGTTTCTACGCCCGCTTGCTCCATCTGCTGCAGCAGGGTAAAAAGCTGGTAGGGCTCGGGGGTTGTGAAAGCGGCAGGAAAGCTTTCCGAGCCGATCATATTCTGAACCGTTCCCAAAAGCCCGGCCTTTACCCCAAGACCGTCCAGAATGCTCTTCACAAACTGGGTGGTAGAGGTCTTACCGTTGGTGCCGGTCACAGCCAGAAACTTCATTTTCTTTTCAGGATGACCGAAGAAATTGGCGCAGACCAACTGGAATGCCCAGCGGGTAGAGGGCACATATACCTCCGAGATCCCGGTATCCACCGGATGCTCTGCCAGGATCACCGCAGCGCCGTTGGAAGCCGCCTTGGCGGCGTAGGCGTGACCATCCACCTGCTCGCCGGGAATGGCGGCAAAAAGCCAGCCCTCCTTCACCTCCCGGGAATCGCAGGTGATTCCGAAGATCTCCCGATCCTCGAAGAAATTTTTAAGTTCAAGACCCTTTAAAAGTTCGGATAACAGCATCTGCAAAACCTCCTACATACTCGATACGCCTTCCGAGCTGTTGGTTCGGATGGTAATGACCGTACCCTCGGCAACCACCTCACCCGCCGCGGGGGATTGGGAGATGACCAGGGCGTCAGAGCCGGCATTTTCATTGCCCACCACCCGCACATTCAAGCCGGATTGCTTGATGCGGTTGGTGGCGCCGGCCACAGAATAATCCACCAGATTGGGCACCGTGATATCCTTGGTGGGAGAGGCCTCCCCGGTATAGAGGATCATGGTGCCGCTCTGGGGCATGGTGGTGCCCGCCTCCGGCATCTGGGCGGTAACGGTATCGCCGCTGCCCTTGACCACATATTTGATCTCCTTATCGATGAGGGCAGCGGTGGCTTCCTCTATAGGCTGATCCAGATAAGAGGTGATGGCAATATCCAGAGTAGCCAGCTCCTCTTCGGTATACTGGGGCTGAACCCCAAGATAAGGCAGGATATCGCTCAAAATATCACCGGCCACCGGGGCAGCGATGATACCGCCGTAGATCTCCCCGGCGCTGGGCGTGTCCAGAAGCACCAGAATGGCATACTCCGGATCATCGGCAGGTGCAAAGCCGATAAAGGAGGAAATGTAGTTTTTAATACCGGTGGCCACATAATCGTCGATCTTCTCGGAGGTACCGGTCTTACCGGCCACCCGGTAGCCCTTTACATAGGCATTTTTACCGGAACCCACCGAAACCACCTGCTCCAGCAGGCTGCACACCAACTCGCTGGTCTCCTGGGAAATGATCTGGCGGCGCTTGGTGGTCTCAAAGCTCTTGACCACCTTCTGGCTCTTATCCGGCTGGGTCTCGGTGATCTCCTTCACCACATGAGGAGTCACCAGCTCCCCGCCGTTGCAGGCGGCGGCCACAGCGGTGATCATCTGCAGAGGGGTAATCTTAAAGTTCTGACCGAAGGATGCGGTGGCCAATTCCACCTCATTGAAGGTGGAGAACCAAATACCGCTACTCTCACCGCT
Source organism: Clostridia bacterium (assembly GCA_017464525.1). Taxonomy (GTDB): domain Bacteria; phylum Bacillota; class Clostridia; order Oscillospirales; family QAKW01; genus QAKW01. Next base: position 27,667 of record JAFTZM010000043.1, read on the forward strand.
TAGATCCACACCGGTCTTTTCGGTAAGGCCGAAATTCTGAAAATACTGATAAAATTTATCGGTACCCACCGAGGCGCCGATCTCAATAAAGGCCGGGTTACAGGAATTCTGGATAGCCTGCGCCAGAGTCTGGTGCCCGTGGCCGCCGGATTTCCAACAGCGGATGATACGGTCGGCCACCCGGATATAGCCGGGGCAGGAATAGGTGTTGCCAAGGGAGATCAGCCCTTCCTCCAGCGCCATGGAGAGGGTGACGATCTTGAAGGTGGAGCCCGGCATATAGGTATCTACCGTGCATTTATTCCGCCAGATCTTATTGCGGTAGTTGGTGGTCTCCGTTTCCAGTTCTTCGCCAGTGAGGGTGGAAAGGGATTGCAGCACCATTTCATCGGTGATGGTGTAGTACTGATTGGGATCGTAGTTTGGCAGGGATGCCATCGCCAGGATCTCGCCGGTCTTTACATTCATCACGATGCCGGCAGCGCCCTCCAGGCATTGCTGCTCGATTCGGGCCTCCTGCAGATGCTTTTCCAGGTAATACTGCACCGTTTCATCGATGGTCAGCACCACATTTTTGCCGTTTTCTGCCTCCACATAGGTCTCATATTCGATGGGCAGCTCGGTGCCCACCGCATTTTTGGCGGTGATCAGCTTACCGGAGGTCCCTTGCAAATACTCGTTATAGACCGCTTCGATGCCGTCCAGACCCACATTATCGGTGCCGGTAAAGCCCAGAATATGGCAAGCCAGGCTGTTATAGGGATAATAGCGCTTGGTATCGTTGACCAGATGGATGCCGGCAAGATCATTTTCATCCACAAAGGCCCGTACCTGATCTGCCAGATCCGATTCGATCCGGCGCTTTACGATCTCGTAGTAATTACTTTTTTGGGTCTTGGCATAGACCTCTTCCTCATCCACCCCCAGAATCGCCGAAAGGCCGGAGGCGATCAGGCGGCAGGTAGCCTCATCATCCGGGATGGAATTGGGAGCGATATAGACCGTCTCCACCTGCGCAGAGACTGCCAGCTCGGTATAATTCCGGCTGTAGATGGTGCCCCGGTTGGCCGCCAGGGTGGTATCCATCGTCTGCTGGCTAATGGCCTTGGTCTGATAAAAACTATAATTTACGATCTGGTAATTTACCAGCACTGCCGCCAGCCCGATCAGCAGAATTACTGCAAAGATCGCCAGCATCACCGTGCTGCGGATCACGATAGAACGGCTCGGTCCTTTTCCCATGCGGGGACTCCTTTCTTACAAAAACGCGGTGTAAAATTACACTCCGGCAAATTCCGGCAACAAAATACATCAATTTTTTCCATCCGTATAAAGCGCAAAATGAGAGTAAGAATAAATTCCCACTCTCGTTTCACTTTCATCTTATTGGCGGTTAGCTCAGATATTCCAAAAGAATATTGAATTCTGCCACAACGCCGTCCCACCAGCTATCGTTAGCAGGCTCATCCTTGATGATCTCAACCGTATCATCGGTGAGCAGATTGATGGTCTGGATCTGGTAATTTTCGATCTTGATCATCCCCAGCTCCTCGGTGGCGATCCGCTCGATCTCGTCCATGGAGTTCTTGCTTTCGATGGATACCTGCAGAGTACCGGCCTCGCCCTCCAGCTTGCTGAGATCGGATTTGGCAGCCAACAGATCATTGGAAACCTCATTGAGTGCGATATGGCTATATAAGAGATATCCGCCCACAAGCATAAAGAAGGCGATGCAGAGCAGCACTGACCAGCGGATACCGTGAATATTCAGTTTCTTCATAACATACTCCTTTTCTCTGCTACCCGAAGCTTGGCAGGCTTGGAACGGTTATTCTCGGCCAGCTCGTTTTCGGCAGCGGTAATGGGTTTATGGGTGACCTGCCGGATCACCGGCTTGCGGCCGCAAACACAGATCGGCAGATTTTTATCGCAGATACAGCCGGTGGCCAGATCGGCAAAAACATTCTTTACAATGCGATCCTCCAAGGAATGGAAGGTCATCACCGCAATGCGGCCGCCGGGCTTCAGCAAATCCACCGCATCCCGGATAGACTGCTCCAGGATCCGCAGTTCCCCGTTGACCTCGATCCTGAGGGCCTGAAAGCTGCGCTTGGCGGGGTGTTTATTTCCATAACGGTCTTTGGGCGGAAAGACCTTTTCGATGATCTTTACCAGCTGACCGGTGGTTTCGATGGGGGCCTTCTCCCGCTGGCGGCAAATGGCCGCCGCAATGCGGGGGCTCATCCGTTCCTCGCCGTAACGATAGAGGATCTCGGTAAGCTGCTCCTTGGAATAGGTATTGACCACCTGATAGGCATCCAGGGGATTATCCCGATCCATCCGCATATCTAAAGGAGCATCAAAACGGTAAGAAAAACCGCGGCTTTCTTCATCCAACTGGAAGCTGGAAACGCCTAGGTCAAATAAAATGCCGTCAATGGCAGAAATGCCTTCCTCCTCCATCACAGAACGGAGGGCGGAAAAATTGGATTTCACCGCCTTGAAGCGGTTTCCGTAAGGAGCCAGCCGCGCCGAGGCTGCGGCGATGGCATCCCGATCCTGATCGATGCCGATCAGCAATCCATTCTGCAACTTTTCTGCAATCAGGCTGCTGTGCCCGCCACCACCCAAGGTGGCATCCACATAAATACCGTTAGGATCAATGGCCAGGGCTTCGATACATTCCCGGGCCATCACACTGTAATGTACAAACTCTTTCATCAGAATTCCAGCTCATCCATAGCTGCAACGATGCTGGCAGTATCCAACCTGGCTTCCATTTCAGCAAAGCGCTCGGGATTCCAGATCTCGGCACGGTTGCCGTTCCCCACGATGACCGCCTTGCCTTCGATGGCTGCGATGCGGCGAAGATCGCAGGAGATCTGAATTCTGCCCTGCTTATCGGGAGATACATCTTTTTTATAGGTATTGAAGAAATGGGTAATGCCGCGACCCTTGGACATGGGCATCTTGGCCAACTTGCCCTGCAGTTCCATCCAGGATTCACGGGTCAGCACATACACGCATTCATCCAGACCGTGAGTCAGCACCAGATCGCTGCCCATCAGCTCTTTCAGCTCCTTCGGCATGATCACGCGACCCTTTTCGTCCACAAAATTTTCATAATAACCGGTCAGATAAGCCATGTATGCACCTCCTTCCCTGATTTTTACCCACCAAGTGTACACTGAGCACCCATTTACACTCCACTTGATTTCAATTATACCAAAAAATCAGGAAAAATCAATAGCATTTTATAAATTTACATAATTATTTTTTGGCACGAAAAAAAGGCCCCAAAAGCGATCGCTTTTGGAGCCTTTTAGAGCAAAAAACAGGGGATTTTTTTTACAGTTTTAAATCGTTTTTTTTGATCCAGCCGATCTTCCGCAGGAGCAGACCGCCCAGCCAGGAGAGGATGGCGGGGAGCACAAAGCAGATCAACACCAGACCGATCCAGTCCATGGCGGCGATGGTATGGCCGGTCTCCACCCAGCCGGTATAAACACCGATCTGGCCCACCAGGCCGCAGGTTCCCATGCCGGAGGAAACGGCCGGGCCGTTCATTTCCAGCTTAAAGAGGCAGGTGGCCAGAGGGCCGGTGATGGCAGAAGCCACTGTGGGCGGGATCCAGATGCGGGGGTTCCGCACGATATTTCCCATCTGCAGCATGGAGGTGCCGATCCCCTGAGAGACCAGCCCGCCCCAGCGGTTTTCCCGGAAGCTCATCACCGCAAAGCCCACCATCTGGGCGCAGCAGCCGGCAACTGCCGCACCGCCTGCCAGACCGGTCAGGCCCAATGCAGCGCAGATAGCGGCGCTGGAAATGGGCAGCGTGAGCGCAATGCCCACCAAGACCGATACCACAATGCCCATCAGGAAGGGCTGCAGCTCGGTGGCCTGCATGATGAGGGTACCGAAGGCGCTGGCCGCCTTACCGATCCAGGGAGCAATACCGGCAGAAAGGGCAACACCCACCAAAATAGTCACCGAGGGTGTTACCAGAATATCCACCTTAGTCTCCTTGGAGACCAGCTTGCCGCATTCTGCAGCAACGATAGCAATGACCAGAACGGCCAGAGGGCCTCCTGCACCGCCCAGACCGTTGGCGGCGCTGCCCACGGCAGCCAGAGAGAAGAGCACCAGATTAGGCGCCTTCAGCGCATAGCCGATGGCGATGGCCATGGCAGGACCGGACATGGCAGAAGCATACTTGCCGATCTCCACCAAAAAGCCCCAACCGGTCAGGTCGCCGATGGTATCCAGAATGGTACCGATGAGCAGGGAACAAAAGAGACCCTGCGCCATAGCGCCCAATGCATCGATAAAGTAACGTTTCCAGGATAATTCTATATCCTTTTTCTTCAAAAATTCTTTGACCTTCATTGTAACTGCTCCTTTCTTACAGTAAACCCTCTTCGCGGAATGTTTTCCGCAAATGGTCGATAAACATTGCATAGCCCTCTGCATTCAAATGCACCTGATCGGCATCATAGATATCCTCACGGGTCTTGCTGAGATCGCCGATATCTGCCGGATCTGCATAATAAAACGGCATCTCTCTTTGGCTCAGCAGCGTGATGCCTCCCTTTTCGGCGCAATACTCCTCCAAAAGCTGGTTGGTCTCGCTCCGATGGCGGTTACTGTGATTATCCAAGCCTTTGTTCTTTAAGCAAGGGATCTTTTTGAAACAATAGATGGGGGCGCCGGGGAAATCCGCCTTAAACCAATCAATGAGAGTGGCCAGGATCTGCAGTACCTCGGCGGGGCTGTAGCCATAACCGAAATCGTTTCCGCCAGTGGAGATCACCAGCGCCCGGGGCGCATAGGGGCGTACCAGCCGATCGTAATAATAAAGCAGATCATCGGCGCTGCTGGTGCCGAAGGCGTGATTGAGAACAGCCGGAGAGCCATCCGCCATCCGGAGTTCCTCTTCCATCAGCGGCAGGCCTTTTTCAGGATGGCGCTCGGTATAGATAAAGGAGCTGCGTGTCAACAGGGAATCGCCGTAAAGGAGGATCCGGCCGGTGACGACCGGGCGAGCTTCATACCGAAGAACATCTTTTTCAAATCTTTTGACCTCAAGCCTGGAACCAAACATCAAAGCAGCCCTCCTTCCCCAAAAAGTTCCCGGAGACATTCGATGAAATAACGGTAGCCAGCGGAATTCAGATGAACCCGATCCCCCACAAAAACATCGGAACGGACCTTATCGTAATCCCCTGCATCGGCGGGGTCACGGTAGAAAAAGGGCATCTGCTCCAGGGGAACATAGATGCAGCCGGCCCTCTTGCAATAATTTTTCAGCAGACGGTTATACTCGGTGCGGGCGTGGGTATACAGATCCACCATTCCCTTATGGGTGAGGGTGGGAATATAGTTCATACAATAGACCGGAGCGCCGGGGAAATCCGCCTTGAACCAATCGATGAGCCGGGCTTCGGTATCCATGACCTCAGCCGGAGTATAGCCCATGCCAAAATCGTTGGCGGCGGTGGCCAGCACCAGCGCACGGGGCTGATAGGGACGCACCAGGCGGGAATAATAGTACAACAGATCATCGGCGCTGCTGGTACCGAATCCGTGGTTAACGATGGCCTGAGAACCATCCTTCATCCGAAGCTCTTCCTCGATCCTGGGATTATCTACACAGGTCGTGATAGAGGAGCAGCGGGTAAAAAGAGAATGGCCGTACAGCAGGATCTTTCCCTGTACCACCGGCTGCGCCTCATATTGCAGAACGCTTTCTTCAAAACGCCGGACTTCCAATCTGGAACCGAACATCTCTCAGCCTCCTTATTCACATTTATTTTTAAACCATTTTAGCACCTCAAAGCAAAAGAAACAAGGTCAATGTTCGACGAAATCCATCGAACATTGACCTTGTTTTATATTCATTTTGCCCCAATCCGATCATTCGGAGGCTTCGGTAAGGGTGATGGCGATCTCAAACTCCTTATCTTCCCGCCATACCTTAATGGTCACTGTATCGCCAGGGTGGAAGGAATCCTTCAGATCATTCAGCTCCGCCATGGAAAGGATCTCTTCGCCGTTGAAGCCGATGATAATATCATCCTCCTTCAGGCCCTTCTTAGCCGCATCACATTCCGGATCCACATAGGAGACATAAACGCCCCGGGGCAAATCATGATACTCTGCATAGGCGGCGGTGAGATCGCTTCCCTGGATCCCGATATAGGCCCGGGTCTTGATATAGCCGTAGGAGATCAGTTCCTCGGTGATGGAGGTGGCATGATTGATGGGAATGGCAAAGCCTATGCCCTCATAATCGGTAGCCACCAGCTTGGAGGAGGTGATCCCCACGATCTGGCCATAGGCATTCACCAGGGGGCCGCCGCTGTTGCCGGGGTTGATGGAGGCGTTGGTCTGGATGAGGGTCATAAAGGAACCGTTCATCTCGATCTTCCGGTTGAGGGCAGAGACGATGCCGTTTGTCACCGTGCCGGCCAACTCCATCCCGTAGGGATTACCGATGGCAACCACCAACTCGCCTACCTCCAGCTGATCGCTATCGCCCAGCTCAGCCGCCTGCAGGCCGGTGGCCTCAATCTTGAGGATGGCCAGATCGGAACGGTCATCCTCGCCCACGATCACAGCGCTGTATTCGGTGATGCCATCGCTAAGCACCACCTTCACCTGGCTGGCGCCGGAGATCACATGAGCATTGGTCATGATGTAACCGTCGCTGCTGATGATGAAGCCGGAGCCGGAAAAGACTGCCTCATCTCCGCTTTGCTCGGCGATCAGGATGCCCACCACGCTGTTTTTGACCTTTTTATTGATCTCCACCACTGAAAGCTCTTCACCTGTTTTTTCCCCGGTGGTGATCTCAGGCATATTATAAACAGCACCCTCCTGGCGCTGCGCCTCATTGGAGGTCTCCTGCTCCTCTTCCACCTTTTCCTCTGTTACCTGGCTTCCGCCTCCGGTTTGCGGATATTCCACAGAGCCGGTAAAGCCAAAGACCATGGCGGCCACGATCAGGCCGCAGCAGATCAGCATCAGCCCGGCGGCAATGGAGGCCACAATGATCAGGGCTTTATTGCTGCTTTGCTTCGGAGGCTGAGGGGCATAGGGATCGCTTGCTGTATTCCGGTAGGGATTGGGATTCTGATAGGTATAGCCCCCCTGCCAGTAGGATTGCGTCTGCGCCGGCTGCTCTGCGGGTTGCTCCACCGGCTGCTCTGCGGGTTGCTCCACCGGCTGCTCTACGGGTTGTTCCACCGGCTGCTCTACGGGTTGTTCTGCAGGTTGCTCCGGCACTGTATTTTCATTTTCAGGGATTTGATTCTGGTTGAATTCTTCCATTATATAAACTCCTCCGCTTCCTTCAGCGTGAAGGCAAATTCTGCAAATTCGCCCTCCTTGGATGTAACATACAGATCCTCATGGTGGGCATCGATGATACTCTTGACCATATACAGGCCCAGACCGACCCCCTTGCGGTTGACCCCGCGGCTTTTATCTGTTTTATAAAAACGCTCAAAGATCTTGCCCACTTCGTCTTCAGGGATCCCCATACCGGTATTTCGCACCGAAAAGAGCAGCTTGCCCTCCCGGCGGGTCATGCCAATAGTGATCTGCCCCTCGGCGGGGGTGAATTTTACCGCATTATCCACCAGGTTATAGATGACCCGGTAAATGGCATCCCGATCGCCCACCGCATAGATAGAGTCCTCCGGCAGATGCAGCTGCAGATCAATCTTTGCCTCCCGGATCCGATCCTCTGCCGTGAGTACGACCCGGTGAGCCGTTTCGGTAAGATCGAAGGGATTCATCTGGTAGGTGATCTCGCCGGATTGGATCCTGGCCACATCCAGCAGATTATTGACCATCCGGGTGAGGCGCTTGACCTCTTCGGACACCAGCAGCAGGTACTTCTGCTCCAGCTCCGGCGGGATGGTACCGTCTAATATTCCGTCGATAAAACCGCCGATGGTGGTCATGGGAGTACGCAATTCATGGGAAACATCGGCAATAAAGCCCCGGCGCATGATCTCCAGCTGATCCAGGCTGTCCGCCATCTGGTTGAAGGTGGCCGCCAGAGCCCCCAGCTCTTCATCGGGGGTCACGGTGATACGGCGGGAGAAATCCCCCTTGGCATAGGAGCGTGCCGCCACCGCCATCTCATTCAGCGGGCGGGTGATCTGCCGGGTGATGAAATACAGCACCACAAAAGCAAAGGCCATGACCGAAAGTCCGCAAAGCAGATAAACGGCCAGGATACTGCGCATCTGCGTGTTCACCCGCACCTGCGGGGCAGTCACAAAGACACAGCCGATCACAGCAGAGGCATCGTCACTATAGATGGGCACGCCAATGGTATAGGCGTTTCCCATTTCGCTCACAAACACCGTCTGCCGCCGGTAGACCTGGCCGGCCAGCACCTTATCCACTGCCTCCTGAGGCAGGGAAATGCTGATCTGATCATCTAATGTACTTTGCACCACTCGACCCCATTGATTTAAGATCAGCACATCGCTTTCGATTGTCTGCTTGATAGTATAGATAGAGCCCTCCATGATGGTGCCCACAAAAACATTATAGTTTGCCGGCATTCCCTGGAGCATGGTGGCCACCTGATTGGCCGCTTTTTCCATGTTTCGATCCTGCTGCTGCACGCTCTGGAGGGTGTAGACCGTTGTGGTGGCGGTGCCCAGCAGAAAGATGATCAGCAGAACGATCAGAGCGCAGGCATTGAAATACCGAAAGAATATCTTTTTATGCACTTATTCCACCGTTTCGAATTTATATCCGATCCCCCACACTGTGCGGATAGCCCAGCGGTCGGAAACGCCCTCCAGCTTTTCACGGATCCGCTTGATATGCACGTCCACCGTGCGGGAATCGCCGAAATACTTAAAGCCCCAGATCTCATCCAGCAGCTGATCCCGGGTAAATACCCGGTTTGGATTTTTTGCCAGATGGTATAAAAGCTCGATCTCCTTGGGAGGTGCATCCACCTGCTTGCCGGCCACCACCAATTTATAATTGGTAAGGGAAACGTACAGGTTATGGTACTCCACCTCCTGGCGAGCCTCGTCGGGAGCATTGCCCACCCGGCGCAGCACCGTTTTGATCCGGGCCATGACCTCCTTGGAATCAAAGGGCTTGGTCACATAATCATCCGCCCCCAGCTCCAGGCCCAGCACCTTATCAAAGGTCTCGCCCTTAGCAGAGAGCATAATGATGGGCACATTGGAGCTCTGGCGGATCTCCCGGCAGACCTGCCACCCATCCTTTTTCGGCAGCATGATATCCAGCAGGATCAGATCGGGATTGAAGCTGCCGAATTTTTTAACAGCCTCTTCCCCATCGCCGGCGGTCTCCACCGTATAGCCCTCCTTGGCTAAATAGAGGGTCAACAGCTCGCATATATTCTGTTCGTCATCTACTACTAAAATCCTGCTCATTTTATTTTCCTCTTTTCTGAATGATCTATTAACAGTATATCTTTTCCAATTTAAAAATGGATGAAGAAATTGTTAACAAATCAAAACAAATGAATTAAGAAGTTTTAAAAGGGTAAAAAAGCTCCTCCAGAACCTCTGCGGAGGCGGTGCCGGCCGAAAGATCTGCCAGGCTTTTGAGAAGTTTTTCCCGCTCAGAAGCCCGCAGCATCAGTTCTAACGTCACCTCAGCACCAAAGGCCGTATCCAGGATCTCCGCTCCCTGCAGCTCCGGCATCCGCTGGATCCGGTCGTATAAGGAATAAGCACAGGTGATCTTCAACCGCACCCCCGGCTCCATCATGGCGGTTCCCGCTTCGGCCACTCCATCGGCGCACCCCTTGGAATAGGCCCGTACCAGCCCGCCGGCGCCCAGCAGAATACCGCCGAAATAACGGGTCACCACCACGGCAACATCAAAAAGCTCCTGCTTTTTCAATACATCCAGCATGGGCATTCCGGCGGTGCCGCCGGGCTCGCCGTCGTCGAAAAAGCGTTCCACCAGCGGTTTTTTGATGCGGTAGGCGGCACAGTTATGGGTCGCATCGGGAAATTCGGCCCGGATCTCTGCCAAAAAGGCTTCTGCTTCCTCCACCGTTTCCACCCGGGCAAGGGTGGTGATAAAGCGGCTTTTGCGCTCGATAAATTCTGTGTGGCAGCGCTTAGCCGGTACGAAATAGCTTTTTTCCATCTTCTTTTCACACCCTCCTTTTCTTCATTATAGCAAAAAGTGCAGCGCGACGCAAGGTCACGCTGCATTAATTTTAAAGATTATCCAGATAGGCATTGGCGGCCAGTCCGGCGGTGGCGCCGTCGCCGGCTGCGGTAGCCAGCTGACGGATGGGCTTGGTGCGGCAATCCCCAGCGGCAAAGACCCCCGAGGCAGAGGTGAGACAATCCTCCCCTGCTGCCACATAGCCGGCATCATCCAGCTCTACCAGATCCTTAAAGGGCTGGTTGGCAGGCTGCTGGCCTACGGCAATAAAGAGGCCGTCCACCGACAACTCTTCCAAAGCTTCACCGAATTTCAGCTCCAGCCCTGCCAGTTTTTCCCCGCCCAACAGGCGGTTGACCACGCCGCCGGTGCGGATGGTCACATTGGAAAGCTTTTTCAGCCGGTCCAGCAACACCGGCTCACAGCGGAAGCCCTCCCGGCGGTGGATGAGCGTTACCTTTTCGCAGATATCTGCCAGATAGAGCGCCGCCTGCACGGCGGCGTTTCCGCCGCCCACCACGGCGGTATGCTTGCCTTTATAGAAAGCACCGTCGCAGACTGCGCAGTAGGAAACGCCGGGCAGTTCCTCTTCCCGCTCAAGGCCTAAGTGACGGTGGGCAGCACCGCTGGCAATGATGAGGCTTTTGCCCTCATAGCGATCCTCATCGGTGGTGGTGATCACAAAATGATCCCCCTCCCGATAAGCGTTATTGACCTCTACCGGCTCGATCTCGCCGCCGAACTGATAGACCTGCTCGGCCAGTTTATCGGCGTATTCCACGCCGCTGATCCCATAAAGGCCGGGAAAATTCTCGATCCGGGCAGAGGAGGTGATCTGACCGCCCAGAGCGGTAGATTCCAGCAGCAGCACCGACTTACCGGCCCGCAGCAGATAGATCGCTGCGGTCATGCCGGCAGTGCCGCCGCCAACGATGACGGAATCATACATTGGCAGTCACCTTTTTGGTATAGCCCCGGATCTCGGAGGCATTGGTTAGCTTTTCGATCCCTGCGGCAGTCTCCACGATCAGCGTGGGTGCCTTGGTGATCTGGTAGGCATCCACCAGCCCGCGGTTGGCAGGATCCTCCGCATCCAGCTTTTCATAAGCAATGCCGGCCTGATCCAGCACAGCCGCCGCCATCTTGCAGTTGGGGCAGGTCTTGGTGGTAAAGAGCAGTACACGGTTACCGCCTACAGTCTCCGGCTCGGCGTCCCCGCCGCAGCAGCCGCAGCCATGCATAGAAGGAACCTTGGTGGCAGCGATCCGCTGATCGTAAAGCTTACGATCCTTGAATTCCTGAGCCTTACCGTCGTTCCAGTTCTGAACCGGGCGATAGTAGCCGGTGATACGGCTGTATACCTCGGTATTTTCACCGCAATGAGGGCAGGTATACTCCTCGCCGGTGATATAGCCATGGTTCTTACATACAGAGTAGGTAGGAGACATAGAGTAATAGGGCAATCTGTAGTTTTCGGCGATCTTCCGCACCAGATCGGCGGCCGCCTTCCAATCAGGCAGCTTTTCGCCCATATAGGCATGGAACACGGTACCGGAGGTATAAAGAGTATGCAACTCATCCTGCATATCCAGCGCAGTGAAGATATCGTCGGTATAACCCACAGGCAGGTGGGAGGAATTGGTGTAGTAGGGGGTACCGTCCATATTGGCGGTCACGATGCCGGGGAAGCGCTTTACGTCGTGCTTGGCCAGGCGGTAGGAGGTGGACTCGGCAGGAGTGGCCTCCAGATTGTAGAGATCGCCGTACTGCTCCTGATAATCGGAGAGGCGCTCACGCATATGGTTCAGCACATCCTTGGCGAACTGCTGCCCCTCAGCGGTGGTCAGATTCTTCTTCAGCCAGCAGGCGTTGAGAGCGGCTTCGTTCATACCCACCAGACCGATGGTAGAGAAGTGGTTATCGAAGGAGCCGAGGTAACGCTTGGTGTAGGGATAAAGGCCCTCATTGAGGAACTTGGTGATCACAGTTCTCTTCACATGGAGAGAGCGGGCAGAGATATCCATCAGTTTATCCAGGCGTGCATAGAACTCCTCCTCGGAGGCAGACTGGAAGGCCAGGCGGGGCAGGTTGATGGTCACCACGCCCACAGAACCGGTGCTCTCACCGGAGCCGAAGAAGCCGCCGGACTTTTTACGCAGCTCCCGGAGATCCAGGCGGAGGCGGCAGCACATACTGCGCACATCGCTGGGCTCCATATCGCTGTTGATATAGTTGGAGAAATAGGGAGTACCGTACTTGGCGGTCATCTCGAAGAGTAGCTTATTGTTCTCCGTTTCAGACCAATCGAAATCACGGGTAATGGAATAGGTGGGGATGGGATATTGGAAGCCGCGGCCGTTGGCATCGCCTTCGATCATGGTTTCGATAAAGGCCCGGTTGATCATATCCATCTCGGCCTTACAATCGCCGTAGGTGAAATCCATCTCCTTACCGCCCACGATAGCAGGCAGATCCTTCAGGTCGTTGGGAACAGTCCAATCCAGAGTAATATTGGAGAAGGGAGCCTGTGTACCCCAGCGGCTGGGGGTGTTGACGCCGTAAACAAAGGACTGGATGCAGTTCTTGACCTCCCAATAGGTCAGGTTGTCCACCTTCACAAAGGGCGCCAGATAGGTATCAAAGGAGCTGAATGCCTGCGCACCGGCCCACTCGTTCTGCATGATCCCCAGGAAGTTGACCATCTGGTTGCAGAGGGATACCAGATGCTTAGCGGGGGCAGAGGTGATCTTGCCGGGAACGCCGCCCAGACCCTCTTTGATCAACTGCTTCAAAGACCAGCCGGCGCAGTAGCCGGTGAGCATGGAGAGGTCATGAATATGCACATCCGCATTGCGGTGGGCATCGGCGATCTCCTGATCGTAGATCTCGCTGAGCCAGTAATTGGCGGTGATGGCGCCGCTATTGGAAAGGATCAGCCCGCCCACAGAGTAGGTAACGGTGGAATTTTCCTTTACACGCCAGTCGGTTACATTAACATAGCTATCCACCAGGGACTTATAATCCAGGAAGGTGGATTTCAGGTTCCGCACCTTTTCCCGCTGTTTCCGGTAAAGGATATAGGCCTTAGCCACATCGGCATAGCCGGATTCGCTGAGCACAGCCTCCACGCTATCCTGAATATCCTCTACGGCGATCTTGCCGTCCTTGATCTTAGCCTCAAAATGAGCGGTCACCTTCAGAGCCAGCAGATCGATCACGCTGGGATGGGACTCCTTTCCCAAGGCATCGAAGGCCTTCTGAATGGCTACGCTGATCTTGGAAATATTGAATTCGGCCTGAGTGCCGTCACGCTTGATTACATTGTACATTTTCTTTCCTCCTTATATATTATAATGATTGATATGCTTCCAGCCAGGCACGCTTGATCAGTTCGATGCCGCCGGCGACCGGGTGAACACCGTCCGCGGTCAGCCGAGGGATATCGCCCTTGGCTGCTTCATCAAACTTCTGCTGCAGATCCACATAAGCAAAGCCGTACTTTTCGGCGATCCGCTTGGCGGCGGCGATCCGAAGTTGCACTTCCTTATGGAACTCTTCATAGCCCAGCGCCTCGGTGGAGGTGCCGGTCATTACATAAGGGCTGAGAATGATGACCTTCAGATCAGGTAACTCCGCCTTGATCTCGCTGATCAGCATATCATAGATCCGTTCAAATTTTTCAGCATCCACGCCGTTCTGCCGGGAAAGCTCATGCCACACATCATTCACACCGATCATGATGCTCATCACATCCGGCTTCAGGTTGATGATATCAGCCTTAATGCGGGCATAAACGTCCACAATGCGGTTGCCGCTGATGCCCCGGTTGATAAACTCATATTCCCCGGGATGATCCAGGCTCATGGCACCTGCCACAAATTTGGGATAGCCGCTTCCCAGATGCTCCGGGTTTGCCCGGTCTCTGCCGGCATCGGTGATGGAATCACCCTGAAATAAAATTCTGATCATTTTTAAATCCCCCTTACTTCTGCGGCAGGTATCTGCTCCTGCACGATCTTTAAATATTCCTGCATGGTCTGATAGCTGGGTTCGGTGAGCCCCTCATCAGGCACCCGATCCGATTGCTTGAATTGCTGCAGATAATAGCGCTTCGCCCCTTTCAGCCAGGCCGCAATGGCGGCCATATCTGCGGGGCTGTGCAGCTGCTGCACCACCGTGGTCCGGAACTCATACTCCACCGCACCGGACAGCAGAAACTCCACGCTTTCCCGGATGGGACCCAAGCCCAGCTTCGGGAAGCCGACGGTCTCGCCGTAGCGCTCCGGGGCGTTTTTGATATCCATCGCCACATAATCTACCAGCCCTTCCTCCACCAGCTCACGGAGCCGGCCGGGGAAGCTGCCGTTGGTATCCAGCTTGATGGGATACCCCAGTGCCTTGATCTTCCGGAGCAATTCAGGAAGCTCCCGGCGCATCAGCGGCTCGCCGCCGGTGATGGCCACGCCGTCCAGCAGCCCTTTACGCTTCTGCAGGAAGGAAAGCAGTTCCTCCTCCCCCATCAGCGGCGCTGCGGGCTCTGCGACCAGATCGAAATTATGGCAGAAGGGGCACCGAAAATTACAGCCTGCCAGAAAGACTGTGCAGGCAGTTCTGCCGGGAAAATCCAGCAGAGTTAGCTTTTGCAAACCTTCGATGGTCATTCTTACTCCTCCAATTGATGGTGCAGGTATTATTCTACACGATAGATAGGGTATTGTCAACCCTAAAATACAATATCTATTATTTTTTTATTTTTCAAAACACAAGATATGGTATTTTTGGACGTATCGCCCATACACCCCGGAATTTCGCATGGCATTGCGGAATTTGCGTTTTTTCTCCTGTTTTTTTCGTATTAAATGCAGCCTTTTGTGTATATTATAATCCCATATACAGCACAAGCCCCCAATGCTTTGCATTGGGGGCTTGTTTATTCATTTATTCCATTCCACAAAGTGGTAGCTATCCAGGATCCGGAAATACTGCGCCAGGCGCTCATAGAGGGGGTGCGCCTTCTCGCCGAAGGCGGCATCCACCAGCTTGCCCAGCTCTATGATGTTCATCTTTCCGTCCATCAGGGGCCACACAAAGCTGCCCAGCTCGTCCAGATGGACATAGCTTACCTTCGGCCGGCTGAACAGCAGCTGAGCGATCCGATTGACCCAGCCTGTATTATCGATCTCCAGAGTGACCATTCCTTCGGAATTGGCCGTCCACCGAAGGCCTTCCGCCCGGGCGGGGATCCGCTCCAGATAGTTCTGGGGAATAACGATCTTCTTTTTCTTCATTATTTTGCCTTTTTATTCCAAAGGGTGAACTTCAGCAGGCTGAGGATCACCAGGGCAAATACGACCAGGCTGCCGATATTGGAGGCCCAAACAGGCAGATTCAGCAGGCCGGAGATATCCAGCACCTCGCCCACGCCAAATACGGCCAGAACAGCCAGCAGGATGCCCACCAGACCTTCGCCGGCGATCATACCGGAACAGAAGAGGATCCCGTTATTGATGATGCCCTTCTTTTTATCGCTTTCCTTCATGCGGTCAAAGAAGAGACGAACCAAGCCGCCCACCATAATGCAAGCGTTCAGCTGAACCGGCAGATAAACACCGATGGCGAAGGGCAGCACGGGGATGCCAACGATCTCCACCACAATGGCAATGCATACACCGATCAGGATCAGGCCCCAGGGCAGATTGCCGCCCATAATACCTTCGATCACCATCTTCATCAGGGTAGCCTGAGGAGCAGCCAGTTCATCGGAACCGAAGCCCCAAGCGCTATCCAGCAGATAGAGGGTAGCGCCGATGGCCAGCGCAGAAGCAACCACACCAATGATCTCGCCGATCTGCTGCTTCTTGGGGGTGGAGCCCAGCAGGTAACCGGTCTTGAGATCCTGGGAGGTATCGCCGGAGATGGCGGCAACAATACAGATAATAGACCCAATAGCAATGGCCGCCTGCATCCCGGCAGCGCCGGATTCCCCGGTCACCTTCAGGATCAGGGTGGCGATCAGCAGGGTGGCGATGGCCATGCCGGAAACGGGGTTATTACTGCTGCCCACCAGACCTACCATACGGGAGGAAACGGTGGCAAAGAAGAAGCCGAAAATAACCACAATAATAGCGCCGATCAAAGAAACAGGGATGGCAGGCACCAACCAAACCGCTAAGGTCAGAATCAAGATGGCGATCAGCACCAGCTTCATACTGATATCCTGCTCGGTACGGATGCCGGCACCCTTGGCGCCGCCAAAGCCCTTCATGGCATCTCGGAAGGTGCGCACGATGAGGGGCAGGGATTTGATCAGGCTGATGATACCGCCGGCTGCCAGAGCGCCTGCGCCGATATACCGCACATAGGTGCTCCAGATGCCGCTGGTACCGCTTGCCGCAAAGATAGCGCCGATGGACTCGGTGCCCGGATACAGCACCAGCTCAGCACCAAAGATCACGATCATGGGGATCAGGATCGCCCAGCTGAGCACGCCGCCGGCAAACATATAAGAGGAGATGCGAGGGCCGCAGATGTAGCCCACGCTCATAACGGCGGGGTAGATCTGGGTACCGATGGCACCGGGATAGGTCTTGGTGGTGCCCTCCAGGGAAACCTCACCGGGAACCAGCTTCAACCCATCGATAATGAACTTGAAAAAGGCCGAAAAGCCCATACCGGCAAATACGGTACCGGCATTGGAGCCGCCTTCCTCACCGGCCAGCAGGACCTCAGCACAGGCCTGGCCTTCGGGATAGGGCAGCACCCCATGCTCCCGCACGATGAGTGCGTTACGCAGAGGTACCATAAAGAATACGCCCAGCAGACCGCCGATCAAAGCGATCAGGGTGATCTCCAGAATACCGGGCTTCTCCATCACCCCTTCATTGGCCCATAAGAACAGGGCAGGCAGGGTGAAGATGGCACCGGCCGCCAAAGACTCACCGGCAGAACCGATGGTCTGCACGACATTACTTTCCAAAATAGAGTTTTTGCGCATAATCACACGGATCACGCCCATGGCAATAACAGCTGCAGGGATCGAAGCGGAGACTGTCATACCCACGCGAAGGCCTAAGTACGCATTCGCGGCGCCGAATACAACTGCCAGAATAACACCCATCACAATGGAGGTTACCGTCAATTCCGGGGTAATTTTACTGGCAGGGATATAAGGCTTGAATTCTTTTTTCTCTTCCATGTTTACTCCCTCGTAGTTTTATTCGATTGCTTGGCACAATCTTTAGTATTGTAGCATAGTTCACTACTTTAGTCAAGCACAGAATTTACTCTTGACCTTTTAAGAAATATTGGGTAGAATATAATATAGATTTTTTATAGATTGCGGAGGAAGCGAATGCTTGAACTCAGAAACATCTCCTATGCCGCCGAGGGCGAGACCGGCGTTAAGGAAATTTTAAAGGATATCAGCCTGACCATCGACCAACGCTTTGTGGCCATCACCGGCCCCAACGGCGGGGGAAAATCCACCCTAGCCAAGATCATTGCCGGGATCTATACCCCCACTGCCGGTCAGATCATTTTAGACGGAGAGGATATCACAGATCTTTCCATCACCGAGCGGGCAAAAAAAGGCATCAGCTTTGCCTTTCAGCAGCCGGTGCGGTTCAAGGGCATCACCGTGAAGGATCTCATCACCCTGGCCGCCGGCAGACCTATCAACATCAGCGAGGCCTGCGCCTACCTTTCCGAGGTGGGTCTTTGCGCCCGGGATTATATCAACCGGGAGATCAACGCCAGCCTTTCCGGCGGCGAGGTCAAGCGGATCGAGATTGCTACCGTTCTGGCCCGGGGCACCCAGATCTCGGTATTTGATGAGCCGGAGGCCGGCATCGACCTCTGGAGCTTTTCCAACCTGATCCAGGTCTTTGAAAAGATGCACGAAAAGATCAACGGCTCCATTATCATCATTTCTCACCAAGAGCGGATCCTGAACATTGCCGATCAGATCGTGGTGATCGCCGACGGTAAGGTGCGCACCAGCGGCAGCAAGGATTCCATTCTGCCGGAGCTGCTGCAAAAGAGCGAGCCCTGCAAAGTGCTCACAGACAAGCTTTAAGGAGGAACACGATGGATCAGATTCAAAAAACACTGCTGGAGCAGGTGGCCGATCTCCATGAGGTTCCCTCCGGCGCCTATAACATCCGTGCCAACGGCAAGTCTGCCGGGCGCAACACTACCGCCAACATTGATATTGTGACCAAAGAGGATCGGGACGGTATCGACATCATCATCAAGCCCTTTACCAAGCATGAGAGCGTGCACATCCCGGTGTTGCTCAGCGAGACCGGCATCCAGGATCTGGTATACAATGACTTTTATATCGGGGAGGGGGCCGATGTGACCATCGTTGCCGGCTGCGGCATCCATAACGGCGGCAGCAAGGAATCCCGCCACGATGGGATCCACACCTTCCATGTGGGTAAAAATGCCAAGATCAAATATGTGGAAAAGCATTACGGCCAGGGCGACGGCAACGGCCAAAATGTGATGAACCCCACCACTGTAGTCGAGGTAGAGGACGGCGGCTACATGGAGATGGAAACGGTGCAGATCAAGGGGGTCGACTCCACCAAGCGGGTCACCACCGCCAAGCTGGGCGCTGAAGCCACCCTGATTATCCACGAAAAGATCATGACCCACGGGGAGCAATATGCAGAGACCGATTTTACGGTGGACATGGACGGCGAGGGCTGCCATACCAACCTGATCTCCCGTTCTGTGGCCAAGGGCAACTCCCGGCAGATCTTCCGCTCTAATATTAAAGGAAACAACCGCTGCACCGGCCACTCCGAGTGCGACGCTATTATTATGGACCATGCGGTGGTGGCAGCCATCCCGGAGATCACCGCCAGCCATCTGGATGCCAGCCTGATCCACGAAGCTGCCATCGGCAAGATCGCCGGGGAGCAGCTGATCAAGCTGATGACCCTCGGCCTTACCGAGCAGGAGGCCGAGGAGCAGATCGTAAACGGATTTTTAAAATGATCGATACCACTCTTTGCTATCTGGAACAAAACGAATGCTACCTGATGCTCCACCGCATCAAAAAGGAAAAGGATGTAAATAAGGATAAATGGATCGGCGTGGGCGGCAAGCTGGAGCCGGGCGAGACCCCGGAGCAGTGCGCCCGCCGGGAAATTTGGGAAGAGACCGGCCTCACCGCAGAGAACCTGGAATACCGGGGAATCGTGGATTTCCGTTGCACCGGCTGGCCGGATGAACGGATGTATCTTTTCTGGAGCGATTCCTTCACCGGGGCGCTGAAGGAATGCGATGAAGGGACTCTGGAATGGGTGCCGAAGGAAAAAATGGACACCCTCCCCCAATGGGAGGGCGACCGGATCTTCCTGAAGCTGCTGGAGGAACGTGCCCCGTTCTTTCATCTGGACCTGCAATACGAGGGTGACAGATTAGTCAAACATACATTAAAATGAGGAGAGCATTGGCTCTCCTCATTTTAATATGCCATAACCACCGGCTGTTCCCGGAATTCCACCGTAAAATCACAGCCTTCCACGTCGGTTTTTTTCAATTCCAGCCCCATCAGGCAGTTGCCGAAGGCTTCATCCCCGCCGGGCGGAGCTCCGTTGACGGCGTGAACCGTGATCCGGGTTTCCTCCTTCACTACCCGTTCCACCCAAAAGGCCTGAGGAATATAGGGGCACTCGCCGTAAACCAGCAAAAGCGCAGAGGCTTGGAAAAATTCCTCGGTATAGGGATCGCCATCCGGCAGATCGATGGATAGATCCACCTTCCATTGCCGCTCAAAGGTCTGAAGTTCCTCCAAAGAGGAGATCAGCAACGGTTCCGGAAGTTCCATCTCTCCCCCGCTCAAAAGCGCCCGAAAGGTATGATCCAAGTCATCCTCTACCGGCTCTGCAGGAATCTTCCCGCACCCGGTAAGCAGGAGTAATCCTATACATAAAACCGCAAGTAATCTTTTCATAGCACTTCCTCCTTTTATAAGGAATACGAATCAGGGCAAAAAAATGTTGCAAAAAGCATGGCTTTTTGCAACATTTTTTCATTATTTCAGCAGTTTTCCGAAGATCTCGCTATAGACTTCGATCTTACTGTGGCAATCAAAGCGGTTCTCACCGGAGGTGAGGAAGTATGCCTTGACCTTGGGCTCAGTGCCGGAGGGACGAATGACCACATGGGTACCGTCCTCAAACACATAATACAGCACATCGGAGGTGGGCAGGGTGGTGACCCCTTCCTTGCCGGTAATGAGATCCTTGGTAATATGCTCCTTATAATCCCGGAACTCGATCACCTTCTTGCCGCCGATGGTAGCAGGGACATCGCCCCGGAGACCCTTCATGATCTCGTCCATCCGCTGCTGGGGAATGACCGCCTCGATCTTGAAGCTTACGGTCTTTTCCTCAAAATAGCCGTAGCGCTTATAAAGGATCTCCAGCGCCTGAACCAGATTCCGGTTCTTATTCTTATTATACATAGCCATCTGGGCGATCAGCATGGATGCCACCAGGGAATCCTTATCCCGGGCGTAATCGCCCTTCAGGTAGCCATAGCTTTCCTCAAAGCCGAAGAAGTAGCTGTAGCTGCCCTCGTTCTTGAATTTTTCCATCATCTCGCCGATGTACTTAAAGCCGGTGAGCACCTCAAAATAGGCAACCCCGTTTTCGGCACAGATCTTAGCCGGCATCTTGGAAGAAACGATGGTAGAGACCACCGCGGGATTAGCCGGCATAATACCGGCCTCCTTCTGCACCTCGATCATGAAATCAAGGAGCAGAGCCGCCATCTGGTTGCCGGTAAAGAGGGTAACCTGATCGCCGTTCAGGGCGGCTACGCCCACCCGGTCGGCATCGGGATCGGTGGCGATGATCAGATCCGCATTGACCTTTTTGGCCAGCTGCAGGCCCAGAGTGAAGCCTTCCTTTTCCTCAGGATTGGGAGATTTTACAGTGGGGAAATCCCCATCCGGAACCATCTGCTCTTCCACATAGTACACATTGGCTCCCAGTGCCTTGAAGATCTCGGGAACCAGCTTATAGCCGGTGCCGTGGAAGGGGGTATATACGATGGAAAGCTGCTTGGCTTCGGGCTTCAGCTCGCCCAGAGGCAGTTTTTCAGCCAATACACGGGCCAAATAGCGGGCATCGGTCTCTTCGCCGATGATCTCCAGAAGGCCCTTTTCCTTGGCCTCATCCTCGGCCATGACCTCCACCTTCAGCGGATCTACCTTCTGCATCTCGCCCAGAATGAAATCGGCCTGATCGCCGGAAAGCTGGGCACCGTCCTCAAAATAAGCCTTATAGCCGTTATATTCCTTAGGGTTATGGGAGGCGGTAATATTCACGCCGCCGATAGCGCCGAAATCCCGGATGGCAAAGCTCAGCTCCGGAGTGGGGCGCAGGGCATCAAACAGCCGCACATGGATCCCCAGCGCACACATGGTAAGGGCGGTCTCCATGGCGAAGCGCTTGCCGTTATTCCGGCAATCGTAGGCAATGACCACGCCGCGATCCATGGCTTCCTTGCCCAAGGAAACAATATAGTTTCCAAAGCCCCGGGAAGCCCGGCGAACGGTATAGATATTCATCCGGTTGGTGCCGGCACCCATGGTGCCCCGCAGGCCGCCGGTACCGAAGACCAGATCGCAGCCGAAGCGGGAGCGGATCTCATCGTCATTCCCGTGAACAGCGATCAGATCGGCCTTTAAACGGCCGTCCAGATCGTAAAAAGATAACCAACGTTCATATTCTGCCATATAGCTCATCTTAGTTTTCCTCCTGATATTCTATTAGTGCCTGCGCCAACTGATCGGGGCAGGATGTGCCCTTAAAACCGCAGCAGATGCCGGAAAGGCGCTGGATGGCCTCTTCCACCGGCATTCCCTCTACCAGGGCACTGATGCCCTGCAGGTTGCCGTTGCACCCGCCTTCAAAACGGACATTATGGAGGGTTCCTTCCTCCGTGACATCAAAGGTGATACTCCGGGAGCAGGTGCCCCGGGTCTGATAGATATTCATTCAAAAGACCTCCTGTTCTCCATAGCCCGAGTGAGGGTGAGGCTATCGGCATATTCCAGCGTTCCGCCCACAGGGATCCCCAGCGCCAGGCCGGTGACCTTCACCTCAAAGGGCTTCAGTAATTTAAAGAGATACAATGCGGTGGCCTGCCCCTCCACATTGGGAGAGGTAGCGAGGATGACCTCCTCCACCGGCTCTTCGGCCACCCGATGCATCAGCTCACGCACCTTCAGCTGATCGGCACCAATGCCATTGACCGGAGAGATCAGACCATGCAAAACATGGTAAGTGCCGTGGAAGGTGCGGGTGCGCTCCATGGCCTCCACATCCTCCGGCTTTTCCACCACGCAGATGGAGCCGGCCCGCTTTTCATCGGTACAGATGGGGCAAAGCTCCTGATCGGTCAGGTTCTGGCAGCGGGGGCAGCAATGGATCAGATTTTTGGATGCCAGCAGGGTATCGGCAAATTCCTTCACCGCACTATCCCCCTGCGCCAGAATGAAATAGGCCATTTTCTGGGCCGTTTTGGCACCCACGCCGGGCAGCTTGCCGAACTGCTCGATCAATTTATTCAGCTGCGCAATATTCGGCATGGCGATTAAAAGAGGCCGGGCATCCCGGGCAGGCCCATGCCGCCGGTCACAGCGCCCATCTTGCTTTCCATGGCCTCATCTGCCTTTTTGAGGGCTTCATTCACAGCAGCTACCAGCAGATCCTCCAGCATTTCCACATCATCGGGATCCACCACTTCGGGCTTTACCTTCACTTCCAGCACTTCCTTTTTGCCGTTTACCTTGGCGGTAACCGCACCGCCGCCGGCAGCAGCTTCAAATTCGGAAGCCTCCACCTCGGCCTGCGCATTGGCCATATCCTCCTGCATCTTCTGCACCTGGCGCATCATATCGCCGCGCTTCATATTGTATCCTTCGGGTAATCTTGCTTTCATGATTTGATCTCCTTTAATAATTCCTGCAGCGGGTCGTCCTTTTGCAGGGCGGGGGCTGCTGCTTTTAATATAATATGATATTTTTGCCCAGCGGCAGCCTCGGCGGCGGCCTCCAGAGCGGCTTTATTTTCCGGCTGGCTCAAAAAGGTGATGCAGAATTCCTGATCCGAGGAAAGCACCAACTGATTTCCCTGCACTGCAGGAGTGATATCCAGCAAAAAGCCCAGCATATTGGTGTGACCGGAATGGGAAAGCTGATCCTTCATCCCTTCCCAGAAGGGACATTCCCCGGCAGGGATCTCCGCAGCCGGCGGAGGCGCTGCCTCAGCGGCCTTTTGGGGCTCAGGCGGGGGCGGGGCCTCTTCAGTAGGAACCACAGGGATGGTTGCTACCGCAGGAACGCCCCGTTCCAGGCGGGCAACACGGGCACTCAAGGATGCCAGATCCTCCCCCAGTTCCTCCCGGCAGAGAGAGATCAGGGTCATTTCGGCCAGCAGGCTTTTATCGGCGGTGCGGCCCAGCTCCCAGATACCGTTCTGCAGGGTGCGCATCATCCGCATGATCACAGCGGTGGGCAGTTCCCGGGCGAGGGCGATCTTTTGCTGCAGCTCCCGGGCATCGCACTCGATCAGCTCGCCGGGCTCCTCACTGACGCTGCAGATCAAAAGATCCCGCAGCAGGGCAGAAAGATCGGCAAAAAGCTGGGCGGGGCCGGCATAACGCTCCCGGGCTTTTTTATAAAATTTCAGCAAGCCGGAAGCATCCCGCTTCCATGCCAGCTTCACAGCCTCCATCAACTGATCGCTGCCGCATACGCCAACGATCTGCTCCACCCTTGCCAGGGTGACCGGCTCATCCCCGTCCCGGCAACGGTCCAGCAGAGAAAGACCGTCCCGTAAGGCACCATCGGCCAGCCGAGCCAGCAAGGATGCCGCATCCGGCTCCAGAACAAAGCCCTCCTGCTCTGCCACATAGCTCAGCCGCCCGGCGATCAGTTCAGGGGTAAGCCGCTTAAAATCAAACCGCTGGCAGCGGGAAAGGATGGTGGCGGGGATCTTATGGATCTCGGTGGTAGCCAATACAAAGATCACATGGCCGGGGGGCTCTTCCAGGGTCTTTAAGAGGGCATTGAAGGCCTGATTACTCAGCATATGCACCTCATCGATGATATAGACCCGGTATTTTACGGCGGCGGGGGCATAGATCAGCTCCTCCCGCAGTTCCCGCACATCCCCCACGCCGGTATTGGTAGCAGCATCGATCTCCACCACATCCATGGTAGATTCATTGAGGATGCCGGTGCATTGAGGGCAGGCGTTACAGGGATCCCCATCGTGGGGCTCGCTGCAGTTGACTGCTCTGGCCAGAATTTTGGCGCAGGTGGTCTTGCCGGTCCCTCGGGTGCCGCAGAACAAATAGGCATGGGAAATGTTCCCATCGGCGATCTGCGCCCGCAAGGTTTTTACAATATGCTCCTGCCCCACCACATCGGAAAATGCAAGGGGGCGGTATTTTCGGTATAACGCTTGATACATTCAAACTCCTTAAGGGATTTTTTAGGTCACTTGTAACCCTCGAGATTTTCGTTTGTTGCAGCACGGCGAGAGATTTTTTGACTCCTTGTACCAAAAGTGCAGAGCATACTTTGTGTATGGTCGAGCATTTTGGAGCAAAGAGACGGAAAAAGATCCGCCGTGATGCGGCAAAAAGAAAACTGAGAGGGTTACCTTTACAAGACAGTGCTCCGGACTCAAAACAGGAATTCGGCACACATGGACGAAGATCCGCTTAATGCTGCTCGGTTCCCCGCCTGACATGGTTCACGGCACGCCCATTGCGCCGCACCCGTCTCTCAACATCCGGAGCGCTGCCTTGGAAAGGCAACCCTCTGTAACTTTTATTCTATTTTAACATAGTTTGCTTCAAATTACAAGCAAAAATCATTGAGAATATAATTGAATTTCTTCTCAAAGGCATCAGCCAGGTTCAAAATCTCCCCTTCGGCAAAGGGTTTGCCCACAATGCTCATGCCGATGGGCAGCCACTCCTTGGTATAACCGCAGGTGGTGCTGACCGCAGGCAGACCGGCAATATTCACCGCCGCTGTATAGAGATCGGCCAGATACAGCTCGGTAGGATCTCCGCCCTTTTCGCCGAACTTAAAGGCGGCCTCCGGGGCGGTGGGGGTGATCATGCAATCGCAGATCCGAAAGATCTCTTCGTATTCCTTTTTGATCCGGCGGCGCAGAAGATCAGCCTTTTTATAATAGGCATCAAACTGTGCCCCGGAAAGGGCATAGGTGCCCAGTAGGATGCGGCGCTTTACTTCATTACCGAAGCCCTCATTGCGGGTGGCGATCACCTGCTCCTCAAAGTTCTTGCCTTCCTTGCTCCGGTAGCCGTAGCGCACACCGTCGTAGCGGGCAAGATTGGAAGAGGCCTCCGCAGAGGAGATCAGGTAATAAGCCGGAACTGCATATTTCAGGGAAGGCATGAAGACCTCCCGGATCACGCAGCCCATTTCCTCATATTTTTCGATGGCTTTTTCCACAGCCGCCCGCACCTCGGGATCCAGGCCTTCGCCGAAGCATTCCTTCGGAACGCCGATCACCGTACCCTCCACAGACTCCCCCAGCATGGGAACCACCGCTTCGGAGGGGCGGCTGGTCATATCCTTGGGATCCTGGCCGGAGATGGCATCCAGCAGGTAAGCACAATCCCGGGCGCTCTTGGCGATGGGGCCGATCTGATCCAGAGAGGATGCAAAGGCCACCAGCCCATAGCGGGAAACACGGCCGTAGGTAGGTTTAATGCCGGTAACGCCGCAGAAAGCAGCAGGCTGGCGTATGGAGCCGCCGGTATCGCTCCCCAAAGCGGCCACGCAAAGCCCCGCCGCTACCGCTGCGGCACTGCCGCCGGAGGAACCGCCGGGAACCCGCTCCGGATCGTAAGGATTCCGGGTTGCTCCAAAAAAGGAGGTCTCGGTGGAGGCACCCATGGCGAATTCATCCATATTCAGTTTGCCGATAAAGATAGCGCCGGCCTCCTCTAATTTTTCGGCAACGGTGGCATCATAAGCAGGAATAAAATCCTCCAGCATTTTAGAGGCGCAGGTGGTGCGCAGACCCTTGGTGCAGATATTATCCTTCAGCCCCAGCACGATGCCGGTCAAAGGGCCGGCAGCCCCCGCCTCGATCATCTTCTGGGCGGCTTCTGCCTGCTCCATGGCCTTTTCATTCACGGTGATATACGCATGAATGATCGGATCCAGCTTTTGGATCCGATCCAGATAATACTGCGTGAGTTCCTGAGCGGTAAGATCAGCACCGTCCAGCAAGCCCCGCAACTCTTTTATCGATTTTAAATGCAGATTCATCATTTACTCTATCAGCTTGGGAACAGCGAAAAAAGAGCCTTGCCGGCCTTTGGCATTAGCCAGGATCTCCCCGGCCGCCATGGAAGGCTTCTGCTCATCCTCCCGCAGCAACTCCATGCCGCCCTCCGCCGGCGGGAGATCCGTTTCGGAGATCTCCGCCTCGGCAACGGTATCCATCAGCCGCATGATACTTTCCATATCCCGGGCCATTCTATCCCCCGCCTCCCCCTCAAAGGAAAGGCGGGCAAGAGCGGCCAGATCATGGATCAAAGCCTGATCCTTCATTATTTTGCGTCGGAGGTATAGTTGGGAGCCTCTTTGGTGATATGAATATCATGGGGATGGCTCTCCTTCAGACCTGCGCCGGTGATCTTCACAAACTTGCCGTTCTTCTTGAGATCCTCAATGGTAGCAGTACCGCAGTAGCCCATACCGGAGCGCAAGCCTCCCATCAGCTGGAATACGGTATCTCCCATCAGACCCTTAAAGGGAACACGGCCTTCCACCCCTTCGGGAACCAGCTTTTTGGTACCGGTCTGGAAGTAACGGTCGGCAGAGCCCTTGGCCATGGCAGCCATGGAGCCCATGCCGCGGTAGCTCTTGAAGCGGCGGCCCTGGAACAGCTCCTCTTCACCGGGGCTTTCCTCGCAGCCGGCCAGCAGAGAGCCGATCATGATCACATCGGCACCGGCGGCAATGGCCTTTACAATATCGCCGGAATATTTGATACCGCCATCGGCGATCAGGGGAATATTATGCTTGGTGCAGACCTCTGCCACATCCATCACAGCGGTCAGTTGGGGTACACCGATACCGGATACCACACGGGTGGTGCAGATAGAACCGGGGCCAATACCCACCTTAACAGCATCGGCGCCTGCGGCGATGAGATCCTCGGCAGCCTCGGCGGTAGCAATGTTACCGGCAACCAGCTGCATCTCAGGCCAATGCTCCTTCAGGAGCTTGATAGTCTTCATAATGTTGGCAGAATGGCCGTGGGCAGAATCCAACACCAGCACATCCACGCCGGCATTGATCAGTGCACCGGCACGGTCCAACACATCATTGGTCACGCCAATGGCGGCAGCGCAGAGCAGACGCCCCTGCTCATCACGGGCAGAATTGGGATACTGCACGCTCTTCTCAATATCCTTGATGGTGATCAGCCCGGACAGCTTGCCGTTCTCATCCACCAGAGGCAGCTTTTCCACCCGGTGCTTCTGCAGGATGACCTTAGCCTCCTCCAGCGTGGTGCCCACAGGAGCGGTGATCAGCTTTTCCTCAGAGGTCATCACCGTGGAGATCTTTACATTGAAATCGGTCATAAACCGCATATCGCGGTTGGTGATGATACCCACCAGCTTATCGTTTTCCACAATGGGCACACCGGAGATCTTATATTTGCCCATCAGCGCATCGGCTTCATAGACAAAATTATCAGGAGAAAGATAGAAGGGATCGTTGATGACGCCGTTTTCGCTACGCTTGACCCGCATGACCTCTTCGGCCTGCTGCTCGATAGTCATATTCTTATGAATAACGCCGATACCGCCTTCCCGGGCCATAGCAATGGCCATCTTGCTTTCGGTAACAGTATCCATGGCTGCACTCATCAGCGGCACATTCAGCATGATCTTATTGGTGAGGCGGGTATTCAGCTTGACCATGTTGGGCAACACCTCGCTCTTGGCAGGCACCAGCAAAACATCATCAAAGGTCAATGCTTCTTTTAAAATCTTACTCATACATCCTTCTCCTTTTTATTTTTAGAATATTTTATATATTATACAGACTTTTTTTTCAAAAAGCAATAGTTTTATTTTATTATTTTTTGTCCGTCAAACAGCAGGATCCCATAGCCGCTGCCCATGCAGTTCCCCGCCTCCAGATAGGCCTTGAAGCGGCGCTGCAGGGTGGTATCCTCCGGGATCACATCGTCCATCCGGTTGGTGATGCGCCAAAGGTCTTTATTTTCCGGATCCTCTTTGGTGGAAAGGATCTCAAAAAGTTCAAAAAAGCTCCGCATATTCCCTCCTTCCGGGTAGACCTCATAATGGGGCGGGTACAGCATCCAAGAGTTGCACACCACCGGCATCAGCCCCTCATATCCGTAAAATTCATAAGCTTTTTTCAAAGAGTCCAGCACCGACTCCCGGGTCACCGGGCCGCAGGAAGGGATATGGCATTTCAGGACGGAATCCCCCTCCTTCAGGTGCCGATAGTTATATTTCAGGCCGATCTGCTCATACTGTAATCTGCCCAGCTTAAAGCGTTTCATCAGGTAAAAACCCCGGAACCAGACAGCAACAAAACTGCCCCAGACATCATAGACCCTTTTGCACTCCATCAGCTTGAAGCGCAGATCCTCCATGTTCTCAATAAAAAGCGTATCCGGCAGCCCCTTTTCCCGGTACTTCTCCCGCAGGGGCAGAGCGCAGTAAAGGGCAAAAACCATATCGGCAGCGTAGGGGTGCACCCCAACCTCCTCGGCCAAGGCACGGATCATTTCTTTATAATCCCCTTCCGCATAGAGCGCCGCCCGGGCAGCATCCATCTGCCCTTCCATTTTTTGATAATCGGCAGAAAGCGATAAAATCGCCTCTTCCGGAAAGCCTAATTCAACAGCCAGTGCTTTGATCATCTGAGATCCCTCCATTCCGCGAAAATTATACTATACATCGCTCAAAAAGTCTATAATTGACAACTACTTTAAATTTAGTTATAATAATAAGTTGTAAAATGATAAATGGAGGAAACCATGGCAAAAAATAACAACTATAATGAAAGCAGTATCCGGGAGCTGAAGGGCGCAGAGTCCCTGCGGCGGCGCCCTGCCTCCATGCTGGGCTCCAACGGCCTGGACGGCTGCCAGCATACTGTCATTGAGATCATTGCCAATTCCATCGACGAAGCCCGGGAGGGTTTTGGTGACAAGATCAACATCACCCTTTTCAAGGACGGCTCCATTGAGGTGGAGGATTTCGGTCGGGGCGTCCCTGTGGCTTATAACGAAAGCGAGGAGCGCTATAACTGGGAGCTGGTATACTGTACCCTGTACGCCAGCGGTAAATACGATACCGGAAGCGGCCAGAACTATGAATATTCTTTGGGTCTGAACGGTCTGGGTGCTACCGCCACCCAGTATACCTCGGAATACATGGATGTAACTGTCTACCGCAATAAAACAAAATATAGTCTGCACTTTGAAAAAGGCGAAAACATCGGTGGGCTGCAGGAAGAACCCTACACCGGGAAACGCACCGGTACCATTACCCGGTGGAAGCCCGACCGGAAGGTGTTTACCGATACCAATATCACCGCCTCTTTTTTCGAGGATATTCTCATGCGGCAGTCGGTCGTCAACGCCGGGCTGACCTTTGTGTTCCGGCATGAAACAGAAAACGGCTTTGAAACCAAAGAATACTGTTACGAAAACGGAATCACGGACTATGTCAAAGAGTTACTGGGAGAGAATGCTCTGTCCCAGCCGGTCTTTTGGCAGGACGAACGGATCGGCCGTGATCGGGAGGATATGCCGGACTATAAAGTAAAGCTCACCTGCTGCGTGGCCTTTTCCAACCGGGTGAATCTGCTGGAATACTACCACAACTCCAGCCACCTGATAGACGGCGGCTCGCCCGACAAAGCAGCCCGTATCGCCTTTGCCGCCGAGATCGATGCCTATCTGAAAAATAACGGGAAATATAATAAAGGAGAAAGCAAGATCACCTTTGCGGATGTAGCTGACTGCCTGGTACTGGTGACCAACTGCTTCTCCACAGCGGAGCACACCTCCTATTCCAACCAGACCAAGCACGCGGTCACCAATAAATTCATTCAGGAATGTACCACCGATTTTCTGCGGCAGAATCTGCGGATCTATTTTATTGAAAATCCCAACGAAGCGGTAAAGATCACCAATCAGGTGCTGATCAATAAGCGGGCCCGGGAGAAGAGCGAAAAAGAACGGATCAATATTAAAAAGACCCTCTCCGGCTCCATCGACATGACCAACCGGATCCAGAAGTTTGTGGATTGCCAGACCAAGGATGTGTCCAAGCGGGAGATCTACATTGTGGAGGGTGATTCTGCGCTGGGCTCCTGTAAACAGGGGCGGGACAGCTTTTTCCAGGCTATCATGCCGGTACGGGGCAAGATCCTCAACTGCCTGAAGGCAGAATATGCAAAAATTTTCAAGAGTGACGTCATCACCGACCTGCTGAAGGTGCTGGGCTGCGGCGTGGAGATCAGCGGTAAGACCGCCAAGGGCATCCCCCCTTTTGATCTGGCCGCCCTGCGGTGGAACAAAGTGATCATCTGCACCGATGCAGACGTGGACGGCTTCCAGATCCGCACCCTGATCCTCACCATGCTTTACCGGCTGACCCCCACCCTCATCGAAGAGGGCTATGTATATATCGCCGAATCCCCCCTCTTTGAGATCACCGATAAAACCAAAAAGGGCACCTATTTTGCCTATACTGAGAAGGAAAAGGAAGAGATCCTGAAAAAACTGGACGGCCATAAAGTAAAGATCATGCGGAGCAAGGGTCTTGGCGAAAATGAACCGGATATGATGTGGGAGACCACCATGAATCCGGAGACCCGCCGGCTGATCAAGGTGACCCCCTCCGATGCAGAGCAGACGGCCATGATGTTTGATGTGCTGCTGGGAGATAACTTAGCAGGGCGGAAGGAATATATCGCCGCCAACGGTCACCTTTACCTGGATGATCTGGACCTGTCCTAAGGAGTTTATATGAAGAAGAAAAAAGCAACACAAAAAGAATATATTGAAAAGCCACCCATTCCGATGGGCGTGGTGGAGACCTTAGAGACCAACTATATGCCCTACGCCATGAGCGTGATCCTCTCCCGGGCCATTCCGGAGATCGACGGTCTGAAGCCCGCCCACCGCAAGCTGCTTTATACCATGTATAAAAAAGGGCTGCTCACCGGCGAGTTGGTCAAAAGCGCCAATATCGTGGGCGCAACCATGACCCTCAATCCCCATGGAGACGGTGCCATCTACGAGACCATGGTGCGCCTTTCCCGAGGCAACGAAGCCCTGCTCCTTCCCTTTGTGGAGTCCAAGGGTAATTTCGGTAAGGTCTATTCCCGGGATATGGCCTATGCAGCCTCCCGGTATACCGAGGCCAAGCTGGCCCCCATCTGCAAGGAAATGTTCGGAGATATCGATAAGGACACGGTGGATTTTGTGCCCAACTACGATAATTCCACCACCGAGCCCACCCTTCTGCCTGTCTCCTTCCCCACCATCCTCACCACCCCCAACCAGGGCATTGCGGTAGGTATGGCCTCCAATATCTGTTCCTTCAATCTGGGGGAGGTATGCGATACAGTGATCGCCCTGATGGAAAACCCCGATCATCCCATCGAGCAGACCCTCCCTGGGCCGGACTTCTCCACCGGCGGCCGGCTGCTGGTGGCCCAATCTCAGCTGAAGGAGGTCTATGAGACCGGCCGGGGCTCTGTGCGGGTGCGTGCCAAATACGAGGTAGATCCCAAGAGCGGCTTTATCCAGATCAACGAGATCCCCTACACCACCACCGTGGAGGCCATCATTGATAAGATCATCGAGCTTTATAAAGCGGGCAAGCTGCGGGA
Organism: Clostridia bacterium; assembly: GCA_017464525.1. Lineage (GTDB taxonomy): Bacteria > Bacillota > Clostridia > Oscillospirales > QAKW01 > QAKW01. Next base: position 59,819 of record JAFTZM010000043.1, read on the forward strand.
GCTGAGTGATGTGAAGGATATGTCGGATAAGACCGGTATGCGCATCTCCATCGAGACCAAGCGGGGCACCGATCCCGAAAAGCTGATGGCGAAGCTCTTTAAAATGACCCCGCTGGAGGATAGCTTCGGCTGTAACTTCAACGTGCTGATCGGCGGCACCCCCCAGGTGCTGGGCGTGCGCCAACTGATCGAGGAATGGTTGGGCTTCCGCACCGAGTGTATCAAGCGCCGCACCTATTTCAACCTTCAGAAGGCCAAGAAAAAGCTGCACCTTCTGGTGGGTCTGAAAAAGATCCTGCTGGATATCGATAAGGCCATCAAGATCGTGCGGGAAACCGAGCGTGATGAAGAGGTCATCCCCAATTTGATGATCGGCTTCGGTGTGGATGAGATCCAGGCTGAACACATCGCCAACATCAAGCTGCGTTATCTGAATAAGGAATACATCCTCAACCGGTTGGAGGAGATCGCCGAGCTGGAAAAGGAGATCGCCGAAATGGAGGCGATCCTGAAGAGCCGCACCAAGATCAACCGGATCATCGAAAGCGACCTGAAGCGGGTGAAAAAGCTTTACGACATCCCCCGCAAGACCGAGCTGGTCTATGAGGATCAGCTGGAGGCGGTAGACGAAGAGGATCACATCGAGGATTACCCGGTCACCTACTTCCTTTCCAAAGAGGGCTACTTCAAAAAGATCCAGCCCAATTCCCTCCGGATGAACAGTGCCCAGAAGTATAAGGATGGGGACAGCCTCCGCCGGGCGGTGGAATCCACCAACAAAGCCGAGCTGATCTTCTTCACCTCGGCCCAGAATGCCTATAAAGCCAAGGGCTATGATTTTGAGGATACCAAGGCCAGCCTGCTGGGTGATTACCTCCCCGCCAAGTTGGAGATGGCGCAGGACGAAACGGTGGTAGCCATGGCGGTGACCGCCGAATATACGGGAGATATCCTCTTCTGCTTTGAGAACGGTAAGGTGGCCAAGGTTCCCCTTTCTGCCTATAAGACCGTTACCAACCGCCGCCGGCTGATCAATGCCTACAGCGATAAATCCCCCTTGGCAGCCACCCTGCAGCTGGAGGAGGACACGGATATTCTGCTGATCTCCACCAACCAGAAAGGCCTGGTGGTCCATTCTGCGCTGATCCCCCAGAAAGCGACCAAATCCACCCAGGGCGTAACCGCCATGACCCAGAAGGGCAAGCACACCCTGGAAAAGGCGGTCACCGTAGCAGAGGCCGGGCTGACCAACCTCTCCTACTACCGCACCAAAAACCTCCCCGCTGTGGGCCACCTGCTCCGCCAGCAGGATCTCCCCAGCGATCAGGTCACCCTCTTTGAAGAATAAGCTTCATCCCCTGTCTTCCCCTTTGAGGGGAATAAGTGACACCCCAAATCTATGATTTGGTTGGTGGAACTTATGCCTTGTGCTGGGGCACCGCTTGCGGTGGATGAGGTGTAAAAAACGCCCGTACCCCAAATGGGGCACGGGCATCATTTTTATTTTTTGAACTTCAAGGTAATGATCTCAAAATTCTTGACCGGAAGGGTTACTGCATTGTTGACCAATTCCAGTTCCTCCAGTTCGTTTTCCAGCGTACCGCAAAGGTAAGCCTTGGTGAAGCCGGCAGGAACGGTAACGGTTGCTTTGCAGCGGCTGTCGTAGGCTTCGTACATCCGCACTACCAGATCGTCGCTCTCCTCGGCCTTCTTCACCGTTTCGATGATCACATTGCTGCAGTCGCAGGAGACCATGGAAAACTCTGCCGGCAGGCCGCCCTTCTGCGCCGCTACCGCCACCGCCTCCATGGGCTGGTTGAGAGCATAGGCCTCCTGGATCACGCCGGCCTCATAGAGGCTGCCGATATGGGGAAGTAGCGAATAGGTAAAGAGATGCTCCCCTTCGTCTGCCTTGGGATTGGGCCATGCAGAACATCTCAGAACTGTAAGGCTCAGCTCGGTACCGTCGCAGCTGAAGCCATACTTGCAATCGTTCAGCAGGGCAACCCCGTAGCCATGCTCCGAAACATCCACCCATTTATGGGCGCAGCTTTCAAATTTCGCCTCATCCCAGCTGGTGTTCTCATGGGTGGGACGGGTCACATGGCCGAACTGGATTTCAAAGGTTGCCTGATCGGCGTGAACATCGATGGGGAAACAGATCTTCATCAGATGATGCTTTTCATGCCAATCGAAGTTGTTCTCAAAGTCAATGCGGGGGTTTTCGGAATAAAGCCAGATATGCTGGCAGAGGGTGGAATTCAGATACCTCCGCTCCACCTTAAATCCGGCACGGCTGCCGTCCCGGACCGGGGTGATGGTGGCGGTGTCCTCCAGCTTGTACCGCTTGGACTTATAGGTGGCATCGATCTCCCATGCATCATAGTTGCGGGGATCATCCTCAAAGAGCCGCAGCTCGTTGCCCTTGCAGCCGGGCAGAAAGACCTCCCGTTCCGCCATCTTATCGTAGAGGGATGCAATGCTGCCCTGCTCGTCCAGCGTCATGATATAATATTGGTTCTCTGCAGTATGGCCCTCCAGCTTTACAGCGGGAGCCTGCTCTGCCGGCCGGATCACCTTCCAGCCGAAGGCCGGGATGGCCTCTGCCGGCTCCACCGTCTTGCCCTCCACCTGAACCGGGCCCTTGCGGGCAAAGCCGGAGGGGTTGTAGACCAGCACACCGCCTTCGGTATCCACCTGAGCGGCCAGGCTGTTCAGCTTGCCGCCGATCACGCCGCTGCCGTATTCATTCAGCTTGGCATAATCGATATCGGTGCCCTCGTAGACCTCCAAAATAGAGGAACCGGGCAGAATATCATGGAACTGATTGTGCAGTACCTTCCGCCATGCGGCATAAAGCCCCTTGGCATCGTAGCTGCCGCCGAAGAAAAGATCGGTCATGGAAAGGGCCTCGGCCTTCTGCAGCATCAGCTCGGATTTGCGGTTGCCCCGCTTATTCTTGGCCATGGTGGTATAGGTGCCCCGGTGATATTCCAGGTACAGCTCGCCCACCCATTTGGGGGTGCGCTGCAGCTTGGCGGAATTTTCCTTAAATTCCTTCTCGGAGGCCTCCAGATACGGCACCAGGAAGTTCATTTTAGTTACCGGCAGGCCGGGCAGACCCTTGGCCAGGCGGCGCTGCTTTTCCAGCATCCAGCGGGTGGGGCCGCCGCCGCCATCGCCGTAGCCGTATGTAAGGATGGTATTTTTATTATATTCCTTCTGCTGATACCGATCCCAGGTGCCGGCCACATTCACCGGATCCAGCATCCCCACATAGGTGGTATACCGCACCGGCTCATGGTTGGGGGTACCCTTCTGGGTGGTAATAAAGGAGGAGAAGATCTCCGTCCCGTCGATGCCCTGCCACATAAAGGAATCATAGGGCATGGTATTGGTGTCGTTCCAGCTGATCTTGGAGGTCACAAAATAATCCACACCGGATTTTTTCAAGATCTGGGGCAGAGCGGCGCTATAGCCGAATACATCCGGCAGGAAGAGTACCTTATTCTCCTTGCCGAATTCTTCCTTGAAGAACCTTTTGCCCTGCAGGATCTGCCGGATAAAGCTTTCGCCGCCGGTGAGGTTGCAATCGCACTCCACCCACATAGCGCCTTCCGGCTCCCAGCTGCCCTTCGCCACCAACTGTTTCAGCTCTTCATACTTTTCGGGGGCCTCCTCCCGCAGGTAGCGGTACAGCTCCGGCTGGGAGAGGGTGAACTGATACTCGGGATATTTTTCCATCAGCATAAAGGCGGTAGAGAAGCTGCGCTGCACCTTTTCACGGGTCTGAGCACGGGCCCATTGCCATTCCACGTCAATATGGGTGTGCCCGATGCAATGGACCACCGGCTTGCCCTCGGTGGAGCAGAGCTTTTCGTAATATTCCTCCTGCATCAGCCGGCGGGCAGCGGCAACAGAGGCGTAATATTCCGGGGTATAGGGAGCCCGGAAATCAATGCAGTTGACCGCCCGCTCCAGGGCAGAGAGGGTATCCGCATATTCAGCGGTATTCTTATTAAGGGCATCCAGCGCCTCAAAGGGCACCAGAAGATCATAATATAACCCCTCGGTCTCGATATCTACCTTGCAGATCCGCACCCGCACGGGAATATGCTCCACGCAGCGGGGGCCGGCGTAGACATAGTTATACATCTCATAATCGGTATCCGGCTCCAGAAACGCCTCTTCATGATTGTTATCCAGCCCGGCTACCATATGGCCGTTCAGGTACAACAGCCCCTGAGGTGCCCCTTTGGCAGAGCAATCCACATCCAGCGTATAAAACCGCCCTTTCTCGGCGGCGGGGGTGCGGAAGCTGCCCCGGATCCAATAGTGCTTTTCGGCGCCGTAGAGGAAATCCATCTTCTGCCAGCCCTCGGCAGGGGGGGTATTGCTGCTCTTATAGCCGCATTCCACCGCCTCGGTCTCCACCTCGGCTACCTCCAGCTTGCTCAGATCTAACAGTTTTTTATAGGCCTTTTTGACCTTATCTTTAATAAACAACATGGCGAAACACCTCCTATTGCCTAAATTTTATAACAGAATGAATTGAAAATCAACCATATTTATGATAATATTATAAAAAAGAAAAGCCCCGGGAGCTTTCGCCCCCGGGAGCAATCCCGCCTTTAGTCGTTGCAGCAGCAGACCAGCAGGATGATAACCAGGATCACCAGCCAGCAACTATTGTTCTCGAAGAGATCGTTAAAACAACCGCACATACACTGTTTCCTCCTTCTTCCGTAGTCATCTTATCCTATGAAAAAGGGGGAAAGTGTGTTACAGAAAGGAAAAGCCATGGCAGAAAAAATCTATTCTATCAAAATCAAGGAAGCCTTCAACGAACGGTGCGGATGCCCTATCTGCGCCTTACGCAATCTTCTGGAAAAGGATGAGATCGAGCGGATCTTAGGCGCCGCCATGATGGAGCCGGACACCCGCAAGGAGACTAACCGCAAGGGATTTTGCAAGACCCATCTGGAAAAGCTTTTCGCCGGCGGAAATAAGCTGCCCATGGCGCTGATGCTGGCCACCCACATGGAGGAGCTGGAGGGCAAGCTGTTCAAGGGCGACGGCAAAAAAGCCGCCGGTGCCTATAACGATGCCCGTCGCAGCTGTTACCTTTGCGGCCGGATGAACCTATTTATGGATCGGGTTCTGGATAATATCTGCTATCTTTACGCTGCAGAGGAGGATTTCCGCAAGCTGCTTGCCGAGCAGCCCTACTTCTGCAAGACCCACACCGCCCGCCTGCTGGAGATGGGCGAAAAGACTCTCCCCAAAAAGGAGCGGCTGGCCTTTGCCGCTGCGGTGGCGGAGGTCAATAAGGCCTATATGGAGCAGTTGAAGGAAGATCTGGATTGGTTCTGCAAGAAATTTGATTACCGCTACGCCAAGGAGGATTGGAAGAATTCCAAGGATGCCATCGAGCGGGCGGTGAAGTATTTATCATGATCGCGCTAGTCACCGATGTGCACTACCGCATGACCCCCGCCATGGTGCGGGTGTTGGGGCGGCAAGGCATTCCCGTTTACACCTGCGAAAAGGAGACCGAAAGGATCCTGCCCGGGGCACGCTCTAAATATAGGAAAAAACATTTTTCTCTGCCCGCCGAAGGGTACGAAGACGCCCTTTATGACCTGCTGGAGCAATTGGACAAGCCGGTGCTGCTGCCCATGGGAGCGGCAACCCTGCAACTGGTTTCGGCCCAGAAGGAAAGATTTGAAAAGGTAGCCCATCTCTGCATTGCGGAGCCTGCTGCGCTGGAGCTGCTGAACAGCAAACGGAAATTACATCAGCTGGCACCAGAATTAGAGATCCCCGTCCCGAAAGAGACCGACCAATGCCCCTGCGTGGTGAAGCCGGTCTGCGGAGAAAAATTCGGGCTGCACGCCGCAGAGCGTTATACCGTCTGCGGCACCCCGGCGCAGCGGGATGAAGCCATCGCGCATTTTACCCGCCTCACCGGTGAACCGCCGGTGGTGCAGGAATATCTGCCCGGAGAAGGCATCGGCTGCTCAGTGATCGCCCGGGAAGGAAGGGTCATCGCCTGGATCGGCCATCGTCGGATCCGGGAATATCCCGTTACCGGCGGCCCCTCCTCCTGCTGCATTGCGGAGGATCACGGCCTTTTGCCTTGGGTGGAAAAGATCGTGGCTGCCACGCATTTTTCCGGGCCGGCCATGTTTGAATTCAAGCGTGATGCGGAGGGAAACCCCCGCCTTTTGGAGTGCAACCCTCGGATCTGGGGCAGCTTTCCCTTGGCAGAAGCCGCGGAAAGCACTCTGCCCTATGCCTGGTTTGCCGCCTCCTGCGGGCTGGAAATTCCCGAAAATTACTTTAAAAAAGGCCAAAAAATGTGCTTTTTTCCTTCGGATTTTGCCGCAGGAATGGGGTATTTTAAGCAAAAAAACGGTCAAAAATTCGTTGCCGCCCTGGCAGATCTTATGAATCCGGCGGTAAAAGACGGGCTGTTTCGTCTGAGTGATCCTGCCCCGGCTTTGGCCTATTACGCCGGTCTGCTCCAGCGAGGAGGGCGCTCATGATCATCAAAGCAGATCTGCATACCCACACCACAAGATCCTTCGACGGCCGCCAGACTTTAGAGCAACTGGCAGCGGCGGCAAAGGCCAAGGGGCTGCAGGCGGTGGCGGTGACCGACCACGGCAAATTCTGCGCCCTACCGGAGCAGCTGGAGGGAGTTTTGCTGATCCCCGGCTGTGAATTTTACAGCGACGCCGGCCATATCACCGGCTTATTTTTAGAACGTCCCCCGGAGCTACACCGGATGACCGGAGAGGAAGCGGTGGCGGAGATTCGCCGCTGTGGCGGCATTGCCATTCTGGCCCACCCCTTTCAAAAGCCGGAGCGACAGGCAAAGGAGTTGCAATTTGATCTGGACGGCATCGAAACCGCCAACGCCCGGGCTGCCTATAAAAATCCCGCCGCCCATGAGCAGGCGGCGGCTCTGGCCGAGCAGCGAGGCTTGCCCCCCATCGGCGGCAGCGATGCTCATTCGGTGCAGGAGGTAGGCAATGCCTATACCGAGATTGAATGTGAATCACTCAGCAGCAGCGCCCTGAAGCAGGCGCTGCTGCAGGGAAAATGCACCGCTGTGCTGAAGCAGGACACCCCCCTGCGGATGATCGGCCTTTCCCAATGGGAGCGGCGCAAGCGGATGGGCGGGCTGAAAAACCGCATCATCGGCTTATTATTTCTATGCCAATGTATCCTGAAGGAGAGATAAAATGTCTTTTGTGACCAAATGTATCGGGCTCGCCAAAAAGGCAAAGCACCGCTTTGAAGATCAGATCAAGGCCCGCACGCCGGTATATCTTTCAACGGTGCGGCGGATCGAACGGGTAGCCACCGGGGAGCGGATGGTGGCCATGACCTTTGATGACGGTCCTTGTCGCCTACCCGCCAACCCGGATCGGTTCGGCGGCAAGCCTCTGACCCTGGTACTGGCGGAGACCCTGGAAAAATACCATGCCAAAGGCACCTTCGATGTGATCGGCGATACCGCCGGCAATTATCCGGACACCGCCGGCAAGGAGAGCAGCGCCGCTTGGGGCGGCATCGCCTTCGATCATTACCCGGATTTTCAAAAGGACTCCGAAGGCGGGGTGGCCCATTGCCCGGAGCTCATCGACCGGCTGCTGGCCGGCGGCCACCAACTCACCAGCCATACCTGGCAGCACATCCTTTGGGGGCGTAAAAATATCGTTTACGGCAAGCGGCACCACCTAAATTCCTTAGAGGAGGTGGTGGAGGATCTGCAGATCATGGATCGCACCCTCAAAGAAAAATGGAACTATTCTGTCACCATGTCCCGCCCGCCTCATTATGTGGATCAAATTCCCGGAGGATTTACCTCCTACGATGCCTATACCCTGATGAATTATCAATATTTAGCCGCCGGCTTCGACGGTGCCGGCTGGCTGCCCCTGGCCTCCTATGAAGCAGAGGTGGAGGCCACCTGGAAGCCGATGGCGCAGCTACTGGAAAAGGATCCCGATGCCCTTTGCGGCCAGATCATCTTCCAGAAGGACGGCTTCAACATGGCCCGCCGTTCCCCGGTGGCCGACGGATTGGAAAAACAACTGGAGCTACTGACCCGCTACGGCTACAAGGTGGTCACCGTTGAGGAGCTGCTGGCCCACTCTGCCTTCGCCGATACCCTGCCCACCCCGGCGCAGAATGCTCGGGCCTGCATGGAGGCCGGCTGGTGCGTGGCCTTTCAGGATAACACCCTACGCCTTGAAACGGTGCTGACCAAGGAAGCACTCATCCAGATGGCCTACGGCAAGGAGGGCGCTGCCCGGCGGATCGAGCTGATCCGGCAAGGGCAAAAAAATGCCTCCCATCCCTATTCCGGGGCTCTGGCCATTGCCGCAGAGCGGATCGGCCTTGCCGGGGATCGCTCCCCAGCCACTCAAGCCGATCTGCGGCGGGTGCTCACCGACCGCTGTCCCCATGCCCCGGAGGTCCTACCGGAAGGCCCCATTACCCACGGTGAATTCTTCACCCTTTTACAGGAGCTGCTATGAACGAGAAAAAAGAACGTGTGACCCCGGTCTATTACTCCCGCAACGAAGAGCTGCTCTCGGCCATCACCCATGGCATCGGCGCATTATTCGGGGTCTTTGCGCTGGTCTATATGGTGGTGTTCTCTGCCCACAACGGCAACGCTTGGTCGGTGGCAGCCTCTGCCATTTACGGTGCTTCCCTCATTATATTATATACCATCTCCACTCTGCACCATGCCCTTACCGGCCGGGGCGCCAAAAAGGTATTCCGGGTACTGGATCATGCCACCATCTTTCTGCTGATTGCCGGTACCTACACCCCCATTGCCCTCATCACCCTGCAGGGGGCTCTGGGCTGGACCATCTTCGGCATTCAATGGGCCATTGCGGCGGCAGGCATCGTGCTGGGCTCTGTCTCCCTGAACCGCTTCAAAAAGTTCTCCACCGCCATCTACCTGACCATGGGCTGGGCCATTATTGCGGCCCTTTACCCCCTCGTCACCCGGATGGAGCCGGCGGGCTTTATCTATCTGTTGGGAGGCGGGATTTTTTACTCCGCAGGGATCCTGCTCTACCGCAAAAAAGGGCCCTACCTTCACTTTTTATGGCATCTTTTTTCGCTGATCGGCTCGGTTTTACAGTTTGTGGCGGTTTGTCTTTATGTTCTGCCGACCACTTTTTGACCAAATAAACGTACAAGAGTGCTGCTAATTGTTACAGCACTCTTGTATTTTTTGCCAAAAAAGTTACAGCGTTGTAACTTTTTGCCCAAAAAACTTGACTTTTTGGCCTTTTTGAGCTATACTATGTAACGGTTTTGTAATTATTCGGTTTCAAAATGTAATTTTTCTTCCGATAATTGCATAAATTGGAAAGACGGATCCAAACTAAGGACAGGTAATTTCAACCAAAATTTAATCGCTTATCAGCGTACCCTTACCTGCCACGAATAAGGAGAATGTTTTTATGTTACAGCTGAAAGAAATGCTCATGGGGCTTTGGCCGCTGATGAAGGTATACGCCGGAAGATCCGGGCGATTCCTGCTGAAGCATCGGCTCCCCTCCACCATCATCGGCTGCTGCCTGGCTATGACCATGCTGATGTCGGTGATCACGGTGAGCATCCATGAAGTGACGGTTATGGAGGACGGAGAAAAAACCGATACCTTCCACGCCATCATCACCACCGAAGAAAACCTACTGGAAAAGGCAGGCATCACCCTCGGCGAGGGGGATGAACTGAACATTACCGAGGACGGCGGCCAGGTGACGGTCGCTGTGAAGCGGGCCTTCCCCGTTTCCATCGCGGCAGACGGCGAGACTGTTACCGTGCTGCTGGCAAGCGGAACAGTAGCCGATGCGCTGGCCAAGGCGGGCATTACCTGCAACGCCGAGGATCTTCTGAGCCATCAGGAGACCGCAGCGCTGGAAAAAGGGATGGAGATCACCCTGACCCGGGTGACCAGCGATCAGGTGATCGTGACCAAATCCATCGATTATGAGACAGAAAAGGTCAAGACCGACGATCTCTACGTGGGCGAGACCAAGGTGCAGCAGAAGGGCGAAAAGGGCGAAAAGAAGCTCACCTATTCTGTAACCTACCTAAACGGCGAGGAGAGCGAGCGGGAGTTGATTTCGGAAGAGGTGACCAAGGAGCCGGTCAACAAGATCGTGCTGGTGGGCACCAAGGTGAAATCCAACTTCAAAAAGACCTCCTCCACTCCCACCACCTATAAAAAGGTGATCGCCATGACCGCCACTGCCTATTCCGCAGGCGGCACCACCGCTTCCGGCATCCCCGCTCAGTGGGGTGTGGTGGCTGTGGATCCCAATGTGATCCCGCTGGGCACCAAGGTATATGTGGAAACTGCCGACGGAAAGTATATCTACGGCACTGCCATTGCAGCCGATACCGGCGGCGCCATCAAGGGCAACAAGATCGATATCTGCGTGAACACCCGTGCCGAGGCTTATTCCTTCGGCCGCAGAACGGTAAATGTTTATATTCTGTAAATGAAAACTGCCATAGATCATTTGATCTATGGCAGTTTTTTTAATAAATATAAGAATACGAGAAGGCCTCGCCCATCACGCCGGCCGCCAGGGCAATGACCAGCACCGTCATCAGGATGGTGACCAGCAGAGCAACGATCCCCAGGATCAGGCCTGCAATACCCATTCCCCGTTGCTTGCTCTTCTTCATCCCCACGATACCGAACACGATGGCCAGGATCTCCGGCACCAGCATCATAAAGGGGATCCAGCCCAAAAAGATACTGATACAGCCGGCGATCAGCGAAAGGATGCTGAAGATCTTACCGGAGCGTTCCGCCGCCAGATCAGCCTCGGAGGGGGCTGCGTACTGCGGGGGAATATAAGTAGGAATTTCAGGGGCTGCAGGAGCCTCCTGCGCCGCAGCCTCCGGTTCAGGAGGAATAAAAGTGGGGATCTCAGGAGCAGCAGGCTGCTCGGACGCTGCAGGCTGCACCGTTTCTTCGGGGGCAGTAGCTACCGCCACAGGGGCGCCGCACTTTTCGCAAAAACGCACCCCATCGGCTAATTTATTACCGCAATTATAGCAAAACATCATTCATCTCTCCTTTTATTAAGAATAACACAGATTATAAGTTCTGTCAAGAAAGGCGTGGAAAACGGAGGGTGACCTTAAAAAGATCTCCGTCCACATCGATCTGCATCCTTCCTCCCTGCAGCTCGGTGAGGCTGCGGGCGATGGAAAGCCCCAAGCCGCTGCCCTCGGTATTACGGGAGCTATCCCCCCGCACAAACCGCTCCATCAGCTCATCGCCGGTAATATTGAGGGGGGCCTTTGAAATATTGCGGAACAAGATGGCGATCTCCCGCTCCCCGGCAAAGAGATCCAAATAGACCCGGGTGCCTTCCTGCGCATATTTCAGCACATTAACCATCAGGTTATCCAGGATCCGCCAGAGATGGCGGGGGTCTGCCATGGCCATAATGGGGGTATCCGGCTGATGCAGAACCGGCTCCAGCGCCCTTTCCCGCAGGCGTTCATCATATTCTCCCACCATCTGGGTCAGTAATACACCCATATCGCAGGGCTCCGGATGCACCTGCAGGTTGCCGGTGGAGGCCTTGGAGGCTTCCACCAGATCCTCGATCAGCTTTTTCAGCCGGGCAGACTGGCGATCCAGAACCTCCACATACTGCCGGACCTCTTCGTTTTCCGGCTCCTCCTTTTTGATCAGATCCACATAATTGATGATGGAGGTCAGGGGGGTCTTGATATCATGGGAAACATTGGTGATCAGCTCGGTTTTAAACCGTTCACTCCGCATCCGCTCCTCCACGGCGGTATTCATGCCGTCGCCGATGGAATTGAGGGTATGGCCGAACTTTTTGAGATCGCCGGTCAGGCAGCGGAGATCAATGCGGGCATCCAAGCTGCCCTTTGCCAATTGCTCCCCGCCCTTTTGCAGCTTGCGCAGAGAGATGGCCGCAAAGAGCACCAACGGCACCAGAACGAGCTTTTCCAGCAGCCACCAGAGCAGCAGCGTTTCCTTATTCCACACCAGAAGCAGGATGATCAGCTCCGCTACGGTAACAGCGGCGATCAGCAGCCCGGTCTTCCACACCAGCGGCAGATTGCTCCCGAGATACCGCACCCATTGAAAGCCCTTGCCCAGCAAGGTGCAAAGCTTCCCGATGAGGGTGGTACGCCAGAAGCAGCCCACCTTCAGCCGGGTGGCCAGGCTGAGAAAATACCACAGCACCAGCAGAAAATCCACCACCCCGAACACCGCCAGGAAAACGACAATCTCCACACCGTAAAGGCCGATGAACACATTCCATTCCAGCACCGCTAGGCCGATCAGCAGAAAGGTCACCGCATCAAAGGGCAGGACATCCAGAGGGTTGAGTTTAGGCTTTTCCGCACCGGGGCTGTTCCCGGCGCTGCAAAAGAGAAAGACGATCAACACCACCAGCACCAGCAGACCCAGCACGCCCAGCACGATTACCCAATAGCGCATCTGGTGGAAAAAGCCCACCACGCTACAGGCCGAAACAAAGGGATCTGCCTCCCCGGTCAGCTCCGCTTTCAGATAGCCAGTTACCGTATACTCTTCATAATAGTATACTTCATTTTCCAGATATTCCTCTTCCCCGCAGACCGATTCATAGGTCAGGAGGATCTCGACCCCGTCCGGCAGATTATCATAAAGGATCTGCCCCTCGCGATTGGTGATCTGCACAAAGTAATTTTCCGAAAGCTCCCGGACCAGATCGGGCACTTCCATCCGCATCACGTACTGATAGGCCTGATAGTTATAATCATCCAGCAGCCGGCGGCAGGCGGTCTTTTGCAGAGAGTCCAGGGAGTGGGTATAAAATTCATTGGAAAGCATGACTCCTGCAGCGCAGCCGCAGAATACCGTAAGCAGGCCGATCAGCACCGCCAGCACAATGGCGGCAGCCTTGATGGGCAGGCTGTAGAAACGGTTTTTCATCGGCTCTCCTCCATTTTATAGCCCTGAGCCCACACCACCTTTAAATACCGGGGCTCTGCGGGGTTGATCTCGATCTTCTCCCGCAGGTGGCGGATATGGACCGCAACGGTACTTTCCGCCCCGTAGGGGGTGTCCTTCCACACCCGGGCATAGATCTCCTTGGGAGAAAAGACCTCGCCGGGGTGCTGCATCAGTAGCTTTAATATTTCATATTCTGTGGGGGTCAAGCTGACCGGCTCCCCATCGGCGGTGATCTCCTTGGTACGGTCGTTCAGAAGGATCCCGCCCACCTGATAGGTGCTTTGCTCTGCCGCCACATTGCCGCCCAGCTGCAGATAACGGCGCAGCTGGCTTTTGACCCTTGCCAGCAGCTCCACCGGATTGAAGGGCTTGGTAACATAATCATCAGCGCCCACATTCAGGCCCAAGACCTTATCGGTATCCTCCCCCTTGGCGGTCAGCAGGATCACCGGCAGATTGCTCTGCTCCCGCAGCTTTACCATGGCGGTGATGCCATCCATCTCCGGCATCATGATATCCATCAAAACCAGGTGGATCTCCTCCCGGTTCGCGATCTCCAGAGCCTCCCGGCCGTTATAGGCGCAGCGGGTACCATAGCCCTCTGCTTCCAGATATATTTTCAATGCGGAAACGATATCCCTTTCATCATCGCAGATCAAGATATTATACATCGATTTCACCTCTACTATATCATAACAGATATCGCCTTAAATTTAAAGAGTGAAAAACTTTAAGATTTTATTAAGAAAACCGGGCAAAAATGCCCGGTTTTTAAAAGGTTTTCAGCAGCTCAGCAGGGATCATCGACGCATCAAAGCGGTAATGGGCCATCACCTCCGCCCGGGGAAGGTAGTCCTCCTCCCGGACAGGCTGGCCGCCGTTATGTAAAATATAGGGTTGGCCGTTTTTATTCCGCTTATCGGAAACGATGCCGATATGCTTATCCTTCCCGAAGATTACAATATCGCCCGGCTGCCATTCCTCGATCCTTCCCACATCGGTGGTAAGGGTGCGGGCATATTCCGAAAAGAAAATCCGCAGATTGGTCACCCGGCGGAAATCGATGTTGCGATCCCTTTTTTCGATATTGGGATAGGCCTCGGGGCGGGCTTCAATATCCGCATCCACCATATCCCGCAGGGAATAGCCGGCTTCCCGGAAAGCACGCCACACCACATCGGTACACACCCCGATATTTTCCGGCGGATAGCCGCCTTCATAATAAGAGCCGTCGTAGCGGGGATGCGCCTTGGCATCCTTTTTGGCACCCCGCAGAAGATCGGTATAATCATCGGCCCCGTTTTGATTATAATCTACGGGAGAAACCGCTGTATCGATGCCGAAATCGGCGGCGGTATAGGTCTTGCGAGGGATCAGTCCCCAGTACCATGCCGCCCAGATCACGGCGATCAGCACCAGCACCGCCGCAACGGGGAGCCCTCTTTTAAAGATCCTTCTCATTCTGAATTTCCTCTGCCTCCTCTTGAGTCAAATAGCCGTTGCGCACCATTTTATCCAGCACCTGCCCATGGCGCTGCGCTGCCAGATCGGGGTTTACGGTGGGAGCATACACCGAAGGGGCATTGGGGATCCCCGCCAGAAGGGTACATTCATAGGCGGTAAGAGCTGCCGGTTCCTTATCAAAATAGCCTTGAGCGGCATCATAGATGCAATAATAGCCGCTGCCGTAATAGATGCTGTTGATATAAAGATCCAGCACCACCTCTTTCCCGTAATCACGCTCCAGCTTGAAGGCCATGAACATTTCAGCGATCTTCCGAGCGGGGCTGTTATTCTGGGGAAAATAGAGATTTTTAGCCAGCTGCTGGGTGATGGTACTGCCGCCCTCCCGCAGAGACCAGGTGGTAAGATCCACCCAGAGCGCCCTGGCGATGCCGATGGGATCCACCCCCTTATGGGCATAATAACGGTGATCCTCGGCGGCAATGACCGCATCCTTATAGATGGCGGGCAGCTCCGCCATGGTCACATAAGAGGCTCTGCTCTGAATGGCCGCCACCTTTTCTGCCAAAGGATCCTCCTCCAGGGCAGATTTATATAGCCGATAGCCCTGAAGGAGGAACACGCTCCCTGCCACCAGCAACGCCGCCAGCAGGGTCATCAGAGCCCAAAACAGCACCTTTTTCAGTTTTCTCATATTTTGAGCTCCTTTCCGGAAATTATCGGTTGCGGATGGCGTCGATAGGCCGCTTGGAGGCGATCCGCTGTACCGGGAAATAGCTTGCCATCGCCGCCACCAGAATACTCACGGCCAGCAGCAAAAGGATCTGCCGGGGGCCGAAGGTCAGCACGCTGATCAGGATGCCGTTATCCCGGAGGATCCAGTTGACCAATGCGGTGGCCGCCCCTACCCCAACGGAGGACAGCACAAAATTGATCATGGCAATGATAAAGCTTTCGGAGAAAAAGATGCGGAACACATCGCTGCTGCGGGAACCGATGGCCCGCAGGATGCCGATCTCCTGCTTTTTATAGGAGATACTTGTGGCGATGAAATTAGAAAGCATCAGCGCCGCAAAGAGAGCAAAGCCCAAGCCGATATACAAAAAGATCTTAGATGCCTTCTGGAGCACCTCATGCACCGTATCCAGCTCGTAGGTCACAGAATTCATCAGCTCATAACGAAAGCCGGTGGTGTCATCGTAGCTATAGGCGGTCAGTTCCCGGATGGCGCTCTTTTCGGCGGGCATTCCCCCCACGGCAAAATCATAGATGCCGTCTACTGCCATCTGATTATAGAGCTCATCGTTGAAAATGACGCCGCCCATATAGCGGGAATCCAACCCATTGATATCGATCACACCGACGATCCGGATATCCTCCTGATACAGCTCGGTGTCGCTATCGTCCAGCCAGCCGTAGCGCAAAAGAGCACCCTGCTTTTCGACAAACTGAATCATCTCGGCGGGGGTCTCGCAGGACTCTCCCTCGATCACCTCATAACCGCCCATGCCGTCGAAGATCTCTGTATCGACGGTCAGCAGATCGGAGGTCACGATGATCTCATTTTCCGCCAGCTTTGTGCGTGCTTCTCCCACCCAATGGATGGTATCGGCAGAGAAATCACTCAGCTTGCCGATCCGGTCGGGATTGATATAAAAACCGTTGTTATTGGTAAAATGCAGATACCCGTTATCCGGATACCGCAGATGGGGCTGGCCGGCCTGCAGGGCATCGAAGGTCTCCTGGCTGACCATGGCCACTTGCGCCAGGCTGTAGCCGGTGGCGTAGTTGAATTCCTGCTCCAGCGCAAAGCGCACCAGCTCCTCGGCGGTGGTAAGGTTTTCCACCTCCTCGGTGAGAGGCTTATACCGCTCCATATCCAGCTTGGTATCCACCACACCCACCACCGTATAATCGGTTTCGTGGAGGGTAATGGTCTTGCCCACCAGCGCAGCGCCGCTGCTGAGGATCTGGAATTTTTCCTCTTCCCCGGCGCGATATTTGCCCTTCACAAAGGACTCTGCCAGATAGCTGCTGACGGCGATCTCGTTTTTCTTTCCCTCCGGCAGGCGGCCGGCCACCAGTGAATACCCCATCTCATTCAGATCCTCCCGGGTCACGGGAGCAAAGCCTTTCATATAGAAGGCATAAAAATCGGTATCCAAAGAGGAATCGAACTGGGAATCAAAGTTCAGGCTCAGCCCAAAGCTGCTGACCCCCTTCATCCGCACCCCGGTATTTTTTTCATAGTCCTGAAGATCCGCATCGGTCAGGGCGGTGGAAAGGGTGCGCCAGTAAAAATCTCCATTCACATCCCCGATCCGCTTCTGCTTCTGGATGGAAACGTAGCTGACCCCGGTATCCACCATGGAATTGGTGCAGGTCTCCACATGATTATACGCCCCGAAGGTATCGGAAAGCCCGAAGAGGCCAAAGGCGATGCAGGAAAGCAGAATGGTCACGATCAACCGGATCTTTTTATGCTTCAGGCTGCTGCCGCCGATGCGGAAGGCGTTTTTCATAGGTAATTTCGACTTGATCAGCTTAAAATCCGCTGCTACCCGGCGGGGGATCTTTTCCAGATCGGTTTCTTTAAAAACCGCACCGCCGTGCGAATCTTTACGGTGTAATTTTACACTTTCCTCATTTTTGGCCAAATATTGATTGATAGCCAGCCGATCCTCCTCGGTGAGCTGGTAGCCGGCCTGCACTTCGATCCCTTCCTCGGTAAAGGTAAGGGGCGCTTCGGGCAGTTCTTCGGCGGTGCGCTCCACATCCCGGATCACCGAACCGTCGGCCAGCTCGATGATGCGGTCGGCATACTGCTCGGCAAATTCCCGGTCATGGGAGACCACGATCACCAGATGGCGGGCGGAAAGACGCTTCAACGTTTCCAGCACCTGCCTGCCGGTGGCGGAATCCAGCGCTCCGGTGGGCTCATCTGCCATGATGATCTCCGGTTTTTTGACCAGCGCCCGGGCAATGGCCACCCGCTGCTTCTGACCGCCGGAAAGTTCATTGGGACGGCGGCCGCCGAAGCCCGCCAGATCCACCTCGTTCAGGATCTCATTGATCTCCCCATCGGTGGCCTTTTTCCCCTGTAACTGAAGGGCCAGGGCGATATTGGCCCCCACCGTGAATTCCTCCAACACATTATATTCCTGAAAGATAAAGCCCACATAGGTATTGCGGTAGGAATCGAAATGCTTTTGCCGAAATTTCCGGGAGGAGACCCCCTTGATGATAATCTCGCCCTTATCATAGCGATCTAGACCGCCCAGCACATTCAGCAGGGTGGATTTACCGCTGCCGGATCTTCCCAGCAAAAAGACCATGCCCGTATCGGGAAAACGGATATTGACATTTTTCAGCGCCGTGACCGGCACACCCTTTTTGGGTTTATAAACCTTATATAAGCCTTTTGTTTCTAACATCTTCGAAACCTCCTTTTTCCTTAGCCAAAGCATTGATACTTGAACCGGATTTTGGAACACCTATTTTCCGCTGAGGCTTTGTTGAAATACTCGCAAATCCGCCAGGATTTGCTCCGTTTTACGCCGTGCCCACCGAAAAATCCGTTGTTCCAAAATTCTGCGACCTGAAAGGCGCGGTTTTTTGAATGATTTTTGGTAAAGCGGAGCCAATAAGGCTGATGAGCCGAAAAGCATCGAAAAACCGCCCTTTCAGGCCGATTCAAGTGTCAATCCTTTGGCTATTATAACAAATAAAGTTTTAAATAAATATGGGGTAAAACTTTAAGATTTTATTAATCTAAGGTGTATCCTCTGCCCCAGACGGTGCGGATGGTCACCCTATTCCCCAGCTTTCGCCGCAAATGCAGGATATGCACCGTGACCGTATTCTGGGAGGTGGAAAGAAACCGCTGCTTCCACACCGTTTCATAGATGGTGCGGGTGTTCACCACCTCGCCCCGATGCTGCTGCAAAAGCTGCAGGATCCGGGCCTCTGTTTTAGTCAGCTGCATAGAACACCTCAACCCATTGCTCATACCGCTCCGCGGTGAGATCCACCCATTGCCCTTCTTCCAGATGCTGGGCATGGGATGCCGGATCATCGCCGATGAAAGAAAGGGGCACCCGCACCAGATCATACCAATTGGCATCATCGATCTGCAGTTCCACATAAAGGTGATCTCCCACCACATCTCCCAGCGTCATCCAATTATGGGCGGCAAAAAAGGTGAGTGCCGGGGGCATAAGGAGTTGCTCCTCACCGGTCTCCACATGAAGCCTTTTTTCCAGGTTCCCATAATAGAGCCAACTGTCCCGCACCACGAACATCCCGACGCCCTCTGCCTGATCATCCAGCAAGGTATCCTCGCTGCCGTCCGGCCGGACTCTGCGGAGACTGTATTGCCGAGCACCCTTGGCTTCATCCCAGGGATCCATATAGTAATAGATCCAGCCATCCTGCACCGCCCGGTGCTGGCAGCTTTGGGGCATACGCACCTTTTCTTCCCCGCTGCCATCGGTTTTGCAGCGATAAAAATCATTATAATAGTCTCTATTGTAATAGAGATATCCGCTGTCTGCATCCTCTAAGGTGACCTTTGCCTGCAGAAGCTCCGAGGCTGCCTCGCCGTCCTTCAGGCGGCAGAGGCCCTGGTTATTGCTATAGTACAGCCAGCCGTCCATATAAAGGAAGGTATAAAGATGCTGAGCCAATATAATAGGCTCACTACCGTCGTGCCCCATCCGCACCAGATTCTGGGATTCATCGGAAAGATAAAGGTATTTTTCGGTTACCAGCAAGGAACCCAATTCACCCTTTTCGGCGGCATAGAGTTTTTGATGAGCGGTGCTGTCCAGCCGGCTGCCCCGGTAATTGGTGGTATAGACCGTATCCCCCAGTTGGCCTGCAAAATAACTGTAGATCTTACGGTTCTCAACCGGTTCTTGCTGCTTTTCCGGTTCCGTTACCGGTTCCTCCTGCTTTTCCGGCGCCTTCGCCTCCGGCCGGGAGCAACCGCCCAGCAACAGAAGGATCAGCAGAAAAAAAAGGATCATTTTAAATATTTTCATTTTTTAACGCCTCGATCGGATCTTCTTTTTTGATCTTACCCATGGCATAAAGCATGGTGGAGAACACCACCAGAAAGACGCTGCCCACCGCGATCGCCACGGTATACCAGGGCAGGTAAAAGGCAGTGGCGACCCCCGCATTGACGGTTATATAGATCAGGAAGGTCACCCCCACAGCCGCCGCCAGACCCCAGGAAAGGCCCTTCACACCATAAAGGATACATTCATAGTTCATCATTTTATTCAGGCCTTTTTCGGTCATTCCCACCGAGCGGAGCATGGCAAATTCCCGCCGGCGCAGGGTGATATTGGTGGAGATGGTATTAAAGACATTGGCCAGGGCAATAAGGGAGATCAGGATAATAAACCCATAAGAAAACACATTAATGACCCCCACCAGCGCACGGTCGGATTCATTGCCAGAGACCAAATTGTTCAGGTAATCGGTGCTCAGACCCAGCTCGATGATCAGATTCTCCACCTGCTCCTCTGCCTTCAGATGGCTTTTTACCGCCGTCATCTGATACTCCATACGAGTGGCGGTGCCGTCCACCACCTTCCCCATCATACTGAAGGGGAAACAGACGGTCAGGGCGTTCAGCGGGGTGCCAAATACATTTTCATCCACCACCGCACCGATGGAAAGATTACGGCGCAGAGCTTCTTCATGGTAGATCCGCTGCCGGTCTCCCTTCTGATAGATATACCGGGTCTCCCCGTTTTGCTCCACCGCATCCATGCAAGTGTAGCCATCGATCTCCTCCGGCACATATAGATAGGAGAAGGCAGCCTGGTCATTCTTCAAATAATGGATTGTTTCATAGCGGGAGCCGCTGTCATCCCAGGAGGTCACGCCGTCCACCGCAATGCCCAGCGGCTGCTCAAAATAGGGATCGGCGGATCGGCCGGTCTGCTTTTCCGCCCAACTGCGGAAGGTGGTATCATCCAGAAAGAAGAGATAGGCATCCAACTGATCGTCGGCCTCCTGCCGGGCTGCCCGATAATTGAGATATTCTTCGGTGAGATCGGCATCGCTGATCTTCAGGCTGAAATAGCTGTTATAAAAATAGGTCACTTCCCCGATCTCATCCAGTTCCTGCAGCTCCCGGCGAAAGTCCTCAAAATCCATCGACAGCTTGTTGGAGCTGTTCAGATAATAGGAAAGATCATAATTGCCGGTATAGGCCACCGTATCCACCGCTCCGGTCAGGTAGGCGCAGAAGCTACTGGAGGAGATAAAAAGCACCACGCTCACAAAAAGGGAGGCCACCGTTGCCCGGTACCTTTTGCGGTTACGCTTGAAATTTTTATCGGCCAGCATCCCCTCGAAGCCAAAGATCTTATAGATCCAGCGAGGGCTGCGCACCTTTTTAGCCTGCAGGGCGATATCGGCATTCTGGCGTACGCTGTCGATGGCCTCCATGCGGATAGCCCGGCGGGCGGGGATCCAGGCAGAGATCAGCACTGTTACCAGGCAGATGACCGCCGCGATCAGAACAGAGAGCGGGGAAACATAAAGTTCCATGGAGACCCCATAGCTGCTCAGCAGGGAATCAAACCAATCCCGGGTGCAGAGCAGGGTGATCCAGATGCCTAAGATGCCGGAAAGGATCCCCAAGGGAATACCCACCGCCGAAAGCACCAGCGCCTCATAGATGACACTACCCTGCAGCTGTTGCTTGGTGGCACCGATGGTCTTTAAGATCCCGAATTGCTTGGTACGCTCCCCCACCGAGATGGAGAAGGCGTTATAGATCAGGGAAATGGAGCCGAAGGAGATGATCCCCATCAGGATGGCGGCCATGCCGTAGATGACCTGATTGTAGCTGCCCTCATTAGACATCCCGGTATAGCGCAGAAGGTCGCTGTTTACGGTGCTGGCCTTGGCGCTATCTCCCAGCAGGTCATAGATCTGATTGGGGGAGTTCATCCAGATATAGACATCCCCATCCTGCACCGTTCCGGCGGTGACCGTCAGAGCGGTATAGCCGGGGGCAGTATATTCCTCAAAGGAGGGGCGCTGGTAAAAGCCCACCACCGTATAGGTACGGTAGCTGCCGGTCTCCACAAAGATTTCATCCTCACTGAAGGGGTTATGCTGATCCATCACCCAGCCCTCCATCTGACGTTCGCCAAATCGGAGGGTCAGGGTATCCCCCAGTTCATAATAGACATTTCCATTGCTTTTTAAATGGGCAGGAAGCAGGAGCTCCCATTGATTTTCCGGCATTCTGCCGCTGATGAGATGGATGGGCAGGATCTCGGTAAGCATTTCATCAAAGCCGCAGACCATCAGGTAAGGCTTATAGGTATTGGTACTGCCGATCTTTGCATAGCCGATCCGTTCCAGAACGGTGAGATCCTTTACATCCTCCCTTTCCCAAAGGCCTTGAATATGCCGGGCACCCACCCCATACTGCGCCCCGTGCCAGCTGCCCTCGGTGGCGATCACCGTACGCAGCAGAAAATTCTGCATACTGGAGGCGCAGGTGGTGACTGCCGTGAACATGGCGGCGGATAGCAGGATGCCGATGATGGTGACCCATGTGCGGGTCTTATTTTTCCGGAGGATCTGAAGGGTTACCTTCTGCAAAATATTCATCGGCGCATCCTCTCATCCCGGATGATACGGCCATCCTCCAGGGCAATGATCCGATCGGCCTGGAGCGCAATATTTTCATCGTGGGTGATCACAATGAGGGTCTGGTGATATTTCCGGTTGGAATATTTCAGTAGTTCCACGATCTCCTGGCTGTTTTTGGTATCCAGGTTGCCGGTGGGTTCATCTGCCAGCACCACCATGGGGGCATTCATCAGCGCCCGGCCGATGGAGACCCGCTGCTGCTGACCGCCGGAAAGCTGATTGGGCAGATGCCCCTCCCGCCCCCGGAGACCCAGCACATCCAGCAGCTCCTCCAGCCGCTCTTCATTGACCTTGCGGCCGTCCAACAGTACCGGAAGGGTCATGTTTTCGGTAACGGTCAGCACCGGGATCAGGTTATAGAACTGATAGATCAGCCCCACCTCCCGCCGGCGAAAGATGGCCAGCTGCTCATCGTTGCGCGCATAGATATCGGCGCCGTCCATAAAGACCCGGCCACCGGTGGGCTGGTCTACCCCGCCCAAAATATGTAAAAGCGTAGATTTTCCGCTGCCGGAAGGGCCGATAATGGCGATAAATTCCCCCTTTTCCACCGAAAAAGAGACACCATCTAAGGCACGCACCTCGTTATCTCCCCTGCCGTAGGTCTTTACCAGATTTTCAGCCCGCAGTATTTCCATGTTCATTCTCCTTCGTTTGATGCTTTTATCATACCATATTTTGGTGACGCTTGCGTGACTTTTTGGTGACAATTTTGTCACTTAGAGCGAAAAAATGCGGTGTAAAATTACACCGCATTAGATGGTCGACTTATAAAACCGCATGGTAAAGGCCGCCCCGCCCTCCGGAAGGTTTTCTGCCTTTAAGGTGCCGTTTTGCCCGGCGCAGATCATGCGTGAGAGGGCAAGGCCAATGCCGATGCTTTCGGAGCCGGCATTTTTGCCCCGGTAGAACCGCTCAAAGAGATGGGGCAGATCCTCAGGCTCAATCCCCTTCCCGGTATCCCGGATGCAGATCTGGCAAAACAGCGCATTTTCCTCCGCCTCCACGGT
Source organism: Clostridia bacterium (assembly GCA_017464525.1). Classification (GTDB taxonomy): domain Bacteria; phylum Bacillota; class Clostridia; order Oscillospirales; family QAKW01; genus QAKW01. The sequence goes on from JAFTZM010000043.1 coordinate 83,018, forward strand.
GATGATTCCGCCGGCAGGGGTATGCTCCATACAGTTTTTCAGGATATTTCCCACCGCCTCCACCGACCAGGCGAAATCCCCGGTAAAGGAGGCATCCTCCGGGATCTTCAGTACCAGCTGCTGCCCCCGGAGCTCCATAGGCACCGCCAGGGCATCGGCAGCCTTTTCCACCAGCCGGCGCACCTGCACCGGTTGCTTATTCAGCCGGGCGGTATTGCTATCCAGCCGGGACATCTTCAAAAGAGAATTGATCAACCAATCCATTCGCTGCATCATTCGCTGCAACTCCCGGGTGGATCGCAGCCGCTGCTCCGGAGAAAGCTCCGGCTTCCCCAGCAGCGTTAAATTTAGATTGACCGAAGTGAGGGGCGTGCGAAGCTGATGGGAAATATCTGCCATGAAATCCGCCAGCTGCTGCTTTTCCGCATCCAGCGCCGCCGCGCGGTCTCTCAGCTCCAATGTAAGCTTGCGTACCTCCGATTGCAGAACCGCCAACTCCCCTTCTGCATACTGATCCCATTGCAGATGGGCGGCGCCATGGAGCACCCGGTCCAGATCCCGGGCAAACCGCTCCATGGCCTGCTCCCGGCGGCGGATCTGCAGAAAGATCAGCCCCAGAAAGCCGCCGCTGCCCAAAACCGCTGTTATACCGCCCCGCACCCCGCCGAAGCCGAAGCCGCCGGCGATCAGCAACCCAGCGCAAAGGATATAAAGCAGCCCGTATTTTCTTTTTTCTGCTTCCATCCACCAGTTCATGCCTTATACCCCAAGCCGCGCACTGTTTTGATCAATTCCGGATTCTGAGGATCATCCTCGATCTTTTCCCGCAGGCGCTTAATATATACCGTGAGGGTGTTATCATTCACAAATTCCCCGGCAATATCCCAAAGCTCCTCCAGCAGGCGGGCACGGCTGAGCACCACGCCACGATTATTGAGAAACACCAGCAAAAGCCGGTATTCCAGCGCAGAAAGGAATAATTCCTGCCCACCCTTGGTCACATAAGCCTTTTCGGGATCCACCTTTACATCCCCCAGCTCCAGCAGGCTGCTGCCCCGATTGCTGCGGCGCAATACGCTGCGGATACGGGAGACCAGCTCCCGGGGACGGAAGGGTTTATTGATATAATCATCGGCCCCCAGATCCAGGCCGGTCACAACGCTATATTCATCCCCGCTGGCGGTCAGAAAGATCACCGGCGTCTCATAGGTCTTTTTCACCGCAGAGCAAACCGCAAAGCCGTTCCCATCAGCCAGGGAGATGTCCAGCAAAACCAGGTCAAAGGATTCCTCTGCCAGCCGGGCCAAAGCCCCCTGCTGGCCGGACGCCTGCGCCACCTCGAAGCCCTCTTCCTTTAAAAATGCCGTTAAAGAGGTAATGATCCCGGGATCATCCTCTACCAATAAAATTCGGATCATACTGCACCTCCTTTTTCATTTTATGGTTGTGTTAAGTTAGGGAATAATTCCGCATAACAACAAGCTTTTTCTTGAACTTAAATATAACATTTTTTATAAATATTTTCAAGTTATATTTGCAAATAGAGTTATCTCGAAGCTACGTGATAACTCTATTTTGATGGTATAACAAAAATCATATCAAAGAAAATGCAGTTAAAAACTGTGTTTTTAAGCAGTGAAATCACCAAAAGAATGACAGTTATTCCTGCCATTCTTTAAAAAATACTAAATTTCAAGATCTTTCTTGATAGCCTTATGAATCTCGGTACGCATTAGGCAAACCTCGTCATATTTAGTGTATCCGAATCTTTTAACAGTGCAACGTGTTGCATTTGTAAGAAGAATAACATATAAATTCTTTTCACGACTACAATAAAAAGATTGACCTGTATAACCCTCTTTGCCGACACTACCCGCAGGAAACAAAACGTTTGCCTGAGGACATTTACTGTCCACATATTCATAACCGAGTCCGTGATTTCCATAAACCACGTAGTTGGGCAAGGCCTCAATTGCGGCAGTGTGGTTTTGTTCTGCCAAGTCAAACAATTCTTTTTGGTAAAGACGTTCATCTTTATTAAGAATTGCTTTAACAAACTTGCGAAGGTCACCTGCTGTACAGAAAATACCGCCGGCACCTGCGGGAATTCCGTTCATTGCACGCACGTTGTGGTCATCCCAAGGATAGTCTGTATAAGACTCCTTATGATAACAAATAGCAGCATTTTCTTCATCAATAGCGATATTATATTTGCTTCGGGTCAAACCAAGAGGTTCAACAATGTAGACCCGAAATGCTTCGTCCAACGAAACGCCAAAAACCTTTTCAATGATAAAGCCCAAAAGGGTAATGGCATTACAACTATATGCAAAATATTTACCTGGTTCAAAGGCAAGAGGTTGGCTTAGAATGTATTCCGTAATACTCTTGCGTCCTTCTTTTGCAATATCAGCAGGAAATTCACTGCGAAGTATACCGGACGTATGTGTTAATAATTGTTTTACGGTAATATCTTTTTTATCATTCGGTACATAAGGAAAAAATGTTTCAAGAGTATCGTCTAACGAAAGCTTGCCTTGGCTGATTGCCTTCAAAGCAAGAGTAGAGGTTGGAAAAACCTTACCTACGCTTGCAGCATCAAAATAAGTATCAAGGTTCACATCATCTGATGTGAAGGTCCATTCATTATCTTTGTAGCCTACAACAAGTGCATAGGATTCAAATATTCCGTTTTTTAGATCGTCCTTCAACAGTTTTTCTGTGGATATAAGTTTTTTCATTGTTTATGCCTCCATATATTATTGCCCTTATAATAGCACGATTTACCACCAACGAAAAGAACAAAAAGTGCATAATTAGCACGAAACATACGGTTCATTATTGACAGTTCTGATAAATAACTGTAAAATGCATTTGGAAGGTGAAATATTATATGAAAACACTGTTTACAGATTGAATATGGAGTCCTATGACCGTAAAAAATGTAGTAAACGTTAAAACCAAAGGTGCCGGCGCCAAAAGTAAAGGTTCGGGAAATACAGCAGCATATCAGTTAGGAATAAAGTTCACCGGTTCTGCACAGTTAAACTACAAAGCTCATAAAATCAATTTCACCCCAGGCACAGTTGTCTATCTCCCTAAAGAAAAAACGGAGAATATCGATTATACTACCGTAATTTCAGAACAAGGAAACGGGGTTTGTATTTTTTTCGATGCCAATCAAGCACTGCCCGATGAGCCGCAAATTCTGCAAAATATTAACCCCGAGATTGAAAATGCTTTTTTGAGATTACTGGACTGTTATGTACGCGCCGACAAATACAGCTATCCCGACATAATGGCGGCATTCTATTCATTACTGTCGCAACTAAATAAGATAAATTTGTCTTCTGGTGATACCGTTGCCGCCAAAAGTCGCTTTCAACCCGCAATTGAGCATATAGAGAAACATTGGGATCATGAGTATTTAGACATCACTTATCTTTCCTTGCTTTGCGGTATGAGTGAAAAGTATTTTAGAGATGCTTTCAAAAAGAACTTTCACATGGCACCGCTGCAGTTTTTTCATCAACAAAAAATATATAACATCAGAAATTTAATTACCAATTTAGAGTATTCTATTGCGGACATTGCCCGAATGAGCGGCTTTTCAAGTGCAAATTATTTTTCACGCTTTTTTAAAAAGCATTTTAGCATTTCCCCCATACAGTATAGAAATTACTACTGTAAAAGATTATAGTTTATGAATTTAATTTCTGTAAAAATCAACTTGTTCCTTTTGTAGTGCAGGCATATCACACTGAGCCAAAAAAGGCAACATAACAAATATGAAGATCAAAAAACCGCTGAAATCGGATGAAACTTGCCGGTTCTCCGAGCGATGGCGTATGCGATACGCCGAGGAAGGAAAACGGGAAGATTCGCCGATTTCAGCGGTTTTTATTTATTCTAATTCAAATGCACCGGTATAAAGCTGATAATATTTGCCTTTTTCGGCGATCAGCTTCTCGTGATTGCCCCGCTCAATGATACGGCCCTGCTCCAATACCATGATGACATCGGAGTTCCGGACTGTGGAAAGGCGGTGGGCAATGACAAAGACCGTCCTGCCCTTCATCAGCTGATCCATACCCTTTTGAACCAGCGCCTCGGTACGGGTATCGATAGAGGAGGTGGCCTCGTCCATGATCATCACCGGAGGATCGGCCACCGCGGCTCTGGCAATGGAGAGCAGCTGACGCTGACCCTGGGAAAGGTTGGCACCGTTGGCCGTGAGCATCGTATCATAGCCATCGGGCAGCCGGCGGATGAAATCGTGGGCATTGGCCAGCTTGGCGGCGGCGATACATTCCTCATCGGTGGCGTCCAGCTTACCGTAGCGGATATTTTCCATGACCGTGCCGGTAAAGAGGTTGGTATCCTGCAGGATCACGCCCAGAGAGCGGCGAAGGTCTGCTTTTTTGATCTTATTGATATTAATACCGTCGTAGCGGATCTTACCGTCTGCAATATCATAGAAACGGTTGATCAGGTTGGTGATGGTGGTCTTACCGGCACCGGTAGCGCCCACAAAGGCCACCTTCTGGCCGGGCTCCGCATAAAGGCTCACATCATGAAGCACGATCTTTTCCGGCACATAGCCGAAATCCACATGATCCAGCACCACATCTCCGGCCAGCCGGGTGTAGGTCACCGTTCCATCGGCCTGATGAGGATGCTTCCACGCCCACATTCCGGTGCGCTCGGTACATTCCACGATCTGACCGTTTTTCTCCCGGCAGTTGACCAGGGTAACATAGCCGTTGTCGGTCTCCGGTTCCTCATCCATCAGGGCAAAGATCCGGGCAGCACCGGCTTGCGCCATGACTACCGCATTGACCTGCTGGGAGATCTGAGAAACATTTCCCGTAAACTGGCGCGTCATATTGATAAAGGGTACCACGGCAGCAATGGTCAGCGGCAGGCCGGAGAGGGAGAGATTGGGAACCTTCAGCACCATCAGCACACCGCCCACAATGGCCACCGCCACATAGAGAATGTTACCGATATTTCCAAGGATCGGCATCAGGATGTTGGCAAAGCGGTTGGCGCTTTCCGCATCCTTAAAGAGCTGTTCATTGAGACGGTCGAAATCCTTTTTGGACTCCTCCTCATGGCAAAATACCTGAACCACCTTCTGGCCGTTCATGATCTCCTCCACAAACCCCTCTACCTTTGCCATAGACTGCTGCTGGCGCACGAAGAAGTGGGCGCTGTTGCCTCCCACAAACTTGGTCACAAGCATCATGGCCACCACGCCTAAAAAGACCACCAGAGTCATCCAGAAGCTATAGTAGAACATAATGGCAACCACCATCACAATAACGATGAGGGCAGTGATCATATTGGGCAGGCTTTGGGAGATCAGTTGCCGCAGGGTGTCGATATCATTGGTATAATAGCTCATGATATCGCCGTGGGTGTGGGTATCAAAATAGCGGATGGGAAGCCGCTGCATCCCCGCAAACATCCGCTGGCGCATCTTATTCAGGAAGCCCTGTGTTACAATGGCCATGGTGCGGGTATAGGTCACAGAACAGGTCAGGGAGATCACATAAACGATCAGCAGGGAAAGGGCAATCTTCACGATCCCGCCGTAAACGGTGTCAATTCCTTCCACAAGCCCCTTTTCCACCAAGGTAACAGTTTGCCCCATAAAGATGGCGGGCAAAGTGCTGGCCACAGCAGTTACCAGCAAGCAGACCAGTACCAGGGTCATACGGGCGGGATAATCCTTGAATAACTGCTTGATCACGCGGCCGAGGGTGCCCTTGGGCACATTCATAGGCGGGCGCATATTCTTATTCTTGGCCATCGGTAGCACCTCCCTTATTCTGAGAGGTATAAACCTCTTGGTAAATAGCATTCCGGGCCAGCAGCTCGGCATGATTGCCGATATCGTCGATCCGGCCGCCGTTCATCACAATGATCACATCTGCATCCTCCACCGAGGAGATCCGCTGGGCAATGATCAACTTAGTGGTACCGGGGATCTCTTCCCGAAAGGCCTTGCGGATCATGGCATCGGTATGGGTATCCACCGCGCTGGTGGAGTCATCCAGAATCAGCACCTTGGGCTTTTTCAGCAAGGCCCGGGCAATACAAAGACGCTGCTTCTGGCCGCCGGAAACATTGGTTCCGCCCTGCTCAATATGGGTATCATATCCATCGGGGAACTGGGTGATAAATTCATGGGCGCAGGCCAGCTTGCAGGCATGGATCAGCTCTTCATCGGTGGCCTCCAGGTTGCCCCAGCGCAGGTTTTCCTTGATAGAACCGGAAAAAAGCACATTCTTCTGCAGCACCACCGCCACCTGATTCCGCAGGGTCTCCAGATCATATTCCCGCACATCCACACCGCCGACCTTCACAGAACCCTCTGTTACGTCATAAAGGCGGGAGATCAGCTGGATCAGGGTAGTTTTACTGCTGCCGGTACCGCCGATGATCCCCACGGTCTGGCCGGACTTGATATGCAGATTGATCTCCTGCAGGGCAAATTCCTTCGCCTTAGCAGAATATTTAAAGCTTACCTTTTCGAAATCCAAAGAACCGTCTGCCACCTCATAGCGAGGGTTTTGGGGATTGGTCACGGTGCTTTGCTCATCCAGCACCTCCACGATCCGGCGGGCAGATTCAGCCGACATGGTGATCATCACAAAGATCATGGAAAGCATCATCAAGCTCATCAGGATCTGCATTCCGTAGGTCAGAAGGGCGGAAAGCTGGCCAACATCCAGCTCTGCGCCCCCCGAATTGATGATCAGCTGGGAGCCGAAGAAGATAACCACCAGCATCACCACGTGCAGGCAGAGCTGCATCAGGGGGTTATTGAAAGCCAGCAACTTTTCGGCCCGGGTGAAATCGGCACAGACATCCTCAGCGGCAACACCGAACTTTTCGATCTCCCGATCCTCCCGCACATAGGCCTTTACTACCCGCATCCCCTGGATATTTTCCTGCACGGAATTATTCAGGTTATCGTATTTCCGGAACACCTTCCGGAAGATGGGCATGGCCTTGCGGGCAATGAGAAACAGCCCGAAGCCCAAAATCGGGATCACCACCGCAAAGACCCAAGCCATTTTACCGCCCATATAAAAGGCCATAAAGAAGGCAAAGATCAGCATAAAGGGGGAGCGGAAGGCGGTGCGCACCAGCATCATATAGGCCATCTGCACGTTTGCCACATCGGTGGTCAGGCGGGTGACCAGGCTGGAGGTGGAAAACTTATCGATATTGCCGAAAGAGAACCGCTGGACATTATAAAAAAGATCCTTCCGCAGGTTCTTGGCAAAGCCGCAGGCGGCGGTGGCGCAGAAATGGCCGGCCAGCCAGCCGCAGGTAAGAGAGCAGGCCGCCAGCACCAAAAGGATGGCGCCGAACTTCAAAAGCTCATTCAATTCACAGCCTGCCTTGATCTCGTTGACCAGCTCAGCGGTCAAAAAGGGGATGATACATTCGATCACAACCTCCAGCATCACGATCACCGGGGACAGAATGGATGCGGTTTTGTATTCCCGAATGCACCCCGCAAGTCGTTTTAACATGGGGTACCTCCAAACAAATAATTAACTATTTAATTATACCAATAAACTCCCCCATCGTCAACACAACACCAACCCAAAATTTATCCTCTATTTTGTTCATATTTTGGTACATTTTAAAAGTAGTTAAGGAGGTAAATTATTTTACTCCAATAAAAAAACTCCTTTTCAGGAGTTTTTTAAAAGCGGCAATGCGATCCAGAACCGCACGCCTTTTTCTTCGTTGATCGCCCCGCAGCGGCCGCCGTGGGCAGTGGTAATGGTCTTGACAATATACAAGCCCAATCCCACGTTATTTTGTTCATCCCGGGTGCGGGCCTCATCGGTTTTATAGAAGCTATCCCAGATCTTATCCAGCTTATCGGCAGGGATATTTTCACCGTCATTATAAACCGAGAACACCGCCTCATTTCCGCTGCGCAGCAAAGCGGCCTCGATCCGGCCGCCGGGAGGCGTATGGGCCTTGGCATTCTGATAAATATTCAATACAGCCCGGGCCAGGGTCTCGGGATCTGCCTGCACCGTGAGCCCCGATGCAAAGGAGTCACTCAGAGAGAGGCCCTTCTTTTCCATCAGCGGCTGTTCCCGGGCGGTAAGTTCCGTGAGCCATTCACCCAGCTCCAGCGGAACGGTTTTCAGTTCCCGCAGGCCGTTTTCCAGAGCGGAGACATCCAGCATGGAGCGGATCATTTCGTTCATGACTGCCGTTTCTTCGATGATCACATCATAGCAAGCCTCAGGGTCGATCCCTTCCGTGTGCTCCTTCAGCATCTCAGCATAGCCGCCCAGCACCGCCAGAGGGCTTTTCAGATCATGGGAAACATTCGCCACAAAGCTGCGGCGCATCTCCTCTTCCCGAGCAAGGCGCAGATTATCCTCGGCCAGCTGACGGTTTTTTTCCATCAGCTGATTGATAAAGGTCTCCAACTGCCCGCTCATGGCATTGATGCTCACCGCCAGATCGGCGATCTCGGCAGTAGAACTTTGGATATCGGCCCGATGGGAGAAATCCAGCGCCGCCACCTGCTTGGCGTTACGGCTGATCTCGATGATGGGTCTGGAAAATTTAGAGGCATAGATCCATGCCACCAGGCAGCCTGCTGCTGCCACCAGCACCGAAATAATGAGGGTTAGAATATTCAGCACCTGCACCGTGCCGGAGATGGCCTCCACCGGTGTTTCGATGGAAATATAGCGTTGGGTGCCATCCTCTAAGGTCAGGAGGCCATAAAGCATCAGCATCTCCCGGTCTGCCGCACCGGAGCGCTGCACCTGGGGGGATGCGGTATAACGGGAGGGATCAAACCGATCAAAGACCAAGCCGCCCCGGAACCCGCCGAAGCCCTCATCCATCCGACGGCCGGAGGTATAGATCAGGCTACCGTTCTGGCTGAAGATCTCCACCTGCAGGAAGCTGCTGTCCTCATACTTTCGCAAAAGCTCCGCAAGAACCGCCGTATCATCGGAATATTCACTGCTTAACGACCGGTAAAGATCCCGGATATTCGCCTTCTGCCGGCTGATCATAAAGGGCTCTGCCAGAAAAAAGCTGGCCAGCAGCATACTGCCCATCATCGCCACAATGATGACCGCTACCAGGAGGGTCATTTTTGCTTTGATGGAGTATTTCATTCGTTGTCAAATAAATATCCCAGCCCGTGAATGGTGCGGATAAAGGTACCGTTGGCCTTCAACTTGGCCCGCAGCTGCTTGATATGGGTATCCACCGTGCGGGGATCCCCTTCATAATCGTAATTCCAGATGGCATTAAGGATCTGATTGCGGGTAAGGACCTCCCGGGGATTGTTCATCAGGTAGGCCAGCAGATCAAACTCCTTCTGAGTCAGGGGCACATACTGGCCGTCTACCTTCAAGGATTTGCTCTTCATTCGTAGTTCCATGGTGCCGCAGTGCAGCACCTCGTTCCCTGCCTTAGGAGAGCACCGGCGAAGCACCGATTCGATCCGCGCCAGCAGAATGGTGGGAGAAAAAGGCTTGCTGATGTAATCATCCGCACCGCATTTGAAGCCCTTCAGCTGATCATATTCCTGATCCTTGGCAGTCACCATAATGACCGGGATCAGTGAGGTATCCCGCAGTTCCTCCAAAACGGAAAAACCGTCCCGCCCGGGCATCATCACATCCAGCAATACCAGATCGATCCTGCTGCTGTTGGCATAGAACACATCCAGCGCCTGCTCCCCGTTTTCAGCCTCCAGCACATTATAGCCATGCCCCTTCAGGTAAAGGGACAGCATCTGCCGAATGCGGCGGTCATCGTCTGCTACCAGTAAAGTGAAATCCTTCTTGTTCATTTTTTCATCCCCTTTTATAATGTTTCTTTTTCCATTGCAATAGCGGTAAAGGAAACCATCAGGTTACCGTTGCGGCAACGGATAGCATCCAACAGCTCCTTTTCCTTGGCGGCATCCTTCAGCCGCACCCGGTAGGTCAGTTCAAAAAGGCTGCCCATATTGGTGGTTTTGGTGCGCTCCAGCACGCAGCGGGTGGTATAGCTTTGAAAAAGATCCTCAAAAGCGGTGGTATAATCCACATCCTCAGGGATCACGATCTTCAGCCGCCGATCCCCATGGGCGGTCTTAAAGAGCAGCTTGCAGGCCAGAATAAAAGCCGCCATCAACGCCACGGTAAACATGGCCGCAAAACCCACATAGCCCATACCGGTGGAAAGCCCCACCGCCATGGCCAGAAAGATGATGCAGATCTCCTGGGCCGAGCCCTGAGCCGAGCGGAAACGCACCAGGCTGAACGCTCCTGCCACCGCCACGCCGGCACCTAAATTGCCGTTCACCATCATAATAACACATTGCACCAAGGATGGCAAGAGAAATAGTGCAACCAGAAAATGATTGGAACATTCCCGGTTGGTAAACCGGTAGACCAGCGCGATGATCAACCCCAACACCAGAGAAACCAGGGTACAGACCGCCACGCCGGAAACAGTCATTTCCGCACCTAAGATATTATTGAGCATACCGAAATGCCCTCCTTTTCAAATATTTTTCCGTATTTTGAGAATGAAACCGGGTAAATTTTCAGCTCTGTGAGGATCTCTACCAGCCAAAGGGGCATCCGGTAAAAGACCTTCAATTCCATCAGATGGCCGGGGGTGGGATAGATCCGGCAATCGTGATCGCCGGCGGTCAGCGAAAGATCCTGCCAACGATAACGGATGTTTTCATCGAAGGTAATGCGGATATTATGATCTTCTTTTGCATAATAAGCCACCCGGTCATAGGCAAGATAAATGCGGGGACGGAGCTGCTGGGCGTGCAACACATGATCCAGCTCCCGGAAACTCTGGCTGTCCGGCAGAGGGATACCCTTTTGAAGATAGTCCTCCATCGCCCGGGGAGTGGTCACGATCCGGCGCTTATAACCGGTTCCCTTAAACTTCTTTTTCAGTTCCCAGAACACCGGATCCTCCCGGCCGGGAGTACCGTAGCCCCGCAGCCGCATTTTTTCTTTGAAGGCCGGTTTTTCCATGGAGCGGCGGATGCTGCCGAAGCAATCGTTATCAAAATAAAGATTGGTGAGGGTATAAGCACCGTGCTCATCCTCCGTAACAAAGGGGCGGATCCGCTGCAGAAATTCTTCCTTCTGCCCATCGGTAAGCAGATACTTTTTTTCCTGCCGTTCAAAGATCATCGTTGCCATTTTTCGCTTTACACCGTTCCTTTCCTGCGTTTTCAGTATAGCGGAGGATTGTGTTTTTTGTGTGAGAAAATCGGAGAAATAAATGAAAAAACCATCAATTGTTGCTGTGATCAACGTAATTTTTAGCGATTTTTGTCACTTAACGAAATTTAATGACCTTAATTCACATAAAAACGTAATTTATTTGTATACAAATCCACTTTAATGGATTAAAATATAGGTAAGTGAGGTGATAAAAAATGGATACGAAATTTATTCGTGACCGTATCACGCAGCTCCGTCTTCAAAAGGGTGTTTCCGAGTATCGAATGAGTTATGATCTTGGTCATAGCCGCAGTTATGTTTATAACATTTCTTCGGGTAAAGCCTTACCTCCTCTTTCGGAGTTTTTAGCGATCTGCGAGTATTTCGGTGTAACCCCTCAGCAATTTTTCGACGAAGGTACTACTCATCCCGCCTTGGTTCAAACTGCTCTGGGAGAGCTTCAGAAGCTCAACGAAGAAGATCTTTTACTGATTATCAGCAATGTACGCCGTTTGTTGAAGGATTACTAACCTCACAAAAAGGATACTTAAAAAGGAGAAGCATTCGCTTCTCCTTTTTGCTTATTCTTCGCTGAAGTTATCCTTGCCTACGCCGCAAAGAGGGCACTCAAAATCCTCGGGCAGCTCCTCAAAGGGAGTACCAGGCTCGATGCCGTTATCGGGATCGCCCACAGCTTCATCGTAGACCCAACCGCATACATCACATACATATTTTTTCATTTTCGTTTACCTCCGAAGTAATTATTACAGCACTAAAGACGGTGCGCTATAAACTCTTGCTGCCAGCTCCTGATTGAGCATATACAGACTCTTGGGATCGGAGCCGAACAGCTCCATTTTAGAGATCATATCATTGGCATTGGTCTCCTCTTCCCCCTGCTCCTTCACAAACCAATCCAGAAACTGCATAGTACGGAAATCCCGCACATCATAGGCAGCGCCATAGATATCGTTGATGAGAGAGGTTACATATTCCTCATGGGCCAGACCTGCCTCCAGAACAGCCATATGGCTTTCAAAGGTCTTATCCGGCTTAGCGATGGCCTCTAAGGTCACCGGCATATTCTCATTCTGCAGGTAGGTATAGAAGAGCATGGCATGATCCCGCTCCTCCTGGGCCTGGATCATATACCAATTGGCAAAACCGTCCAGCCCCTGAGCCTTGAAGTAATTGGAAAAATCCAGATACAGATAGGCAGAATAAAATTCCTTGTTGATCTGCTGATTGAGCAGCTCATGTACTTTAGCGTTCAGCATTTTTTATACCTCCGTTTTCCACAATCCATGAAGATTGCAATATGCATATACTGCCACCGGCTTTTCCTCAGCCAGAGCAAAGGTCACCACCGGCTCCGCTCCCGGTGCCAGGCATTTCCGCTGGCCGCCACGATCGGTCTGCAGGTAGATCCAGGTGATGCTGTGCTCCTCGGTCATGGGATGGGCCACAGAGCCAACCGTTACCTTCACGGTATTGCCCTCCACCGCCACCACCGGCAGGTGCTTCTCTACGCTGGCTTCCACCGTACCCGGCTCCAGCTTTGTCATCTTCTGGCCGCAGCACATCATGGGAACCCCTGCATCGTGGATCATTCCCACAATATTGCCGCAATGCTCGCAAACATAAAATCTGTTTTCACACATCGTTTGATCCTCCAAAATTATTTTATTTCTTCAAAATCTGCAGCACCGTGCTTGCATAAGGGGCAAATAAAATCCTCGGGAAGGGTCTCTCCTTCATAAATATATCCGCAGATCTTGCAAACATACCCTTTTTTCCCCTCTGTCTGGGGCTTGGGCTTCACATTTTCATAGTAAAAGCTATAGGTCATCGTCTCTCGGTCGGAAAGCACTCTGGCCTCGGTAACGGAGCAGATGAACATCCCGTGGGTATCCAGATCCAGATACTGCTCCACCTTCAGGGACATAAAGGAATTGATATACCGAGGCAGGAACACCAGCCCATTATCAGAGCGCAGCGGCTCGCAGTTGGCAAATTTATCCACATTCCGGCCGCTCACAAAGCCAAAGGATTCAAAGACCTTGAAGGGCGCATCCACCGTAAGGCAGTTGATATTCATCTTGCCGGTCTGCCGGATCACATGGTGGGAGTAATTCTCCTTATTGATGGTCACGGCGATTCTGTTGGGGCTGTTGGTGACCTGCGTCACCGTATTGACGATCAGGCCATTATCCTTCTTTCCGTCGTTGGAGGTGACCACATACAGACCGTAGCCGATATTAAAGAGGGCGGTCATATCATTTTTATTGGCGGTGGAATCCTGCTGAGCCAGATAATCCCGGCAGAGCTCCTCGGCCAGTGCCTCCAGCTGGGCGGCGCTTTCTTCGTTGAGTGCAGAAAGGATCTTCACAGTATTTTCCGCAAAGGTAATGTTTTTGCTCTTTTCCAGCATTCCCTTCATCACCTTGGCGGCCATAGGCGCCCAGCTTCCGTTCTCCACCAGAGCCACCGTGCGGTTGCTGAAATTCCGCTCGGTGAGATGATTGATATACTCCCGCATAAAGGGGAAGATCTCCGCATTATAGGTGGTGGTTGCCAGCACCAACTTGCTGTAGCGGAAGGCATCACCTACTGCCTCAGCCATATCGCAGCGGGCAAGATCATGAACGATCACCTTGGGGCAGCCGTTGGCGGACAGCTTTTCAGCCAGCTGCTGCATCGCTTTTTTGGTGTTGCCGTAAACAGAGGTATAGGCGATCACGATGCCTTCCTCCTCCGGCTGATAACCGGACCAGGTGTTATAGAGATTCAGGTAATAGCCCAGATCCTCGGTCAGCACCGGGCCGTGCAGAGGGCAGATGATTGCAATATCCAGGCCGGCGGCCTTTTTTAGCAGATTCTGCACCTGAACGCCGTATTTGCCCACGATCCCGATAAAATACCGGCGGGCTTCATCTGCCCAAGGCTCCTCCACATCCAGGGCCCCGAACTTCCCGAAGCCATCGGCAGAGAATAAGACCTTATCGGTACTGTCGTAGGTCACGATGACCTCCGGCCAGTGAACCATGGGTGCGGTCACAAAAGTCAGGGTATGCTTTCCTAAAGAGAGGGTGTCCCCTTCTCCTACCACCACCTGCTTTTCGGCAAAATCGGTGCCAAAGAAATTCTTCATCATGGCAAAGGCCTTTGCAGAGGCCACGATCTTGGCATCGGGATAGGCTTTGATAAAATTCACAATGTTAGCGGAATGATCCGGCTCCATATGCTGCACGATGAGATAATCGGGGTTCCTGTTGCCCAGCGTATTCTGGATATTATCCAACCATTCATGGGTAAAGCCTGCATCCACCGAGTCCATAATAGCGATCTTTTCATCCAAAATTGCATAGGAATTATAAGACATTCCGTTGGGCACCTTATACTGCCCTTCGAAAAGATCCACTTTATGGTCATTCACACCGATGTACCTGATATCCTTGGTAATGTTCATGTTATTCTCCTTAGGGGTCTACCCTATTCATTCTAATATTCTTCCGTCCGTGGAAACGGTCACCACCTGCCAGGGAATGAACTTGCCGCTGGCCTGCAAAGCACGCTTCACCGCATTTTCGATCCCGCCGCAGCAGGGGACCTCCATCCGAACGATTTTTACACTTTTTATGTTATTATTTGCAATGATCTGGGTCAGCTTTTCTGCATAATCCCCTTCATCCAGCTTGGGGCAGCCGATGAGGGTGATGTGGTTGCGGATAAACTCCTGATGGAAATTTCCATAGGCAAAGGCGGTGCAATCTGCAGCTACCAGCAGATTGGCTCCATCAAAGTAGGGGGCATTCACGGGCACCAGCTTGATCTGGCAGGGCCATTGAGAAAGCTGGCTGGTCACCGCCGCAACTTTGCCCTGCACCGGCGCCTCCCGCTTGATCTCCTTAGATTGAGTACCGGGGCAACCGCAGGGTAATTTTACACCGAATTTTTTCATTTTTGCCGCCCGAACCGCCTCTTCATCATAGGCCGGAGCCTCCCGCTCCTCGAAGGTGATAGCGTTGGTGGGGCAGGCCGGCAGGCAATCTCCCAGCCCGTCGCAATAATCCTCACGGGTGAGCCGGGCCTTTCCGTTTACCATCTCAATGGCGCCCTCATGGCAGGCAGCAGCGCAAGCGCCGCAGCCATTGCATTTATCTTCATCTATTTTTATGATTTTTCGTTTCATTATTCGTTTCCTCCTTGCTTTTCTGGGGATATTATAGTATAATAAGCCCGGAATTTCTGTTGAATTTTCAACAAACGGAGAAAAATAATGAAAAAATATCTGGAAATTTTACGCAAATGCCCGCTTTTTGATCAGATCGAAGAGGAAGATCTCCTCCGGATGCTGGGCTGCTTGGGTGCAAGGGTGGAGCATTTTGATAAAAAATATACCATCCTTGCCGAGGGAAATCCCGCAAAATATATCGGGATCGTTCTTTCCGGCTCCGCCCAAATCCATCAGGTGGATTATTACGGCAACCGCAGCATCCTTTCGGAAGTGGGGGCCGCCCAGCTTTTCGGGGAGGCCTTTGCCTGCGCCGAGATTCAGGCGATCCCGGTCTCAGTGATCGCCAATGAGCCCTGCGAGATCATGCTCATCGATTGCAGCCACATTTTGCATACCTGCTCCAATAACTGCGGCTTTCACCAGCAGCTAATCTTTAATCTAATGAAGGATCTGGCCACCAAGACCATTTTGTTCCACCGGAAGATCGAGATCGTTGCCAAGCGCACCACCCGGGATAAGCTGATGGCTTACCTGATGCTGCAGGCCAAGGTGGCGGGGAGCAATACCTTTGAGATCCCCTTCGACCGCCAGGAACTGGCAGATTATCTGGAGGTAGACCGCAGCGGCCTTTCTGCCGAGATCAGCAAGCTGCGAAAAGAAGGTATTCTGGAAAACCGCAGAAACCTTTTTAAATTATTATAGAACTTCCTTATAAAAAAATCAACAACCGAGGAAAAAATTTCCTCGGCTGTTCATCATTATTGGGCTAATACGGGAATTACAAAGAGAGCGGGCTGGGGTCTGCCGGGGCAGTCCATCTCTACAATGATACGGTTCATCGCCTTCATTTCCTCGGTGGCGGTCAGGGTGAAGGACCAGTTATCCCCCAAAGCGCTCTTATGATCCACATACATTCTGCCGTACTTCCGGTCGGCTGTGACCCCCTCCGGCAGAATCAGGCGGATATCCAGATTCAGCGGGCAAGGCATCTTATTGTTGACATTCAGGGTCACCGTGACCGATTCTCCCGGCAGCAGCTGAGGCAGCCGATCAAATTCAGCCCGTACCCGCATCAAAGCGCTGCTCCACACATCAATGCAGTTCTGAGAACGAACAAGGGGATCCATCTCATAATCGCTGCGATATTTTTTGCTGTTGATGGCAAAGTTTTTATCAATTTCCAGAGAAGTTTCCCCATCGGTCAGCTCGGCGGGGATACCGTTGGCAATAAGAACGGTGGGGATCATCTGCATGACCCGACGGGTCAGCTCAGTGCAACTCTCCAAGGATTTTACCCGACGGTAGGAGCGATCCACCGAAATGGTGATGATCTTATCACCGATATATTCCGCCCAATCCTTGGGGATGCCGTCCATACCATAGAAGATTCCCAGGAAGGCGCCCACGGTGGCGGCGGTGCAATCAGTATCATCGCCGCAGTTAACAGCATAAAGCATGGACTTCTTGAAGTCTCCCTCGCCGTACAGCAGACCCAGAACCGCAAAGCCCACATTGGCAGGGGCCTGGAACCAGCCGATATCCTTGCTCTGCTCCACCAGCGCATTGCGGACATCCTTCCAATCATCTCCCCGGTCGTAGCCCTCCATCACCAGGCGAACAGCCTTGGCCACCCGGCTTTCGGCAGGAATAGCCTCCAGCGCTTCTTCCAGTACCTGGCGGATATCAGTGGCAAAGAAGGCCAGACTCTCCAGGGTGGCGGTGAACTGCTCCGCCACAGTGCCCTCGCTCATGCCATGATCGATGCAGGCGTCCTCAAAGGCATAGCGGCGGGCGATCTGGGGAAAGCCCGGCGCCAGGCAGGCCCAGATCTCCGAGCGGATCCAGGCGCCGTTGGAATGTTTCCATTGCTCATTATTCAGCTCTCCGCAAAGAGGCGGCATGACTCCGGCCTTCATATTGGCCTTGCCGATGCCGTACTCATTCCAATGGGGCGGCAGGTAATTGATCCAATACTCCCCCAGCTCCCGGGCGGTGAGCTGATAGGGGCCCACCTCCTCCATGGCGCAGAGCCAGACCAATTGCAGGTCCAGATCGTCGTTGGGCAGGGGCTCCCCCTTTTCAGAAACAAAGCCCTTTACATCCAGCAGCTCTTTTTTCCCCTCAAAGGGGCCGCCGATGGTGCCGCCGATATTCTTACCGATCCAGCAGGCATAGATCTTATCTTCCAACATTTTTCGGTTTAATTTGACCATAATATTACCTCCAGTAATAAAAAATCCTTATGCATTCATTTTAGCATAAGGATTTTTTTACGGCAATGTTGAATTTTTACCCGATTTTGTACCTATTTTTTACGATACTGCTGAGGAGTCATTCCGGTCTTTTCTTTAAAAATTTTATAAAAAGCATTGCGGCTGGAAAATCCCGCCCGGGCGGCGATCTCTTCAACAGAAAGATTGGTTTCTGCCAGCAGCCGCTCCGCCAGCTCCATGCGGCTTCGATTGATAAACTCGGTAAGGGTCATGCCGTAATGCTCTTTAAAAAGACGGCTGAAATAGGCGGGATTGTAAAAGCAGCTTTTGGAGAGGGATTCCAGCGTCAGCTTTTCGGCGCAATGCTCCCGGATATATTGCAGAAACTCCGGTGCGAGCCCAATGGGCTTACCGCCCGGTGACATTTTACGGAAGATCAGGGTGAGCAGAATATTTACATAGGCCTTCAGCACTGTTTCATAGCCGATGGCCGCCCGTTCCTGCTCTTCATACATCTCCCGCAGGATGGTCTCCAGCCGGGTGCGCTCGGCGGCGTGAAAATGGATCAGCGGATTTTCGGTATCGATCTCCTGCTGAAAATCGGAAAAACCCGATAAGGTCAGCAGTTCAAAGGCATTTTCCGGATCGATCAGCCTCTCGCTGAGCCATTCTGGATCGATGAGGATATCCCAGATCTCCATCTGATGATTTGCCTTGAAATAATGGGTCTGGCGGTAATTGATAAAAAGCAGAGCCCCCCGCTTGACCCGGTATTCGATGCCGCCGATACTGTGCACGCCGGTACCGTCCATGATATACACCGCCTCGATGAATTCATGGAGGTGCTCCGGCTCCTCGGTCACCTTATGGGGCTGGATCAGGATGCCGCAGCCCTCCTGATAGATCCGTTCCTTTTTATAGATCTTCAAAAGCCCAGTTCCTCATAGATCAACTCACGAACGGTGGGGAACACCGTTTCATAAGCGAAGCCGCAGCTGCAGACGTGCTGCATATAGCAGATGGCGATCTCATTTTCAGAGTCAATCAGGGCATGGCTGCCGGCGGCGCCGTCCCAGCCGAAAACCCCGATGGGGGTATGACCGGCCGTAAATTCCGGATATTGGAATACCCGCACCCCCAGCGCATACTCAAAGGGCTTAAACCGGTTCCCGGCACGGAAACGGTCGCTGGCATTTTTACAATGGCGAGAGGTACGCCAGAGATCGATGGTCTCCGGTTTCAGCAGCTTGCCGGTGGCAAGGGCCGAGAGAAATTCGGCAAAATCCTTCGCCTGCGCGATCAACCCTGCACCGCCGCTGTAATAATTGGGGCCGAAGATGTAGGGATTTTCATTTCCCCGGCGGCTGTGGGTCCTCTTTTCACCGTTCCAGACATACTGAGCCTGCAGCTTTTTGCGGCTTTCGGCGGTATGGTGGAAAGAAAGGTGGGTCAGCCCCAGCGGCTCCCATGCCCACTCCCGCAGATATTCTTCCAAATTTTTTCCGGTAATGGCTTCGATCACCGCTGCCAGCACATCATGAGCCAGGCTGTACTGATAGTTGGTGCCGGGCTCATATTCCAGAGGAACCTGCGCCATGGCATTCACTACATCCACTGTAGAGGCATCGGGATCCTTCTGCAGCACCTCTAAAATAGGTACAGATTTCAGATCATAGTTCATGCCGGCGGCCATGGAAAAGAGCTGCCAGATCATAATGGGAGCCTTGGGGGCGGTGCCGTCTTTCAGCTTCACCTCCGCAAAGGCAGGCAGATACCGGGCAAGAGGGGCATCCAGCTCCAACCTGCCCTGCTCCACCAGACTCATGGCGGCAGCGGTGGTCATCACCTTGGTGCAGGAATAGAGGAAGTAATAATCATCCTCCCGCACCCCCTCGGTCTTTAAGTAATTGCGCCAGCCGAATTGCTTCCGGTAGATCAGCTCCCCTTTGCGGTAGATCAAAAGGTCACAGCCGGGAATGATCTCCCCGGGCACGGTCTGATTCAGATACTCTGTTACTTTCTCAAACATTTTTTGGTTCCTCCGAGTGGTGTAAATTTACACTGTGTTTTCTTTGCTCATAATCGTCCAGGGCATAGCGGAACTGCGTTTCATACAGTTCCCGGTACACGCCGTTTTGTTCCAAAAGCTCCGCATGGCAGCCCCGCTCCACGATCCGGCCGTCCTTCATCACCAGGATCTCATCCGACGCTAATACTGTGGTGAGCCGATGGGCGATCACAATGGAGGTGCGCCCCTTCAGCAGAGGCCCGATAGCCTCCTGGATCAGGCTTTCGGAGATGGAGTCCAAGGAGGAGGTGGCCTCATCCAGGATCAGCACCTTGGGATCCTTCAGGATCGCCCGGGCGATGGAGATCCGCTGCTTTTCGCCGCCGGAAAGCTTAAAGCCCCGGTTGCCCACCTCAGTATCGTAGCCTTGGGGCAAGGACATAATAAAATCATGAATATTGGCGTCCCGGCAGGCACGCTCCAGTTCCTCATCGGTGGCATCCTGCTTGGCATAAAGCAGGTTTGCCCGCACCGTATCGTTAAACAAATAGGTTTCCTGCGTAACTGCCGCCACCTGCTGCCGCAGGGCGGTCAGATCCCATTCCCGTAGATCCACCCCATCCAGCGTTACGCTGCCCTCCTGCACATCATAAAGGCGGGGAATCAGATTGACCAGGGTGGATTTTCCGCTGCCGCTGGCCCCCACAATGGCGATGGTCTTTCCCCCATCCGCCCGGAAGGAGATATCATGCAGCAGTTCCTTTTCATCGGAATAGGAAAATTCCACATGATGGAAGGCAATATCCCCCCGCACTTCTGCAGGACGGTACCCGTTTTCGGGGCTTTCCACCTCGGGTTTCATATCAAAATATTCAAAAATACGGGTAAAAAGCGCCATAGAGCGGATCACATCGCTTTGCACGCCCAGCAACTGATCCACCGGCTGATACAGCCGATTAATGAGGGAGACGATCACCGTCACATCCCCCACCGTGAGATCTCCGCTCAGCCGGAACATAACAAAGCCGGAGGCCACATACACCAGCAGCGGCACCATCCCCCGCAGGACCCGCAGGGTACGCCAGAACCAAAGCCCCATCAACCGTTCCCGGATGGCCGGGCGGGTGGTCTCCCGGTTGATAGCCTCATAGGCCGCATACTCCCGTTCCTCATTGGTAAACAACTTGACCAGCAGCTGGCCGCTGACGCTTAAGGTCTCATTGAGGATCTGGTTGGATTTATCCCGCTGCTTCTGAGTAGCATCGGCGATCTGCCAACGTTTCCGCCCCACCAACTTGGTGGGGATCACCAGCAGCGGCACCATGGCGATGCCCACCAGTGCCAGCACCCAGCTTTTCTCGAAGAGGGTGATCAGCACGATCACCACGGTAGCAACATTGCTGAATACATTCAGGAAGGTGGAGGAGATCACCTGCTGCACGCCGCCGATATCCTCGGTCATACGGGTGATGATGTCCCCCTGCAGATTGGAGGTAAAGAACCGATGCCCCATCTTTTGCAGGTGGGCATACATCTTATTGCGCATATCGAAGGTGATATGCTGGCCGATCCAGCTGGTAAGATACACCTCCCCGGCAGAGATCACATTGGATAGGATCAGCACTCCCAAAGAAAGGAGCGCCAGCCGGATCAAAAGCTCCACATTCCCGCCGTAAAGACCCCGATCGATCATCTGGCCGGTCAACAGGGAGGGCACGACCCCTAAAACACCAGATACGGTAATGCACACCAAAACCAGCCCCAGCCGCCCCCGATAAGGCCGCAGCCAGGAAAGGATCCTTTTTGCCAACGGCCAGGTGAGCTTCGGGGCATTTTTTCTTTCTTCTTTTGTCAGCGGTTTCCGGCGAGGTCCGCCGGGAGGCGGTGGTGCCATAACATGAACTCCTTATTCTGCTTCCTGAATGGCAGAGACCAGCAACTGCTGCTCCACCAGATAATCATATAAATAGGTATTGGCCCGGGGATCCTCCCCTTCCGCATACTTGCGGTCTACCAAAAGGTAGAAGGTATCGTCGGCCCCGTCCTGAATATAGGGATTTTTCAAGGCCTTGACCGAGCCGTTGGCCGGGGCAAAACTGCCGGTATAGATGATCCGGTTCCCCACCGTCAGCACAAAATAATCCCCCGCAGCAGCCTGAAACAGAGGGCTGCCTCCATCGGTCTGGCCGCCCTTAACCGCCACATTTCTCAGCTGCACCCGGTGCTCCTCCCAGAGCCAGCCGGCAAGATCCTCGCCGGTGAAGGCCACACGGCCTTCGGCCTTGGCAGCTGAAAGGATGGCGCTGTCCCCCATAGAGGCGGTGACCGCCTCCCCGGGAACAACATAAAATTTCAGATCTTCTTTGGTCTTTTTGCAGCCGGAAAAGCTGAAAAGCAGCATCAAAACCGCAAAGAAAGCGATCAAATGTTTCATAAGGTTACCTCAAAGTATAGTTGACAATGGTTCCGTTGGATTTTTGCAGCACCGCCGCCGTCAGAGCGTTATGGTCAGAGCCAAAATCCAGATAGAACACCGATCCGTCCAGCAGCTGATAGGCATCCCGGTATCGGGTGGTGTTCCCCTCCAGCCAATCGGGCGCCCCAAAGCGGCGATAGATCTCGGAGGGCTTAGCATTCTTTTTCAGATTGCTGAACAACTGCGCGTTCCGGGCGGTGCGGAGATAGCCGGAAGGCTTTTCCTCCTCTTCCCAGCTGCCCAGATAATTGGAGGCAGCGCCGCCCTTGATCTTCTGCACCGCCCGCAGCTTAGTGCGGGTGTAGCCGTAGTCCAGATAAAGGGTGCTGCCATCCTCCATGGAATAAACATCCACCAGATAGCTATCCTTCCGGAAGGAAACAGAGCTGAAGCTATTGGGCTTTCCCAGGGCAGAAACCACCGTTTCCCGCTCGGCACCGATGGCCAGGATCTGATCGGCCAGCTCATAGCTGTACTGCTTCCCGGAAAAATACCCGGATCCATCCACATTCACCACCGGTGTTTCATCGGGGCTCTCAGGTTCGGGCTTCTCCGCATCGGGCTCCTCCACCACAACGGTGCTACCGGGAGTATAATTCAGCAGGATCCCCAGTTCATTCAGATATCCGAAAAAATCCTGCTTTTTTCCGGAGGTATCGGTCAGCACAGCGGTTTTGATCTTCCCGGCCTCAGTATAGGTGAGTACCAAAGTTTCCCCGTCTGCCAACCGGTAGGTATCGGTATTATTTTCAGCAATAATGAAGGATTGGGCGCTGCCCAGCGCACTCAGCACCGTTTCCCGGGCGGTACCGGGACGCAGATCATAAAGATCCTGCAGGGTGATGGCGCTCTTTTGGCTCACACCGTAGCCGGTGCCGCCGCTTTCCTCCTGCTCCTTGGTGACCGCCTGCTCCTTGCAGCTGCTGAACAGCAGCAGGCAGCAAAGCAGAGCGGCAATCAATCTATATTTCATTTGAGCATCTCCAATCTTGCTTTACTTTGTTCCCCATCCTTTTGGATCTGCAAAAATAACTGCTCTTTTGTTTCAAATTTCATCTCCCGGCGAAGGTAGGATTTCAACTCCACCCGGATCTCTTTATCATAAAGATCCGGCACCTCCCCCAGAATATGGGCCTCCAGATTGGGCAGGCCGCCGTTTTCCACCGTGGGGCGCACCCCGATATTAGCGGCTGCCGGGTAGCGAACGCCCTCTGCCTCTACCCAAGCGGCATAAACGCCGAAGGGGGGCAGCAGCTGCCGCTCACTCACAGAAAGGTTCACCGTAGGGGTACCGTACTGCCGGGCCAGGCCCTTGCCATGGCAGACAGTCCCCATCAGGCAGAAGGGATGGCCCAACCGTTCCTCGGCCCGCTCCAGATCCCCCGCCTCCAGATATTTCCGGATGGAGGAGGAGCTGATACGCACATCCTCGGCCATCACATTATTCAGCTTTTTCACAGCAATTCCCCCGCTGATCAGGGTAAATTCATTGCCGCCCCGCTCCTTACCGAAGCGGAAATCCGGGCCGCAGACTAGCCCCACCGCACCCAGTTCATTTTTCAGAAAATGAACAAACTCTTCGGCGGGGACCTCTTTCCATTCCCCAAAGGAAAGGATCTTGCATTGCCCGATCCCATACTGCCGCAGGTACCACTCCTTCATGGAGGTTTCTGTGATCACCCTGCGCCCCTTTGTGTTCGTATCAAAGGACAGCACCATGGCCTCGGCCTGCAGGGAGGCTGCCCAAGTTTTCAATTGATGCAGGATCTCCTGATGGCCCCGATGAACGCCATCGAAATCTCCGATTGCGATAACTGTCATAAATGCGTCACGACCTTAAAAAAGGTCTCTCCGTCCTTTTCGATCAGATTCCCGAGCCCCACCAGCGCATCGCCCTGATAGACGGTGCAGAGGGTCTCCGGTAGGTTTTTCAATTTCTTTGCCGCCACCTCGCAGCCGTTTTTCAAGAGGGTGGCATAAAAGGCCTCCGGCCGGTAAACAGGCAAGAAATCCAATACTTTTTCTAAAGAAATGAAGTGTTTTTCGGCGTTTTTTTGCTCTAAAAGTGCCATTAATTCCGCCAAAGGCACCGCATCCTTCACCGAAAACCGGCCGGATCTGGTACGCCGCAGAGCCGCCATGGTGCCAAGGCACCCCGCCGCCGCTGCAAGATCCATAAAAAGGGTACGGATATATGTACCCTTGGAGCAATCCACCGCCAGCACCGCTTCCTGCTTTTCCGTATCATAGGAAAGCAGCTCCAGACGGTCGATCTCCACAGTACGCTCCGGCACCTCCACCTCCTTGCCGGCTCTGGCCAGCTTATAAAGAGGCACACCCTGCACCTTGATGGCAGAATAAGCGGGCGGGCGCTGGTTGATGCGCCCGGTAAAACGGGGCAGCAACGCCTGCAATTCCTCCTCCGAGGGCATCCCCGGCCGCTCCTCCAGTACAGTTCCGGTCACATCGCCGGTATCGGTCACCAGGCCAAAACGCAGGGTGCCGATATAGCCCTTCCGCCCTTCTGTCAGAAGTTCACAGAGCTTGGTCCCCTTCCCCACCAGCACCGGCAGAAGGCCGGTGGCCATGGGATCCAGAGTACCGCTGTGGCCACACTTTTCCCCAGTCAGCCGCCGGATCCGGGCCACTACCCCAAAAGAGGTCATATCGGTTGGTTTGTCTACTAAAAACAGACCGTTCATACTTGCTCCAATGCTTTTTTCAATACTTCTACCATCTGCGCCTCCAGCTCGGGATAGCAGCCCTCCATGGAGCAGCCTGCGGCCTGCGCATGGCCGCCGCCTCCGAATTGGGCGCAGATCTCACCGCCGTGGACCGAGCCATCGGTCCGCAGGGAGATCTTATAATGCTCTGCTTCGGTCTCCTTAAAGGTGGCGGAAACGGCCACCCCTTCGATCTGGATGGGCACCGAGGAAAGCACCTCCAGCTCATCGGCCCCAGCGCCGGTCTCTTCCAGCATGGCCAGGGTGATCAGCATGGTGACGATCCTGCCATCGGCAAAATAATGCATATTTTCCATGGCCTTGCGGTTCAGCTCGAATTCAGCCTTCCGCTTGGTCTGGAACAGCCATTTATTCAGGCCCTTCAGATCGATGCCGGTGGCAATGGCTTCGGCGGCCGCCAGATGGGTATGACCGGTGGTGCTACCGTATTTAAAACAGCCGGTATCGGTGGCAATGGCGGTGTAAAAACACTCCGCCGCCTTCTGGTTCAAACCGCCCAATTCCTTGGCCAGCGCCACCATGATCTCGCCGGCGGCTGCGGCCTCGGGGGCCACATAATTCAGCCTGCCGTAGAGGGGGTTAGTAGGATGGTGGTCGATGACCACATCCGCCTGCAGCGCCAGTTCTTTATAAACCCCCGCCATATCGGGAGCCGCCACATCCAGGCATACGATGCAGCCCTTGGGCTCCCCCTTCAACTCTGCTGCGCCCCCGCTCAGAAAGCGGTAGCGGGGAGAGACCCGGTCAGCGCAAAGCACCTGCACCTCTTTGCCCTGCATCTCCAGAATTGCCTTCAAGCCGAAGGCGCAGCCTAAGGTATCGCCGTCCGGCCGAACATGGCAAAGCAGGGTCAACTGCTGCTGACCCTTTAAAAACTCTGCTATTTCGAAGAGAGAATTATTCCTGCTCATCTTCGGTTTCCTCGCCGGTGCCGTCCAGCCCCAGCTCATGAAGCTTCTCGTTGATATGCATTCCGTACTTGATGGACTGGTCTGCATAGAAGCTCAGCTCGGGGGTATTGCGCAGCTTTAAATTCCTTGCCAGCATTCCCCGGATATAACTGCCGGAGGACTTTAACCCCCGCAGCATCTCTTTTTCGTCGCCCATCAGGGCAGAGACGAACACCTTACATTCCTTTAGATCACCGGTGGTTTCCACAGCGGTGACGGAGACAAAGGAGGGAACCCGGGGATCCTTCACTGTTGGAAGGATCCGGGCCAGCTCCTTGCGGATCTCCTCGTTGACACGTTGGATACGATGCGCCATTATTCTTTAATCTCCTGCATTTCGAAGGCTTCGATCAGGTCGCCTTCCTTCAGATCGTTATAGTTTTCGATGGTCATACCGCATTCGAAGTTTTCCAGCACTTCCTTCACATCGTCCTTAAAACGCTTCAGGGAGGCTAAAGAGCCCTCGAAGATGACGATATTATCCCGGATCAGGCGTACAGAGGCATTCCGCACGATCTTGCCGCTCTTCACATAGCAGCCGGCAATGGTACCCACTCCGGAGACCTTGATGGTCTGGCGTACCTCGGCGGTACCCAGCACCACTTCCTTGAACTTGGGTGCCAGCATACCCTTCATAGCGGCCTCGATCTCTTCGATGCAATCGTAGATCACACGGTAGAGACGGATATCCACATTGGCCTTTTCCGCAGAAGCCTTGGCATTGGCATCGGGGCGGATATTGAAGCCCACGATGATGGCGCCGGAGGCCTCGGCCAGCATGACATCGCTTTCGTTGATGCCGCCTACGCCGTTGTGGATCACGCGGACCCGCACCTCTTCGTTGGTCAGCTTCTCCAGAGAAGCCTTGACGGCCTCGGCAGAGCCCTGCACATCGGCCTTCACGATGATGTTCAGATCCTTCATATTGCCTTCCTGGATCCGGGAGAAGATATCGTCCAAAGAGACCTTATACTGGCTCTGGGCGGCCAGCTTCTGATCATTCTTACGCTGATCGGCCAGTTCACGGGCCAGACGCTCATCCTCTACCACGAAGAAGTTATCGCCTGCCTGAGGAACCTCAGCCAGACCGATGATCTCAACGGGGGTGGAGGGACCGGCGGTCTTGATCTTGCGGCCCTTATCGTCGGTCATGGCACGGATCTTACCCACAGCGGTACCGGCGATGATGATATCCCCCATATTCAGGGTACCGTTCTGCACCAGCACGGTTGCCACAGAGCCGCGGCCCTTATCCAGCTTGGCTTCGATTACCGTACCCTTGGCCAAACGGTTGGGATTGGCCTTGAGATCCCGCATTTCGGCAACCAGCAGCACCATTTCCAGCAGCGTATCGATATTATCATGCTTCAGCGCAGAAACGGGCACGCAGATGGTATCGCCGCCCCATGCTTCGGGAACCAGCTCATATTCGGTAAGCTCCTGCATTACACGGTCGGGATTTGCGGTGGGTTTATCCATTTTATTGATAGCAACGATGATGGGGATCTCAGCAGCCTTAGCATGGCTGATGGCCTCAATGGTCTGGGGCATGATACCGTCATCGGCAGCCACCACCAGGATGGCAATATCGGTGGCCAGCGCACCGCGGGCACGCATGGCAGTAAAGGCGGCATGGCCGGGGGTATCCAGGAAGGTGATATCCTCGCCGTTACACTTGACCTTATAAGCGCCGATATGCTGGGTGATACCGCCCGCCTCGCCGGCGGTCACATTGGTATCCCGGATGGCATCCAGCAGAGAGGTCTTACCGTGGTCCACGTGGCCCATCACGACTACAACAGGGCAGCGCTTCTGCAGCTCGGCTGCATCGTCCTCCCGGTCATCGATCAGGCGATCCTCGATGGAGAGGATCACTTCCTTCTCTACCTTGATATCAAATTCCTCTGCCACCAGATAGGCAGTATCATAATCAATGATCTGGGAAGCGCCGGCCATGATGCCCAAGGTCATCAGCTTTTTCACGACCTGTGCCACATTGACCTTCATTCTGAGCGCCAGATCGCCCACAGAAATTTCATCGGGAACCAGAATCTTCATCTTTGCCTGCTTTCTTTGCAGCTCAATTCTCTTCAAGCGCTCAGCCTCGGTCTCCTTTTTCTTTTTAGCACCGTACTGCCCCTGCTTCTGCCAATCCTTCTTCTTCTGGATCTTCTGCTTGGAAGCGCCGGCGGTGCTGCGGTTTTCGTGGCTGTTGGCCAGATCCATCAGCTTATCATCATACTTGCTCAGGTTCACATCCTGGGTGCGGGTATCCACCACCCGGATTGTACGCTCGTAGTTCTGCACCTGGCGGGGGCCTTTTTCTTTTTTCTTAGGCTGCTCCACGGGCTTCACAGGTTGCTGCTTCTGGGGCTCTGCCTTGGAGATGAGGCGAGGACCGGTCTTTTTGGGCTCTTCCTTCTTAGGAGGCTCCTTTTTGGACTCCTCCTTCTTGGGTTCTGCCTTGGAGATCAGGCGAGGGCCGGTCTTTTTAGGCTCTTCCTTCTTCGGCTCCTCTTTCTTGGGTTCCGCCTTAGAGATGAGCCGGGGCCCGGTCTTCTTGGGCTCTTCCTTCTTGGGTTCTTCTTTTTTCGGTTCTTCCTTCTTGGGTTCTTCCTTCTTCGGCTCGGCCTTGGGCGCTTCCGCCTTCTTCTCCTCGGGATCGGGGCGGGCGGCCAGCGCAAAATAGGCATTAAAATCCTTTACCTCGCTCTTTTTGGTAAAATGATTAAAGAGATAATCCAACTCTTTTGTGGTAAGCACCGCCATATGGGTGCGCTCCTTGGTCTCGAATTTATCCAGCAGTTCCATAATATCTGCACTTTTGAGACCCATATCCTTTGCAAATTCATGCACTCTGTATTTCTGATCCAAATTATTTACCCCCTTCAATAGATTGCGCCAGGCTTTTGGCAAAGCCCCGGTCTGCCACGCCGATGATCCCCACCGGCTTCGTTCCCAGGCTGGCGCCAAGTTGGTCCTTGGTATAAGGCAGGCGATGGAGGGGAATCTTCCATTCCCCGGCGACTGCCTCAAAGTTTCTGCAGGTTCTGGGCGAGCAATCCTCTGCCAGCAGCAAAAGGTGCGTTGTTTGCAGCCCGGCCATCACCATATCAAAGCCATAGGTGAGCCTTCCCGCCCGGCGGGCAAGCCCCAGCGTTGATAAGAATTTATTCATTTTCTACCAGCTCCTTCTGAAGGCGCTCGTAGATCTCCTGCGGAACAGCTCTGCCGAAGCCCCGATCCAATGCCCGGGTCTTCAGGAGCTTTTGCCCGCATTCCGGCCGGCGGCAAAGGTAAGCCCCTCTGCCCGGTGCCTTGCCGGTAAGATCCACCGAGATCTCGCCCTCCTTATTGAGCACGACCCTGCAGAGCTCCTTTTTGGGCATCATTTCCCGGCAGCAAAGGCACATCCGCATAGGTATTTTACGTTCTTTTGCCAAAGCTTAATCACCTACTTTGGAAAGCGGCTTGATATCGATCTTAAAGCCGGTAAGCTTTGCTGCCAGGCGGGCGTTCTGGCCTTCCTTTCCGATAGCCAGGGAAAGCTGATCGTCGCTGACCACCACCACGCAGGTGTGGGCGACATCATCGGCAGCTACGCTGAGGATCTTGGCGGGAGCCAGAGCGGCGGCGATATATTCCTCGGAATTCTCGCTGTAGCGGATCACATCCACCTTTTCACCCTTCAGCTCTTCGCAGATCTTGGTGATACGCATTCCCCGGGCACCGATGCAGGAGCCCACGGGATCCACATTTTCATCCTGGGAATAAACGGCGATCTTGGTACGGCTACCGGCCTCACGGGCGATGGCCTTGACCTCCACAGAACCGTCGAAGATCTCGGGAACCTCCAATTCAAACAGCCGCTTTACCAGGCCGGGATGGGTCCGGGAGATGAGGATCTGGGGACCCTTCTGGGCGGAGCGGACCTCCACCACATAGATCTTCACGTGCTCACCGGGGGTCAGCACCTCGCCGGGAATCTGCTCGTTTTTGATGAGCATGGCCTGGCTCTTGCCGATATCCAGAATGGCATTGCCGTTGGGCTCCACCCGGTTGACAGTGGTGGTGATGATCTCACATTCCTTACTATTGAATTCCTGATAGAGCAGGCCCCGCTCTCCGTCCCGGATGCCGTGAATGATCACCTGCTTGGCGTTCTGGGCGGCGATGCGGCCGAACTCCTTGGTCTTGATCTCGATCTTGGCTTCATCCCCCAGCTTCAGGCGCTTGGAAACGGTATCGTGGGCCTCTTCCAGCGAGATCTCGGTGGCGGGATCGTTCACCACCTCCACTACGGTCTTCTTCTGCAGCAGCTTGATCTCGTTCTTTTCACGGCTGATCACGACCTCGGCATTGTCGGCAGTACCGAAGGCCCGCTTGGCGGCGGCCAGCAGAGCGGCCTCTACCTTTTCGATCATATAATCGGCGGGAATTCCCTTTTCTGCCTCGATCAGATCCAATGCCTTAAAAAATTCTGCGTTTTTCATTGCTTTTTTCTCTATCCTCCTAATAATTTACGAAAAATCCACCCAGGGACGGATCAATCTTGCATCCTTGACGCTGAAGGTCATTTCCGTTCCCTTTACATCCACGGTAAAGCTGCCGTCGGCATAGCCGGTCAGCTGCCCTACCCAATAATCGCTGCCCTCGGCAGCCCGGAACAGTTTTACTTCGATCATTTCGCCCATGAAGTAATTGAAATCCTTTTCCTTCTTCAAGGGACGGTCCAGCCCCACCGAGGAGACCTCCAGGTAATAATGATCCTTGATCAGATCGGCCTCATCCAGCAGCGGATCAATGGCACGGGACATAGCCTCGCAATCCTCGATGGCGATGCCATCCGCCTTGGTGATATAGAGCCGCAGGAAAAAATCGGGGCCTTCCTTCACATACTCCACATCAAACAATTCGTAGCCCAAGCCTTCCGCCACCGGCTGCGCCAGCGCTTCCACTCTGGTTGCGATACTTTCTTTCATTGAGTTCTCCTTTCGGGCAAAAGCAAAGAGGTTCGCACCTTACGAACCTCCTTGGTATTCAATCTATGGGTAGTATACCACATAAATTCAAAAAATGCAAGACTTTTTTCCTATTATATGTTATAATCTTCCCGAGGTGATCAATCTATGAAGGTTTTCTTTACAGGAGATATTGCTTTTTCCAAGTATTTCAAGGATTCTGCCGGGGATACCGGCCTGCTTGCAGAGGAACTGCTGGAGTTCCTCCGGGATTCCGACCATGGGATCCCCAATGTGGAGGGAGCCCTGACCGACCGGGTCATGGTGCTGGGGGATGCCGCCACCCCGGCCCACGCCAGCGATCCCAAGGCCGCCGACCGGCTGCTACAGATGGGCGGAGACATCTGGAATCTTTCCAATAACCACACCCTGGATTGCGACAAGGAAGGGCTGGCCGATACCATAACGTTGGCAGCCTCCAAGGGCTGCTGCACCTTAGGCGCCGGTATGAATATAAAAGAGGCGGCAGAGCCGGTCTATTGCGGGAATGCCGGCATTTTCAGCATCTGCTACAAGCGGAGCTTCAAGGCCGATGACCATACTCCGGGCAATCTCCAATGGGAGGACGAGGAGCCCATTAAAGCCGCCATCAGGGCCATCAAAAAGAAGGCACGCTGGTGCATCCTGGTGGCCCACGGGGGCGAGGAATTCTCTGATCTGCCTATGCCCCACGCCCGGGAAAAATATCTCCGTTACCTGGAATGGGGCGCCGACATTATTGTGGGGCACCACCCCCATGTACCGCAGAATTATGAGCAGGTGGGCAATAAAATTATTTTCTACTCCTTGGGAAACCTGATCTTCGATACAGATTTTCAGCGGATCCAAAGCCACACCGACCAGGGCGTTCTGCTGAAGCTGGATCTGCAGGAGGACTCCTTCCGCTGGGAGGCCAGGGGCTACCGGATCGACCGGGAGCGGCACCGGATCCTGCCTGCGGCGCTGCCGGCGGTGTTCCGGCCTCTTTCGGCAGAGGAATACCATCGGCTGATTCCCCTTGTTGCTGAGCGGTTCTGGCGGAATTTCAAAAGGGCCAAGACCTTCTTAAAACCCCAGCTGGCCACCGCCACGCCGGAAGAATGGCGGGCGCTCTACATCCGGGGCCAGGATCTCCACGCCTATGATATCATGATGGAGGCCATCAGGCGGTTCCCTTTGCAGGAGTGGAAAAATGAGCCGGCCGACCTTCTTCAATACCTGAATGAGTAAAAAAAGCGCCACTTTTTGTGTGTATTTTTTGAGACTGTCAAAAAAGTCCCCGACCGCAGAAACATATACATAATGTAGACCCTGCCGCCCCTTTGTAAGGGGCGGGTTACCGCATTAGCGGTGGAGGGGTTGTTATAAGGAAAAAATGCGGCCAAAGCCGCATTTTTATTGAACTATTTTCTGCTATCCGCCAACCCGCTCTCTACCGTACCTATGTACGCCGACGAGATCGGTTTGACGAATTCGGAAACATTTTTGAGAGTCTCCCAGCGTGTCAAAAAAATAAATATAGAGTTTTTTGACACGCTGCAAAAAAGCGCCACTTTTGTGGCGCTTTTTTCATGTTTTTAAAGCTGTTTTTGCATCTTTTCGGCCAGTTTTTCGGCGTAAATTTTCATGCCTTCTTCATTGGGGTGCAGTTGATCCGCCACAAAGTACGCCGGATCATGGGGTACCAGATCCATACCCTCGATGACGGTGAATCCGTACTTTTCCGCCTCGGCTTTGATTTCGCCGGAGACCTGCAAAAAGCCACCAGCTTTTTTGGTAGTATCCTGCCAGTTGCCCCGCCAGATGGGGGTGATCACAAAGATCTTGGATTTGGGGTAACGGTGGGCCAGCCCCTTCATGAAGCCGGTCATGGTCTCTTCGAATTTTTCCCTGGTAGCGCCGCTCCAGTCGTTGGTGCCGTAGGCCACAGTCACCAGATCGGGCTCTACCCCATCATTGATCTCCAGCAGATCGGGAAAAAACCGGTCGCCGCCGATGCCCTTATCCACCGGTGCCGCATCCAGCAGATCGGCCAGAACGTTGACATAAGAAACCGCAGGCTGAATGGCATCGTACCCCTGCGTAATGGAATCGCCGTAGCAGACCATGGTATATTTGCGGTTATAAGGCTCTGCAAAGGTAGCGTTTTCCAGTTCCACCTCTCCGATGGCCATACCGTAGAAATTGGGCAGGTAGACCGTTACCCGATGGGTTCCTTCCGGCAATTCCAGTTCAAAGGTGCCCTCATATTCATCCTGCACCTTTCCCTCACCAAAGGTTTTGGCCGGCTCACCATCCACGTAGCCGTTGATGTAACAGAACTGCCGGGAGGAGCAACGGCGGGCGCTGAACCGGAAGCGCAGGGCCGAGGCATCGGTCACACATTCCAGTCTTACGCCGGCGGTGGCAAAGGTCTTGAGATGAAAATCCTCATTTTTTGCCACCGTAAGATATCTTTCAGCCTGCTCCGGTGCAAAGCGGTAGAAGCGGAACATTCCGTCCCGCAGCTCTACCTCTACCGCACCGGTCACAAAATCCTTTATTTCTTCAATTGTTAATTTCATATTACCACTCCAGAGAAATGACTTCACCGTCGTAAAGTTTTTGGGCGTTTTCCAGAATTTTATCCACATTCAGGGTGCTTACCCAGAAATGGCCGGAGCCGTTAAGCTCACAGAAGCATTTCAGTTCAGAGACCGAATAGAACTTCATGGTCTCCTTTACACCGCTCTTCAGGGTGAATTCCACCGTCAGGTAAGGGGTATTATTCTCCCCCTTTTGGCCCAGATCGGTGATGCCGATAGTCAGAATGTGGGAATAAAAATCGGAGAACAACTCACTATCCACCCGCTTATTATTGATGGTCACATTGAAATTACCCTCATCATCGGTCTCATCCCCGATAGCGATGGTATAGCTCTTACCGCTGCCGCTGATCTTGATACCGGAAAGGGCGTCAGCAGCCCGGGTATAGATCATATCCTCGCAATAGGATTTCAGAGTCTCTCCCAGGCAAGCGGTATAGGTAGCGGAGACGGCGTGAACAAACTTATCGCCGGGTACATAGCAATACTGATTGCCGCTATCGGTCACATTGCCGAAATAAATGATTACTTCCTTCTCATCCAGAATATAGGAGAGGATATACTGGGGGTCATCCAGCCCCAGCTCCTTCAGCTTTTCGGCAGAGGTATCATCCCCCACCACCGCACAGGTGGCCAGAGTGGTCATCAGCTCATTCAGGCTATCCTGCATGGTATTGGAGAAGGACTGATAGATGGGCTCTACCATCACATAGGAGGAGCCAACCTCATCGTCGCCGAGGTCGTTCATCTCCACCTTGATCTCCTGCTCCCGTTTACTGCCGCCGATATTGATATTGGTGAGGCCTTCCAGATCCTCGGTCTCGCCGGTATAATCGATCATTTCATCATAATAGAACTGATACCGGGAAAGCAACACCGTATCCGGCACGGTGGTATCCACCAGATACACCGCCTCGTCGCCCTCCATCCGGGTATAATAATTTCCGGAGGAAGAGGTGGTGCCGAAGCTGAACTGATAGGTATCCTCCCCATCCACCACCTTCACGGTACCGTAGGGGTCCGCCAGGCCGTAACTTTCCAGCTGCTCGGCAGAGGGGCTGCCCACCACTCGCTTGGTGGCGGTAAGGCTGCCGATATTTTCCAGCAGATTCAATACAGAATCATTGCTGATGTTATAGCCCTTTTTTCCTTCGATATAATAAGAGCCGATCGCTTCCTTGACCAGGGTATATTCATCGAAGGTATTTTTGATCTCGATGGAATCGGCTTCATCCAGATCCACCTCCATCAAAACAACAGAGTTGCCCTTTTCATCGCCCGCCTCATCCTTGGGCAGCACAAAGGCCACCAGCACCCAAAGCACGATGCCCAGCACCACAGCGCAGCCTGCCAGGATCAGAAGCGGTCTTAAACGCTTTATCATAAGTATCTCCTCCGGATATAAACCACAAGGCCGATCACTAAGAAGATCACGGGGATCACGCCGATAAAGATGATAGAGCCCCAACGCACGGTGGCGGTATCCAGGGTCATGGTGGTAGAAGCGGCGGTCTTGGAAGCACCCACGATCTCCGATTCATTTTCGCCTACCATCATCTGGTAGATCTCATAAAGGAAGCCGCCGTTACCGTTATAGTTGAAGTGGGTCTCACTGAGCATATCCACAGACCCGGCAACGAAGAGATGGCTTTCCACCGCCACGTTATTCTCATATTTATAACGGGTGGCCACAGCTGCCAGGGTAAAGGGACCCTCGGCATCCCCTTCTGCCTTGGCATAGCCGGCATTGACGGACTCGGTGCTCTTGGCATAGGAGTCCTCGGAGGTCTGCAGCAGGGCGGTGGTCTCGGTAATGCCGGAGGTCTCAAAGAGAAGCTTTACAGACTGGGCATTGGGTACCACGCTCAGATAATCGGGATCAATGGTCACGCCGCTGACCTCCACATCCTCCACATAGGAGGGGATCAGGTACAGAGGTGCCGATTCACTGGATGAAGCGAAGGAGGAAGCGGTATAATCATCCGATTCCAGCACAATATTATCCTCCAGTTCAAAGCCCCACTCTGCCAGAAAGGCCTCCAGGTTGGGCAGCTTGGGAGAATCGGGATCAGAGAAATAGAACATATCCCGCTCATAGTTATAATCATTGGCCAGAAAATCCTGCAGTTGGCGAATCTCCGACTGAGAATAATCGATGGTGGGGCCGCAGATGATCATCACCCGGGCCATATCATCAAACTCGGAAAGCTGGCTCAGCTTGACCTCCTGCACATCGGCACCGTTATTGGCAATGAGGCTCATCATGGCATCATAGCCTTCCTCGCCGTGGCCGGTGACAAAATAGACCAGAGGAATCTCTTCCTTGGTTACATAAAGCACACCGGAGGCCAGGCAATCCTCGATCTTATAGGTCATATTACCGGTGGAGGTATCCTGCTCATACATATCCTCAAAGGCAATGACCCGTTTCCGATCGCCGTTTTCCACCACGATGGCACCCTCGGTGATGCTGAATTCAGCGCCGAAGGAGGTGAGCACCTGGGGGTTTACATCGGGATCCACATAGGTGACCTCGATATTATCGGAAAGATTGGCAAACCGCTTGATACTTTCCCGGAACTGCTCGGGATAATCCTCTTCGCTGTACACAACGGTAAGCTGGATCTTATCCTCTTTGGTAAGGGCATTGACGATCTGCTTGGTGGTATCGGAAATGCTATAGAGATCATAGGAGGTCATATCCAGCTTCCAGGAATAGGCATCTGCCAGCAAAGAGAATATGATATTCACAATGATCACCACGGCAACAAAGGCAACGGTCAAGCCGGTGGCCACAGAACCGTATTTAAATTTACGGCTTTTGAAAAACGACATCTTGCCGGCCATCAGCTCCACCTCCTCTTATCGATGATACGGATGATCAGGAACAAAAAGACCACCGTAAGGCTAATAAAATAGAAAATAGCCGAAAAATCAAAGAGACCCTGCGCCAGCTTTTCAAAACGGGTGGAAACAGAGATCACATTGATCAGCTTGCTCACAAAGGAAACATTGATCACCGTTTTCAGAATATCGCAGATGGCAAAGATCAGCAGAGTGAAGAAGCCCATCATAAAGGCGATGATCTGGCTTTCGGTGATGCAGGCCATCAGCATGGCGATGGCGATATAGGCGGCGCCTACCAGCAGGATGCCGATATAGTTGCCCGCCATGATGCCAGTCTCCACATGGCCGTTAAAATACAAAAAGCCCATACAGAAGATACTGGGAACCAGGCTGATCAGGAACATGGAGTAGGCCGCCATGAACTTGCCCAGCACCATTTTGGTGATGCTGATAGGGGCGGTGATCAGGATCTGATCGGTCTTATTCTTCCGTTCCTCGGGGAAAAGCTTCATGGTGAGGATGGGAACAACCAGGATCATGATATAGCAGCTGAAGTAGAAATAGTAGCTGACATCGGAGCTGTAGTTGGCCAGGTTAAACAGGCTGAAGCAGGCCCCGGCGATGATCAGATACAAAAACAGATAAACATAGCCCACCGGGGATTTCAGGTAAGAGCGCAGCTCTCTTTTCCATACGGCGATCATTCTTCCACACCTCCTTCATTGGTGATCAGGCTGACAAATACATCCTCCAGGGACATATCCATCGATTTCAGGCCCATCAGGATCCAGCCCCGGTCTGCCAGCATCCGGAAGAGAGGCTTGCGGATATCCACGCTGGGCTGGCACTCGATGAGGAACTCATGGGTGGCGGGCTCCTTCTGGCCCATATCATCCACAAACAGCACACCGTCCATCGCCCGAAGCGCCTTCTTCACATCCACCTTGGGGCCGTTGATCCGGGCCACCAGCCGGCGGTTTCCGGCGGTCTTATATGTAAGGGTATCCGCATTGCCATCGGCGATGAGCTGGCCCTTATTGATCACAATGATCCGGTCGCAGACCGACTGCACCTCCTGCAGGATATGGGTGGAAAGGATCACCGTATGCTTTTTCCCCAGCCGGGTGATCAGGTTCCGGATCTCGATGATCTGGCGGGGATCCAGGCCCACCGTGGGCTCATCCAGGATCAGCACCGGCGGATTACCCACCAGCGCCTGCGCAAAGCCCACACGCTGACGGTAGCCCTTGGAAAGGTTTTTGATCATCCGGTTGTATACATCCTCGATCTTGATCAGCTGGCAGATCTCCTCCAGATGCTCCTTACGGGGAAATTTACAGCCCTTCAGGTCATAGACGAAGTTCAGATATTCCTTCACGGTCATATCCATATAAAGGGGCGGCTGCTCCGGCAGGAAGCCGATGAGCTTTTTGGCGGCGGTGGGATCCTCTAAAATATCGATCCCATCGATGATAGCCGTGCCGCTATTCGCGGAAAGGTAGCCGGTCAGGATATTCATGGTAGTGGATTTACCGGCACCGTTGGGGCCCAAAAAGCCCACGATCTCGCCGGAATCGATCTTAAATGAGATATCGTTGACGGCATATTTATCGCCGTATTTCTTGACGATATTTTTTACCTCGATCATGGAGTTTCTCCTTCATGTTTTTTCTTTATTTTAACATAGAGCGGGGAACAATGCTGTAAACAAACTGTTAATCTTTTTGGATAATGGCGATTCCCAGCTCCTTCAGCTGCTCCTCGGAGACCTCGGAGGGGCAGTTGCTCATCAGTTCGGAGGCATTCTGCACCTTGGGGAAGGGCACTACGTCACGCAGATTTTTCAGCCCCAGCAGCTGCATCACCAGACGGTCCAGGCCGATGCCCATACCGCCGTGGGGAGGTGCACCGTACTGGAATGCATCGGTCAGGAAGCCGAATTTCCGGTGGGCTTCCTCGGGGGAAAGGCCCAGCATATTGAACATTCTGCCCTGCAGCTCAGGATCGGTGATCCGGATGGAGCCGCTGGCCAGCTCAACACCGTTCAGCACCAGGTCGTAGGCCTTGGCCCGTACATTGGCTTTATCCGTCTCCAGATAATCCAGACATTCATCCATAGGAGAGGTAAAGGGGTGATGCATGGCTACCCAGCAGTTATTATCTTCATCCCAATCGAAGAAGGGGAATTCAGTGATCCAGAGGAGCTGATAGCCCTTTCTTTCCACCCCTAATTTATCAGCAACGATCAAGCGGAGAGCGCCTAAGGTATTCAGCACGATGCTATTCTTCCCATCGGCCACAAAGAGCACCACATCGCCCTCCTTGGCGCCTGCACGCTCCAGGATCGCTTTCATTTCCTCCTCGGTGAGGAACTTGCTGAAGGAGCAGTTGATGCCCTCGGGCATCCAGCGGATAAAGGCCAGACCCTTGGCGCCGATGCCTCTGGCGTGCTCGGTGAGCTTATCGATCTCCTTGCGGGTGAGGGTGGCAGCACCGCCCTCGCAGGTAATTCCCCGCACGCTGCCGCCGGCAGCGACTGCGCCGCTGAATACGCCAAATCCGCAATCCTTCACCAGATCGCTGATATCAAACAATTCCATCCCGAAGCGGGTATCGGGCTTATCGGAGCCGAAGCGCTCCATCGCCTCTTTATAGGTCAGGCGAGGCAGGGGCAGGGGCAGCTCGATATTCAGCGCCTCACGGAACAGCCGCTCCATAAAGCCCTCGCCCATCGCCAGCACATCCTCCATCTCCACAAAGGACATCTCTAAGTCGATCTGGGTGAATTCCGGCTGACGGTCAGCACGCAGGTCCTCATCCCGGAAGCAGCGGGCGATCTGCATATAGCGATCGAAGCCGGCCACCATGGAAAGCTGCTTATAGATCTGGGGGGATTGAGGCAGGGCATAAAAGCTGCCGGGATGGACACGGCTGGGCACCAGATAGTCCCGCGCGCCCTCGGGGGTAGACTTCATCAGCATCGGCGTTTCAATTTCGATAAAGCCGTTTTCATCAAAATAGTCCCGGGTGATCTTGGTGATGCGGTGGCGCATCAGGATATTGCCCTGCAGATCGGGGCGGCGCAGATCCAGGAAGCGGTATTTCAGCCGCAATTCTTCATTTACATTACTGTTTTCTACAATTTCAAAGGGAGGGGTCTTGGCCTTGGACCATACCTTCACCGTATCGGCCAGGATCTCCAGCATACCGGTTTTCAGGTTCTCATTCACAGCACCGCCCCGCTTGGCAACGGTACCGGTCACCTCCAGCACATACTCGCTGCGCACCCCAAAGGCCACATCAAAGGCCTCCTTATTGACCGATTCGTCAAACTGCAGCTGCACCAGACCGGTGCGGTCTCTTAGATCGATAAAGATCAGGCCGCCCAGATCCCGCTGGCGCTGCACCCAACCGCATACGGTAACCTTCTGCCCGATCTGCTCGGGGGTAATCGTTCCGCAATAATCTGTTCTTCTCATTTGATAAATTCCTCCAGCCACTTGCTATTCAATGCGCTGAGCGCAATTTTTTCCTGATTTCCGTTGAGCATATTCTTCACGGTAACGGTGCCTTCCTCCAGCTCACTGTCTCCCAGGACAGCGGTGCAGGCAGCACCGATCTTATCGGCATATTTCATCTGAGCCTTGACCGAACGGCGGAGCAGGTCATACTGCACCTTAGCCCCTTCGTCCAGCAGCCGGGCAGTGAGCTTCACGGCTTCCTTGCAGGCATTGTCTCCCAATGGAATGAGGAAGAGATCGCAGCTGCGCTCGGCGGGAAGCTCTACGCCCGCCTGCTCCAGCACCAGCATAAACCGCTCCATCCCCATGGCAAAGCCGATACCCGGCTGAGGAGCCCCGCCAAACTGCTCGGTCATACCGTCGTAACGGCCGCCGCCGCAAACGGTGCCCTGCGCACCGATCTGATCGCTGACGAATTCAAAGACAGTACGGTTATAATAATCCAGCCCCCGCACGATCCGGGGATTGACCTTATACTCGATGCCCATGGTGGTGAGATAATCCTTCACAGCGGTGAAATGCGCCTCGCAATCCCCGCAGAGGTAATCGGTAATGAGGGGGGCATCCTTCGCCACTTCCCGGCAAATTTCGCTCTTACAATCCAGAATTCTCATAGGATTTTTTTCCAGCCGCTCCCGGCAAGTGGGGCAGAGCTTTTCCTGGTCCTTCTCGAAATAGGAGATCAGCGCCTCCCGGTATTTGCCCCGGCATTCCTTACAGCCGATGGAATTGAGCTCCAGAGAGATCCCCCGGAGCCCCACCTTTTGAAAGAGGCGGTAAGGCAGGGAGATCACCGTGGCGTCGGTGATGGGATCGGGGGCGCCAAAGAGTTCCACACCGAACTGGTGGAATTCCCGCAAGCGGCCCTTCTGGGGCTTCTCATAGCGGAAGCATTGGATCAGGTAATAGAGCTTGGTGGGCAGTGCTTCATTAAAGAGGCCGTTTTCCACAAAGGCCCGCACGATACCGGCGGTACCCTCCGGCCGCAGCGTAACTGAGCGGCCGCCCTTATCCTCAAAGGTATACATTTCCTTAGTGACCACATCGGTGGTCTCGCCTACACCCCGCACAAACACCTCGGTATGCTCGAATACCGGGGTACGGATCTCCCGGAAGCCGTACTGCGCACAAAGCTCCCGGATGATATTTTCCACCTGCAGCCAGCGGCCGGAGTCCCGGGGGAGGATATCCTGAGTGCCCTTAGGGGCTGAAATCTGAGCCATTTTCTTTGTTTTTCTCCTTTTTATCTAAGCGTTATTACAGAGTAAATCCCCGCTCGCTGAGGAGCAGGGATCGTGTTCACTTTACTGGCGATTGATCTCGCGCCAATCCAGATCGCCCCGCTCCAGAGCCATGATGATGACCTCTGCAGTTGCGATATTGGTAGCCACCGGCACGTTATGCACATCGCAGAGCCGAAGGATATTCAGCTCCTCCCGTTCCCGAGTGGTGGGGGTAAGAGGATCCCGGAAAAAAAGCAGCACATCGATCTCTCCGTAGGAAATACGCGCCGCGATCTGATCCTCGCCGCCGTGGGGGCCGCTGAGAACCTTATTGATCTCAAGGCCGGTCGCATCGGAGATCAGATTACCGGTGGTGGCGGTGGCGCAAAGGTTATGCTTGGCCAGGATGCCGGCGTAGGCAATACAAAACTGCACCATCAACTCTTTTTTCTTTTCGTGGGCGATCAATGCGATCTTCATCTATTCTTGATCCTCCTTCAATGGATTTATTTTTTCTTCCGCCAGAACGGTGCCAGGGGGATATCGGTACCCTCCAGCCGTTTGGCAATATTTTTAAAGGCTTCCGCCGTATCGGAACGGTTTTGGGGCAGGATCCCTCCCCCATTGGAGTAGATCACCACCTCATCATCATGGGGCACCAGCCCCAGCAACGGCAATGAAACAGAATCCATCACCTGATCCACATTCTGCAGATAGCCCTTACGGATCATCTGCTTACGCACCTTATTGATCACCAGCTCGGTACGGATGGGGCGGAGCCCCGCAATGATGGCGGCAGTCTTGCCGGCATCCCGCACAGCGGTGAGATCCGGGGTGGAGACCACAATACAGCGCTGGGCGCAGAACAGAACGTCTCGGAACCCTTCGCCCACCCCCGCAGGAGCGTCGATCAGCACATATTCATAATGGTCTGCCAGCCAATGGCAGAGCCTGCGGAGGGCGCGGCGGTCGATCCTGGCCGCATAGTCCTCAGAGCCGGGAATAAAATGCAGCGAGGGCAGGGTATCGTGCACCACGATCCCCTGGCTCACCGGGCAGCGATCCTCCAGAATATCCAGCAGGTCATAGGGGGCTTTGCTTTCCAGCCCCAGCAGAATATCCAAATTGCGGAGGCCCAGATCCCCGTCAATGGCGATCACGGTATGCCCCTCCAGCGCCAGGGAAAAGGCAAGATTGGCGCAGAGGGTAGTCTTTCCCACGCCGCCCTTACCGGAAACGATACTGATGACAGTTCCCATGGAGCGATCCTTTCATAGCAGTAATAAAGTTATTGTAACATAAAAATTTCTATTAGTAAAGAATTTTTTTATAATACTGAGCAGAACTCCACCGAACGCGGCAGGTGCAAAGGGTTCATTTCCCGCTTACAGCAGGTAACCAGCGCCCGCCCCAAAGTGGAGACCGGCTCCTTTCCATCGGGCAATACCCGCAGGCGGATCCCGCCGCCATCGGCGGTGCATTTACACTTGGCAATGCCGGAAAGGCGGGAGAGCTCCTGCTCCATATCCGCCAGCCGCACGCCGAAATCCTTCACAAAATACAGTTCTTCCCGCCGCACCTTCAACGGTACGGGAGAACCGCAGAGCCCTCCCATACCGCCCACAGCGGCGATGGCACGCCCGGCGAATTTTTCCATCAGAGGGGTCAGCTCCTTCCCCAGCTGAATGCCGCCCTGCAGATTTTCCCACTTTTTACCGAAAAATTCGGTTCTTTGGCGAAATTCCCAGAAAAACTCCTCGGTGGCGATCAGCAGATCAGGCTTACGCTTCTTCAGCAGCTCATAAGGCTCTCCCACACTCCAGATCAGGGTGCGGCCGGTGGAGAGGGCGCCGTGGGCCGCCAGAAAACCGCCTTCGGTGGCAAAGGAATTTTCCACATAGACAGTATGTACCGGCTCCCTGCGCCGCCAAAATTCAGCCACGGTATCAGTAAGCTCCTCCGGCAGATAAAGAATGAAATTGGGGCGAATAAAGCCGGTAGTTCCGGAGAGCACCACCGCCGCCTGATCCTTATCCCCGAAGGGGGTCTCCAGGGCATTATAGCGGTTTTCCGCCATCAGATCCTCCAGCAGGTAGCCCTTTACTTCCTCTTCCTCGGGCCTTTCGGCGGCCAGATACACCCGGCGGTCCGGCCCCTTCATATCACTTTCCGGGCGGCAGAGCACCACCTGGCCGGGGAGCAGGGGCTCCCCCTCCCGGCAGAAATCATCATAACGGCCGGGGGTGGTGATGAGCAAGCCGGCATCAGCGCTCCGCATCTGCCGCCGCACCTCCCGAGGGGTATCCGACGGGTGGATCAGCACCGCAATGGCTCCCAGCCGGGAAAGGCCGTAAAAGCTGGCCAGAAGATCCGGGCAGTTGGGCAGCCACAAACAGACCCGGTCCCCGGGATCAATGCCCATCTGGCAGAAGGTATTATAGGCATATTCCGCCCGGCTGAGCAGCATCCCGAAACTCAAGGTCTTGCCGCCAAAGATGAGGGCGGGCTCATATTTATTA
The DNA here is from genome assembly GCA_017464525.1 of Clostridia bacterium. Lineage (GTDB taxonomy): Bacteria > Bacillota > Clostridia > Oscillospirales > QAKW01 > QAKW01. The sequence goes on from JAFTZM010000043.1 coordinate 126,590, forward strand.
CGATAGGCACAGATCCGGAAATCCCGGTATGCCGAATTTTTTTCTAAATTTTCCATCGTTTCTCCGCTCATTGTTATTCAGAAGTGCCGGGCTTGGTATCGGAAAGGGTCTCATCAATGAGGGCACAAGAGCTGTAGAGATAGTTGGTAATGACCGTTTCGGCCCCATCGTTCTCCAGAACCTCCTCCACCTTCTGCATGGTGATGGAGATCCGCTTGGCAAACTTGGTGGGATCCTTGGTCACATCCTCCTCGCTCAGCCCCTCCTGATAATAGCAATCCACCGTGAGGGTATAAACATTGGTGGCATCATCGAATTTTACATCGATCACATCCGGCACCAGAGTGGTACCCTCCATAGAGGTGGTCTTTACCTTATAACAGCCGCTGAGGGTATCATAGGTAAAGCTGCCGCAGACCTCCACGCTGTGATTTTCGATCTTGCCGGGAAAATCAAAGCTGTACCGAGCGTATTTTTCTACATCCGCCTTGGGGATCAGGTAATTTCCCTCCGCATCGGGGGCATACAAGCCCTGGCCGTTGACCTTGATGGCCTGCCAGATGCCGTAAGAAACGAAATAATCGGTATTCAATGCCAGGGGATCGGTAAAACTGGGAAAATCCTGCTTCACGAAATTAGCGATATAAAGCTCAAAATATTCCGCTGTTCCCTCCTCAAAGCCGGAGGCCCGCACCTCCTCGAAGGGAGCGGAGCCGGGGAACAGCTCCGGATCCTGCAGATAGATATTTTCAGGCTTAAACATATGGTAGACTCGGGTCACGCCCAGCACCAGCATAAAAACGCAGAAGGACAAAAACGCCAGCCCGATAAAGAAGGTCAGCAGCTTATGGCCGTATTTGCGAAAAAAAACTGCAATTTTATTCATTGATCATCTCTCCAATACAGAGTAATTCTATTTTATTTTACTGCTTTTTTGCCGATTCGTCAAGTTGCGGTTGAAATATTCCTGTATTTTAGTTATAATATTTACAAAAAAGTCGCAAAAAGGAAACAAAAAGCATGGAGATTTTAGCCCCTGCGGGGGATTTCGAGGCTGCGCGCAGCGCAGTGCATAACGGTGCCGACGCCATTTATGTGGGCGGGCAGAGCCTGAATGCCCGCCGGGCAGCAAAGGGCTTTTCCGGCGCAGAATTAAAGGAATTGGTAGAATTTTGCCGGCTGAGGCGGGTCAAGGTATATGTGACTGTCAACACCCTCACCCGGGAGGACGAGCTGCCCCAGCTGATGCAGCTGGCCAAGGAGATCGCCGAGGCCGGGGCAGACGGTGCCATCGTTTCCGACCTGGGGGTCGCCCGGGTGCTGCAAGCGGTCTGCCCCACACTGCCCCTCCACGCCTCCACCCAGATGAACATCCACACCCCTGCCGGGGTACGCTTTTTGGAAAAGCTGGGCTTTCGGCGGGCGGTGCTGGCAAGAGAGCTTTCTTTGCAGGAGATCGCAGAGATCTGCAGCAGCACTTCCATGGAGATCGAAGTCTTTGCCCACGGAGCGCTTTGTATGTGCTACAGCGGAAACTGCTATCTTTCGGCGGTCATCGGCCAGAAGAGCGGCAACCGGGGTCTATGCGCCCAGCCCTGCCGCCTGCCCTATGAAAAGGGCCAATACCCTTTAAGCCTGAAGGATCTCTGCGCTCTGGAATATCTGGAAGAGCTCCGAAAAGCGGGGGTCGCCTCCCTGAAGATCGAAGGGCGGCTGAAATCCCCGGAATATGTGGGCAGCGTGACCCAAGCCTACCGCAAGGCGCTGGAGGGCACCGCCCCCACGCAAGAGGATCTGACCCGGCTGGCCCACATCTTCTCCCGGGATGGCTTTACCCAAGGCTATCTGACCGGAAAGACCGGTCCGGAAATGTTCGGAACCAAAACAAAAACCGCCTATGCAGACTACAAAGAGGCGGTAAAAGAAGTTGCAAAAACGTTGGAAGAGGGCTACGAGCCCAAAAAGCGGTTGGTCTCCTTCCGCTTGCTCCTGCGGGAAGAATCATGCCGGCTTACTGTGACCTGCGAGGACTTCAAGGCCGACATTTTGGGAGAGCCTCCCCAGCCTGCCCTGAAAAAGGAAGTGACCGAAGAGGATGCCATTCGCTCCCTTTCCAAATTAGGAGGGACTCCCTTCGCGTTGAAGGAGTGCACGGCGCTGGTGCGGCACGATCTTTTCTACCCGGCCTCTGCCTTCAACGCCCTGCGGAGGGAGGCGCTGGCGGCGGTGGAGGAGCACTTCTGCCCCCGGCCCCACGATTTTTATGAACTCATGCCGGAGACCCTGCCGGCCATAGAGGCCCAGAAGCCCGCTTTGGAGGGCTGGTTCTGGGAGCCCTCCAAGGCAGTTGCCGATCCCCGACTGCGCCGTTTTTGGCTCAACGCCAAGGATCCTGAAGGCTGCAGACCCTTTGCAGAGAACAAAAAGGCCGGGGTATTTTTCCCGGCGGTGATCCGGGAAACGGAATTGATAAAACTGGGCAAAAAGCTCTATGAAATGGGGTTTCGGATGGCGCTGGTGCGCAATCCCAGCCACTTTGAGTCCCTGAAAAGCATCGGGTTTTCCCTCCACGGCGATTTTTCCCTCAACGCTGCCAACAGCCAGGCTCTGACTGTATGGGCGGCGGAGCTGGAGGATATTACCCTCTCTTTTGAGCTGACCCTCAGCCAGATCCGCAAATTGAAAAAGCCATTACCGGCAGGCATCATCGTTTACGGACGGTTGCCGCTGATGTCCACCGAAAACTGCATGATCCGTAACTACACCGATTGCAAAAAAGGGAAAGGTGCTCTTCTGACCGACCGCACCGGCCGCAGCTTTCCGGTAGCCTGCGATCACGGTTGTAAAAATGTTTTATTTAATGCCACCCCGCTCTATCTGGCAGATCGCAGCCGGGAATGGCAGGATACCGGCATCTCCTTTGGCCGCCTGCTCTTCACCGATGAGACCCCTGCCCAGATCGCTCGTATCATCGATGAATATGCTATGGGCCGGGGCCTCCCTCCCGCCGACCACACCCGGGGGCTCTATTATAGAGGGGTTCTATGATAGGATTCGAGTTCTGCATACCATTGGAATTCAAAGTCTAAAAAACGCCGATTTCGGTTTCCGAAATCGGCGTTTTTATTCTATTTATCCAATTAAGTCTGCCAAGGCGATACAGAAGGGCATGGTCACGATGGCCAGCACGCTGGTGAAGCCGCTGGCCTTAGAGGCGATGCCGGTATCCCGGTCATACTTGGCAGCAAACATCACCGTATTATTGGCAGTAGGAGCGCTGCAGACCACTGCGCAGGTCAGCAGCAGCGGACCCCGCACCCCGATCAGGTACAGAACGCCGAGGGCGGCCAGGGGAAGCAGCAGCAGCTTGATCAGCGCTACAGCATAATTCTCCTTTTGCCGGAACATCCCCAGAAGATCGGTATTGGCCAAATAAGTCCCGAACATCAGCATGGCCAGCGGGGTATTGAGGCTGCCCAGATAGTTGACCGGGCTGGCCAGGATCTCCGGCAACTCCACCCGCAGCAGGAAAAGAGGAAGCCCGATCACGATCCCGATGGTGCCGGGATTGATGAACAGCTGCTTCAGCTGCAGCTTATCCTTACCCCGCTGCATCAGGCTGACCCCATGGCTGAAGGCAAACATATTAAAGACCGCCACCGCCGCAGAGCAGTAAAAAACGCCCATATCCCCCGCCACAGCCTTGGCCAGAGGCAGGCCCATATAACCCATGTTGCCGTACATGGCGGCATACTGAAAGACCGGGCGATTTTCCCCCGATTTTCGAAACAGCGGCCAGACCAGAAAGATCCCCGCTCCATGAAACACCGCAATAATGACGAACATGGCCAGGAAGGTCAGGCCGTTTTCCGGGTTGAATTCCACATTCAGAAATGAGTTAATGATCACCGCCGGGGTAATAATATAGAACAGCAGGTCATTGCAGGCCTTGGAGACCTTTTGGGTATACAGGCCGGTCTTATCGCAGATATACCCCACCGCCACCAGCACCGCCAGGATGGAGACCTGGCCGAAGGCAGTGGCCATGTAACTGAAAAATTGCATTTTTTTCACCTCGTGAAAGGTATTATAGTATTTTTAATAAAACTTGTCAAATATTATCTTGAAATATTTCTATGGATATATTATAATTATTTATTATTAAAGTAAGGAGAAAATCTATGGGCAAGAATAAGATCAGTATTTCCGTTGCCGGAAGCGAATTTGTTGTTACCACCGACGAAGAGCGGGAGTATACCTTAGAGCTTGCCCGGACCGTGGACGGCAAGATCCGCAGCTTGCTGGAGAACACCAAGTTGACTGTAAACTTAGCGGCCATCCTGACCGCGCTGGATCTTTGCGATGAAAATGAGAAAAACAAGCGTTCCTGCGCCCGGCTGCGGGAGGAGATCCGCCTTTATCTGGCGCAGGTCGAAGCCCAGCCCCGCCTGCAGGAGGAGCTGGAGCACCTGAAGCAGGAAAACAAGCTGCTGCGGGAGCAGATCGCCCAGTATGAGGCCGGCCAGATCGGCTTTGGCTCATGAAGATCCTGCTGGCATCCGGGTCGCCCCGGCGAAAGCAGCTTCTGACGGAGCTGGGTCATACTGTTACTGTTGTTTTGCCGAATTTCGATGAACGGCCGGTCACCGCCCCCGATCCGGAGGCACTGGTGCTGGCCCTGGCTGAGGGAAAAGGGCGGTCTGTGCCTCCTGCGGGGGACACTCTGCTGGTTGCCGCCGATACGGTGGTGGTCTTTCGGGGAAAGATCTTAGGCAAGCCCGCAAGCAAGCTGGAGGCTGTTAAAATGTTGCAGGCCATGAGCGGCAAAAGCCACGAGGTCTACACCGGCGTTTATGTACAGAAGGGAGAAAAAAGCCTGGCCTTTGCCGACCGGGCAGAGGTGCTCTTCCGCCAACTGAAAAACGAAGAGATCCTGGCCTATGTTGCCACCGGCTCCCCCATGGATAAGGCCGGGGCCTACGGGGTGCAGGACAGTGGGTTTGTGGCCCACATTCAGGGCAGCTATCACACAGTGATGGGCTTCCCCACCGAAAGTTTGAAGAGATCATCAAAGAGTTTTGAAAGGAACAGAGACAAAATGAGCTTCATGAATAAACTGAAAAATCTAAAATTCTGGAATTACACCGACATCGGCATTGATCTGGGCACCGCCAACACCATCGTATACCGTAGCGGCAAGGGCATCATTCTGCGGGAGCCCAGTGTGGTTGCCATCGATACCACCGCCAACCGGGTAGTGGCTGTGGGCCAGGAGGCTAAGGATATGATCGGCCGTACGCCGGACAGTATCCGGGCTGTGCGTCCCCTGAAGGAGGGCGTCATCGCCGATTTTGAAAGCGGCTCTGCCATGTTGCGCTTTTTTCTGAAAAAGACCATGGGCAATAATGCCTTTACCAAAAAAAGAATTCTGATCTGCATCCCCTTCGGTGTCACTGATGTGGAGCACCGGGCGGTGGAGAATGCCGCCTATGAGACCGGCGCCAAGGAGGTCCGGATCATCGAAGAGCCTCTGACAGCCGCCATCGGCGCTGGGCTGCCTGTGGAAGAGCCTACCGGCTCCATGGTGGTGGATATCGGCGGCGGCACCTCTGAGGTGGCTGTCATCTCTCTGGGTGGCATCGTGAGTTCCCGTACCGTGCGGGTGGCCGGAGATGCCTTTGATACCGCCATCGTGGCCTATGTGAAAAAGCATTTCAATCTGCTCATCGGTGACCGAACCGCAGAGGAGATCAAATTTGCCATTGGCTCTGCCCATCCCTACGACAACGAGGGTACCATGAGCGTGCGGGGCCGGGATCTGATCACCGGCCTGCCCAAGAACATCGATATCAGCGCCGCCCACATTCGGGAAGCGCTGGCCGAATCGGTGCAGCTGGTGATCGATGCCATCAAGCAGACATTAGAGGATACGCCCCCCGAACTGGCAGCGGACATTATTGATCACGGCATCACCCTTACCGGCGGCGGGGCCATGCTCCGGGGCCTGGATGTGCTGATCAACAAAGTGACCGGAATGCCGGTGCACATTGCGCAGGATCCTCTGGACTGTGTAGCGCTGGGAACCGGCAAGAGCCTGGAAAATCCCGCCATCTGGGCTTCTCTTACCCGATAATGAAGGCCTTTTTAAAGACCCGCACCTTTATTTCCATCTGTATCGTTGCAGTTCTTCTTCTGGGCATGACGGTGCTGGACACCGCTGCCAACGGCCATCTTTCCTTTCCCGAAAATCTGGCAGGGGCGCTGATCACCCCGGTTCAGAATTTTTGCTCTACCGTCATCAAATACGGAGGCAATCTGGTGAAGGCCTATACCGACTATGAGGCCCTGGAGGAGGAGAACGCCAAGCTAAAAAACGAGCTGGCCAGCAGCGGGCAGCTGATCCGGGATGCGGAAGAATATGCCAATGAAAACAAGAGCCTCAAGGCCATGCTGGGCATTGCCGAGGAGCACGCCGATTTTGAGTTTGCCGCCTGCTTGGTGGTGGGCAGCGATCAGAACGGCTATTCCCATACCCTGACCCTGAATAAGGGCTCTGCCGATGGGCTGGAGAAAAAGGATCTGGTAATGACTGCCGACGGTGTGGTGGGCTACATCAACGAGCTGGGGCTGACCTGGAGCAAGGTGACCACTGTGCTGGATTCCTCCTGCGAGATCGGCGCCATTGTGACCCGCACCCAGGATGTGGGGGTTCTGGACTGGGACTACACCCTTTCGGAGGACGGCCTGCTGAAGCTGGCTTATCTGGACACCGGCGTGGTGCTGAACAGCGGCGATGCGGTGGAGACCAGCGGTGTAGGTGGGGTATTTCCCAAGGGCGTGCTGCTGGGGCGGGTGCGTGAACTGCGCACTGAAAGCCACGGCATCTCCCAATATGCGGTGCTGGAGCCTGCGGTGGATGTGGACAATGTGGGCACGGTATTCGTAATCACCAATTTTGAAAGTGAGAGCTGATGTTTAGCAGACCCCGTAGCTATTGGAAATTCATTTTATATGTGATCATGACGCTGGTATGCTTTCTTTTGCAGAGCGTACCGGCTTTCGGCGTGCGCTTTTTAGGGTGTGCGCCTTCTCTTTTGCTGCTTCTGACCGTGGGAGTGGCTTTTTTTGAGACCCCCGATTTTGCCGCCTGGTTCGGGCTGATCGCCGGGCTGCTTTCCCAACTGACCACTGCTGTGCTTGCCGCAACTGATGCCATTCTTTTTATGTTTGCCGGCTATTTTATTGCGGCGGCGCTGGAGGTCTTTCTCCAAAGGAAGTTTTTGGTTTATATTTATGTTTCGCTGGGGCTGGTCCTTCTGCAGCAGATTTTGGATTACCTCTATCACCTGGTACTGTGGGAGCGGCTGCCCTTTGCAGGGGCGCTGATCAACCAGATGCTGCCTATCTTCTTTTTTACCGGTCTTTTTGCCTTCCCCATCTATTGGATCCTTTGGCGGTATGATCGGAAATTCCGGGAAAAGGAGGAGCTGCTGTGACCTTTAAAAACGGAAAATTCCGGGCCGTCCTGGTGGTGGCCATCGTGCTGCTGGTCTTTTTCAGCTACCTCATTGCCCTGATGCGGTTGCAGCTGGTCAATGGCGATTATTATAAAGAGCAATCCACCCAGAAGATCTATTCCACCGAGACCATCACCGCCTCCCGGGGAGGCATCTACGATTGCAACGGCGTAAGCCTGGTGAGCAATACCACCGGCTACTGCATCAAGTTCACCCGGGCGTTGATGCCCAAGGAACAGCAAAACGACATTATTTTAAGCTTGATCCGCCTGATGGAGGAGCACGGGGCCAGCTATTACGACCGGCTGCCCATCACCAAAACAGAGCCCTTTGCCTACACCACCGGGGATATGAATGATGCGGAGGTCAAAAAGCTGTTTTCCACCTTAAAACTGAAAAACAACCCCCAAGTCGGGGTCACCATGGAAGCGTTGGTGGAAAAATACGAGCTGGAGAATTACACCCCTGCCGAGCAACGGTTGATCGCCGGAGTGCGGTATGAGATGACCCTTACCACCTTCTCCCTTTCCAACCCTTATGAATTTGCTGAGGACATCAGCGTGGATCTGGTGGCCACGGTAAAGCAGCTTTCCGATGAATATCCCGGTGTGGATATCGACACAAAGCCCCTGCGCTCCTATGTAGATCCCTCCATCGCCCCCCATCTGCTGGGGTATGTGGGCAAGATCTGGGCCGAGGAATACGAAGCGCTGGCCGCCAAGGGCTATAAAATGAACGATACCATCGGCAAGGCGGGTATCGAGGCCGCTATGGAATCGGAGTTGAAGGGTAAGGACGGCACCCGGGTCATTGAACGGGACTCTACCGGTAAGGTGCTAAACGTAACGGTTCTGGAGGAGGCCCAGAGCGGCAATAATGTGGTGCTGACCATCGACAGCAGCCTGCAGAAGGTGGCGCAGGACTCCCTGAAAAGCTGTATTGAGACCATTGTGAAGCGTTCCGGGGAACCGGGGCGGGACGGCGAGGATGCCAACGCCGGTGCGGTGGTGGCTATCAACATCCACAGCGGAGCTGTTCTGGCCAGCGCCACCTACCCCACCTACACCCAGGATGAATTCAACAGTAATTACACGGCCTTAGCTGCCGATGAGACCAAGCCGCTCTGGAACCGGGCCTTATACGGCACCTATGCCCCCGGCTCCACCTTTAAGATGGCCACCGGAATCGCCGCCCTGGAGGAAAATGCAGTAGGATTGACCGAAAAGATCCGGGATACCGGCATCTATACCAAATACGCCCCCAGCTACTCCCCCCGCTGCTGGGTCTATTCCGATTACGGAAGGGGCCACGGGCTGCAGGATGTGGTGGCGGCGCTGAAAAATTCCTGTAACTATTATTTCTATGAGGTAGCTGACCGGCTGGGCATCGAAGCCCTCAACCGCTACTGCCGGAAGTTGGGGCTCGGCATCAAGACCGGCATCGAGGTAGGAGAATCAGCCGGCATCCTGGCAGGCCCCGATTACCGGGCCACCATCGATGAATACTGGTACCCCGGCGATACACTGCAGGCGGCCATCGGCCAATCGGATAACCTCTTTACCCCCCTGCAGCTGGCCAATTACGTGGCCACCATCGTCAACGGCGGCACCCGCTACAGAACCCATCTGGTGCAGGGGGTCTACGATGCTTCCACCGGGGTCTGCATCGAAGAAGAGCAGATCGTGGCAGAGGATAGCCTGGAAATGAAGGATGAAAACTACCACGCCATCATGCAGGGGATGCTGGAATGTGCCACCACCGGTACGGCGGCGGGGGTGTTCGGATATTCCTACGCTATCACCGCCGGCGCCAAGACTGGTACCGCCTCGGTGCCCAGCGGCACCGCCAACGGCATCTTTGTGGCCTTTGCACCCTATGAGGATCCCCAGATCGCAGTCTGCGTGGTAGTGGAGCACGGTGCCCACGGAAACTATGTGGGTTCTGTGGCAAGAGATATCTTCGACGCCTATTTTGCCGGGGTCACGGTGAGTGATCCCATTACGCAGGAAAATGTTTTGTTACCATAGAGTGGGAAAAATGATCCGAACCAGCCTCAAAGCGGCATATTTCGGTGCTTATCGCCCGCTTTATCTAAATCGAGCAAAAATCCCTCGAAATCTGTTCGCTTTGAGGTCGCAGATTTCAAAAAGCGCGGATTTTTGTTCAATCAAGGAAGAAACGCAGCTAATACAGTCGTATTAGCGAGTATTTTAACAAAGAGTGAGCGAAAATCCGCCTTTTTGAAACCGGTTTGGATTAATTTTCCCACTCTAGGAGGAAAAAATGATCAAGCAGATTTTATTTGATTGCGGCGGGGTGTTTGTAAAAAATCACACCATTGAACTGATGGAGAAGATCACCGGCGATCGAAAGCTGGGAGAATTCTTTATGGAGCGCATCTACCTGCCGGACAGTCCCTGGCCGGTGCTCTATGACAGCGGCGCCATCGGCAAAGAGGAATGTACCCGGCGGTTGCAGGCGCTGATCCCGGAGATGGATCCCGCCCATATAGAATTATATATGAAGGAATGGCCGGCATGGCAGTATGTACTGCCCACCATGGACACCATGGTGGATGAGCTTCATGCGCTGGGCATTCCCTGCTACTTACTTTCCAATTACTCCTGCCAATACGAGGAATTCCGGCAGTTTGTCCATGTACTGGATCACATGGACGGAGAGGTGGTCTCCTACCGTACCGGTATGGTAAAGCCGGACATCCGGATCTTTGAATATGCGGCAAAGACGCTGCAGTTGGATCCTGCTGCCACTCTTTTTGTGGACGACAATGCAGCCAATACCCAAAGCGCCGCCAAGGCAGGCTATCAGACCTATCAGTTTACCGATCCCTATCTGTTCCGCAAGTTCCTGCAGGAGCAGGGGATCGGCATCAAAGGAGAATAAGCAATGATCAAGCAAATATTATTTGATTGCGGCGGGGTATTTGTGGATATTCAGTTCCGCCAGCTGATGGAGAAGATCACCGGAGATGCGGAAAAGGCAGCCGCTTTTTATGACCGGCTCTTCTGCCCTGAAAGCCCCTGGCCCACCCTTTACGACAGCGGAAAGATCGACACCGAGGAGTGCTGCCGGAAACTGAAGCTTAGCTACCCCGAGTTGGATCCTGCTCACATCGATGCCTACATGAAGGAATGGCCCAAGTGGCTGCCCACCTTCCCGGAGATGGAGACCATCATCGATGAGCTTCATGATGCAGGCTATAAATGCTACCTGCTCTCCAATTTTTCCCACCGTTTTGAAGAATTCCGTACTTACTGCCCGGCCATTGCCCATCTGGACGGCGAGGTGATCTCCTATACCACCGGACTGGTCAAGCCCGGTGTGGAGATCTTTAACCTTGCTGCAAAAAAATTCGGGATCGACCCGGCGGAGACCCTTTTTGTGGATGATACTCTGCCGAATATCGAGGGAGCCCGCAAGGCCGGTTACCAGACCTACCACTACTCCACCCCTGCCGCCTTTCGAGAAATGCTCCTAAATAACCATATTTTAACGAATTTTTCTTGACATTTTCTTTATATAATGGTACATTTTATACAACAAATCTTTAAATAAAGGAGAAAACCATGAAAGCAAAAAGAATTATTGCCATCATTGCTATTTTGGCAATGGCACTCACCTGCATGACCGCCTGCGGCAAGGACGACGGTAAGTATACCATCGGTATCTGCCAGTTGGTGACCCACGAAGCCTTGGATGCTGCCACTCAGGGTTTCAAGGATGCGGTGATCGCTGGTTTGGGTGAAGAAAATGTAAAATTTATAGAGGGCAACGGTGCCGGTGAAAACGACACCTGCGTCACCATTGTGAACAACTTTGTATCCAAGAATGTGGATCTGATCATGGCCAACGCCACCGGCGCTCTGCAGGCTGCCGCCAATGCCACCACAACCATCCCCATTCTGGGTACCTCTGTCACCGATTACGGTGTGGCGCTGGAAATTGATGATTTCTCCGGTACCGTGGGCGGCAACATCTCCGGCACCTCCGATCTGGCGCCCCTGAACGATCAGGCCCAGATGGTTTTGGATCTGGTTCCCACCGCCAAGACTGTGGGGCTGCTCTATTGCTCTGCCGAAGCCAACTCCGCTTATCAGGTAAAGATCGTGCGGGAATACCTGGAAGAGAAGGGGATCAAGGTGGAGGACTACTCCTTCTCTGCTTCAAACGACGTAGCGATCGTTGCTGCCACCGCTGCCGCTAAATGCGATGCCATTTACATCCCCACCGATAACACCGCTGTTTCCTGCGCCTCTACGATTCGTGCTACCGTTGCCGAAAGCAAGGTGCCCATCGTTACCGGCGACACCGGCTCTGCCAAGATCTGCGGCATCGCCACCCTTTCCAGCGATTATTATAATATCGGTAAGAAAGCCGGCGAAATGGCTGTTCAGGTACTGAAGGGCGAAGCAGATATCTCCGAAATGTCCATCCAATACGACGAAACTCCTGTTCCCAAGTACAATAAGGCCATCTGCGAAGAGCTGAACATCACCGTTCCCGAAAACTACGTAGAATTGACCTAAATCCTGCAAGAACCGCTGAATTTTCAGCGGTTTTTATTTTTTTCACAAAAACTATTGACTTTTACATCTAAAAGTGTTAAAGTTTTAAACAGAAAAAGACCCAAAATTAACAAAAGGAGATCTGAAAACCATGAAAGCAAAAAGAATCATTGCCATCATTGCACTTTTAGCGATGGCACTCACCTGCATGACCGCCTGCGGCAAGGACGATGGAAAATACACCATCGGTATCTGCCAGCTGGTGACCCACGACGCGCTGGACGCTGCCACCAAGGGCTTTAAAGAAGCGGTGATCGCAGGTCTGGGCGAAGAAAATGTTACCTTCATCGAAGGCAACGGAGCCGGTGAAAATAATACCTGCGTTACCATCGTGAACGACTTTGTCTCTAAAAAGGTAGACCTGATCATGGCCAATGCGACCGGCGCTCTGCAGTCCGCTGCCAATGCAACCACCACCATTCCCATTCTGGGTACCTCCATCACCGAATACGGCGTAGCTCTTGAGTTGGAGAACTTCACCGGTACTGTTGGCGGCAACATCTCCGGTACCTCCGACCTGGCTCCCTTGACCGAGCAGGCGCAGATGATCATCGATCTGGTACCCACCGCCAAGAATGTAGGCCTGCTGTATTGCTCCGCCGAGCCTAACTCCGCTTATCAGGTAAAGGTCGTTCGTGAGTATCTGGAAGGCAAGGGCCTTACTGTTACCGATTTCTCCTTCTCCGCTTCCAGCGACGTTGCCAATGTGGCCGCTGCTGCCGCCGAGAAGAGCGACGTGATCTATATCCCCACCGATAACACCGCCGCTTCCTGCACCGAGACCATCAACAACGTGGTTCTGCCCACCAAGACCCCCATCATCGCCGGTGAGGCCGGTATCTGCAGCGGCTGCGGTATCGCCACTCTTTCTATCGACTACTACAACATCGGCAAAAAGACCGGTGAGATGGCAGTTGAGATCCTGAAGAACGGCGCCGACATCTCTGAGATGGCCATTCAGTATGACGAAGCTCCTGTAAAGAAGTACAACAAGACCATCTGCGACGCTCTGGGCATCGCCGCTCCCGAAGGCTACGAGCCTCTTGCATAAAATACTTGCAATTTTCAACATATTGTTTTATAATGAATTGTGCCGCTGCCCCCGCAGCGGCACATTTTCAACAAAGAAAAAGGAAAACCGTTCAAAATGATGGCATTTTTCGTTGATCCGAGCGACGGAAAAGGGTGCATTTTCAACGGTCAGAAGGAGATTAATCTATGGGACTTTTGAATGCAATGCCCGGTGCCGCTGCCCAAGGCTTGATCTGGGGCATTATGGCCATCGGCGTTTACATCACCTTTAAGGTGCTGGATCTGGCCGATCTTACGGTAGACGGCTCTATGGTGACCGGTATGGCGGTATGCGCCATGCTGATGGCGGCTGGCTGGAATGTTTGGCCGGCGATGCTGATCGCTGTACTGGCCGGAATGGGCTGTGGGTTGGTTACAGGCCTCTTTCACACTCTGATGGGAATTCCTGCCATTCTTTCGGGAATTCTGACTCAGCTGATCTTATGGTCGGTAAATCTGAAGATCATGGGTAAGGCCAATCAGGCGCTTCCCGCCCGGACCTTCGATGTTCTGATCAGCCAGCTGGAAAAATACCATGCGCTGGTCATTCTGGCGCTCTTCTGCGTAGTGTTGGTAACGTTGCTTTATTGCTTCTTCGGCACCAAATTCGGTGCCGCTCTGCGTGCCACCGGCTGCAATGAAAAGATGGCAAGAGCGCAGGGCATCAACACCGATATGCACAAGGTGGTTGGTCTGGCCCTTTCCAACGGGGTGGTAGCCCTTTCCGGTGCGCTGATGGCGCAGTATTCCGGCAAGGCCGACATCAACGACGGCCGGGGTGCCATCGTGATCGGTCTGGCGGCGGTGATCATCGGGGAAGCCATCATCGGCAAGATGCCCCAGAACTATATTGTGCGGATGACCGGCGTGATCGTGGGCGGCATCGTATACTATGTAGTTTACCAGACGGTCATCTTCTTAGGATTGGACACCGACCTTTTAAAGATGCTCTCTGCTCTGGTGGTTGCGGTCTTCCTGGCAGTACCTCACCTGAAAAAGACCTACTTCAATAAGCCCAGAAAGAAGGAGGTTTCCAAAAATGCTTGAACTGAAAAACATCACCAAGATCTTCAACGCCAATACCGTCAATGAAAAGGTGGCGCTGAACGATATCTCCCTGACCTTGGAGGACGGCGATTTTGTAACAGTCATCGGCGGCAACGGCGCCGGTAAATCCACCATGCTCAATGCCATTGCCGGCACCTTCCCGGTGGACGGCGGCCAGATCCTCATCGACGGGACTGATATCACCAAATTACCCGAGCACAAACGGGCCAAATTTATCGGCCGTGTATTTCAGGATCCTATGACCGGCACCGCTGCCGATATGTGGATCGAAGAAAATATGTCCCTGGCCATAAACCGGGGCAAAAAGCGGGGCTTTACTTGGGCCATCAAAAACAACGACCGGGAGCTCTATAAGCAGATGCTCAAGCGGCTGGATCTGGGGCTGGAGGATCGCCTTTCCACCAAGGTAGGGCTGCTTTCCGGCGGTCAGCGGCAAGCCATCACCCTGCTGATGGCTTCCATGAACGATCCCAAGCTGCTGCTTCTGGATGAGCACACCGCAGCCCTGGATCCCAAGACAGCCGCCAAGGTGCTGGCTATTACCCGGGAGATCGTGGAGGAAAATCACCTGACCACCATCATGATCACCCATAATATGCAGGATGCCATCAACCACGGAAACCGGCTGATCATGATGAATGCCGGAAAGATCATTCTGGATATCAAGGGCGAAGAAAAGAAGGCGCTGACTGTGGAATCTCTGCTGGAGGCCTTCCATAAGACCAGCGGCTCTGCATTTGCCAGCGACCGCGCTTTACTTGGCTAAAGAAATAAAGTTTTTTCAAAAAACCTCTTGACAGATGAATTTTCATGTGTTATAGTTATGCCATCAAAACCGATGAGTAAGAGTAAGTAAGAATTCCGGAAACTCTCAGAGAGCCGCCGATGCTGGGAACGCGGTAGTGATAAGGACTTCTGAATGGACTTACGAGGGCAGCCGAAAATGCATGGCATGAGTAGCAGCTGACGGGGCGTACCCGTTATAGTACGAACCGCATGATAGTGCGGGGTGAGCGGATGATATTTCATCAAGTTGGGTGGCACCGCAGAATTTGTATTTCTGTCCCATACTTCCTTCGGGAAGTATGGGATTTTTATTTTTTTAGCTATGGAGGAAAAGATCATGTTTTTAATGACCAAACGATGGCGCAGTTCCCTGATCACCACACGCCACACACATTAAAAAACATTATTTTTAAGGAGAAAAAACCATGAAAAACTTCAAAAAACTGATCGCACTTGTACTTGTTTTTATTCTTGCCCTCTGTACCCTGACCGGCTGCGGCGGCAGCACCAAAAAGACCATCGGCATCATTCAGTTCGGCTCCCATGGCTCCCTGAATAACTGCTACGACGGCATCATCGCCGGCCTGAAGGAAGCCGGCCTCAACCTGGATGAATATAATGTAGAGCGGCTGGACAGCAACTTCGACGCCAGCGTTTCCCAGACTCAGGCCAACAACCTGGTCAACAAAAAGGCGGCGGTGATCATCGCCATCGCTACCCCCTCTGCGGTCGCTGCTGCCAACGCAGCTGACGGTGACATCCCTGTTGTTTACTGCGCGGTAACCGACGCTTCTACTATGGAAAACTACAAAAATATGACCGGCTCCAGCGATATCCCCAACTTTGAAAAGCAGCTGGAAGTGGTAACTGCCTTCATGGGCAAGAAGGATCTGAAGATCGGCGTGATGTACTCCTCCGAGGAATCCAGCTCCCCCATCCAAGTGGCCAGCTTGAAGGAAGCCGCCAAGGCCTATGAGGGGATGGAGATCTACGATTCTGTGGTGGCTGATATCAACACCATCGATACCAAGACCAACGAGCTTATCAACCGGGGCGTTGATTGCTTTGTAAACCTGCTGGACAACACGGTGGTCGGCAAGCTGGAGACCAACATCCTGCCCATCACCAATGAAAAGAAGATCCCCGTATTCGGCTCCGAGATCGAGCAGGTCAAGGTGGGCTGCGCCGCCAGCGCCTCCATCGAATACATCAATGTGGGCAAGGCTGCCGGCCAGGCTGCTGCCGACATCATCAACGGCAAGAATGCCGACGATATCCCTGTTGCCACCATCACCGAGCCCAATAACTACTATAACAGCAAGGTTTGTGCCGAGCTGGGGCTGACCGTTCCCACCACGGTGACGGCTACCGACGTTGTAGAATAAATCAAAAAATCTGCGCGGCAGTAAAACTGCCGCGCACTATTGCGAGGTAAACCATGTTATTTTTAGGTACCACCATCGACGGCCTGCAGATGGGTCTCTGCTTTGCGATCCTGGCACTGGGCGTCTACATCTCCTTCTCCATTCTGGATTTCCCCGATCTTTCGGTAGACGGCACCTTCCCGCTGGGCGGGGTGGTCTGCACCATCCTGATGCTCAAGCTGGGGCTGCCCCCTCTCCTTGCCATCATCCTGAGCTTTGCCGCCGGATTTCTGGCCGGAACCGTTACCGGCGTTCTTCATGTGAAATTTAAGATTTCCAATCTGCTGGCGGGCATCATCGTGATGACCGGCCTGCTTTCGGTCACCTTGGCCGCCACCCAGCTGCTCACCAAAAACGGCATGACTACCACCATCTTTTCCTTCCGCAGCGAGAAGCTGGCCAGCCTTTTCGATAGTTCCCTCATCACCGCCTTCGGCCGGGAGGGAAAGGATTACATGATCCTGCTGGTGGAGCTGATCATCGTGGTGGCCTTCAAGCTGATCATCGATCTGTTCCTCAAGACCAAGCTGGGCTATATGCTCCGGGCCACCGGCGATAATGAAAAACTGGTCATCTCCTTAGGGCGGGACAGCGGAAACTACAAAATTTTAGGCCTCGCCCTGGCCAACGGCTTTGTGGCCATTGCGGGTGCCGTTTACGCCAACCTTTTCAGCTCCTACGATAATGACAGCGGCAGCGGCAAGGTGGTCATGGCGCTGGCCTCCGTCATCATCGGCCTGGTCATCTTTGGGCGGGTACGGTTTGTGAAGGATACCTCGGCGGTGATCATCGGCGCGGTGATCTATTCCCTCTGCCTCAACTATCTGGTGCTGGTGGACAGTAACGGCATCTACCTGAAGCTGCTCAATGCCGTGCTCTTTGCCCTGATCCTCATCTTCAACCAGAAGATCTCTGCCTTCTTCAACGGGCACAGCAAAATGAAAAAAGGGGGCCAGGACCATGCTTGAACTGAAAAATATCACCAAGATCTTTAATCCCGGCAGTGTGACCGAAATGTGTCTTTTTGAAAACTTCAACCTGACAGTTCAGGAGGGAGAGTTTGTTTCGGTGGTGGGCAGCAACGGCAGCGGCAAGACCACCCTGCTGAACCTGATCTGCGGCTCCATCCCCGTGGACGAGGGGGAGATCCTCATCGGCGGCAAGGATATCCGCAAGCAAAAGGAATTCTTCCGCTACCGCACCATTGGCCGGGTCTACCAGGATCCCGCCTTGGGAACCTGCCCCCATATGACCATCCTGGAGAATATGTCTCTGGCCGATAACAAAGGCAAGCCCTTCGGCCTCACCGGAGGAGTCAACCGCAAGCGGGCCGATTACTACCGGGATCAGCTGGCCTCCTTGGGGCTGGGGCTGGAGGATAAAATGAATGTGCAGGTGGGCTCCCTTTCCGGCGGCCAGCGCCAGGCGGTCTCTCTGCTGATGGCCACCATGACGCCTTTGGATTTTCTCATCTTAGACGAGCATACCGCAGCCCTGGATCCCCGCACAGCGGAGATCATTATGGAGCTTACCGATAAGATCGTAAAAGAAAAGGGCCTTACCGCCATCATGGTGACCCATAACCTGCGCTATGCGGTGGAATACGGTACTCGCCTTTTGATGATGGATAAGGGCCAGATCATTCTGGATCAGGCCGGCGAAGCAAAGAAAAATATGAAAACCGACGATATCCTGCATATCTTCAACCAGATCTCCATTGAATGCGGAAACTGAAAAACATCATAAAGGAAAAATCCCGTTTCAACGGGATTTTTCCTTTTCTTACCAGCTCCCATCGACCAATTCAATTGGCCGCCGAGCCCCGTCCTCAATTTAATTGGGGTTATAATTCTATTCTCTCATTTATCCGTAGCGGCGATCATTGATCGCCGTTGGTTCTTGCGACAACCACCTCTCGATAGCAGATCCCCCCAATTCATTTGGGGTCTGACGCATAATTGAATTGTACTCTCTCATTTAATTCGGCAAAAATCATCCAATTTAATTGGATAAAATCCCTTCAAAATAGGAAATCGATGTTCATTCATCCAATTCAATTGGATTTTTTGACACATATTCTTTTTTTACTCCCCATTCCCAATTGAATTGGGGTTATTTTCATGCTCTATAGTGCCCTTTTATATGCCGTTGGCGTCTTGCAATAGCGGCGCTTGAATAACCGGCTGAAATAGAACTGATCCGGGATCCCCACCTGCTCTGCGATCTGCCCGATGGGAAGGGAGGTCTCCTTCAGCAGCACCGAAGCCACCGAAAGACGGTAATTGTTGAGATAGGCCACCGGCGAGCAGCCAAAGGCCTTTTTGAACATAGCGAAAAAATGAGATTCTGAAAGATGGGCAACCTGCGCCAGCTCCGCCACCGTAATGGTGCGGGCATACTCCCGCCGTATCAAGCTCAGTACCGGCGCAAAAACCTCTGCATAGGGCTCTTTTCTTTTTCCCCGGGCCAGCAGCCATTTCACCAGCTGATAACCGATACTCATCCGGTCGCAGGGATCCTCGGCGGCAAACAGCGCATTCAACAACGCCCCCGGTTCCTCTGCAACAACGGGAAAGGAATACAAAAGCTCTGCCGGACATCCATCCAGATAAAGCTCCAAAAAAGCCCAGCGAGCGGTCATCTGCCCGGTGGCAGGTTCGGCATGGTGAGTGATGGTCTGGGTGATCTGTGCCGGAGCGAGAAACACGCCGCCGGGGGTCGTATAAACCTCTTCCCCATCCCCCAGTTGAACGGAATACCGCCCTTCCACCGATTGAACGATGGAAAAATACGGCAATGCCTTAATATGACGCACACCGTCTATCTCTTTACTTTGCAATTGACCCGTCAGGACCTGCCGCAGTTCTACCTGCATTGCTCTCACCTCCATAGTATCGTACATAAAATTAAAAGGATTGTCAATGGAAAAGGCAATATTTTTTATCTATAATGAGATTATTCTACATAAAGGAGTGCATACGATGCTTCTCTCTGCCGAAACCCTGAAATTTGCCGCCGACTCCCTGACGGGCCGATATGGCCGGGAAGCCATGGAGACCCCGGCGATCCCCATGGATCATATAGAAAACTTCCCGGAGCTTTCGCCTCTCGATCAATACGATCTTGCCATTCAGGCCATTGCAGAAAAGGCTCCCTTGCGCATCCTGCCCGAGGAGCACATCCACGGAGCCGCCACACTGGGCGGAGCAATCCTCCATCGGGTGCCAGTGACCTATCAAGGAAAATATCCCCTGCACAGCATCAGTCATTTAACGCTGAATTTGAAAAAGATCCTGGAAAAAGGCTATCTGGGGCTTTATGAAGAACTGGATCAAACCCACCACACCGATCCGAAAAAGCAGCGTTTTCTGCAGAGCTGCCGCCATTGTGTCCGTCAATTTGAGCGGTGGCATCAGCGGTATGCCCATCTACCGGAACTGGCTCGGGTCCCCCGCTTGCCGGCAGAATCCTTCGCCGAAGCAGTGCAAAGCCTTTGGTTCACCTTTGCCTTTACCCGCCTTTGCGGCAACTGGCCGGGCATCGGCCGCATCGATCAACTGCTGGGCGATTATCTGGAAAGAGATCTAAAGGCAGGGGTCATTACCCTGGAGGAGGCCCGGGAACTACTTGCCCATTTCTTCATCAAAGGATGCGAATGGGTGGGCGGCGAGACCGGCATCAGCGGCGATGCCCAGCATTACCAGAACATCGTTTTGGCGGGGATCGACGAAGAGGGCAACGAGGTGACAAATGCAGTAACCTGGCTGGTACTGGATATCATCGAGGAGACCCGGATCAGCGACTTTCCCACCACCGTACGGATCAACCGCAACACCGATCCCGCGCTGCTGCACCGGGTGGCAGAGGTGATTGGGAAGGGCGGTGGAATCGTGGCCGTCTACAATGAAGAGCTTATTTTAGAAGCCCTCACGCAATACGGTTATGATCCCATAGAGGCCCGTAATTTTGCCAATGACGGCTGCTGGGAGGTACAGATTCCCGGCAGAACGTACTTCAGCTATGTGCCCTTTGACGGGCTTCGGCTGCTGCAAAAGGTCATGAAGCCCTATCCGGACATGGAAAGTCTGTATCGGACGTATCTGGCAGCCATCGAAGAGCAACTGGAGGAGATCTACCGGAAAAAGACCGAAAATCTTCCCCATACCCCCTGCACGGTGGTCTCTTTATTGGAGGAAAGCTGTATTCAAAAGGGGTGTTCCTATCTGGAGGGGGGAACGGACTATTGGGTCATCTCCCCTCATTTCGGCGGACTTGCCGATGTAATAAACAGCATTTTTGCAATCAAAAAGCTGGTTTTTGAAGAGAAAAAGCTCACTTTTTTTGAGCTGATCCGAACGTTGGAGAACAACTGGGAGGGTCAGGAGGAGCTTCGGCAATACGCCCTGAACCATTACCGCTACTACGGCAACGGGAACGAAGAGGTGGATGCCATCGGCGCCCGCCTCATCGAGGATTTTGCAGCACTATGCAAAAAGCTGGACGGACGCTGCACCATCAAATTTCCAGCCGGTGCCAGCACCTTCGGCCGACAGATCGAATGGGCGCCCCACCGCAGAGCCCTTCCCTCCGGAATCAAGGCGGGAGCGGTATTAGCCGGGAACAATTCCCCTTCTCCCGGCACCGATCTTGAAGGCGCCACCGCAGTGATCCGCTCCTACTGCCGGGCCGATCTCCGCAAGCTGGTAACAGGAGGCGCGCTGGATCTTCTTTTACAGCCGGGCACCGATGCTACCACCATTGCCGGGCTGATCCGGGGCTTTTGCACGTTAGGAGGCTTTTTCATGCAGATCGATATGCATGATCCTGCCTTACTCCGCAAGGCCCAGCGCCATCCCGAAGAAAACCGAGGCCTTTCGGTGCGGGTCTCCGGTTGGAATGCCCGGTTTGCAACCCTGAACAAGGCATGGCAGGATATGATCATTGAGCGAAACTCCCAATAGTATTTTTGGTTTACTGCTTTTCTTTTGCAAAAAGATATGATACAATAATTTCATAGATTTTTCCACAAGGAGGCAGATCATGCGCTACGAACAAAAATGGCAGGCGGGCCGCTACGACCCGGCCGGCAAGGAAAGTTACCCCCTCTTCCCCGCGGAGGTGCCGGGGAACGTGCAGTATGACTACAGTAAGTTTATCGGCATCGACGACCTGATGTACGGCACCAACACCGAAAAGCTCCTGGAAACGGAAAACTGGTACTGGGAGTACCGCACCCGCCTGGATTTTGTGCCGGGCAAGCAGGTCTGGTTTGTGGCCGAGGGCATTGACTACAAATTTGACGTGCTTTTGAACGGTGTAAATTTACACTCCCAGGAAGGGATGTATACCAAGGTGGAGCTGGATCTCACCGAGAGCGGCAAGCCCGGGGATCTTTTGCAGATCATCATCCATCCCCATCCCTGCCGCCCCCTGGAGCCGAAGGAGCCCTTCCGCTCTGCCGCCGATCAGAGCAGCAAGCCCCCGGTGACCTACGGCTGGGATTGGAATCCCCGGTTGGTGATCTCCGGCCTTTGGAAGCCTGCATACATCGAGACCTGCGAGGACGATTACATTTACAGCTGCGAGCCCTTCTATGAGCTGAATGAAGATCGCACCGAAGCAAGCCTGGTCTTTGAGACCGAATGTGACGCGGAGGTGACCTATACCCTCAGCGATCCCCAAGGGGAGGTTCTCTACAAAGGCACCGACCCCCAATATACGGTAAAAAATGTGCAGCTCTGGTGGTGCAACGGCCAGGGCGAGCCCAACCTTTACTACTGGAAGGCAGAAACTTCCAATGATTACCGGGAGGGCAGCATCGGCTTCCGCACCTTCCGGCTGATCCAGAATCCCGGCACCAACAGCGAGCCGGCAGGCTTCCCCAAAAGCCGCTACGCTGCCCGCATTACCCCCGAGCTCAACGGCAGGCCCATCTTTGCCAAGGGCTCCAACTGGGTCAATCCTGAGTTATTTTTCGGCCGCATCACTCCGCAGCGGCTGGAGGAGCAGATCATTGCTGCCAAGGAAGCCAACATGAATATCTTCCGCATCTGGGGCGGCAGCGGCATCAACAAGCCGGAATTTTATGATCTTTGCGACCGCCACGGCATTATGGTATGGCAGGAATTCATGCTGTCTTGTAACTGTTACGAGGGCGGGAAGGAATATCTGGATATTTTAGAGCAGGAGGCCACCTCCATCATCACCGATCTGCGGCGTCACGCCTCGGTGGTACTGTGGTGCGGCGGCAACGAGTTGTTCAACGGCTGGTCCGGGATGGACGAGCAATCCCTCTCCCTGCGGCTGCTCAATGCCCTTTGCCTGATGCTGGATCCCGAGCGCCCCTTCCTGGCCACCTCTCCCCTTTCCGGGATGGGCCACGGGGGATACACCTTTGTGGATGAAGCCACCGGTAAGGATTGCCTGCAGCTCTGGCAAGCATCCCATCATACCGCCTACACCGAATTCGGTAACCCCGCCATTGCCCCGGTGGAGCAGCTGAAAAAGGTGATTCCGGCAGAGGAGCTCTTCCCCATCCGGGAGACCCCCTCCTGGATCCATCACCACGGCTTCAAGGCATGGGGCCCGGAGCGCTGGCTCTGCCTGTCTACCATCGAAAAGTATTTCGGGGAGCAAGCCTCCTTGGAGGATCTTGTGGAGAAATCCAACTGGCTGCAATGTGAGGGCTATAAAGGCATCTTTGAAGAAGCCCGCCGGCAGGCGCCCTACTGCTCCATGGCCATTAACTGGTGCTACCAGGAGCCCTGGATCTGTGCCGCCAATAACTCCCTACTCTCCTACCCCACCGTGAAGAAGCCTGCCTACTATGCGGTGCAGGGCTCTCTGCGTCCCACCTTAGCCAGCGCACGGATCCCTAAATTCCAATGGAATCCCAAGGAGGTCTTTTCTGCCCAGCTCTGGCTGCTGAACGACGCTCCCGCCGCTGCAGAAACCGAGATCACCGCCACCCTCACCTTAGAGGGAGAGGTGCTTGCCACCCTTACCTGGAAGGCCACCGCCGAGGCGGGAAGGAACAAAATGGGCCCCACCCTCAATGCGGTGCTGCCGGGTGCCACCGACCTTTCGGAGATGACCCTCGCTCTCACCGCCTCCGATCCTTCCCTCAATTCGGAATATAAGCTTTGCTTCAAAAATAAAAAGAAAAAGGTTGCTTTCAAACAGATGAATGCATAAAAAATTGCCGCCCGGTCGGGCGGCAATTTTTTATGCATGATATAACTTTTTAGTCTGATACCGGGGCTCACAGGTGAGGTTAATGCCCAGCTTACGGAAGGTCTGCTCGTCCACCCGGGAGAGGATCACCGAAGAATGAGCCTCCAGCCCCTTCAGCTTTTCCACCTGCTCCAGCGCCAGCTTCGCCGTTTTATCGGTGGCGGCGCAGATGGAGAGGGCGATCAGCACCTCATCGGTATGCAGGCGGGGGTTATGGTTTCCTAAAACGCCCGTCTTCATCCGCTGGATGGGCTCAATAATAGTGGGCGAAAGGAGCTGCACCTCATCATCGATGCCGCCCAGCACCTTCAACACGTTCAGCAGCATAGAAGAGGAGGCTCCCAGCAGCGAGGAGGTCTTACCGGTAATGATCCGACCGTCCTCCAACTGGATAGCTGTGGCGGGGGCACCGGTAGCCTCGGCCTTGGCTACCGCCGCGGCAGCCACAGGGCGGTCGGCGGCGGTAATATTCAGCTGATTCATCAGCAGCTCGATCTTAGAGACCTCGCTCCGCTCCCCCATTCCCTGGCGCACATTGCCGAGGGCGGTATAATAACGGCGGATGATCTCCTGATTGGCCGCATCCCGTACAGCCTCATCATCGCAGATGGCGCAACCGGCCATATTGACCCCCATATCCGTGGGGCTCTTATAGGGAGACTGACCCATGATCCGCTCCATCATGGCATTGACCACCGGGAAGATCTCGATATCCCGGTTATAATTGATGGCGGTCTCGCCATAGGCCTCCAGATGGAAGGGATCGATCATATTCACATCGTTCAGATCGGCGGTTGCGGCCTCATAAGCCACATTCACCGGATGCTTCAGGGGAATATTCCAGATGGGGAAGGTTTCAAATTTGGCATAGCCCGCCTTGATGCCCCGCTTATGCTCATGGTAAAGCTGAGAAAGGCAGGTTGCCATTTTTCCGCTGCAGGGTCCGGGGCCGGTGACGACCACCAGCTTTCGTTCGGTTTCGATATAATCGTTCTTACCGAAGCCCTCATCGCTGACAATCAGCGGAATATTGGAAGGATAATCCTGAATGGGATAATGGCGATAGACCCGGATCCCCAGATTGATCAGCCGCTTTTCAAAGGCCTGCGCCAAGGGCTGGCCGGCATAGCAGGTGATCACCACGCTGCCCACGAAAAGGCCGATCCCCCGGAAGGCATCGATAAGGCGCAGAGTATCCAGATCGTAGGTGATGCCCAGATCCCCCCGGCGCTTATTCTTTTCGATGGCATCTGCATTGATGGCAATGACGATCTCCGCATCCTCCTTCAGGTTGAGAAGCATCTTGACCTTAGAATCGGGCTCAAAGCCGGGAAGCACGCGGGAAGCATGATAATCATCGAACAGTTTGCCGCCGAATTCCATATAGAGCTTATCCCCGAACATTGCGATCCGATCCCGGATATTCTGGGACTGCAGCCGCACGTATTCAGCATTATCAAAACCAATCTTTGCCATTTTGCTTCCCTCCTTCAAACAATATATAATTATACTCAATGGAAGGAGTTCTTGCAAGGGAATTTTTTAAAAATTCTTAAAATCCTTCAAATTCCGCATCAAAACCGGCGGCGGCCATAAAGGCATTGTACTCAGCAGTAAGCACCTTATCGCCGATCTTACCCACAAAATGATTCTTTCCGCAGGCATCCCCCTCCCATTGGATGAGGTAGTAGCCCTGCTCCTCGGGGAGCTGTGCCAGCCGGACGGTCTCATCGGCGGGAGCAAGATATTCCCCGCTCAGCAGCACCTTCCCAGTAAGGGCATCTGTGACGGTGCATTTGATGTTGAGATCCTTTTGGGTATCGTTGGCGGCGCAGAGGGTCAGGTTACCGTTTTCATCCGGCTCATCCATCATCATGCAGAAGGGGCTCTGGCTGCGGGCGATATAGTGATATGCCAGTTTTTTACAGCCGTACCAATCTACAATAGCATCAGAGAACTGGGGCCACCCATCGATGACATTCCACCAGAGCATCCCGCCGGTATAACCCTTGCGGATACGGAACCGCTCGATAAAATATTTATTTGCTTCTGCCTGAGAGATCTGGCTTTGATGGGCATAGCCATTGAGATCTTCGGCGGGGTCATGGAACAACCGATCCACCTGACTTGCCATCAGGGGGATGCGGTAGGCATAGGGAGAGCCCTTGCGGATCTCCACCCCAGAGGAACGGTAGGAGACCACATTCTCTTTCGTCTCCATGCTGGTGGCATGGGTCGTCCACTCTTCGTCAAAGACCCGGAAATTCTGCAGGTGCCCCTCGTTGATGAACTTTTTGATGCTTGCGGGAGAATTACAGCCGTGGTAACCGGTCTCGGAAACAAAGTGGCTGATGGCGGTGCCGTAGAAATCTCCCTTGAAATAATCCCGAGGGCCCCACAGATGATCCTCGGCGGGCTTGCCGAAGGTACGGCGATTGCCGGCAAAATAGGGGGAGCTGGGCAGGTAGGGGGTGGTATGCGCCTCCTGCAGAACGACCTCCTTCAGCAGCTTGCGGGTCAGCACATTAGCTTCGGGGTCATTCGTATTGTAATCGCACTCATTATCCCCCGCCCACATGACGATACAGGGGTGATTGCTCAATTTCCGAACGATATAGGTCGCTTCTTCACGAAGCAGCTGCTGAAATTCTTCATTCCAGGGGTAGAAGCCGCAGCCCATGGCAAAATCCTGCCAGATCATGATACCGTGGGCATCGCAGTAATCGTAGAAAGCATCCTCAGGGTAGATATTGCCGCCCCAGCAGCGGAGCATATTACAGTTCATCCCCTCGGCCAGCTTCAAGCCTCGCTCGGTATGCAGATGCTGGCGGCAGGGGAAGGGATCGGTGGGCACCCAGTTACTGCCCATCACATAGATCGGCTTGCCGTTGATGATAAAGCGGAATTTGCCCTCGGGGCCGGCTTTATCGGTGCGATCCAGCACAGTGGTACGAATTCCCATCTTCAGGCTCTTCTGATCCAGGATCTCCTCTCCCTTCATCAGGTAAGCAGTCACATCGTAAAGGTTGGGGTCGCCGTAGTTGCGAGGCCACCACAGATAGGGATCCTCCAGCACCGTGGGGATCCGCTCGTTGATGCTGTAGAGGGTCTTATCGATAAAAAAGGTCTTATCTTTACATTTACCCTCGATCTTGATGGTCATATCATGGAGCAGATCCTGCTCAGTCTGCACCCGAACCGAAAAATCAATGCGAACCTTATTGCCCTTCATATGCATAATCCGGTAATTGAACCGCTCCAGACGGTCGTAGGGGCGGTAATCGATGCGAACCTCACGCCAGAGACCGCCGGAAACAATACGGGGCATAATATCCCACCCGAACATATAGGGGGCTTTGCGCATCAGCATAGAATCGTGGTTATAGGGCTGGCCGTAGCAGGAGGTGGGCAGATCCAACTCCCGAGCCTTGATGCAGGCGGGGATGATATGCACCATCAGTTCATGCTTGCCGGGCTCCACCCGGTACTCATACTTAAGGTGCATATTTTCGGTGCAATCCAGCAAATAACCGTCCATATAGATCTCAGCGAAGGTGTCGATGCCCTCAAAGACCAGGAAGGGCTCCATGCCGTTATCCTCTACCTCAAACTCGGTGCAGTAGAACAGATGGGTGGCCTCCAGCTTCTGCAGCTGCAGAACATTGGTGCCCTTAAAGATATCCTCGGGCAACTTACCCGCTCGAATCAGATCCAGTTCAAAGGCGCCGGGCACCTCTGCGGGGATCATCTCGCAGACTGCCGCCACCTCGGCAGCGGTGGTGGGCTCTTCGATCTTTTTAAATGCGCTGTGCTGTAAAGTTCCTAATTTCCATTCCATATTCGTTACTCCTCAAATAAATTGGCTTCCACCTGCGCGCAGATGGCGTGATAAACGGGCAGATGCAGTTCCTGAATTTTAAAGGTCTCTGTCTCCGGAACCTTGATGCAGAGATCGCAGATCTCCGCCAGCTTCCCGCCGCCGGCGCCGGTCATGCCAATGGTTACAAGCCCCAGCTCCTTGGCGGCCTTTGCTGCCCAATAGACATTTTTGGCATTGCCGGAGGTGGAAAGCCCCAAAAAGACATCCCCCTCCCGGCCCAATGCGCCCACCAGCTGAGCGTAGGAATACTCGCCGTCCACATCGTTGCCGTAGGCGGTGAGCAGAGCATCCAGACTGTTCAGAGGAATGGCCGCCACCCCCTGCTGCATCCGATTGAAGGGCGGCTGCTGCTCTTCATAGGGGCGCTTCAGCAAAAAGCCCTTCAGCAGCTCCCCGGAAATATGGGATGCATCTGCGGCGCTGCCGCCATTGCCGGCGATGAGCAGCTTATTGCCGAAAAGATGCATATTGGTAATGGCCACGATGGCCTCTTCGATGGCCTCGGTGCAGCCTGCCAATACCGGATAACGCTCTGCCAATTCTTTTACAAATTTCATTTCAATCCCTCCATAGCGACGGCTAAAGCCGCCATATCTCCGATGGCCTCGCCCAATGCGGCAGGCACCACCTCACACACTTCTAACGCTTGGGGCAGCGCTTCCCTTTGCAGGCTTTTTTCCATAGCAGGCCGCAAAAGATCCTCGCAGCGGGCAAAGATACTGCCGATCACGATCTTTTCCGGGTTCAGCAGATCCACCAGCACCGCAAGCCCCTCCCCCAGCTTTTCACCGCAGATATCGAATACAGCGCCGGCATAATAATCCCCTGCCCGGGCGGAAGCCGCCATTTCGGCCACATCGATCTTTTCGCTGTCCCACGCCACCGGCGTCCCCGAAGCCTTTGCTTCATCAGCGGCCATCCGACCCAGCTGAGCCAGCCCGCCGCCGCTGCAAAAGCCCTCAAAGGAGCCCCGCTTGCCATAGCCCACAGGCCCATCCTTCCGGAGGCGGAGATGCCCCACCTCCCCGGCGTTGCCGTTGGTACCGGAAAGCAAGCGTCCATTGGCGATGATCCCGGCGCCAAGGCCGGTGCCGAAGGTGAGGAACACCATATTTTCCGTGCCTTGCCCCGCTCCGAACCGCCATTCTGCCATGGCGCAGGCGTTGGCATCGTTGCGAAGGGTCACCGGAATATAATCCAGCTCATAGGACATCATCCCCACGATGGGGATCTCATCCCAGCCCGGTAGATTGGGGGGCGAGAGAATGATCCCCTCCCGCTCATTCAGCGGACCGCCGCAACTGATGCCGCAGGCCTCTATTTCATACCGGTCCCGGAACTCCCCCACCGCTGCCTGGATCCTTTTCAGTGTCTCCTCCACATGGGTGGTGGGAAATTTCTTTTTATCCACGATCTTTCCCTCAGCGGTTCCGACCGTAACGGCGCATTTGGTGCCGCCGATATCGATCCCCATCAGCATCTACATCACCTCTTTTTTATATTGTACAAAATTATCCATGCCACTTCAACAAAAAAAGCAAGAATATTCATTTAAATTTCAAGATTTTCATTGAATTTAATGATTTTTTAAGTTATCATAGAGTGGAGGTGATATTATGGACCGGCGCCTGGATCGGGAGACCCACATCGGCAAAAACCGCCATCTGCGGGTAGAGCGGAGAAAGGCCAGCAGCTTTCCCCTTCATGCCCATGAATATTATGAAATGGAGATCGTGCTTTCAGGGCAGGGCATCCATCGGCTGGGAGAGCAGGTCTACCCCCTGGAACGGGGCAGCATCTTTATTCTGAGCCCAGCGGATTTTCACAGCGTGGAGGTCACCGAAGAAATGGTGCTCTGGAATATTGCCTTTGATGAAACGGCAGCCCAGCCTCTGCAGACCCCCATCTGCCGCAGCCTGACGGAAGAGGAACTGGAAAAATTCGATATGGCTGCCCGGCTTCTTTCCAAGGAAAATACCCATTTTCAGCCCCTGCTGGACTATCTGCTGGCGCTGCTGATGCCTCCTGCCGAAGAACCCCTGACCCCCATCCGCAAGGCGATCCTTTATATTGAGACCCATTTCCGGGAGGATCCCTCCTTAGCGGAGGCGGCGGAGCAGGCCTGCCTTTCCCCGGTCTATTTCGGCGCCCTTTTTAAAAAGGAGACCGGCGAGACCTACATCAGCTACCTGAATTCCTGCAAGGTACGGTGCGCCGCCATGCTGCTGGAAAGCGGCATGAGTGTCACCGAGGCCTGCTTTGCCAGCGGCTTCGGCTCCCTTTCAGGCTTTCTTTATACCTATAAGCAGAAGATGGGGGTTTCTCCATCGAAAAGCATACTTTCCAAAAAAAGAAAGATAAAATAACCAAAAATTCTACTTTCCGAAGAGTTAAAGGGCTCTGTTTTTGAAGAAAGCGTGAAAATTCGCAGGTTTACATTTGACGCAAAAAAATTTATAATAGAGTTGAAAGGAGCGATTATTCTATGGATGCAAAAAATATCGGTACCATGATCGCCCGCCTGCGCAAAAAGAACGGTCTGACTCAATCCGCTCTGGCGCAGAAATTAAATGTGAGCGATAAAACAGTGAGTAAATGGGAAAGCGGCTACGGCTTCCCCGAGATCACCCAATTCCCGGCTCTGGCCTCCCTTTTCGGGGTGTCCATCGATTATTTGATGACCGGCGAGCGGAAGGGGATCGCCCTTTGCGGCAACATTCTGACCGATCTGGTCAAAAACATTGATTTTTACCCCAACCAGGGGATGCTGGCCAACATCAGCAGCGTAAAACGTGCGGTGGGCGGTGCGGTGCCCAACACCGGCATCGATCTGGCCAAGATCGACGATAGCCTGCCCCTTTCCGCCATCGGCCGGATCGGCAACGATGAGCACGGGCAGTATGTGGTGAGCCAGCTGCAGCACTACGGCATCAACACCCGGCAGATCTCCGTTTCCCCCGCAGAGCCCACCAGCTTCAGCGATGTGATGAGCGTCCACGGCGGGGAGCGCACCTTCTTCCACGCCCGGGGCGCCAACGCCGAGCTATCCCCTGCGGATATCGACGTGAAGACCCTGGATTGCAGCCTGCTGCACTTCGGCTACCTTCTGCTGATGGATGGCTTTGATGCGCCGGATGCGGAATACGGCACCGCCCTGGCCCGGTTCCTCCACGATGTGCAGGAGCAGGGGATCAAGACCTCCATCGATATGGTCAGCAGCAGTACCGGGGATTATAAAAAGACCGTCTGCCCTGCGCTGAAATACAGCAATTATGCCATTGTAAACGAGATCGAAAGCTGCGCCATCTTTGATATCGACCCCCGCCACCCGGACGGCACCCTCAATATTGAAAATGTCCGCCGGGCCATGGAGCTGATGGCAAAGGAAGGGGTCAGCGATAAGGTCATCGTGCACTGCAAGGAAATGGGGCTTTGCCTCAATGTAAAGACCGGCGATTTCACCGTGGTTCCCTCCTTGAATGTGCCCAAGTCCGAGATCAAGGGCAGCGTGGGCGCCGGGGATGCCTTCTGCGCCGGATGCCTTTACAGCATCTACAACGATTATCCGGATCCTGCCATGCTGGAATTTGCCGCCGGCGCTGCAGTCTGCAACCTCTTTGCCGATAACTCCATCGACGGGATGCGTTCCGAGGCGGAGATCCGTGAAATTATTAAAAAATACGGGAGGACCGAAGGATGATCACAAAAGCCAAGTACGAAGAGCTGCGGGATCGGGCGCTGACCTATTATGAAAAGGCCGGCATCGTTATCAACCCCGCCGAAAAGGAAAATTTAGAGGTGGCCGATTTAGGTCTGGGCAGACCGGAAGAGTTGGGCCTGGAGCTGGTGGTCTACATCAACACCGACCGGGTCTGCGCCAAGGAGATGGTGCTCTTCCCCGGGCAGACCTGCCCCGAGCATAAGCACGTTCCCTCCTATGGCATGGCCGGCAAGGAGGAGACCTTCCGCTGCCGCTACGGTCAGGTATACCTCTATGTGGAGGGTGAGGGGGACGAAAGCACCATCAAGGCGAAAAAGCCCTTCTCCCCGGTCACGGTGTTCCATGAGATCATTCTGAACCCCGGCGAGCAGTATACCATCATGCCGGAGACCCTCCATTGGTTCCAGGGCGGCCCGGACGGTGCTGTGATCTCCGAGTTTTCCACCAAGAGCACCGACGAGACCGATATCTTTACCGACGAAAATATTAAGCGTGCCCCCGAAATTGAATAAAAGGAGATAAAAACCATGTTAGCAAATCTGAACGATGTACTGAAAAAGGCTCAGGAAGAGCACTACGCAGTTGGGCTCTTCAACACCACCGACACCGATATGCTGGAGGCTGCCATCGCCGCCGCTGAGGAGCTGCGCTCCCCCATCATCATCGGCACCGCCGAGGTACTGCTGCCCAGCGGCGACCTGAAGCTCATCGCCCCCGGCATCATCGCCGCCGCCAAGCGTGCCACCGTTCCTGTGGTGGTGCACTACGACCACGGCCTCACCTTTGACCGCTGCATGGAAGCCCTCAAGCTGGGCTTCACCAGCCTGATGTTCGATGGCTCCGCCGGGGATCCCGAAGCCAATATGGCCGAGACCCGGGAGATCGTGAAGATCGCCCATTCCTTCGGCGCCACCGTGGAGGGGGAGATCGGCCATGTGGGTGAAGCCGCTACCTGCGATAACGCCACCTCCGACCGCTACACCACCCCCGCCGAGGCGCTGGAATTCATCGAGAAGACCGGCGTGGATGCCCTGGCCATTGCCATCGGCACCGCCCACGGTGCTTATAAGGCAAAGCCCTGCCTGGATCTGGAAAGATTGAAGGAGATCCGCTCCGCTACCGATGTGCCTCTGGTGCTCCATGGCGGCTCCGGCCTTTCCGATGACGATTTTCGCAACACCATCCGGGACGGTATCGCCAAGGTCAACATCTTCACCGACCTCTGCGAAGCCGGCAACCGTGCCATGGAAGACGGCCTGAAGGAAGGCCTTGCCTACCTGGCCATCCGCGATAAGAAGGTAGAATACATCAAGGAAGCCGTTAAGACCAAAATGCGTCTCTTCGGCTCTGAAAATAAGGCATAAAAATTGCGCCCTGCGGGGCGCATTTTTTATGCTCTTGACATTTGTTTCTATTATTTTTATAATAAAATCATCTTAACTCTCCGAGGTGCTTATGGCTTTAAATTACGAAAATCTATCCCCGGAAATGACCCAACGCATGGAGCAGGACCGCCGAAACAACACCCTGCCCCGGATGGGCTTTCAGGAAGAGAATGTCCTGCGGCGGGACGGAGAGCGGGATCGGGCCAACCTGATCCGCACCGCTTTTATCCGGGATATCGATAAGATCATCCACTGCCCCTATTATAACCGCTACGCCGATAAAACGCAGGTATTTTCTTTCTATAAAAACGATGATATCACCCGCCGGGCCCTTCATGTGCAGCTGGTCTCCCGCATTGCCCGCACCATCGGCAAGGCGCTGAACCTGAATCTGGATCTCATTGAGGCCATTGCGCTGGGTCACGATATCGGCCACACCCCCTTCGGCCACGCCGGGGAGGAATACCTGGATCAGTTGCTCTCTGCCCATACCGGCCGGCGGTTCAGCCATAATATCCACTCGGTGCGGGTGCTGGATCAGATCTATCCCTATAACATCAGCCTCCAGACCTTAAACGGCATCGCCGCCCACGACGGCGAGCTGGAGCTCTCCGAATACCGCCCCCGGCCCCTTGCCGATTTTGCGGAATTCGACCGGCAGATGGAGGGCTGCTACCGGGAGAAGGGTAATGTTAAAAAATTAGTCCCCGCCACATTGGAGGGGTGCGTCATGCGGATCTCTGATATCATCGCCTACCTCGGCAAGGACCGGCAGGATGCCGAGCGGGCCAACCTCATCGACCACAGCGTTTTTTGCGGCGGCAAGCTGGGGGTGCACAATGCAGAGATCATCAACAACCTTATTGTAAATATCATCGAAAACAGCTACGGCAAGCCCTATATCAAGCTGGACGAGGAGCATTTTGCCGCCTTGCAGACCGCCAAGCAGGAAAACTACCGGCTGATCTATAAGCAGGATCAGGTGCGGGCGGACCTGGACATCACCGTTCGCCCCATGATGGCAGAGCTTTATGAGCAACTGCTGGCCGATCTGAAAAACGGCAATACCGCCTCCCCCATCTTCAGCCACCATATTGGTTATGTCAACAGAGCCCATTACCGGCGGGAATTTCCCTATGAGGAAACGGAGCCCAACCAGATCGTTACCGACTATATCGCCAGCATGACCGATGATTATTTCATCGATCTCCACACCTATCTTTTTCCCAAAAGCAAGCTAAAAATCGAGTATAAAGGATATTTTGACTGATATGAATTTTACCATGATTCCTCGTGCCAAGCGAGCAAACAAAGCAAAAGGATATTTCGCATTTGAAAGTTTACAGTTCTTTTCTGTGGGCGGCGGGGAGGCCTTTGGGCGCACCCTGAAGGCGCTGCTGCCCGAGGTTAAGATCGAGGCCGCAGAGCGAGAAAACGCCAATGTGATCTTAAGCGTGGCAAGTGTTTTTTCCTCTCAGCCGGAGTATTGCGCCATCCGCATCTGGCCGGATCGGCTGGAGCTCCGCTGCCGGGACGAAGCCGGCGCCCGCAACGCCGCCTGTATTCTGGCGCAGATCATTGAAGATAACCGCATCCCCTGCGGCGACATCGCCGATTGGCCGGATGCCCCCTACCGGGCGATGATGCTGGAAAGCTCCGGGCGGTGCTGGCTCTCCATGGAACGGATCTATCTATATATCCGCCAGATGGCCCTGGCCCGGATGAACGAGCTGCAATTCCATTTCATGGAATTCCCCGGTTGCACGATTCAGCTGGACTGCTACCCCGATATGCACGGCTTCGGGCCGGATAACCTGAAATATTCCAAAGAGGAGATCCGGGCCATGATCGCCTATGCGGCAGAGCTGGGCATTACCGTGACCCCCTTTGTGGAGGTACTCTCCCACTCCTTTGCCTTCAACAAGGCGGCGGATATCGCCTGCCCCGGGGATACCGACGAGCGGATGTTTGCCGTCTGCGTAGGGCAGGAAAAAACATACGAAGCCATTGAAAAAGTGTTAGCAGAGGTTGCCGATCTCTTCCCCTCGCCG
The DNA here is from genome assembly GCA_017464525.1 of Clostridia bacterium. Taxonomy (GTDB): domain Bacteria; phylum Bacillota; class Clostridia; order Oscillospirales; family QAKW01; genus QAKW01. The sequence goes on from JAFTZM010000043.1 coordinate 161,312, forward strand.
TTGCTCCATATCGGCGGGGACGAATATGATATGTCGGCAGTCTCCCCCCGCACCGTCCATTGGGGGGAATGCCCCCATTGCCGCGCCCTTTCCAAGCGGATGGGCTACACCACCTACCGGGAGCTTTTCATCTATGCGGTGGAGCGGGTCAATCAGATCGTCAACAAGCTGGGCAAGGTGGCCATGCTCTGGAATGCCGACCTGAAGCCCGGCGAGTTGCCCGATTCTTTGGAACGCAACCTGGTGATCCATTATTACCGCAACGATAACATTCTCTGCAAGGAAAAGATCTTCGGCCTTTCCATGGACGGCTATGTAGAGGAGGGCTTTTCAGTACTCAATTCCTCCTTCCGGCAGACCTATCTGGACAAATACGTGACCTCCGAGCGGCTCAGCAGCTGGGGATATACCGACGATCCCCGGGTCTCTGCCCCCAACCGGGCGGGAGTCATCGGCGGATGCTGCTGCGCTTGGGATGCCTCCCGCCACTTTGAGCGCTCCATCTCCCCCAGCATCTTCCTCTTTGCCGACCGCCTCTGGCACAGCTACGGCGACCCCACAAACTACGACGATGCCTTCGGCAGGCAGCTGACCAGGCTGATGTTTGACGGCCTGCTCCCCGCCGATATGAACGTATTCGATGCGGTGGGGGATGTGCTGCCGCCGCTGGTGCTGGAAAAGGACGTTTTGTTCCATGAGCGGAAAATGGTCGCCTCTTTGGCGGAATTAGAGCGGATCCATACCGCCCTGACCGGCCTCAACCACCCCCTCGCCGCCCCCTACGCCGAGATTGCAGCCGCCGCCCTCGCCTTCCGCAAGGCACAGACCGATACTCCTTTGAAAAAAACACTTCAGTTTGAAGGTTAATCCATATAACCCCGCCAAAAGGGGCTGTAAAAAACTTTCGTTTTTTACAGCCCCTTTTATTTCATTGATACAACGTTCAGTTGCTCAGTTTCCGTAAAAGGTCCACTGCATCAATAATGGAAATTCTGCCGTCACCGTTGATATCGGCAAGTGTAGCAAAGCTCACATCATACTCTACCAGATACTGCATCAGCAGGATGGTATCGGCGGTGGTTAAAGCGCCGTCGCCGTCCAGATCACCGAACAACATCGTTGTAAGAGCGGCATAGGCGGCTTCTGCAGCGGTAAGGTCAGCATAGTTGCCCACCTGCGCCTGCTGCGCCGCGGTCAGATCATTATAAGCCAGCCGGGCATCGGCGATAGCAGTACCGCTTTCTTCGGTCACAGCACCAATGGCAGCGATCTTACCTTCCGCCTCAGCAACAACAGCGCTGTTCTTTTCGCCGAAAACATGGAATTCATAGATCCGGGCATGACCGTCGACACTGTTCTTCTCGGCGCTGTTATTGGGAAGCAGCAGCCGGAAGACCTGCCCGGAGACCGGGGTATCCAGTGTCATCACGCAAAGAACATCGGTATTCCCGGTCACCTTCTGCACATCGACCCAGGTCTCGCCCTGCTTCGCCTGTAGGCTGAAGATCTTGGTGTTGAACTTGAAATCCTCCTTAATGCCGGCATTCAGCACCACCCAGCTATTCACGGTGCACTCGGTCCCCAGATCCACCTCCAGCCAATGGTAACCGCCCACAGGCGAGGTAGAGCACCATTTATCGGCGATGTTTCCGTTAACGCCATAGGCTCCTGCCTCGGCTGCGGCGGTCTGCCCGCTGACGGTGACAGTGCCGTTATAGTTAAGCGACTTGGTGTAGTCCACCGAAACCGTCAACCCGGCAGCGGCGTTTTCCAGCACTCTCCTGGCAGAGGTGAGGGTATCCAGGGTGGAATTTTCATCGATCAGCGCTGCTCTTGCCTTTTCCAGCGCCGCAACAAAGGTGGCAGAGGAGCCATATAGGGCAGGCTGCTTATCCTTATTTGCCTCATAGACCGACTGCAGCGCTGCTCGGGCGGCACCGCTTTCGGCGATCTCCTCAATGGCGGCAGTCAGCTCGGCAAAGGAAGCGGTGCGGGCTTCTGTCTCATCAGCATCCATGGCGGTATTCATTGCCGCATGAAGTGCCTGCACCTGAGCGGCGGTGGCTTCCGTAAGATCCAGCGCACCGGCACGGGCGATCTCGGCAGCCAGCACCTCGGCAGAGACCTCCGTCTCCTTGCCCATCAACTCGATCTCTGCCAGAGTCCCGGTGGTGTCCAGCCGGTAATGGGTATAGAATCCGGCATTCTCCACCGCATAGGGAATTGTTTGCTGATCCCAGCGGAAGGCGGTCTCCCGTTCCTCCAACAGCACCCATTCCTCCCCGTTGTTGGAGCCGTAGAGGGCAAAGGAGGCAGGGGCATCCGACGCGGTTGCGGCGGTCAGGGTCAACATACTCACATTCTTTGCAGTAGCAAATTCATAAGTTACGCTCCCGCTCACCGCTTCGGAGGTAGCAGCGGTATTATCAAAGAGAGCGCTCTCCCCCTTGGTATGATCCTTCAGAGGAGCTGGAACCTCATCATCTACTGTAATAGAGGTAGGCGCCGCATCCTCTCCGGTACCCCAATCGGAGGGAGTATCGGTCATAGCAAATTCGATGACCGCACCGTTTTTGGTCAATTCTTTTTGAGAGATGGATGTCTTATCATAGGCTTCCCCATTGACCGTTACGCTTCCCACATATACGTTTTCAGGACTGTTTTCCGGCGCATTGATCACAATATCGTTGCCGTTTTGCAGGTGGATGGTCGCCTTAGTGAACAAGGGAGAGCCAAAGACCAGCTCACCGCTGCCCATGTTCAGCGGATAAAGCCCCAGCGCGCTGAGAACATACCAGGCGGATTGCTCGCCGCTGTCATCATCACCGCTGTACCCGCCGCCGTACTGCACATTGGTGTAGCACTGCCGCAGGATCTGCCGTACGGTGCTCTGGGTCTTGGCGGGATTCCCCGCATAGAGATACATATAGGGGATATGATGGGCAGGCTGATTGTTGTGCTCATACATTCCCATCTTGATCTGATCCACTTCCAGAAGCTCATGGGTGGGACCGGAGTAGCGGTTTTCTTCGTGATCCCAGATCAACTGACCGTAGGTGTTGAAGACCTGATCCAGCTTAGCCTCCAGATCTTCCCGGCTGCCGTAAAGATTCACCAATCCCTGCCCGTCATAGGGAGCGTCAAATGCCATGATCCAGGCGTAGGATTCCATATAATCGCCGTCGTAGAAGAAGGGGTTCAGATCCTCCGCCCACTCGGTCTCTGCATCAACCTCAATGCCGCGGAACCATTCATGCTCGGTATCGAACATATTGACATAGTTAAGGCAGCGCTCCATCATGTACTGATAGACATCCTCATCCCCTGCCGCCTTGGCAAGCTGTGCAATACCGTAATCGTTGTAATAACCTGCCAGCGCCCAACTGAGAGCGGTCTCGCTGGCACCTTCATCGGTGATATAGCCAAGGAAGGTGTATTCATCCAGACCGTCACGCCCGCCGGCGGCATTGGCCTCGGTGATAACGGTGGCGTTTTTCAAAGAGGCTTCATAAGCCTCCTGCAAAAGTTCTTCATCCAGTTCGATCCCTCTTGCGATGGCATCGCCGAAGATGATATCGGTGCTGGTGCCGCACATACAATTCATGCCGATGGCGGAGGTCCAGCGGGGGATCCAGAAATTATCCTCATAGTGGTAGAGCAGACCCTCGATCATCTCGGTGGTCTTGGCGGGATCCAGCAGGGTCATCAGCGGCCAGGTGGTGCGGTAGTTATCCCAGAAGCCGTTGTTGTAATAAAGCTTTCCGTCCTGCACGCCCTTCTCGCCGTAGATCCCGCGATACTGCCAGCCGTCTGCCTCGCCCTCACCGGTGTACTCGCCCAGGTGATTGGGGTAGAGGAAGGAGCGGTAAAGCGCGGTATAGAAGGAGATCATCTGGGTCTCGGTAGCACCCTCGATCTCAATGGTGCCCAGTTTTTCCAGCCAGATCTGCTCCGCTTCGGTATAGACCTCCATAAAGGTCTTATCCTTCAGCTCCTGCTCATAGTTGGCTTTCGCCTGCTCGGCGCTGATAAAGGAGGTGGCGGTCTTCATGGTCACAACATCCGCACCGAAATAAACCGTGGTATCGTCGTAGGAAGTGATCTCCGCATCAAAGGTACCGTAGACATACATCTTATCGATGCCATGGTTGATGGTGGAGGTCACCACCGCCTCAAAGGAATTGGTCTCCTGATCCACCACCAGGCTCGTAACAGAGCCGGTCGAGAGCTCGTTGATCCCCTTCAGGATCAAGCCCCGGGTGGTCAGGCTCTCATCGTAGGTCACCCGCAGAGCGGCGCCGTGCTCGGTGGTGGTCAGCTCCGCCTTGGTCCCGGCGGCACGCCCGGTGGAGTCTATATCGAATTCCACAGCGTAATAATGCGCCTTTGCCACCTCATTGGCACGATCAAAGGAAGTATCCTCTTCAGTGCCGCCGTTGGTGATGGCAAAGTTCCAGTTGATCATATCACCGATATGATAATTCGCCTGATGGGAGCAGGTAAAGGACTTGAGATACTCCCGCTCATAGTTATAGATCGTTCTTAAATGATTGGTTGCATTGACATTCTGGGGTGCCCAAAGGTTAAAGCTCTGGGGCAGCGCCACAAAAGGAACACTCTTACCGAAGGAATAGCAGCCCAGTGCCGAATCGTTATGCTGGAAATTAATGGTACCGGCAGTGGTCAGCACATAATCGGTCAGCTTTTCATAGGTCTTTTCTGCCGCCTTCAGTTTAATATCATCGATAGCGGTCTCAAAGATATAATTATCGTAGCCATTCTCATTTTCATAGCCTACCAGAATATCGGTAACCGTCTTGCCCAGCACCTGCTCCCATTCGCCAAGGCAAACTGTGATCAGATTTTTGGCAACAAATCTTGCCGCAGTGGTATCCACACTGCTGCCGCACATGATCTGGGTCTTGCTCTCGCCCTGGGCGTTGGGGTGGATCCCCACGCAGTTATCATCCAAAACGCCCAGATCGCTGAGGTAGGTACCGTCAGAGAATTTCAGATCCACAGCCACGTGCTGGGAGGGGTATTCTCCGTTATAGATCTTATCCATCTTGGGGCTGATGATATAGGTGAGGCGGGAATCCTCCTCGATCACCAGATTCACATCGCTGATGATATTGAAATAGGACCAGCCGTGTCCGTCGGCGGTCTGCTCACCGGTGATCTTCAGCCAGCCGTTTTCGGGGGCAACGGTCATCTCGGTTTCAGAAGCATCTTCCTCCACAGGAACGATCCCCTCTACCGATTCAAAATCGATCACCAGTTCTTCCATTTTCACCTTGACCAATGCCGCTTCCGCAGTTTCAAACGCAGTAAGGGCAGCAGTAGCCTCCTCAGCAGTCAGCCCGCTTTCGGCGTAAAGTGCCACCAGATTATACCCCTCGGCAAGGTAAGATGCCCAGCTATCGGCAGTATAGAATCTGCTGTTCTTCGCCGTCAGCCGGTCAAGCGCCGCATCAATACGCACCTGCTCCTCGGTCATGGCATCCGGCGTACCGAAGCGAACCTCGCAAAGACCGTACTGATCCGAGGAACCGTGGGTTCCGTTAGCGAGGGTAGGATCGGCAGTGATCTTTACATAGCGAACTACCCGATCAATATAGACCGGCTCTCCGTTTGCCAGATTGGAGGCAGGGGAATTGTCTGTGGTCGCCTTGGCAAAGGTATAGGGATAATCCCCGGTGTTGGAGATCTGCGCCGCATTGCGCAGCTCTTCCCAGATCTCCCCGTCCAGGCTGGTCTCGATCTTCACATTCTTCATGCCCCGGTCGCTGGTACCCTGGTTCATGTTCCAGATATGCATCTCACCCACCGTGGTCAGCTTGCCGAAATCAAATTGGATCCAGGCATCAGTACGGCCAGTACTGCCGGAACCGTTGGTATGCCAGGCACCCGCCGCACCGGCGGCCTTGGCATGAATGGCATCAAAGCCATCCCCGCTCATACCGGAACCGTTGATCACATTTTCCGGCACAATGATGGAGGTTTGGCTGCCGGCTTTCACCCCGGCTACCGGGATCACAGAAACATGAAGAACACCGCTGGGCTCCAAGGCATCCAGCGCATCCTCCAATGCATCGATGGCATCGGCAACGCCGGCGGAAGAACCGCCGTTAAAAACAGTGCACGCCTCGGCTGCCGCAGCCTCTGCCACACTCCAGGTGGCAGGAGTGTATTCTTCTTCATAGAGAGAAAAATACTTCTTCAGCGCCACATAGATAGTATTCTGATCCACCGTTGCGGAATCCATCTCGGCAAAGCGCACCTCGCTCATGCCGTAAACGGCGGCAGAGCCATAGTTTCCCTGCCCCGCCACAGGATCGGCGGTGATCTTCACATATCGCGCCAGCTTATTGACCTCAATGGGCTCCCCGCCCACCAGATTGGTGGCAGGCTCTGCCGAGGAACCGCTGGCTTTCGCAAGGGTATAAGGATATTCCTTGGAAGGATCGGCCTGGCTGCCCCGCAGCTCAGTCCAATTAACGCCGTCTGCGCTGTATTCAACCTTGATATCCTTTAAGCCCCGATCGGTCAGAAGCCCTACTGTGGGATGATTCTGATTGTGGTTCCACACATAGATCTTGCCGATCTTCTGCAAAGAGCCCATGTCAAACTCTACCCACGCTGTATCGGTCTGGGGATCGGCGGCATTTTCTTCGATATGCCACATACTGCTTGCCCCATCACTGTTATCATGGGTTGCATCCAAACCATCGCCGCTCATGCCCGAGCCGTCGATCAGCTTATCTGCCGTCTGAATGGAGCCTGTGCTGCCTGCCTTGGCAGCTTCCACTTCCAGCACCTTTTGGAACTTCGGCGCCGCTGCCTCCTCCGCCGTGGCGGCAGGAAGATACGCCGTCAGCATAATAGCCGCCAGTATCCCGGCGATCAACCGCTGAACCCTCTTTTTATTCATAGCGAGAAACCTCCTTCTCTTTATTAATTTAATTATAAGGAAAGCAAGAACCAGATTCCATGATTTTTTCGATTCAAAATGTTGCATTTTTTAATCTCAAAAACAAAAAACAGCATGAACACACAGTTTCATGCTGTTATTTCTTATTTTCTCAGATTGCTGGGCGAAACGCCGTATCTCTGCCGGAACCGGCGGGAAAAGTTCGCGTAATCGTTAAAACCGGAAAGGGTGCAGATCTCCAGCACCGGCAGATCGGTGTGCCGCAACATATGAGCGGCATGGGTAAAGCGCAGATGATCCACATAGTTCTTAAAACTCTGCCCCAGTTCCCGCCGAAATAGTGCACTCAGGTAGACCGGCGTCAGCCCCACATGAGCGGCAGTATCCTCCTGGGTGATGCCGAATCGAAAATTTTCCAAAATATAAACGATCGCCGCCTGCACATGAGAATCCGGATGGTGATCCTTTTTCGGCACCAGCTCAAAGACCTTCAGCAAAACGCACCGCAGAAAATGCAGTGCATTCTCCCGATCCGGCTCCGCCCGCTTGACCACCTCAAGCAGCATCCCCTCCAAAAGCCCCCGCTCCGCCTCCGGAACAGAAAGCATAGGGTCGATATCCGGCGCAAAGGAAGAGACCAATAGCTCCGGTTCAAAGACCGCGCAGGGAAACATCACGGTGATAAACTCGGTATATTCCCGGATCGCCATGTTATGCACATCCACCGGTGAATTAAAAAATAAGGTTCCCGGTCGGATGGGGTAGGCGGTGCCGTTGAAATTATAATCCCCCGCCCCCTTGATGATATAATCGATCTCATAGCAATCGTGGCTGTGAACATAGTTAATGACCCCCGCATTCCAACGGTTGACCACCGCACTCACGATCCCTTGATCCACATAATTCTTCAACTGGTAAAAACGCATCTTTTTCACCTCTTGCTTTAACTATAGCAAAAAAATGCAAAAAAGGCAATATAAAATGCACCCCATGAGGGGTGCATTTTTTTATACACTCAGTTGTTTCAGCAAAGACACCGCATCAAAGATACTGATCCTTCCGTCTTCGCTGATATCGGCATCTGCGGCAAAGGTCACGTCATAGCCGACCAAATACTGCATCAGCAGTACCGCATCCGCAGTAGTAACCGCACCGTCACCGTCCAGATCTCCACGAAGGGAAGCAGCGAAAACGGGATAATTACTCTCGCCCGTTTCCCACGCTCGGTAATCCGCAGAGGACTTTGCCCAGCTATTCAGTGCAGTCAGCAGATCAGTAGTGCCGCCCACCTCTGCCGCCAAGGTAGGAACGCCTTCCGCCAAAGAAAACGCTGCGCAGTCTACCGCCTCTTTCCCGGTGGCGACCTTGCCTGCCACAGTAGCGGCAGAGGTAGCAAGATAATAGCCGTTCGAAACCACGCCGTTGCTGAAATTGCCGATGATTCCACCGTTATTGGTAGCCCCGGAAGCAGTACCGGTATTGTAACAGTTTGCAACCGTGGCGTTGGAATAATAGTTCAACCCCACAATTCCTCCGGCATTGGTACCACCGGTAACATTGCCGGTGTTGTAGCAGTTATAAATATAAGATGCATTGCGGTTATAGCCGGTGATACCGCCCGCATGGGTGCCGCCTACCGCTCCGATATTGGCAGAATTGAGCACTCTTGCGATGATGGAGGTATTGCTGTTGCTGTTGCTTTGCACGCTTCCTGCAATCCCGCCCGCCCAGGAATTATTTCCCGGGTTGATATCAATGACCCCTTCATTGCGGCAACCGTCGATCAGCGTGGATCTTCCGGTGATCCGTCCACTGAAAAGATAGCCGGCGATCCCGCCGCCGTAGATTCCGCAGGAGGAATTACCCAGACTGGAGACCTTGGCATAGTTGGTGCAATCGAAAACAGTGGAAACAACCGCCCCCACAGTTGAGGTGCTGACCAATCCGACAATCCCGCCGATATGCACCGTGATGCTTCTGGCAGTATCATTGAGGTAGACCTCCGCCCGGTTTATGCAGTTTTCAATCGTTCCGGTGGTAGTGGCGGCAAAACTGCCAACATGAAGCTCCGAACTGCTGGAAGCAGCAACCACGCTCATGGTGACCCTTCCGCTGGCCAACTCCAGATCCTTGATCGTCCCGGCATTGGAGCCGAAAAGACCGGCATTGCCGTCCTGGATCAGAACATAGAGATTTTTGATCTTCTTGCCGTTGCCATCCAAGGTACCGGCAAAGCCGTTGATGGGGATCCAGCTGTTTCTTTGGGTCAAGGTATCTGCACCGTAGCCGGAAACGCCCCCGTTCAGCAGATCAATGTCGCTTTCAAGAGTCACCGTTTTGCCGGAAAGATTCTCCCCGCCGTTGACGATATTGGCAATCTTCGCCAGTCCCAATGCGGTCTTTACGGTATAATCCCCATCGGCATCCACCGTATAGTCGGTATTTTCAACAGCGGTATTCCCTGCCGCCTCCCAGTTGGTGATCCCATCGGCAAAGCGGGCATAATAGATCTTCCTTCCGGTACTCTCTGCCGCAATGGCGGTAATCGGCAGACCGCTGAACTCTGCATTGTCGTACCAGCCGTCAAAAAACAGGCTGCCGTTGGAAAGAACTTCAGCAGTAGGCAGGGTCAGCCCATCAGTATAAGAGTAGGAGATGGGCGCAGTATAACCCTCCGCCCAGCTTCCGCCGTTCAGCTCCAGCACCAGCGCAAATTCGCCGTTGTAGATCTTACTGCCTAATTTCTCCACAACCTCACCGGTAAAAGTTCCGCCGTAAACGATACCGTGGTTATTTAGAGTAACGGTATTATTGAAGGTTCCGCCGTTGATGGTGCAGGTGTTCCAGCCGTGACCGTTGGTCACTTCCCCATTGAAGGTACCGCCGTTGATGGTACCACCCGCATCGGCAGTGCTCTGGGTACTGCCGGTATTGTTGACCGCCCCGTTAAATACACCGCCCTCAATGATGCCCAGATTATTCACCGTAACCGAGCAAGCCCCGCCGGTAAAGGTAAAGGCATAACCGCCGCTCAGGGCAAGGATTCCCTCGGTATAGGTCCAGCCGGTTCCGCTTTCCGCAGTCGGAACCCCTTCGTTGTTCAATTCAACCGTGACCGCCTCTGCCGCCAGCGCACTCATAGGCAGCATTGCTGCGACCATCAGCAGGCAAAGAATCCCCGCTATCACTTTTTTCATCGGATTGACCTCCCTATTGTTTTATTTAAGTTTATAATACAACTATATATATCAAATGTCAAGAATACCATTGAAAAAAATGCGCCCCGCAGGGCGCATTTTTTATACACTCAGTTGTTTCAGCAAAGACACCGCATCAAAGATACTGATCCTTCCATCTCCGCTGATATCGGCATCTGCCGCAAAGGTCACGTCATAGCCGACCAAATGCTGCATCAGCAGTACTACGTCGGCAGTGGTCACCAGCTTATCACCGTCCAGATCCCCCGGCACGGCAGAGGTCAGCACCGTATCGGCGGTAAAGATCGCCGCAAGATCCACCAGAACCGTGTTGTCGCTGTAATACCAGGTGCTTGCGGCAAGCCGTTCCGCCTCTTCCTCTGCCAGCAGCAAAACACCATCGGCATCGGTATAATGGTGCTCCTCACCGAAGGTAATACGGTAAGGTACGGTGCCCTCTCCCAGCGTGGGATATCCAAAGCCCTCACCCACCTTCCAGATCTCTTCGCCGGCATTGGCTTTCCATGCGGCTTCGCCGTTTTGGAAGGCGGCACTTTCAAGGGTAGTCACCCCTTCGGCATCGGTATCGGCAAAGGAATCGGAATAAAGGACTCCCGCGGTAAGAGCGCCGCTATCGGCAGCCAGCAGATCTTCTGCAATTACTTCCGCACCATCACCCAAAGCGGCAACAGCGGAATCACCGCCGGAGCAACCGAAGATCCCCACATTAGTCAGGGTAACAGCAGAGCCTTCCACCTCACCCAGCAGGATCCCGGACCCCTCGGCATTGCTCTCAAAGCCAGTAACGGTCACATTGGTAATGGCATGATCAAAACCGCCCCATATATGACCCATCACCGCCGCAACACGGGGTCGGGCTTCGCCGCCGATGGCAGTATCGGTCACAGAGCAATCCTTGATCGTAACGGTCTGCCCGGCACCGAAGGTGAAATGATCTGTCTCACCCACCGGACGGCTGACGGTACCCAGCAGGATAGCACCGCCATCCTCGGTCACATAGCCGTCATTGGTCACCTTGGAATCCTTAACATGAACATTCTCCAGCGCAAAGCCCGTATCTCCCACCCGGCGGCCGATGACCAAGCCAACACCGTCACTGGTGTTCCAAGTCAGATCAACATTCTCAAAAACAATATTTTTAACAGAATATCCCTTATACCAATCCAAGAATCCGCGGGAGACAGCAGTCCAGTTTTTCACAGTATGACCCATACCGTCGAATGCACAGCTGAGACCGTAAAGTCCCTCAAACGCCACCCCGGTAAGATCCAGATCGGCGCCCAGATAAAGGGTCTGATCTTCTGTCAGCTCCCGATCCTCGGCATCCAGCAGATCCTCGGTATTCAGGATCATAAACCCTGCCATCCCGGGATACAGCTCCGCTTCACTGACCGGAGCATATACTTCAGAGTAGTTGCCCTTGTAGCCATTCAGCGTTGCAGCATCAGTAACCGTACCGGAAAGCAACTGTGCTTCGGCATCGGCGATCGCATCCGCCAGCCCATCGGCATAATATTTCACATCCCGGAGCGCAAAATATGCCAGCGCCGCAGCCACTTCGCCTGCAGGCGTATCGGCATCATAGGCGGTCAACGTTACATCGGCAGCGGGCATCACCAGCCCGGTAGCGGTCTCGTTCATAGCGGCACCGGTAAAGACCTTCCCGGGCAGAGCCGCGCTAAGATCCACTTCCTCGCGGGTATCGCCGTAAAGCACCGTATCTCCCACGGTGATCCTGCGGGTCTCATTCCCTGCCGCGAAGGCAGGCAAACCATTCTCCATGGTCCAGCCGGCAAGATAAGCCGCCTCGCCACTCCTGAAGGCTTCCGCAGAAAGGCAGGTCACCGTTTGAGTGGTGCCCTCCACAGCAGTCAGCTCGGAATCGCAGTAAACATCGGTGAGGGTCAGGCTGGGTGAGCCATTTTTGGCAACGATAAAGCAGCTACCCTCCTCGCTGGAAAGGGTATTGCCGGCGATCATCACATTTTTAAAAGAGATGGTATCAGCAAAAACACGCCCCAGAACCGAAGCATCGCAGACATCGCCGTTTTCATTCCCGTAAGCGGCAACGCTGCTGTTATAGACCGCTATATTTTCGGCGGTGACATTTTTCCGCACCTCGCCCAGCAGGATACCGCAATGGTTGGCGGCATTCAGATGCTGATATCCGTTGATGAGGATATTTTTTAGTTCAAAGGTAGAGCCGGCAGTATTATTAATGCTGATGCCGCCCATTACAGCCCCCACATTATTATTGGGGGCTGTACCGGTGATGGCGGTATTCACCACCGAGCAGCCGGTGATCTTCACGGTGACCAGTTGAGAGGTGCGGTAGCGGCTGAGCAGTACGGCGGCGCCGGTATCTTTAATGGAGGGACGGATCAGCTCACTCTCCAGCACATGGACATTCTCCATGGTAAAGGCGGGTTGCAGGGAAGAAAGCGCATTCTGCTGCATCCCGAAGATCAAGGCCGGCCATTGGCCGCTTCCCAATCCGGAGGCATCCAGTGTTACCTTATAAAGGGTCAGATTTTTGATGCTCGCCATGGGGCAGTTATAAAAGAGCCCTCTGGACTCGGCCGTCCAGTTATAGAGCATATGGCCCAAGCCATCGAAGGAGGCCTTCAGCCCTTCAAAGCCGGTAAAATCGGCGTCCTTTAAATTCAGGTCGGCGGCTAGATAGACCGTATCCTCCCCATCGAAAAGGCTTTCATGGTTCATCAGAAAGACCAGATCCTCCACCGAGGTGATCTTATAATTCTTTGCCGCAGAGAAAAGAGCCTCCTGCACAGTAGGCATTTCCTCGGTGAAAAGGCCTTCCACCCCCACCGCCGGCAGGATCACGGCAGAAAGCATCGCCAAAAGCACACCGACGGTAACCAGCATCGATACAATACGGGTACTTTGTTTGTTCATTTTTTCGGTTTCCTCCTTGATAGAGATGATTGTAAACGGAAACGGAATTTTCTGTTTTTTATTATAAAGTTTATTAACAAATAACACTATATTTTCTTTTTAGAGATACATTGCGTTTTTTTAGATTTTCCTCTCGAGACCTTGCTTTTAAAAAACAGGAGTGTTATAGTTAGAGTGGAAACGGAAAACAAAATATTTTTAAGGAGAGCAAGATATGAAGCACAAACGACTGATATCCTCGCTTCTGATCGTGACATTGAGTGTCAGTATTTTGTTTGCAAGCGCCATGATCTCATTTAGCATTGGATATGCCGATTCTTTTCATTCATCCTTTGAGGAGGAGCAGACCGCCCCTCTCACCAATACTGCCGACACCGATTCCGAGGGTGCACCCCGGGTCTCCGGCTTGGGGCTGCCGGTGGTGGCCTCTTCTGCCTCTGCTGCGGATATTACCGCCAAGGTGACCGCCACCGAAGGCACCGCCGGGCACAACTGCACCCCGGATAAGCTGACCGACAGTAATTCTGCCACCAAGTACATCACCCCGAATAAAACCGCTTATGTGATCTACACGCTGGATCGGGAATACGTTGTGCAGAAGTATACCGTGACCACCGCCAACGATTCCGCCCAGTACCCCCGTCATCCCAAAAACTGGACGGTCTACGGCTCCAACGATAAGACCACCTGGTACCCGCTGGACAGCCGGCAGGATCAAGGCTATACAGAAAACTATCATGTGAGCGAATACACCTGCGCCAATTCCACACCCTTCCGGTACTATAAAATGGACATCACCGCCAACGCCGGCGATACCTACACCCAGTTTGCCGATTGGAATCTCTTTGGCTACGCTGCCCTGGCGGGGGACATTACCGCCGATGCGGCGGTGGAGGGCACCGCCTCCCGCAACGATCGGGAGGTCATCGGAAACTTAAAGGACAGTAATTCTGCCACCAAGTATCTGAACAGCTGGAACGGCAATGTGGATATCATCTACACCCTGCCCACCCCGCAGGCAGTCACCGCCTATTCCCTGACCTCTGCCAACGATGAGCCCGCCCGGGATCCCGTTGCATGGACGGTCTACGGCTCCAACGATAAGAGCAGCTGGACTCCTTTAGGCTCCCAAAGCGGCCAGAGCTTTGTCGCCCGCTACCAGACCAATTTTTACACCCTGGAAAACACCGTCGCTTATCAATACTATAAACTGAACATCACCGCCAATAACGGCAGCACCAACATGATGCAGCTAGCCGATTGGAACCTCGCCACCGGCAGGACCCCCACCGCCGGGCTGCAGACCACCCTTGCCGGCGGCCCCTCCAACGCATGGAGCAGCTTTTCCGACCGAGGCTGGACCGGGAGCCGCTCCTTAAAGATCAGTTCCTCCCAGACCGCCGGGGAGGCCTATGGCTACAACATTCTTTATCAGGATCTGAACCTTTATGTCACCGAAGAGACGCGGCTTTCCTATATGATCTACCCCGATCTGCCGGGTAGCGACGATGTAGCAGATTACGACCACGAATACACCTCCATGCACATCGCTCTGGATCTGAAATTTACCGACGGCACCTACCTGAGCGATCTGAAGGCCACCGATCAGAACGGCGATCTTCTCAACCCCAAGGCGCAGGGCGAGAGCCGGGCGCTCTACACCAAGCAATGGAACACCATCACCGCTAAGTTGGGCACCGTTGCCAAGGGCAAGGTCATCGATCAGATCTTGGTCGGCTTTGAAAAGGACAGTCTGGAAGCGGAAGGCTGCCAACCCTTTTTAGCCTACATCGACGATATCACTATCGAAAAGAAGGCGGAAAAGGTTTATAAAAATCAGCTTTCCTACACCATGACCCGCCGGGGCAGCCAAAGTTCCGATCAATTTTCCCGGGGGCTGACCTTCCCCGCCACCGCCACCCCCAACGGCTTTAATCTCTGGACCATGAGCACCGTTGAAAAGGGCACCTCCAAACTTTTCAATTTCCAGCCAGGCAACGATATCACCCATTTCACCATCTCTCATCAGCCCTCTTACTGGATGGGCGACCGGGGTACCTTCCAGTTCATGACGGATACCACCGTGGATGTTTCCTCTGCCACCGCCGTTCCCACCGCTGCCCAGCGGAAGCAGGACTACGACCGAGACACCCTGATGGATCAGGCTAACTACTTGAAGGTCAACCTTGCCGACGGCACCACCGTGGAGCTGGTGCCCACCGACCATGCTGCCAGCATCAGATTTACCTTCGATAAAAATGCGGTTTATAAGAATATCCTTTTTGATTCGGTGAACGCCGAGAGCAACTGCCAGTTTACATTCTATGAGGACGGCTCCTTCAGCGGACGCACCGCCCATACCGGCGCCGGGATGCGCTATATGTACTTCTACGGCAATTTCAGCGAAACTCCCTCTGCCACCAAGGTGGTGAATGGAGATGCAGCAGATGCCATGGCCTCCTTCAGCGGGGATACGGTGGTGATGAGCCTGGCCACCTCCTTTATCAGTGTCGAGCAGGCCAAGCATAATCTGGAGCTGGAGATCGGAGATAAGACCTTCAAGCAGGTCTATGCCGAGACCGAAGCTGCCTGGTTGGATATCATGGACCGCATTGAGATCAAGGGCGGCAGCGAGGAGGAGCTGATCACCTTCTGGTCCAACCTTTACCGAGCCTACCTCTACCCCACCATGCTCCATGAAAACCAAGGCACCAACGAAGAACCCGATTGGGTCTATGTCTCCCCCTATGAAGGCAGCAACGATGCCCCGATCGTCAAGGACGGGCAGATGTACTACAATAACGGCTTCTGGGATGTGGCCCGCACCACCCCCGGCCTCTATGCCCTGCTGACCCCTACCGCCTACGGAGAGTATCTGGACGGCTTTGTGCAGCACTACACCGAAAACGGCTGGATCCCCCGCTGGTCTTTCCCTGCGGGCAGCGATACCATGGTAGGTACCCATTCCGACGCTATGTTTGCTGATGCCTACCTGCGGGGCATTGAATTCGACTACGAAAACGCCTACCTTTCCGCCCTAAGGAATGGCTCTGCCTACTCCGATAACACCTCCTACGGCAGAAAGCAGACTGAAACCTCCAACTATCTGGGCTACGCCAACACCACCGACCTACGCCAGGGCTTCAGCTGGTCCATGGAATCCTACATCAACGACGCCGCCATCGCCAAGCTGGCCGCCGCTCGGGGGGATACCGACATTGCCACCTACTACGGCAACCGTGCCCTTTACTACACCAAGCTCTTCAACGAGGAAGCCGACTTCTTTATCGGTAAGACTTCCACAGGCGGCTGGTTCACCGAAGCCGAAAACTTCGACCCCACCGTATGGAACCGGGACTACACCGAGACCAACGGCTGGAACTACGCCTTCCACATACCCTACGATGGACAGGGTCTGGCCAACCTCTACGGCGGTACAGAAGAACTGGAAGCCAAGCTGGATGAATTCTTCGGCACCGACGGCTCCATCACCCTGGGCGGCGAACGCCTCACCTCCTCCGCCATTATCCACGAGATGCGGGAACAGCGGGAGGTCAAGCTGGGTGAATACGGCCACAGCAACCAGCCCTCTCACCATATTATTTATATGTACAACTACGCCAACGCCCCCGAAAAGACCCAGTACTACACCCGCGACATTCTGGATCGCCTCTACGTAGGTGCCTCCATCGGTCAGGGCTATCTGGGCGACGAGGACAACGGCGAAGCCTCTGCCTGGTATCTGCAGGCGGCTATGGGTATCTTCCCCGTCAACGTGGGCTCGGGCAACTACACCCTGACCTCCCCCCTCTTCGAGGAAGTGACCCTCCACCTGGAGAACGGCAACGACCTGACCATCACCGCCAAGAATAACAGCGCGGAGAACGTCTATATCCAGAGCGTTACCGTGGACGGCAAACCTTATAACTCCACCACCATCTCCCATAGCGATTTCATCAACGCTAAAGAGATCGTCTTTGAGATGGGCTCCGCTCCCTCCGATTGGGGCAAGAATCAGGGTGCGCAGGATTCTCTCACCACGGGCAACGAAGTAGCCGAGCCCATGGAGGATCTGCTGGATCACGGCACCGTGACCCTCTCCGCAGGCGATGCCACGGCTGTCACCGACAATAATGGCGGTACCTACACCACCCTCGGCACCACCGCCAGCCTGACCGTTTCCTACGAAAGCCCCAAGATCGTGGAAATGTATACCATCTCCAACTACACCAGCACCGAAAAGGTTCCCACCACCGCAGCCCTCTACGGCTCCAACGACGGCAGTATCTGGACCAAGCTGGACGAACGCACCGATATCACCTTCAAGTGGAGCCGCTACGTCGAGCCCTTCGCCGTGGCCAACGAGACCGCTTATAAGTACTATCGGCTGGATCTCTCCACCACCGCAAGCGCCATGGAGATCTCCGAACTGGAACTCTACGGTCACCCCTATAAAGCGGTCACCAAGGACGAACTGCAAAGCGTGCTCACCGCCGCCAAGGCTATCGATCAGAGCCGCTACAGCATCGACCTGACCGACCTGAACACCGCCATTGCCAACGGCGAAGCGGTCTATACCGATGAGAGCGCCACCAACAAGGCCGTTGCCGAAGCCATCTCCATCCTGAAAGCGGAGATCACCGCCATCGAGCCCTCTGACGGCTTGGTCAAGATCGAAGCTGAGGCCTGCGACGAGTTATACAATCTGGTCATCGATAAGAATACCAGCCGCTCCGGCGGCGGGAATCTGGGTGGGGTGAAGCCCGGCTCCTACACTCGTTACGATTACCTCGATTTCGGGGACGGTGCAAGTAAGATCACCATCAACTATTCCAGAAAGAACGGCGCCGATAACGGCGTAGTCCAGAGCCCCGATGCTACCGTGAAGGTGTACATCGACGCGCTGCCGGAGAACGGCGGTACCTTGGTGGGCACCATATCGGAGCCTCCCTACACCGCCACCAACTGGGCAACCTATGCGGATCTGGAAACAGCCCTTGCCCAAACCGTCAGCGGAATCCATACCGTTTACCTTGTGTTTGAAGGGACCGGCCCCTGCGTCATCAATCTGGATCATTTCCAATTCTCCTAAATAAAGAAAACCGAACAACTCTGTTCGGTTTTCTTTTCATTATTTGCGGTTTTTCCCTGGAGAATAGCCGTATTTTTCATGAAATCTGCGGGAAAAATTTGCATAATCCCGAAATCCCGCAAAGGAACACACCTCTGTGACCGGCAGGTCGGTGGAGCGGAGCAGATGGGATGCGTAATAGAACCGCAGGTTATCTACATAATTCTTGAAGGTCTCCCCCGTTTCCTTGCGAAACAGCGTACTCAGATAAGCGGGTGCCAGCCCCACGTGGGCGGCGGCCTCC
Organism: Clostridia bacterium; assembly: GCA_017464525.1. Taxonomy (GTDB): domain Bacteria; phylum Bacillota; class Clostridia; order Oscillospirales; family QAKW01; genus QAKW01. The sequence goes on from JAFTZM010000043.1 coordinate 179,752, forward strand.
TGCAGGGTGATGCCGCTGCGGAAATGCTCCAGAATATAGATGATAGCGGCCTGCACATGGCTATGGGGCAGCTCCCGCCCCTTCTGCGCCAGCCGGAAAAACTTCAGCAAAACGCAACGCAGGTAGTGAACCGCATTGGCTGGCTCTACCTCGGCCAGCTCGTGGATCTCCAAAAGGAGGCTTTCGATCAGCGGGCGATCCTTTTCGGGGATCTCCAGAGAGGAAACGGTATCCGGCGAAAAGAGCAGATACAAAAGCTCCGGCTCAAAAACAGCGCAGGGAAACATTACCGTAACAAACTTGGTGGGTGTTTCCGCCACCTGATTATGGATATCCGCCGGGGAATTGAAAAAGAGCATTCCCGGCTCAAAGCGATGCTCCCGCCCGTTGATGCAGTAGACCCCCGTCCCACGAAAAAAATAATCGATCTCGAAGCAATCATGGCTGTGGTCAAAGGTGATCCGCTTGATGCCCACATGGTGGATCTCGGCGCTGATGATCCCCTTTTCCACATAGTTTTTCAGTTGAAAGATCCGCATAAAGCTTTCCTTCCTGAAAAAAGCGTCCCGATGGGACGCTTTTTTCTTATTTGATCAGGGTCTTGAGGTAATCGGCGCTCATCTTCATACTGTCGAGAGAATCGCCGGGGCAGGTATCCTGCTCCACAACGTAGTACTTGACACCGGCCTTTTCGGCGGTATCCAGGATCAGTTCCCACTCCATATTGCCGTTGCCGATCTCGGCAAAGAACTGATAGCCCCGCTTTTCGTCGAAGTGCTCCAGCCGCTTCATATCCTTCAGGTGCAGGATATCGATCCGGCCGGCCAACTTTTCAATCCAATGGCGCACATCGCCGCCGCCATGCTGCACCCAGAAGGTATCCAGAACAAAGGAGGTATTCACAGGATCCAGCCCCTCCACCAGCATCTGTATGGGGGTCTTGCCGTTGGCCAACTTGATGAACTCATGGCTGTGGTTATGATAAGTAAACTTCATACCGTGCTCGGCGCACTTGGCTGCCACTTTATTGGCCTTTTCGATGAACTCTTCCCAGCCGGCGATATCTTCGTTACCGGTCTTGGGGTGGAAACCGCCGATGCCCATCAGCTTAGTACCCAAGGCTTTATGATTGGCCAGCGCCTGATCGAAATCCTCACACATCATGGTGAAATCATCGTGGGTACCCACGATCTGCAGGCCTGCTTCTGCAGCCATCTTGCCGTACTCTTCATAAGAAACGGCGGGCTTACCGGCGGTCTGGAACTGGGTATATCCCATCTCCCGCAGCGCCTTGAAGGTGGCCTTGATATCCTCCGCGGTGGTCATTTTATCGCGGACGCTATAGATCTGTAAACCGAATTCTTTCATGTTTCTTTTCTCCTTTGGGATTTTTTTCTATTATAGCAATATTTTTTTAAAATTGCAACATTTTATGTTACAATATATAAAGGAGGGATGTAAAATGAGAATTGCCATCATTACCGGTGCCAGCAGCGGAATGGGCCGAGAATTCGCCCGCCAGCTGACCGCCGCCGAAAAATTCGATGAATTATGGGTCATCGCCCGCCGTGCCCACCGCCTGGAGAAGCTGAAAAAAGAGCTTTCCCTGCCGGTGCGGGTGTTGGCCTTGGATCTAACCAAGGAAACAGAAAAATACGCAGCATTATTAGCCGCCGAGCAGCCGGAGGTCTCTATCCTCATCAACAGCAGCGGCTTCGGCAAATTCGGCCGTTACAATCAGATCCCCCTGCAGGACTGCATGGACATGATCGACCTGAACTGCAAGGCGCTGGTGGCGGTCACGCAGCTGACCCTGCCCTACATGACTGCCGGCAGCCGGATCCTGCAGGTAGATTCCCTTTCTGCCTTTCAGCCGGTGCCCTACCTGAATGTATACGGTGCTACCAAGGCCTTTGTACTGAGCTATTCTCAGGCGCTGGCCGCTGAATTACGGGATCGTAAAATTCAAGTCATGGCCTTCTGCCCCGGCTGGGTCAAAACAGAATTCTTCGATCATGCGGAGGAGACCTCCGGCGATGCGGTGGTTTACTATAATAAGTGGTTCACCGCCGAGGAGGCGGTGCGATGCGGACTGAAAGATCTGAAAAAGAGGAAGCTTGTTTCCGTTCCCAGTCTGACCAATAAGCTGCAGGTATTCGGTGTAAAGCATCTGCCCACCCGCTGGGTGATGAACATCTGGCTGAAGCAGCAGAAAAAAAGGTGACGATGGAAAAGATGCAACCCCCAATTCATTTGGGGTGTTGCCGCACAATTGAATTATGCGCGGGGGTTCAGATTATCAAAAAAATGGTTGAGCAAATGCTCAACCAATTTTTTTACTCTTCGAAATTGAATTCATCTTTAAATTTTTCCTTAAAGATGCCGAAAACTGCCATAAGGGTGGCCTCATCGTCCACGGAATTATAGGCTTCGTTATCCTCATCGATGGCCTCAACCTCCAGGATCACAACCTCGCCTTCCTCCTCGTCGTCCACGGGGAGCAGCACCACATATTTCTTCCCCTGATACTCGATCAGATCCAGAAATTCAAAGCTGACTTCGTTGCCTTCTTCGTCATTCAAAACAACAATGTTATCCATTTCTTCCATTTCTTTTACTCCTCTAATTTAAAAATTTTCTTAATCTCATCATCGATGACCTGAGGCTGCTGCTCCAGAACCTCGGGATGCTTCAGGTAATCCTTCAAGCGGCGGAAGCCCATGGCGAAATAGCTGCCGCCGGCGATCCGCTCATCCATCACCACCCCAAGAGGCATACATTTTTCGTAGATGATCTCATCCCCCTTGCGCTTGGGGACCTCCCGGTTGACCCCCATGGCCATGGCGATGGAGGTGGTGCCGAACTCATAGACATGGTGATAGATAGGATCCAGCCGGATGCTGGCCAGATCGGTGAGCACCAGAGAGATATGGAAGGGACTCATATCGATGATGCTCTTGGGGAGCATTCCGTGCTTATCCATCCAACGCAGGACCTTCACCCCATAGCGCAGCAGGCCGGGGGCGGATAGGAGGATCTTAACGATCTTCTCTGTTCCGTTTTCCGGCTCCATCTCCCGGTTCTGGGCGATATAGGCATTAAGCCGCTCCTGCACCTGATACACATTATCGGTGGGCTGGAAATAGATCTTGGACATGGTGCCGCCCTCGGTGAGAGAGCCCCCCTTCAGCACCACCATTCCCACCGCAATTTCTTTGCGGGCGTAAATATTGCAGTTCACTACAAAATGGTTGAACTTGGGGAATTCATCGATGACCCGAATATAGGCTGCCAGCAGAACCGCCAGCCGGGAGATCTTCATGCCCCCCTCATCCCGTTTCCGGTGGACATAATCCGCAATGGGATCCACCGGAATGTCGATGGTGATCATATTCATGGAGTCCATCCGCTTATCCATCACATGGGCGGCGACCATATACATAGGATCCGAGCTTTTGATCCGGATACCGTCTTTTCTTTTCATAAGTTTTATCCCCCAATAAAATCCTATTTTATACATTTTACACTATTTTCGACAAAATATCAAGGTTTCTTAATGAAACTTAAGATTGCAAAATATGTCAAATAATGATATAATACCTTTCATCTTTTTGACAGCGAGGTCACACATGGAAAAAATCCGTAAAAATATTGCCGCGGTTCTGGCCGCCTTGATCTGGGGCACCGCCTTTGTGGCCCAGAGCTTCGGGGCAGCGCTGATGCCGCCTTTCGCCTTCAATACCATCCGCTCGGTGATCGCCACCCTTAGCCTGATCCTGGTAGTGGTGCTTTTTGCCAAGGTAAAAAAAGAGCCGATCCTGCCCCCCAAGGGCAAGCGAAAGGAGCTGCTCATCGGCGGCATCTGCTGCGGCGCAGCCCTGGCCATTGCCTCTGCCTTTCAACAGGCGGGGCTGGCCTATACCGACCCGGGCAAGGGCGGTTTTATCACCGCACTTTACATTGTATTGGTTCCCATCGCCGGGTTATTCTTCAAAAAACGGGCACCCTTTACGGTGTGGATCGCGGTTGGAGTGGCGGCGGCAGGCCTTTACTTTCTTTGCATCAAGGAAAGCTTCACAGTGGAGGCGGGGGATCTGCTGATCCTTTGCAGCGCCTTCTGCTACACCGCCCAGATCCTGATCATTGATCACTTTACCGAACGGGTGGAAAGCGTGCGCCTTTCCTGCGTGCAGTTTTTTGTGGTAACGGTCATCTCCGGCCTGCTGATGCTGCTCTTTGAGCAGCCCGATTGGAGCGTTTTGCCCCGGTGCACCATTCCTTTGCTCTATACCGGTGTGCTTTCCAGCGGAGTGGCCTATACCCTGCAGATCGTGGCACAAAAGGGCTCTAACCCCACCGTGATCTCCTTGCTTTTAAGCTTAGAATCGGTCTTTGCCGTACTGGCGGGGCTGGTATTCGGCGATACCATGAGCGGCCGGGAATGGCTGGGCTGCGGATTGATGCTGGCAGCGGTGGTCTTTGCCCAATTGCCCCCTCTTGACTTTCGTAGGAAAAGGGTGTAAAATTACACCGAGGTGATTCCATGAAACGTGAGCAATTCATCGCCCTCTGCGACCGGAAGGAAAAGCTGGTGCGCAATGAACTGGGCTACAGCCAGGAAAAGATGTGCGCCCTTTTGGGGGTATCCAAAAAGACCCTGGTAGAAATTGAAAAATGGCGTTCCTCCTTGGGCTGGCAGGGTGCAGTGACCCTTTGCACCCTCTTTCAGAACACCCGGGAGATCACCCTGGCCTTCGGAACAGACATTCCCGCCCTTCTGCGGGCGCTGACGGAGGATGCGGCCTATCTGCCGCCGGTGGACTCCCCCCATGCCCAATGGGTCTCCATTCTGGAACTGAACGGCCAAAGCATCGAGCAGAATTCTGCCAGCCAGCTTTACCGGCTGCGCCGGGGCGCAGAGACCATGGCCTCCTCCTTTGAGCTGGCAGAACTGAGAAAGAGGATGAATATATGAGCAAGCTGACCTATCTGATCAAGCGGGCGTCAAGCATGAATTTAGAGGGGCTGAAGGAGCGGCTGGAGCAGGTGCAGCAGCGCACCGGCAGAGGAAAGGCCGCCATCCTGGCCGATATGTTGATCTGCGGCCTCCGCTACGAGGCCGGGTATATCGACTACACCATCTTTGGGATGTACGACATGACCCACGCCCAGCGAAAGGAGATCCTGACCCGGGGCAAGAACACCCGATATGTTTCTGCCCTGAATAAGCGGGAGGATTTCCATTATTTCAATAATAAATCGGAATTTCTGACCCTTTTCAAAGAGGAATGTGGCCGGGACTTTCTGGATCTTTCCCATGCGGATGCGGCGGATTTTGAGGCCTTCATCAGCCGCCATGCCACCATCATGGCCAAGCCGGAGGCAGGCCTTTGCGGCAAGGGGATCGAAAAGATCAGCACCGCAGGGGAAAGCCCGGTGGCGCTGTATAATTCCCTGAAGACCAACGGCCAGACCCTCATTGAGGAGGTGCTGACCCAGCATGAGCAGGTGAGCGCCCTTTACCCCGGCGCTATCGACACCGTGCGGATGGTCACCATGACCGATGAAAAGGGCAAGCCCCACCTGGTCTATGCCGCCATGCGGCTGGGCAGCGGCGGTGCGGTGGTGGATAACTTCAACAGCGGCGGGATGGTCATTCCCGTGGATCCGGAGAAGGGCACCCTCACCGGCGTAGCGGTCAACAAGGCCGGCGAGACCTTTGAGGCCCACCCGGATACCGGCGTGAAATTCCACGGCTACCAGCTCCCCTGCTGGGAGGAATGCCGCAGCCTGGCCTTCCGGGCGGCGGTGCGGATCCCCACCATCCGATTCGTGGGCTGGGATCTGGCCATCACCCCCAAGGGGCCGGTGCTGGTGGAGGGCAATCACTTTCCCGGCCATGATATCTACCAGCTGGTTCCCCAGAATCCGGAGAAAAAGGGGATGCTCCCCGTATTTGATGCGGTGGTTCCCTATTCTTCCTTGAAAAAACTCTTGAAAAACCGCTGATTTGTGCTAAAATATATCTAATATCATAAGAAAAGGAAAAGTGCCATGTTAGACATTAAATTTATCCGTGAAAATCCGGAGGCCGTGAAGGAAAACATCCGGAAGAAATTCAAAGATGCCAAGCTGCCGCTGGTGGATGAAGCCATTGCCCTTTACGAAGAGAAGCTGGCTTGCAACAAGCGGGCCGATGAGCTCCGGGCCAACCGCAACCGGCTGAGCAAGCAGATCGGCGCTCTGATGGGTCAGGGCAAGCGTGAGGAGGCTGAGGCCATCAAGGCTGAGGTCAGCGCGCAGGCCGAGGAGCTGGCCGCTCTCCAGGTGAAGGAAGGAGAGCTGCAGACCAAGCTCAACGATGTGATGATGAAGATCCCCCAGATGGTGGACGATTCTGTTCCCGTGGGGAAAAACGATGAAGAGAACGTCGAGGTGGAGCAGTTCGGCGAGCAGACTGTTGTGGATTTCGAGATCCCCTACCACACCGATATTATGGCACGGTTCAACGGCATCGATAAGGAAGCCGCGGGCCGGGTGGCCGGCGAGGGCTTCTACTACCTGATGGGCGATATCGCCCGGCTGCACAGCGCCGTGACCGCCTATGCCCGGGATTTTATGATCGATAAGGGCTTTACCTATTGCATTCCTCCCTTCATGATCCGCAGCAATGTGGTGACCGGCGTGATGAGCTTTGAGGAAATGGATGCCATGATGTATAAGATCGAGGGAGAGGATCTCTACCTGATCGGTACCAGCGAGCACTCCATGATCGGCAAGTTCATCGACACCATCACCCCCGAAAGCAGCCTGCCCCTCACCCTCACCAGCTATTCCCCCTGCTTCCGCAAGGAGAAGGGTGCCCACGGCATCGAGGAGCGGGGCATCTACCGCATTCATCAGTTCGAAAAGCAGGAGATGATCGTTATCTGCAAGCCGGAGGAAAGCATGGATTGGTTCCATAAAATGTGGAGCTATTCTGTGGAGCTGTTCCGCTCTTTGGATATCCCTGTACGCACCCTGGAGTGCTGCACCGGTGACCTGGCCGATCTGAAGGTAAAGTCCTATGACGTAGAAGCCTGGTCTCCCAAGCAGCAGAAGTACTTCGAGGTCTGCTCCTGCTCCAATCTGGGAGATGCGCAGGCCCGTCGCCTCGGCATCCGTGTGAAGGGAGAGGACGGCAAGAAGTACCTGGCCCACACCCTCAACAACACCGTGGTTGCTCCCCCCAGAATGCTCATCGCATTCCTGGAGAACAACCTCGAATATAAGGACGGCAAATACAGCGTTCGTATTCCCAAGGCCCTGCAGCCTTACATGGGTGGTAAGACCGTCATCGAAGAGAAGTAAGAAAATCCGCTGTTTTCTTTTGAAAACAGCGGATGAGACTGTCAAAAAAGGCACCGACCGCAGAAAAAAGGAAACAGGATAAAGGGTCTCTGCCAATATCTGTAATTTGAGCCGCCGGAAAGATCGCGTTCTTTTCGGCGGCTTTTTTAAAAGGAAACATCCCGCCGAAGCGGGATTTAATCAGACTTTTTCCACTTTCCGCCACTCCCACCTCTCGGCGTATCACATACGCCTTCGGAATGTGATCGGCGAAATCTGCGCTCTTTTTTGAAAGTCTCCCAGCGTGTCAAAAATATCAAATTATAGTTTTTTCTTGCACTATTGATAAAATATGGTAAAATAGAAAAAGGTATTTACGGAAATGGATCGCAAGAAAAGGAGCAAAAATGAAAACCGCATATGAACAAAGCAAAGAATTGATCAGGAGGGTTACGCCTGCCATGTCTTATGGTAGCGGCGATCTCCGGGAGTGGCAGGTTTCGGCCAAGGAAAAGCTGGCATGGCTTTTAGGCATGGAAAAGTTCCAAAAGGTTGATCCGAATTTCTGCGTGGAATACCAAAAGAAGATAGAGGGAGCCACAGAGATTCGCTTTACATTTCAAAGTGAGACAGGTTATTATGTGCCCTGCCATCTGCTGCTCCCCGACGGGATCAAAAATCCGCCCCTGATGATCTGCCTTCAGGGTCATTCCAAGGGAATGCATATTTCTTTAGGTCGCCCCAAATTTGAAGGGGATGAAAAATCCATAAACAGCGGCGACCGGGATTTCTGCGTGCGGGCGGTCAAAGAGGGCTTTGCGACCATCGCCCTGGAGCAAAGAAACTTCGGTGAATGCGGCGGAGACGAAACAGGGCGTCCCAATTGCTTCGAATCGACCATGACGGCTCTTCTGATGGGAAGAACCACGATAGGTGAACGGGTGTGGGACGTTTCAAGACTGATCGATGTTGTGGAAGCCGAATTTTCTGATCAGATCGACATTCATAATATCTGCTGCATGGGAAACTCCGGCGGCGGCACCGCAACAGCCTATATCGCGGCACTGGAGGATCGAATTGTTTTGGCGATGCCTTCCTGCGCTATGTGTACCTTTAAGGATTCCATTGGCGCCATGAAGCATTGCTCCTGCAACTACGTTCCGCATATTGCTGAATATTTTGATATGAATGACCTGATGGCTATGGCTTATCCCAAGTATTATGTTCAGGTCTCGGGGATCGAGGATCCTATTTTCCCGCTGTTTGGGGCTGAGCAGGTTTTTGAAAAAGGGAAGCAGGCTTATGAATCGCAGGAGAAAGGCAACCGTTGCACCATGGTGAAGGGCAACGGCGGGCACCGGTTTTACGCCGATGATGCCTGGCCGGTCGTGCATCAATATCTTAAGAAAACAGAGTGAGGGCGGATGAAAAAAATTATTGTAGCTTTTCTTTGCGTGATCTGCCTGGTTTCTTTGGGCGGGTGCAGATCATTTTTTGTGGATGAAGAGCAAGAGCTGTATGATCAGGCGGTAACCAGCTTATTTGATGCCCTGGATCGAAGGGATGTTGAGGGGATCTACAATCTGTTTTCCCCTGCGGTACGGAACGAAAACGAGGATCTGAAAGATACGATTGAAAAATTAATTTCATTTTACAGCGGACCCACAGATCAGATTGGGGATGTTTCCTCTTTGGGAAGCGAAAGTCTTTATGAAGAGGGCGAGCACTGGCATAATGCCTATACCACGTTTCCTGTTCTTTCGGAGGGGAACTACTATTGGGTCTATCTGAACCTGATGTACGACAATACCTTCAATGAAAGCCGGATCGGCATTACCCAATTAGACTTTTACGGGGCAAATGATTATTATGAATTCCGGAACTCCGATGAACTGCTGGAGGATAGCAGCGGTCTTCATCTTTATAATCAAAGCACGGGGGAAAGGCAGATCATTTCTATCAACAATTACCCCTACGAATACCGTGAAGCAGACGCAATCAGCATTGAGCAGGTGAAGCGATTTTTGGAAACGTCGGTTTCCTTGGTTGATTTTAAGAAACAATTCGGTGAGGCGGCTGCATCCAATGAATTCGGTTCTGTTTATCTGTTGCCAGACCAAAACGGAGAAAAACGCTTTTTGAATATGACCTGCGAAGGCGATAAGATCGTGTATGCCAAGGTCTTTGGCAGTTTTTCATATATCGGAGCATTTTAAAATAAGGCTTCATTTGAGGCTTGGAAAGGTATTTGCAAAATGAGGATCATATTTGTACGGCATGGGCATCCGGACTATAAAAACGATTGCCTTACGGAGCTGGGGCATCTTCATGCCGAGGCGGCGGCACGGCGGCTCAGCGGGGAGAAGATCGCCCGGATCTATGCCTCCTCCTGCGGGCGTGCCTACGAGACCGCCGAGCACATCGCCGCCCCCCGGGGGATGGAGGTGGAAAAATGCGATTTCATGCGGGAGCTTCGCTGGGGCTCTATCGATGAGGAACCCCTCTTTGAAAAAGGGCATCCCTGGTACACGGCAGATGATATGGTGGCAAGGGGGCAGAACGTGGCGGATCTCGCCTGGCCGGAGCAGGAGCCCTTTTGCCGGAATAAGGTGGTAACCTATGCAAAGGCGGCAGAGGAGGGCTTTGACCAATGGCTGGCAGCGCTGGGCTACGAGCGCGAGGGGCTTTATTACCGAGTGCGCCGCTGCAATCCGGACACGGTTCTCATGGCAAGCCACGGCGGTTCTTCCTCGGCGGTGCTGGCTCATCTTTTGAATTTAACTTTTCCATACATCTGCGCAACCATCAAGCCGGATTTTACCGCCATCACCGTTCTTTCCTTCGAAGGGGCGGAGGGCAGCCTGATCTCACCCATCATTGAAATTTTGAACGATGCCCGGCATATTGCCGATATTCAGGGCGACGCAGTTTACGGGCAATAAATCAGCAGCAGGGGGATTCAATTTCCCCTGCTGCTGATTGTTTTATTTTGAGGCCTTTTTACGTCCTGCGAAGAACAACATCACAACACCGATATTCAAATTCATTGTCTATATAATGCGCAATAAACCGTACTTTAAAGTTACGGGTGTTGCAGATAGAACCCGTGCTGCCTGAAACATCCAGATCCTCGGGGAGTACAAAATTCAAGCAACGGACAGTAACATTCCGGCAGCCTTCTCTGGTGTGTGCGGGAACTGTCATGGTTTTCAAACCCCGCTTGTGTTCATTTCCAAGGGCATCTACCTCATTCAGCAGCACCGCCAGCGCTACCCGTTTATGGGGGCAGACGTTTCTTAATGTCACATCCAGCTGTACGATGCGGCCCAGACCGTCCATACAAATATCCCCTGCATCAATTTCCACCGCATCAGAACAACCGCTGACCGATATTTCAGCAGGATCAGTGCAGCTTTCGGGGCAGATCACGATTCCGCAATCCACCTCTACCGTCGGCGACGGAAAGGTAACGGTATTATCTTCGGCATCCTCATAGGTGATGCTTTCATTTACAGTCACCGTTCCCGAGCAGGTGCCTATATGCTCTACGGTAAACTCAAAGCTTGCGCCCTCGCTTTGCATGACTCCCAGCTCATTGATCTTCCACTGTACAGTGGTTGGATCCACCATATTTGCTGTTCCCTTGGTGGGCGAAGAGATCCCTGTTACACGGAAGCAAGACGCCACCTTATCGGTGATAACAATATCGGTAGCACCGGGCTTTGCAATATTTCTGGCAAGGTTTTCAAAAAGTTCTTTCAGTTCTTCCTCATCAGGTGTGATAGCCACATAAGCAGAATCCGGGTCGGATGCCCAATCCCGCAGCGCCTGCTCATCGATACCGCCGTTCCCCGAAAGACCGATGCAGTATACAATAATACCCTGCGCCTTGGCCGCGGTTGCCACAGGATCGGGATCACCGCCTGCGGTGGTTACACCGTCGGTAAACATGACCATCACCTTTGCATTGGCAGAAGCAGGGTCAAAAAGATCCAGCGCCTTGGTAAATGCATCCTCATGGTTGGTGCGTCCACCCGCATCCAATGCGTCCACTGCATCCTTCAGGTCGGCCACCGAGGTGATCAGTTGCGTGTCCTGCGTAGCGGTATCGGCAAAGCTGACAATACCGATATGGCTGCCAAAGCCGATCTGCCCGTTCTGGGAGCCATCGGTAGCCTCGTCAATAATATCAATAAATGCCTTGGCGCCCACTTTGAGATTTTCCAGCGGACTGCCTGCCATACTGCCAGAGCGGTCAAGGATTAGAACAATGTCGGTGGGGTTGGATGTGATATCCGGTGCCGCCGCCAAAGATAGCTTGATCTTAAAGGAGCCGCCGCAATCGATCCGTGCGGTATTCAGTTCCTTATTGGAGTTTGTTACACCCATTGAATATCCTCCTTTCTGAGCCCTGAACGGGGCTCTTTATAATTTATGAGGAAAGGAGGAGGGCGGTGTGAAATTTATTTAGAATTTCACACCGCCCCGGAAAAAGGGGGCACAACGTAGCAAAAATCCCTGATTTTTCACTGTAAATGGGGCAGAAATACGCCATTTTCTTTCAAAGAACCGATCAAAACCGTCGCATCCAGTGCCTTTGGGGTGCAGGTTTGCTGCACCGAAAGGGCGGCAGCGATGCCGGCGGCCTGACCCATGGCCATGCAAGGCGGCATCACCCGGATGGCACCGGCAGCGGTGGAATCGGCGCTGACGCACCGCCCCGCCAGCAGCAGGCCTTCGATCTTCTGGGGCAGCAGGCTGCGGTAGGGCACGCCGTAATAATCGCCGTTGATGGGCACATATTCGTTGCTCTTGGGGCCGAAGAGGCCGTGGACATCCACCGAGTTGGCGGCGATGAAAACGCTGTCCTCCGGCACCCTGGCCGCCAGCAGATCCTCGGCAGTCAGGCGATACTCCCCCTGAATATGGCGGCTTTCCCGAATGCCCACATGGGATGCGGTGGCTTTCAGCCGGGCATTTTCGCAGCCGGGAACATACTTACGGAAGAAACGGAAGATCTCATCTGCCTGCTTTCTACCCTCGATCTCGGCACGGGTAAGGCTGACGTTGCTGGTGCTATCGATCCCCATGAGGCGAGAGGTATTGACGCACCATTCATCCTTTTTGGGCATCCGAAAAAGGCCGATGCTCACCCGATCCAGCGACCAATCTCCCGCCTCCCGGGCTTCGGCCACTCGCCAATGGAGGGAGCGGTAGTTGACACCGTCCTTTCGGTAGAAATTATGGAGATTGGCTTGAATATCCGCCTCCACCGCGTCGGTATCCACGTTGCTGATATGGAAAAACATGGTGGCAGGCTGGATCAGCCCCAGTTCTTCGTTGCCCATCTCGAAGGGCACACCGGCACGGGCGGCCACATCGCCATCGCCGGTGCAATCGATGACCACTTTAGCGTAAAGCTCCTCGATGCCGGATTTGGAGGCCACCTTCACGCCGGTGATCTTATTTTCCTCTAAGACCGGCTCCAGAAAGGCGGTATGATAAAGGATCTCCACCCCCACCTCCAGTAACATTTCATCCAGCACCAGCTTAAGCCCTTCGGCCTCGAAAGGGGTGCAATGGTCATGCCCCACTTTGATCCAGGAGGTAAAGGCGGTACCGCCCAACACCTCCTTGGGATGGATGGCAAAGCCCCGCTTCACCAGACGTTCCACAATTTCCTGAAAGATGCCCCGGATGATCATCCTCTCCCCCTTGGCATCGTAGCAGGTCATAAAGGGGCCCACAAGCCCGGCGGTGGCCATTCCGCCGCAGCTGCCGCTTTGCTCCACAAGGGTGACCTTGACCCCTAACCGAGCGGCACAGATTGCGGCGCAGACCCCGGCGGGGCCGCCGCCGATCACAAGAACATCTTTCATATCAATACACCTCGTAGTTGAAGAGATGGGCTACGGAGCTGCCGTAGTCCTCGTTTTTTTGTTCGCTGAAATAGGTGGAAATCGGGGTAAAACGCACCGCCTTGGCAGTAACATTCAGGGGGTGGCGGATAAACCGCTGGTGATTATTTTCCACCTCTACCGCAAGGCTCCAATCCCCCTTTTCATCCTGTACCTCGATCTTATAATGCTTGATGAGGCATTGGGGGAAGCCGAAGGTGGTTTGGTTATGGCTTTGGGGGAAGAACAGCACCGAGGAGTTATGCAGCCCATCCGGGTTGCCCTCGGTGTGCTCGCGGTTGAGGTCGCTATCCAGCACCAGCCGCACGCCGTTCACATGGGTGGGCTCTTCGAAAGTATAGATAATAGACTTATTCGTCTTGCCGAAATAGCCGTTATCGCAGCCCCAGATCCGGCGGTCGATGCCGTTCAGCAGTGCAGAGCAATCCCCGTATTCGCAGGTGAGGGTGGCTTTTTGCGTCAAGGGGGAAATTTTTCGCTTGAAACCGGGGAGGAAGCAATCGTCCTCCATCAGGGTGTCCTGAATTTCCGTGATCTTCTGGGCGCAGGCCTCCCGAGGGGTCAGTCCGTACTTCACCGCAATGGCGGCACCGGTCCCCGCCGCCTGGCCGATCACGCCGATGGTGCCCATCACCCGGGTGGAGCTGAAGGCCACATGGGAGGCACTGATATTCCGCCCCGCAAACATAAGGTTTTCAATATTACGGGAATAGAGGCTGCGGAAGGGAATGGGGTACGGCTCCGAAAGCCGCCGTTTCTGCAGGTGAGCGCCGCCCTTGGCATCCATATGGAAGCCGCCGGGCAGGTGGTTATCGATCTGCCAGCCGCCGTAGGCCACGGTATCCGGGAAGGGAGTGCAGCGTTCCACATCCTGCTGGGTCAACACATAATCCCCCATATACCGGCGGGATTCCCGCTTGCCGGGCAGAAAGCCCACCCATTCCAGCTCCCAGTTTTCCGCCCCGTGGTCACCGTGGTTTTTGATATGATCCCATACGCCGAAGGCGATCTTCAGCAGCTCATCCCGCACCTCTTCGGTATCGTCGATACTGTTCTGCATTCCGCCCAGCTCGATCCAATAGAAATTGGTGTTGATGGCGTACAGATCATGGGGCTTATGGTTCATGGCCTCATCGGTGGGGAAATCATAGGCCCATGCCGGGGGCTCATAGGAAACGGGATGATCCGTTTCCCGGCAATGGATCATTAGGCTCATCCCCATGGTATGGGTATCGGCAGTATCCAGACCGAATTCCTCGCCGTAGGTACTTTTTGCCTCCCGGCCGACAGCATAATCGGCACCCACCAGCGGCGCTAAGATACTATCTCCGGAGCAATCCACGAAGATCTTCGCCTTCACCTCATGCCAGAGGTAGGTGGTAAGCTGAAAGCCCTTGATCTTCTGAATCCTGCCCTTCTCGGCGGTGGCATCGCAGCAGGCGCAGTTGAGCAGCAGGGTAATATTTTCCTGAAATTTCACCATTTCATAAAGGAGCGCATCCCAAGTGGTGAAATTCCGTTTGGGGTTGCGGTACATATTTTCCAGCAGCAGCTCCTCCATAATGCCGGTCTCCTGCAGATCCCGCACCCGGGTGCCGGCGCCGCTGATCCACATCCGGATCTCACCGCTGGCGTTGCCACCCAGAACCGGGCGATCCTGCATCAACACCACCTTGGCGCCGTGGCGAGCCGCCGAAATGGCGGTGAACATCCCGCCGATGCCCCCGCCGATGACGCAGATATCTGCCATATGAAGCTTGGTTTTTAACATTTTCCTCTTCCCTTTCACAAATTCTTATGGTATGATTATAGCAATCACAAATCAGAAAGTCTAACGGTTTCGTGACTAAATTTAAGCATTTTGTGACATTAAGAAATGAAAAAAGAATCCATTTATACCGGGGAGGTGCTCCCCCTCCCCGATCCTTTTATGAACTGGCAAAATCACCCCATCGGCAACCACCTTTATTACTCCTTTCGGGACACCCCCTACCGCAAAGAAAGCTTTCCCTCGGCGATGCACTACCACGAATACTACGAGCTGGTAGTATTTGAGCAGGGAGAGATCGATCAGCTTTGCGAATCAGCGGTCTACGCCCTGCGCACGGGGGATATTGTGGTCGAACCGCCGGGGCAGATGCACCACTCAGCGGTCCGCTCCCAAGCCACCCGGTATGTGCGCCATGTGTTTTACTTTTACCCCGAGGCATTTGCAAGCTTTCCCGGGCTTTTGGATTTTTTGGAGCGAGGCCCCATTCTCACCGCCGGGGAGCCGGAGACGCTTTTTACCCTTTTGCGGCAGTTAGACCAAGCGCTCTCCCGGCAGGAGCCTGCTGCAAACGCCTTGGTCTGGGGGCTTTTGCTTCAATGCTTTTACCAAATGAGCCAAGCCACAGCCCGCCAAGAGTCCCCCGCCAAGCCGGGAGCACCGGCCGCCGCCAAGCAGTACATTGATAAAGAATACGCCTCCATCCGGACGGTGAGCGAGATCGCCGCCCACTTTTACTACAGCCGCGAGTATCTTTCCCGCCTCTTCCGCACCCACTATAACATTACGGTGGCAGACTACCTGCGCTCCCGCCGGATCTTAGCGGCTCGCCCCCTTCTGAGTAAGGGGATCCCCCCGGCAGAGGTCTGCTTCCAGGTGGGGTTCGGGAGCCTTTCGGCCTTCAACCGGGCCTTTAAAGAGGAAACGGGGATGACCCCCACGGAATACAAAAAGATCGGGAAGTAATTCCCGAGCTTTGAGACTGTCAAAAAAGGCACCGACCGCAGAAAAATGTACAAGACGATGACCACATCGTCCCTTTCTTTTTTAGTGTAAAAACTATAACAGAAGTACTATCAATTCCTCTTGAGGTTTAAAAAGAAAAATCCCGCCAAGGCGGGATTTAATCTGATTTTTTCTGCTTTCCGCCGCTCCGCTCTCTACCGTACCTCTGTACGCCGACGAGATCGGATCGGCGAAATCTGCACTCTTTTTATGAGAGTCTCCCAGCGTGTCAAAGATTGGAAAATCATACTTTTTTGACACGCCGAAAGATCGGGAAATAATTCCCGAGCTTTTTACTTTACTAAATATGCGATTTGGTTTTCTTGGAGCAGGAGTTTTTCGGAATCCAGTTCTGCTTTTTCCAGATGATGGGTCTCATCCACAAGGTACACTTCAAAGCCTTGGAGGTTGGTCTCCACGACCCGCTCCTCGCCGATATTGGCGAGCAAGACGGCTTTTTTCTTGCCGTCGGTGGCGGCCACGGCGTAGATCTTTTCGTCTATCGTGCACTCCGCCTGCTGACCTAGTACAAACAGTTCGCCAAAGGCCTTGAAACCGTAGTAGAGGCAGAAAGGCTCAAACTTGGAGGGATTGAACATCCCGCCGTAGGTAGAGGCGCCTACCCTTGCATCGTAGTAGTTCAGCATGGTAACGTCGGTATCCTGCATTGCCAGCAACATGGCCACCGCATGAGCGGCGGCGTAGGAGGTGCCGAGCCCCTCCCAGCTATGGGCGTTGTTCCACTCGTTGAGGTGGATCTCGCAATCAAACCCCCGCTCACGCAAGGAACGCTCCACGAACCGCTCAACCACGACGGTGCGGTCAACGTCGGAATAGCTGTGCCAGCTGAAGAAATCCAGCGGGGCATTTTGCTCTTTGACGTAATCCAAAAACCCAAAGCAGAAGGTCAGAAACAGTTCATACCGTTCCCGGTAGATTTTTTTGAATTCGGCGGGAACGCCGTATTTTTCGGGATTGTTGAAGATGGCGTAAAAACCGCTGGAGGCATAGCCGCCCACCTTGATGGCATCGCCGAAGCAGGCTTTGAGATGCTTGGCGGTGACGGCGTACAACTCATAGTACTGCTCCACGGTGCCCACCCACATCTGGTTGATATCCTTGGCGGTTCCTTCGCCTTTCTGGAAGCCGTTATCGGGCTCGTTCCAGATCTCCCAGTACTCGATGCCGAAACGGAAGCCGTGCGCCCAGCCTTCGTTATAGTGGCGGATGATATGCTCGCAGACCCGCGCCCATTTATGAGGGTCGGCGGGGGCGAAGATATGGCGGGGGCGGTAGCCCTTGGCCACCGCATTTTCGATGGTCTCGCCTAAGCGGAAGATGGGCGGGCAATCGACGTTCATCAGCTCCGAGATCAGCAGGTCGGTGTATTCAAAATCGTAGTTGGCGGGGTCCTGCTCGTCCTTGGAAAAATCGGGGAAGATGCAGGAGATATCCACCATTGGCAGAAGTCTTTTCACCCCCACGTCGTGGAGCCGGGCGTAAGGGATATGGGCCTCCTTCAGATAGGCAAACATGGTGCAATCGGTGGCCAGCATAGGCGGCTGACCCACGGCGTGCATTGGTTTAATCTTGCCGACGATCTTTTCAAAATCAACCTTAAGCATTGGCGATCTCCTTGGCGATGGTCTCCCGCAGGTTGATGAGGTACTGCGGGTCGGTGGGGTAATGGCAGAAATCGAGGGTGCCGTCGGTGCTTTCCATAATCAGCTTCTCAGCGGCCTCCCGGCCAAATTTTTCTTCATACAGCCGCAGGGCACGCATATCGTCCATGGCCTCCCGGAGGGCATTCAGCCGCAGAGAGCCCCAAGCCTCCCCATCGGTACCGGGATAGACCAAGAAGCAATCGCCGGCGGGGGTGAAGTAGCCGCCGTCGGGGTAGCCATAAGGATCCAGCACCGCCCGGGAATGGCAAGAATTATAAAAGTTATAGCCCCAATGGAGGAAGCCTTCGATGTTATAAAGATAAAGCTGAACACCCAGAATCCGGGTCCGGGCGGAGGGCATGGAAATGGAGCGATCGGAAACGCCGCCCTTCCCGCCGCCGCAATAATAGACCCAAAGGCCGGGCACCTTGGCCTCAATAAAGGGCATAGCACCCCGGGTATGGGGCACGGGCTTTTCCAGAACCCCCTTGCTATAGAATTCAAAGCTGGAGAGGGCATCGATGATGGGATAGCCCTTCAGGTGCTTAGCGATGAGGTTTTTGCAGCGGCTATACTGCTCCAGCTGCTCCAGATGCGGTTCATCGGAGACGTGGAAGAAGCACTTATGGTCCAGGCCACGCTTTTTGAACTCGGCCAGCACGGCGGGGATAAACTGATCCAGGAAATTGCCGTACTCGGGGCCCATAGAATCGGTATGCCAGCCGAAATACTTTTTCTTCCGGCCATTTACCTTCACGATGATCTTGGGGGCCGCCTTGGCTCCCCATTGCGTGAAGAAATGGGGGATCTCGAAATACTCGCCGCCGCAGGAAAGGTAAAGATCGATCCAGCGGTGGAGCTTCTCAAACCCAAAGGTATACTTGCCATCTGCCAGCTCAATATCCACCAGCTGGGTGGTCAGCCGCTCGCCGCCGATGTAGGTATCCAGCTCGGGGGTGAAGATGGGGGTGAGGATCATATTGATGCCGTTCTGAACAGCGGTGCGCATGAAGCTTTCAATCAGCTTCCAATGCTTTTCGGAAAAGGCCTTCACATGGTAGTGGTTGGCGATGCAATCGGTATAGAACCATTCGGTATGAATGAGGGTCTGCTTGGGCAGCTCTGCATCCACCACCTGCACCCAGCCCTGCACCCGATTCAATTCCTCGTCCTTATGGGAGATGGCAACAGAGATATCATATTCCCCCGCCGCAAAGCCGGCAGGGAGGTCGATATCGATCCAGAGAGCATGGCTCTGGCCATGGGGCAGAGAGACCGCATCGGGGTAGATCAGCGGGCGGAGCAGATCCGGGTACATCCCTGGCTCGGTGCGGATAAATTCGCCGCCGGGCTCCATGCCGTAGGTGGGGTACATATTGGGCACATGGGAGACCAGACGCAGAGTGGCATACTTTGCCAGCGCCCCGCCCAACTGCACCGGGCACCAGCGCTGGATATCTGTAGTATCCCGGTTATCGGCACGGTAAAGCACCTGGAAGGAAAGCCGCTCATTACGGAACATGATAAAGCGGGTCTTTTCTGCCTTGCTTTCCAAAGGCTCATTGTAAAAGCATTTTTCCAGGGAGGAAACCATCTTCATTTCAACACTCAGCATTCTTTTTCTCCTTTATTTTGGATTTGGGTGCGCAGATAAATAATGACTACAATATTCATCACAAAGCTGATGGCGGCGGTGACCTGCTGGGCGTAAACGCTCATTCCAAGGAAGGTGTTGCCACTCTTCTGAATATGGTCCACCAGCACGCCGGCGGCCAGGGTGGTCAGGAAACCCACCACACCGGAAACGGTCTGGGTGATGGCAATAGCATCGGCCCGGCGGGAAACCTCCACATAATCATAGACCAGATTGGTCAGGGCGCTGTTGATACCCGCCATGGCGATGGCATGGAAGGCATAATAAGCGGTATAAAAGATCTTACCGTTGGAAGGAACGGTGAAAATATTGACAAAAAAACTCAGGGTGGAAACGGCGTAGCAGGCGGTCAGCATCGTTTTGAAGGACTTTCTATCGGCATAGCTGCCCCAGAGGAAGCTGAAGGCGATCCGCACCCCGCTATAAATCAGAGAAAGCAGAGAGATAAAGGTCATGCTGAAGCCCAATTCCTTATTCTGATAGGAGCCGAGGAAGGGGGTGGAGGCATACATGGCGGCATACCATAATGCAAACAGCACGGCGAGTTTCAGGATGGTCTTATCCTTAAGCATAGCGGCAAAGGCCTTGCGCTTTCCGCTTTCTACCTTCACCGGCTTTTCCACCGAGCCGACCATAGTGATGGTATGCAGGATCATCAGCACTGCGATGGTAGCGCCGCAGATGATAAAGGCGGTCTTCAATTCCCCTTTAGCCTCAAAATAGTCCACAACGCCACCCATCGCAAAGGAGAAGCCAACGCCCATCACCAGGGAGACCATCTCCTTCACCGAGGTAAAGCGGCCCCGCTCCGAATCATCGATGAGGGACATAAACCAGTTCATCTTTTTGGGATGGACCAGGTTATAGAGCAAGTAAGCCAGCAGGATGGCCACCACAAACAGCACCGAGCGGAAGGGCTTTGCCCCGGTGCCCAGAGGGATGATATAAAGCAGCATAAAGAGCAGCTGATTCAGAACGCTGAAGGTAACCACCAGCCCCTTCACCCGCTTAGGGCGGATCAGCAGGGAGCCCAGCTGGAAAAGATGACCCAGCGAAATGATGGAGCTCATGATCCCGGTGAGCTGATCGCTCATGCCCAGAGATTCGGTAAGCTTGGCAAGATAGGCCCCTGCCACCAGGATAGAGATGAGATATTCAAAGCCTGCCTCTAAGATATATAAAAATCGGCTTGTCTTTAAATTTTTTTCATTGATTTCCAAAAAAAACACCTCTTTCTACCTCATTATAGCAAGTTACCGCTAAAAATCAAGAAAAACTACTACGAAACTTTTTCGTAAAACTTGATTTCCCTTCAAAATGTGCTACAATTATGCCGAGGTGATGACCATGACATTACGGGAGCTTGCCGCAGAGGCAGGCGTTTCGGTGGCCACCGTTTCCAAGGCCTTTAAGAATTCCCCCGAGATTAGCCTCGCCACCCGGGAGCAGATCTTTGAGATCGCCAGAAAGCACGGCTGCTTTCATAAATATTATAAAGAACAGTACGATAAAAAGGTGGTTGCGGTACTCTGCCCGGAGATCAAAAGCAATCACTACAGCGAGCAGGTGGAATACATTCAGCAACGGCTGGCCCGGCGCAACATTGAGGTGCTCATCTCCACCGATGATTTCAACGAGAAAAAGCAGCAGCAGCTGATCCGCCTGCTGGCGGATCATGCCAAAGTGGATGGCATGATCGTTTTTGAGCTCCGCAGCCCCGTTCCCAAGGGCATCGAGGTGCCGGTGGTAGCGGTAGGGGCAATGGAAGGGGTGGCTCATGCCGATACCATCCAAGGCAGCTCTATCCGGACTATGTGCGCCGCCGTGGCCCATTTGAAGGAGCTGGGGCACCGGCACATCGCCTTCATCGGGGAAGGGCTCACCACCCGTACCTCTTCTGTTTTTGAAAAGGCCCTGCAACAATATGAGCTGCCCCATGAGCTCACGGTGGTAGCGGAAGGGCGGTTTGAAGAGGCAGGCAGGGATGGCGTGCGCAGGCTGTTGCAGCGGGAGCGCCCCTTTACCGCCCTCATCTGCGCCTACGATTACATCGCCATCGGCGCCATCAAGGAGCTGAAAAAGCAAGGCTTGCGGGTCCCGGAGGATATTTCGGTCATCGGCATCAACAATATCCGCACCGCCGGGCATCTGGAAAAGGGCCTCACCACCATCGATCAGGCCAAGGAGGCCGCCTGCGATCTGGCCTGCGAGCTTTTGAAAAAGAAGATGCAAAACAAATACTACTGTTCCGGCACAGAGATCGAGATCACCGGAAGCCTGATTGTAAGAGAAACAACGGGGGCATGTAAGCAGACCACTTAACTGAGTGGTCTGCTTTTTTATTGACAACGCAGCTTTGCGGGTGTATAATGTTGAGTAATCAACATCTATTCAAAAAAGGAACATGGAAAAAATGAATTTTGCATCCAAGTTATTTTGCCGGGTCTTTCAGGGGGCATTTCATCTGGCATTGCCCCTGCTGCCCTACCGGGAGCCGGCACTTCACAGCAGCACCGCTGAGGTGCCCCAAATTTTAAAAGAAAAGAACATCACTGCCGTATTACTGGTGACCGATCAAGGCCTTCGCGCCGGAGCAGAGGCGCTGGCGGCCCTGCTGGAGGAAGGAGGCATTCGCTGTGCCCTTTACAGCGGCACCAACGCTAATCCCACGGTGGACAATGTAGAAGAGGCGCTGGCCCTCTACCGGAAAGGAAGCTGCCAAGGGCTCATTGCCTATGGCGGCGGTTCCCCCATGGACTGTGCCAAGGCGGTGGGAGCCCGGGTGGTCTACCCCAAAAAGCAGGTGGGACAGATGAAGGGGCTTTTGCGGGTACTGCGGCGGCTGCCCCTGCTCATTGCCATCCCCACCACCGCCGGAACCGGCAGTGAGGTAACGGTAACAGCGGTCATTACCGATCCGGTGCATAAGCACAAGTACACCATGAATAACTTTTCAATGATCCCCCGCCACGCGGTGCTGGATCCCAAGGTGACCCTTTCCCTGCCGCCCCATCTGACCGCCACCACCGGCATGGATGCTTTGACCCATGCGGTGGAGGCCTACATCGGCGGCTCCACCAGCAAGGAGACCCGGCGGCTGGCGTTGGAAGCGGTAGGCCTGATCTTTGAAAATATCGAAAAGGCTTACCGTGACGGCAGCGATCTTACCGCCCGGGCGGCCATGCTGCAGGCATCCTACAAAGCGGGCATTGCCTTTTCCAAATCCTATGTAGGCTATATCCATGCGGTGGCTCATTCCTTGGGCGGGCAGTACAACATCCCCCATGGCCTAGCCAATGCGGTGCTGATGCCCTATGTTTTAGAGGATTACGGAGCCGCTGCCCATAAAAAGCTGGCGCAGCTGGCAGCCGCCGCCGGGATCACCGGCGAGACCGATCGGCAGGCGGCCGAAAAATTCATTGCCGCCATTCGGGAACTGAACCGTAGAATGGGCATTCCCGCCACCCTGCCGGGCATCAAAAAAGAGGACATCCCCCAAATGGCGGCTCATGCCGCCAAGGAGGCCAATCCCCTTTACCCGGTACCCAAGCTGATGAACGCCAAGGAATTACAACGTTTTTATAACATAATCGGAGAGAACTTATGAACATCGACGAAATCTTAGCAAGCCAACGGAAATACTTTCAGAGCGGCGCTACCCTGCCGGTGAAATTCCGCATCGAGATGCTGAAAAAGCTGCGGGACGCCGTGAAAAAATACGAAAAGGAGATCGGGGAAGCCCTGACCGCCGATTTAGGGAAGAGCGACTTTGAGGGCTTTATGTGTGAAACAGGGCTGGTGCTCACCGAGTTGACCTACATGATCCGCCACACCCGGAGATTCGCCGCTAAGCGGCGGGTGCCCACGCCCCTGCCCCAGTTTGCCTCTGCCAGCTACCAAAAGCCCTCCCCTTACGGCAATACCCTGATCATGAGCCCCTGGAACTATCCCTTTTTGCTGACCATCGATCCTCTGGCCGATGCCATCGCTGCAGGCAACACCGCCATTGTGAAGCCCAGCGCCTACTCCCCCGCCACAAGCGAGATCATCCGCAGGATCATTACCGAATGCTTTCCGCCGGAATTTGTGGCGGTAGTGACCGGCGGCCGCAAGGAAAATGCCGCCCTTCTGGAGAAAAAATTTGATTTTGTTTTCTTCACCGGTAGCCAGAACGTGGGCAAGGAGGTGCTTCGGCACACCGCCGAGCACCTGACTCCTGCGGTACTGGAGCTGGGGGGCAAAAGCCCCTGCATTGTGGACAGTACCGCCAAGCTGAAGCTGGCCGCCAAGCGGATCGTTTTCGGCAAATATCTCAACTGCGGCCAGACCTGCGTGGCGCCGGACTACATCCTTTGCCACAAAAGCGTGAAGGATCAATTTGTGGCAGAGGTCTGCCGGCAGATCCAAAAGCAATACGGCGCCGACCCTCTCAACAATGGGGATTACGGCAAGATCGTCAACCAAAAGCATTTTGACCGCCTCTGCGGCCTCATCGACCCCGCCAAGGTGGTTGCCGGAGGCGCAAGCGACCCGGAAACGCTGCAGATCGCACCGACGGTTTTAGATCACGTCACTTGGAACGATGCGGTGATGCAGGAGGAGATCTTTGGTCCCATCATGCCCATTCTGACCTTTGAAAGCTTCGAGGAGATCTACGCCCTGCTGGCGGATCAGCCCAAGCCCCTGGCCCTCTACCTCTTTTCGGAGGACAAAAAGCGCATCCGGGAGGTCACCGAGCGGTGCCGCTACGGCGGCGGGTGCATCAACGATACCGTCATTCATCTGGCCACCAGCGAGATGGGCTTCGGCGGTGTGGGAGAAAGCGGCATGGGTGCCTACCACGGCAAGGTGGGCTTTGATGCCTTTTCCCACCTGAAAAGCATTGTGGATAAAAAGACCTGGATGGATCTGCCCATGCGTTATCAGCCCTACAACCGGGGACTTTACGGAAAACTGTTACATTTATTTTTGAGGTAACATATGCTGATCCTGAATATTTTGATTTCCATCGCCGCCTACTGCGGCAACTATCTTTACATGACCGAGGGCGGCCTGCTTTTGAAGGGGCTGGCCAGCGGCTGCTTTGCCCTGATGGGGCTGATCAACCTGATCTATGCCCTGATCCGCAAGGAAAAAAACAAGGGGTTTTACATTTTTATCTCTGCCGGGTTGATGCTCTCCATGCTGGGGGATATCGCCCTGAATGTGGATTTTGTGGCCGGAGCGGCTCTCTTTGCGCTGGGGCACATCTGCTATTTCATCGGCCAGACCTTCCTGATGAAGATCAAGTGGCAGGATCTCACCGCCGCCGGGATCATCATGGCGGGGGCGGGGGCTTTTCTGCTCTTTCACCCCCTGCTGGCCTTTCCGGAGCCCTTTATGAAATGGGTCTGCTTTGCCTACGCCCTCATCATCTCCCTAATGGTGGGCAAGGCCATCGGAAACCTGATCCGCAAGCCTTGCGCAGTGACGGTACTCTATGGCGTGGGCAGCGTTCTCTTCTTTTTCTCCGATCTGATGCTGGTCTTTGATTGGTTTATCGGCATCATCAAAAATGCGGGAGAGCTTTGCATGGCCACCTACTTTCCCGCCCAATGCTTATTAGCCTACGGAATGTATCAGAATACCAAAAAGAAGTGATGCGGTGCATCACTTCTTTTTTCAGCGTGTCAAAGAGGGTTTTTTAATGTTTGACCGTTCAAAAAAATGAGCGTATTTTTCGTTGAGCATATCCCGAAGATGTATGCGATACATCGAGGGTATGATCGACGGAAAAGACGCCATTTTTTAACGGTCAGTTTATTTATAGCCGAACATATTAGCTATATTCTGCCCCGCTATGCGGATCCATCGGTTGAGCTGCAGGTAGGGATCACCGTTTTCGGGGATGGGCATATAGGGCAAACGAGGGGCTTCCAGCTCCTCGACAGCGGGGATATTGCCTGCCAGCCAATCCCGGAGGGTCTGCTGATTGCTTTCGGTCTGGCTGATGAGGCCGCCGATCCGCATGGCGATCACATCGAAGCCGAAGGCCTTATTTTCGGTCATCCACTGGTTGCGGAGGGCGGCACGGAAGGCCTTGATCTTCTCCAGCAGTTGGGGAATTTCGGTTTCGGTGATGGTTTCGATGGTCGACTTATCGCCGGCGCGGTAGGCGGCATAGAGGCGATGGCCCATCTCGGCTTTCAGCGCCAGCACCTCGGCCAGCTTCACAATAGGGTCGATGGCATAGGCAAATGCACCGCAGGTCTCCTTGCGGTCATTCAACCTTTGGGCAAAATCGGCCAGGTACTCTCCGCAGCCGGGAGCGATATGGCAATCAAATTTGCCGGTGAGGATATTGCTATAAAACATATACTTAGAGGGATTACACTTGCGGTCGCCCTTGCCGACCCGGCTGGGCAGGTTATGGATATCCTCCAGCATCAGCAGGGTATCCGCATCCACATTCAAGAGCGCCTTCAACCGATTTTTGGCATGATCGGGACATTCTGCCCGATGGCCCCAGCAGGATTCCCCATAAATAAAGAGGGTATGGAGGGTGGTAAAGAGGGAGCAGGAAGCGCCGTCGTCCCCCCACATGGTAACATAGACCTCATCGCATTTGGCCTCCTCCAGGCTGGCGGTGGCGGAAAGAGAGCACCGCTCCCCGAACTGATTGAGGGGCACCAGC
The DNA here is from genome assembly GCA_017464525.1 of Clostridia bacterium. GTDB lineage: Bacteria > Bacillota > Clostridia > Oscillospirales > QAKW01 > QAKW01. The sequence continues at coordinate 205,763 of JAFTZM010000043.1, forward strand.
CCGTACCAGGAGCTATCCCCTCCGGCAAAGCCGATGGTGTTTTTAAAGGGATGATGCTGGCGGAACATCTCATCGTAATTCTCTTTATCCGGCTGGGAATAATCCCAATAGACCAGAGTCAGTTCCTCGGGAACCGATTCGGCGATCTCGGCGGGAACCTCGGTGCCGGGCACCCGGTAGACGCCGTTATTGATCATCCGGAAGAACATATCGTCCCACATTCTGGGGGTATAGCCATACTTTCTGCAAAGCTCCACCACCCGTTCCATATGCTTGCGCATGATCTCCGGCTTGGGCAGATAGCCGTTCTGTTCAATATACTGGCCCCGGCCCAGCATATGGGCTTCATCCAGGCCGATATTGATCTTGCGGCTGCGAACATTTTCGGACATAGTTTTCAGCAAGGTATCGATGAATTCATAGACCCGCTCATCCCCGACCAGCATGATATCGTCGCAATCGTTGAGGTGGTAGGAGGCGGGCCACTCAAACCAGCCGTTCAGGTGGGCCAGGGTCTGGATAGCGGGGATGAATTCCAGCCCCAGCAGCGCGGCATAATCATCCAGCTCCCGGAGCTCGGCGGCGGTATAGCGCCCCCGCAGATGGCCGAAATGGGGCTGCTCGGGAACCTCATAGGTATCCTCGGTATAAAGCATCACCGCATTATAGCCCTCCAGCGCCAGAATACGCATCAGCTTTTTATGGGTCTCCACCTTCTGCACCGCATTGCGGGAGGCATCGGGCATGGCGCCCAAGATCTCATACTTGGGCTGCTCCTCGATGGCGGTGACGCCAGTGGCCAGCAGCCCTACCGCCCGCAAGAGGGAGCGGGTATCGCCATAATAAACGGTGTTATTTTCGATCTTCAGACCCTTTTCGCAAGGAACAAGGGTGTACTCCCCCTCCAGCTCGGAAAGGGCGGGCAGCTCTTTGGAGACCTCCCGAATGGCCTCCAGCAGCTTGGTGTTCTCGGTGATAAAGCGGATCATACGATACTCCTTTCAAAGATCATCAGCACCACGGGAATGGTGATACAAGACAAAATATGGGAAACGATGGCCATGCTGGCAGCGGCGGTGGTATCCTTGCCGTAGCCGGCGGGGATGACGATGGTATTCAGCCCCAGCGGCATAGCCACCGAGCAGAGGATACAGGTGAGGGTGGATTGGGGCAGGGGCAGAAAATAGCAAGCCACCAGCCCGATGGCGGGGAACAGTAGCAGCCGTGCCGCCGAGATGAGGTAGATCTTATAATCAGTAAAGACCTTTTTCAGGTCGGTATGGGCCACGGTGATGCCGGTAAGGATCATGGCCAGGGGAGACATACAGCCCTTGGCGGAGTTCAGGGTACTGGTGACCCAGCCGGGCAGAGTGAGACCCGAAAGGCCGATGATGATCCCCACCACCATGGCGATAAACATAGGGTTACAGATGGCCTTCAGCCGCTTGCCGAGGGTCTGCTTCTCCCCCGCCTCGCTCATCAGCAGAGAGGGAGCACCCCAAAGGTAGATCCCCATCCAGAGGGGCAGGGTGAAGATAATATATTCCAGCTCATATTCCGGGAATACAGCACCCACCACCGCATAGCCCATAAAGCCGAAGTTGGAGAAGCAGAGGCCGTAGGTATAGATATTCCGCATATAGGCATCCTTGGGGGAGAGCAGCCGGGAGACCAGCAGCGCCAGGGGAATGGCCACCGCCAGCACCGCGAAGCTGATCACAAAGGGCTTCCAAAGCTCCTCTAATTTTTCCAAGGTAAAATCATTGATAAAGGTCATGGCCACCAGGGCGGGGATGAACACCCAATTTTCCAGCCGGGAAAGAACGCCTGCGGAATTCTCCGGGACGATTCTGCATTTAGCCAAAACAAAGCCGATGATGATCAGCGAAAAAAGCACCGCCATCTGGCCTAATGTGGTTGTAAAGATTTCCATTTTTTCAGCTCCTTTTCTTCCGCTATTTTACCATTTCAGGAGATATCCGTCAACTGTTTTTGCGATAGTAGGAGGGAAAAACGCCGGTTTTTGCTTTAAAAAAGTTCCCAAAATAGCTGGCATCGCAAAAGCCAAGTTCCTGCGCAATTTTTGCAATTGGCATATCGGTGCTCCGGAGCCGCTCCTTTGCCAGTTCTAATTTCATATTGGTCATATAAACAAGAGGCGTACACCCAAAGGTCTCCTTAAATTTTTTGGAAAAATGGCCGGCACTGTACCCCACCCGCTCCGCCACCTCCCGCACGGTGACCTTACGGTCTGTAACCGTACTGAGGTAGCGCAACGCCTTTTGCATGGCAGGATCGGGCACCGCCTCATTTCGCAGGTAAAGAGCGCCGCTCTCCTGCAGATAAAACTGCATCAACCGCATCAAGAGCCCATTGGCCGCCAGGAGACCCTGAAAGCCGCTTTCTTTATAAAAATGATTCATTTGCATAAAGATCCGTTCGGCTTCCTGAGGATCCTTAACTTTTTTTACATATGGGATCTTATAGAATTCCGCCGGAGAATAGCCTCCCAGAAAAAGGTCAAAATGGACAAAGTATTTTTCTAATACCTCCCCCTCCATCCGGTATTCCAAGGGCGTATCCCGGGGGACATAGACCATATCCCCGGGGCAAATACGGTACCACTCCCCGGCGATCTTGAAATCAAATTCCCCCACCTTGCAGAGATAGAGGATATCACAAGGGTAGCAGGCCTCCCGATTCCACCAATTCTTCCCATTGGAATCCAGCCACCAACGGTTCCCACTGATATAATTGGCCTGATAGATCTGCAGATACGGATTGGAAAGTAACTGAAGCATTGCACTCACCTCCCCATTATTTTAACATTTTTTGTTATATTTTCAATATAATCACCGTTTTTTACAAAATCTTAAGAAAAATCCTCCTATACAAAGCCGGAACTTTTCAGTATAATGAAGAAAAGGAGGCGAACCTTATGAAATTCATCAAACCCGACATTCCCTTCGACCGGGAGGAGCAGGGCTATGCCCCTCTTTTCCGGAAGAGATTTACCCTTAAAAAAAGCATCGAAAGGGCGGAGGTCTGCTTTGCAGGCTTGGGCTACGGCTACCTTTATCTTAACGGGAAGGAAGTCAGCCCCGACCGCCTCATCGCTCCGGTGAGCGACTATACTAAAACGGTGTGGTACACCCGATATGATGTGACGGCGCTGTTGCAGCCGGGAGAGAACATTGCCGCTGTTTGCTGCGGAAACGGCTGGCTCAACGAGCCCTTCCCCACCTCCTGGGACTACGACGCCGCCCCCTGGCGGGATCTGCCTAAGATGGCGCTGGAGCTGACTGTCAACGGCGAGACGGTGCTGGAAAGCGATACCGGCTGGAAATGCACCCCCTTCTCCGCCACCACCTTCAACCAGCTGCGGCTGGGGGAATATTTCGATTCCCGGCTCTATGACGAAAACTGGAACACCCTGGATTTCGACGATTCCGGCTGGGTGTATGCGGCAGCAGACACCACCCCCATGGGCACCCTGCGGGAGTGCCGCTGCGAGCCCTTGCGGGAGTGCGCCGAATACCCGGTCAAGGAGATCGTCCGGCTGGGGGAGCACAAATATCTGCTGGATTTCGGGCAGAATCTTTCCGGCTATCTGCGACTGAAGGTCTGCCAGCCGGCGGGAGAGGAAATCATCCTGCGCCATTCCGAGGAGGCGAAGGAGGGGCAGCTGTATATTGACGCCTGGCTCCCCCCTCACTACCGTGAAAACGGCGACCGGGTGCAGGTGGACCGCTTTATCTGCAACGGCAGACCCATGGAATGGAGTCCCCAATTCACCTACCACGGCTTCCGCTATGTGGAGGCGGAGGGCCTCCGGGATCCCCACAGCGTTACCGCTGTATTTGTTCATCAGGATGTGAAGGAGCGGGCCTTCTTCCGCTGCTCCGATGAGCGGCTGAATCAGCTCTTCCGCATCGGCCAGATGGCCACCCTTTCCAATCTGTTCTATATGCCCACCGATTGCCCCACCCGGGAAAAGCTGGGCTGGTGCAACGATGCCCAATCCTCCATGGAGCAGTTTTTCACCGACTACGAGATAGAGCGTGTGATGGAAAAATGGCTGCAGGACATCAAGGATGCCATGCGGGAGGACGGCGCTCTGCCCGGCATAGTCCCCACCTCCGGCTGGGGGTACCAATGGGGCAACGGCCCCGTTTCGGAGGGGGTGCTGTTTGAGATCCCCTACCGTATCTGGCTCCACACCGGCAATGCCAAGCCCCTCATTGATTGCATCCCCTATTTCAAACGGAATCTGGCCTATTACAAATCCATCGAAGCCCCCAACGGTACCCTACCCTACGGCCTCAACGACTGGGCAGCCTACACCCGGAACGGCCGGGTGAGCGAGGAATTCATCAATGATCTGCTGTGGCTGAAATTTTATAATATCCTAAAATTAGCCCTGGAGCTGGCCGGAGAGGACACCGCCGAGTGGGAGGAGCGGATCGCCAAGCAGCGCAGGCATATCGATCGTCGATATATCTCCCGCCACGGGCGGTGCATCATTCATATGCAGGCGGCGGTGGCCATGCTCATCTATTTCGGCTTTGAAAGCGATGTATTAAAGGCCCAGCTAAAGCAATTGGTAGAGGAAGAGAATTTCCACCACGATTGCGGCATGGTGGGGATGCGCTATCTCTTCCCTGCTCTGAACAAATGCGGTCTGCAGGAATATGCTTACCGCATCCTCACCGCGGAGGGGCGTCCCTCCTACATGGAGTGGTTAAAGGACGGTGCCACCACCCTCCACGAATACTGGAGCACCGAGGCCTCCAAAAACCATCATATGTACTCCTGCTTCATGCCCTGGCTGGTGGGGACTGTGGGCGGCATCGATGCCATCCACCAAAAAGCCGCCCTGCAGCCCTATTTCTTTGAAGACCTGGACTGGGCTGAGGCGGAATCTAAGGGGGTAAAATTACGCTGGGAAAAGCATAAGGGAACCGTAACGGTACAGATCCGGGTTCCCGAAGGAATGGAGGTCACCTACAAAGGAGCCGTGCTTGGCGTTGGGCAACACACCTTTGAGGAGGTACTTTAAATGATCGGCGGATTACTGTCTGCTTTGGTCTTGGTTTTTCTGATCGCCGGGATCACTATGATGTTTTGGAAAAAAACCAGAAATCTCGGCCGCATCTTTATTATGTTGGCGGCGGGGATGGTCTTTTTCTGCGGGTGGATCTACTTTGCCATTCTGCTGATATCCAATGTTCACCAGAACTTTTACTTCGCCGTCATCAGTATTGCGCTGGTGCTGTTGTTCATCTTACTGGGGCTGGCGTTGTGGAAAAAACTCAAAAAATTACAATTCACCCTCCCTGTACTGAGTCTATTGGCGGGGTGCCTGATCGTCACTCTGATCTGTAACGGCGTTTGGGCATACCACGAAAAGATCCCCACCTTCACCGAAAGCGAGGATCTGCTGGCAAGGTACGCCCCCACCAACGGCAATCTGGCCACCTTGGATCAACCTGCCACGCTGGTGCTGGAGGAATACCCCAAACTGGACGGTGCCACCGCCCTCTACCCCATCTATTCCGCCATTGCGGCGGCGGTCTACCCCGAAAATGTTGCCAAGGACACCGAATGCTCCACTACCACAGGAGCTTACGAAAAGATCATCGAGGGCTCCGCCGATCTCATCTTTGCCGCCGCTCCCTCAGAGGAGCAGCTGCTCCGGGCAGAGCAGGAAGGGGTGGAGCTGGTGCTAACCCCTATCGGCCGGGAGGCTTTTGTCTTTTTTGTCAACAGCAAAAATCCCTTGGAAAACATTACCGTGGAGCAGATCAAAAGCATCTATTCCGGCGAGATGACGCAATGGAGTGCGCTGGGAGTGGAAAAGCTGGGCAGTATCCGGGCTTTTCAGCGGGAGGAGGGCAGCGGTAGCCAGAGTACCCTGCAACGGCTGATGGGTGACACCCCGCTCATGACCCCGCCCCAAGAGGATGTGGCGCAAGGCATGGGCGGCATTATCAGCAAGACCGCCGATTATAAAAATTACGCCAACGCGCTGGGCTATTCCTTCCGTTTTTACGCCACTGAAATGGTGCAGAACGACCAGATCCGGCTGCTCTCTGTGGACGGCGTGGCACCTACAACAGAGAACATCGAAAACGGCAGCTATCCTCTGGCCTCAGAGTTTTACGCCATTACCCGCAGCAACGCAGATAAAAACACCCGGCTGCTGGTGGATTGGATCACCGGCCCTCAAGGGCAGGAGCTTATCGAAAAAACCGGTTATACCAAAAAATAGATTATGCGGCATCCCAATTCATTTGGGGTGCCGCATAATTCAATTGATATGATCCTTACAAAAACTGCCGGATATCGATAGCCAGCCGTTCCTCCAGATTGATAAGCCTTTTGGCAATATCCTTAGAGACCTCATCGGCGGCCTTATATTCATTCAAGTAGCGGTTCAGGGATTTGACCCCCATATTACAGCCATCGGTCATCAGATCGGCGATAGTCCCATCGGACTCATTCAGAGAAAGCTTTACATTGGTTTTCATCCAGGACATTCCCTTGGCAAGAGGGTTCGGCTCCTTACCCTCATCATGATAGCGATCCAGCAGCTGCTGAATTTCCCGATCCAGTTTTTGGTGCTCCTGCTTACAATCGGTAAGATATTTTTTAAAAGCCTCGGAGCCCACATATTGCTCCACATCCTCGATGGAGGAAATCCCCATCTGCACACCGGCATCACATTCCCGCAGCAGTTTCACAGTATCCTGTTCAATCATTATTTTCAACTCCTTTTTTAGTTAGAGTAAACTAAAAAGCAAGAATTATTCAATTTTCGAAGCAGATATACCAATCCACGCAGATGCGGCCCTCCTTTTCCTGCTCCTTCATATAATGATCCATTTCTCCCCGGGTAGCGGGAGGCAGAGCCAGGGTATTGGCGCCGGGAACCCAGCCGCAGGGGGTGGATCTTCCGGTTTTTAAGGCCAGCAGAGTACGGTACACCTCGGTAAAGTTCACGCCCACCTGCGGGGGATAAGTAAACTGTGCCATGAGCTCTCCCTCATGAAGCAGCAGGATGCTTTTTTCCGTTACGGGTGCGGTGCCCAGCGGAAAACAGATGGGAGTGCCCCGATGGCGGCGGAGATTTTCCAGAAAGGCCAGGTGCACAGCCCGGGAGTCGCTGCTGAGGCAGAGGATGCGGCAGCCCTGCCGCAAAAGATCTCCTTGCAGCTCTGCCAAGCCCATCAGCTCGGTGGCGCTCACCGGCAGGAAGTCTCCTGCATAGAAAAAGAGCAGCAGCCAGCCCTCCGCCGGCAGGGAAAAAGACCCTTCGGTGGTCTCGATGGAAAACGCCATGGAATTCACCTCTTTTTCTTGCCTTTTCGGCGGTTCTTTTATATAATATGAGGGAGGTGAAATCAATGTTCAAACGCATCCTTCGATACAAACGGATCTGGCTTCTGCTTTGCGCACCGCTGGGGCTGATCCTCACCCTTGCCGCCCGGTTCAGCAGCGGTTGGGTGGAAAATATCCATGCGAAATATATTTATCCCTTTTTTGCCAATACGCTGGGGCCGCTGCTTTCCCTGGCACCCTTCTCTCTGATGGAGTTCATCATTCTGCTGCTCATCGCCTTCCTGCTGTTTTACATCGTCTGGGCGGTGGTGGGCGTCTGCCGCCACAAAGCGGAGCGGAAGGGGCGGCTTTATCGCTTCGGGCTGAATTTAGCCGGGGCGGCGAGTGTGATCTACCTATGCTTTGTGCTATTCATGGGGCTGAATTACCACCGGGCCTCTATCACCGAATATCTGGATCTTACGGTGCCAAAAAGCACCAAGGAGGAGCTTTACGCCCTCTGCCAGCTGCTGGTTCGGGATTGCAACACCTACCGGGCGCAGATGGAGGAGAACGGGGAGGGCATTGCCCTTTTGAGCGACAATGGCTTTTATGAGACCGCCAACTCTGCCCGGGAGGCTTACGCCGCTTTAGAAAAGGAGATCCCGGTACTGGAGATGGCGGATGTGCGCAACAAGCCGCTGCTGACCTCCAAACTCTTTTCCATGGTGCTCACCACCGGCATCTATATTCCCTTCGAATCGGGGATCAATGTGGATGTGCCGGCCTATACGGTGCCCGCCACCATGTGCCATGAGCTGACCCATTTCCGGGGCTTCATGCGGGAGGATGAGGCCAACTTTTTAGCCTATCTGGCCTGCATGGGCTCGGAGCGGGCAGATTTCCGCTACAGCGGCAGCCTGCTGGCCTTTGAATACGCCTTCAACGCCCTTTACGATGAGGATCTGGAGCTGGCCCGCAACATCGCAGAGCTCTGCGAGCCGGGGATGCTGCGGGACATTCAATATGAGGACGATTATTGGGAGCCCTACCGCCACACGGTGGTCAGCCAGGTCTCGGGGGAGATCTACGATCAGTATCTCCAATCCAACGGCCAGGAATCCGGCAGTAAAAGCTACGGCGAGATGATCGACCTGCTGCTGGCCTACTACAGGAGCTGATCTTACTATTTTTGGATCTGATTTTACGAAGAAAAATCAATTAAAATATAGTATGATAATAAAAAAGGAGGATTTTTTTATGAACGCCATTTTACTGCACTTTGGAATGAATATGTGGGACAAGCAGGATACCGACCTGCTGATCGGGGAAAAAAGCCGTTACTGCAAGAAGCTGGAATGTGACAAGGAGACCTGGCAGAAGGTAACGGATTTTCTGCCCTCCTGCGGCATCGACACGGTGCTCATCGATATGGGTGAGGGGGTCCGGCTGGACAGCCATCCAGAGTTGGCCATTGAGGGCTCCTGGAGCAAGGAGGAATTCCGGGCCGAGCTGGCACGGCTCCGCTCCATCGGCCTCACCCCCCTGCCTAAATTTAACTTCTCCTGCGGCCACAGCGCCTGGCTGAAGGACTATGCCTACATGGTGGGTACCGAGATCTATGATAAGGTCTGCTGCGATGTGGTGGCAGAGACCATCGAGCTTTTTGATACCCCCGAATTCTTCCATCTGGGGATGGAGGAGGAGACCATTTCCAATCAGCACAAGCACCCGGTGCAGATCGTCCGGGCACCTGAAAAGAAGATCCGGGATTGCAAGCTGCTCTTTGACCTCTGCCGCTCCAAGGGCGTACGCCCCTGGATCTGGATGGATATCGATACCTTAGAGGCCTTCGGCGGTGAGGAGGTCTTCTGCCGGGAGATCCCCAAGGATGTGCTGATCTCCAATTGGTACTACCATAATTTCCCCCAGGGCTATATCGGCGAGACGATGAACGAAAAATATCAGGCCCGCATCAAGCTGTATGATAAGCTGGGCGAATGGGGCTATGAGCAGGTGCCCACCTCCTCTACCTGGTGCCTGCCCTACAATACCCAATACACCATGGAATACTGCAAGCAGAACGCCACCCACGTTATTGGCTATATGACAGCGCCATGGCTGCGCACCACTCCCGATTTTTACTACGGTCTGCTTCATGATGCCCATACCTTCGGGGTGGCGAAAAAGAAGGTGTTCGGGGAATGATCATTTATAAACTGCGTGCCGATCCGGTCATCGATTTTGCCGCCGAGGAGCTGAAAAAGTATCTCCGGATGATGATGCCGGAGAGCGGCGAGATTCCCATCCGCTTTGATCCCAAGGCCGCCGAAGGCTTTCGGCTGGGGCTTGCAGAGGATTGCGGGCGCACCTCCGAGGCCAAGGATCCCATGCTGGACGATGTTCTGCATATCGAAGCAGATGAGCATGGAGGCATCATCGCCGGCAGCAACCCCCGCAGCGTGCTGATGGCCGTCTACCGGTATCTGCGGGAAAACGACTGCCGCTGGCTGTATCCCGGCATCGACGGCGAATACATTCCCGTCCAAAAGATCCGGCCGGTCTATTACCATAAAATGGCGGATCACCGTTTTCGGGGGGTCTGCAACGAGGGGGCCGAAAGCCAGCAATGTATGCTGGACACCATTGATTTCAACCCCAAGGTGGGGATGAATGTCTACATGATCGAATTCGATAATCCCTATGTTTACTACGAGCGGTACTATAGCCACAAATTTAATGAAAACCGCCCTCCGGAGCCGGTCTCCTATGAGCAGGTGAAGCAATGGAAGCGGCTCTGCGAGGCGGAGATGGCCAAGCGTGGGCTGCAGTTCCACGATATGGGTCACGGCTGGACTGCCGAGCCCTTCGGCCTGGATTCCACCGACGGCTGGCGCACCACCAATGAGGCGGTACCGGAGGAGACGGTGCCCTATCTTGCCCTGCTGGGGGGAAAACGGGAGCTTTTCGGCGGGGTACCGCTAAATACCAACCTTTGTATGTCCAACCCGGCGGTGCAACACATCATGGCCAAGGCCATCGCCGATTATGCCGAAGCCCATCAGAATGTGGATTTTCTCCATGTGTGGCTTGCAGATGGCTCACGCAACCATTGCGAGTGCCCGGAATGCAGCAAGAAGCGCCCCACCGATTATTACCTGATGATCATGAACGAGCTGGACGGTCTGCTCACCGACCGGGGCCTTAAGACCCGCATTGTATTTATCTCTTATGTAGACACCCTCTGGGGCCCGGAGACGGTGGAGATCAAAAATCCGGAGCGGTTCTCCCTTCTCTATGCCCCCATCACCCGCACCTATACCCAGAGCGCAAGCAGCAAGACCCCCCGGGTGGAGATCCAGCCCTATCTGCGGAACCGATGGGAGAGCCCCAAGACCATTGCAGACAATCTGGCCCTGCTCCGGGATTGGCAGCGAAGCTGGAAGGGCCCCTGCTTCAGCTACGAGTACCATTTCTGGAAGCATCAGTATTATGATCCCGGTGCCATGTATATTGCCCGCCGGATCTATGAGGATATCCGGGGTCTTAAGGAGCTGCAGGTGGACGGCTATGTGGAGGATGGCTCCCAACGGAGCTTTTTCCCCAACGGCCTGGCCATGTATACCTACGCCGAGACCCTCTTTGACCGGGAGCGTCCCTTTGAGGAAATTCTGGGGGATTATTTCTGCCACGCCTACGGCCCCGACTGGAAGGAGGTTGCCGATTATCTGCAAAGGATCAGCGACACCTTTGATTTTGCCTACCTTTCCGGGGAACGCTCCGCCGATGAAAGCAAGAGCAAGTGGTTCGACCCCGACCGGAGCCGGCAGCTGAAACGGATCGCCAAGCTGGTAAAAAGCTGCCCTGCCCGCCCGGAAGGCCCTCTTCCCCGGGTGCAGGCGGTCTCCTACCGGCTGCTGGAGCTCCACACAGAATTCTGCAAGCTACTGGCCGCCGCCATGGCAGAAAAGGCCTTGGGCAACGATGAAACGGCCTTTCAGAAATGGCAGCGGATGTGCCGGAACTTCGGCCTCCATGAATGGGAGATCGAGCGGTACTACGACCACTATATGTGCATGAAGACCTATGAACGGATGCTGAAAACAGACGGCAAAAGATCCCTGGTCACCGGCGCATAAATTACGAAAAAGTTTCGTGACCGAAATGCTTGAAAAAGCAAAAATCTATGTTAATATAAGGTAAAGGAGTGACGAAAATGCAGAACATCAAGATCGACTTTACCCAAACCAACGGGGTAGTAAAGCCCATGCACGCTGTTAACAACGGCCCTGCCGGCAGCAAGGTACGGAAGGGTAACAGCACCTACCAATACTTCAAGGAGGCCGGCATCCCCTACGCCCGCAACCATGATGCCTCTGCTTACCTCGGCTACGGCGGCGAGTACACGGTGGATGTGCACCGCATCTTCCGGAATTTTGATGCGGATCCCACCGATCCCGCCAGCTATGATTTTGAGTGCACCGATCAATATATTGCCGATACTGCTTCCGTGGGCACCGAGACCTTCTATCGCTTGGGCTCCCGCATTGAGCACGGCAAAAAGGTGGGGACCTTCCCGCCCAAGGACTTCCAAAAATGGGCGGTCATCTGCGAGCACATCATCCGCCACTATAACGAAGGCTGGGCGAACGGCTTTCACTACAACATCACCTACTGGGAGATCTGGAATGAGCCGGATTGCCACAATGCCGACGGCTCCAACCCCTGCTGGCAGGGAACGGAGGAAGAATTTGTGGATCTCTTCTGCATCACCCAGAAGCACCTGAAGGAATGTTTCCCCCACCTGAAGATCGGCGGCCCCGCCTTCTCCAGCGTCAACATCGAGCGGGAGTACAAGAAGATGTTTATGGATCTCTTCTTCACCACCATACGGGAACGGAAGATCCCCCTGGATTTCTTCTCCTTCCACCGCTATGCCAAGGACCCCTGTGAGTTCGGGGTCTCCATCGACGTGGCACGGCAATACTGCAAGGAATACGGCTATGAAAACGCCGAGCTGATCCTCAACGAGTGGAACTACATCCGCGGCTGGCTGGCCGAAGATTGGACCTATTCTCTCCGTGCTGAAAAGGGCTTGAAGGGCGCCTCCTTTGTGGCCGGTACCATGGCTTATTGCCAAGATAGCCCGCTGGATATGCTGATGTATTACGATGCACGCCCCTGCGGTATGAACGGGATGTTTGACACTGATTTTCTCACTCCGTTGAAAGGGTATTACCCCTTCAAAATGTTCGGGGAGCTGTATCGGATGGGGCAGTTTGTACGCCCCGAATACGAAGCGGTACCCATCTATTGCACCGCTGCCAAGAGCGACGATGCCGCAGGCATTATGATCACCAACTTCGCCGAGGATGACGAATCCCCCGCCCAGACCGTGACATTCTCCCTCAAGGGAATCGCCGGCAAGACCGCCGAGTTCTACCTGCTGGACGAGACCCACGACATGGAGCTGGTCTCTACCACCCCCGCCGAGGAGAAAATGACAGTGGAGATCCCGCTGTTTTGTACTTACCTGATCAAATTGATATAAGTAAATCCGATAGGAATTAATTCCTATCGGATTTTTCTTATAATATCGTTATAATATCGGAATTCCTGCCTCTTTACAAAGTTTCAGCGTTTTTTCATCCCAAATAGAGGACTGCACCTCGCCGATATGGGCGCTGCCGAGGAGCAGCATACACAGCCGGCTCTGGCCCACGCCGCCGCCGATGGTCAGCGGCAGTTCATGATTCAAGAGTGCCTGATGGAAGGGCAGCTGCCGGCGATCATCGCAGCCGGCCAGGGTCAGCTGGCGATCCAGGCTCTCGGGGCTGACCCGGATGCCCATGGAAGAGATCTCAAAGGCCTGCTGCAGAGTCTCGTTCCAGAAGAGGATATCACCGTTGAGCTGCCAATCGTCGTAATCGGGGGCCCGGCCGTCGTGGGGCTTACCAGACTTCAGCTTGCCGCCGATCTCCATGATAAACACAGTCTTATGCTCCCTGGTGATGGCGTTTTCCCGCTCCTTAGGAGTGAGGCCGGGGTAACGGTCCTCCAGCTCCTGCGTGGTGATATAGGTAACCTGCCGGGTGATGGCGGGGCGTACCTGCAGCTGCGGGAACATGACCCGCAGAGTCTGGTCGGTATCGCAGATGGCGCCCACAATACGGTCTACCACCTCTTTTAAGTATTCCTTGGTACGGTCCTCGGCGGTGATGATCTTTTCCCAATCCCATTGATCCACATAGATGGAATGGAGGTTATCCAGCTCCTCATCCCGGCGGATGGCGTTCATATCGGCATAAAGGCCGGTATCGGTGCTGAAGCCGTAGTCCCGCAGGGCCTGGCGCTTCCATTTGGCCAGGGAATGGACCACCTCTGCATTAGAGCCGGTATCCTTAATATCAAACCAAACCGGGCGTTCCACGCCGTTCAGATTATCATTGAGGCCGCTATCGGAGGTAACAAACAGGGGCGAGGAGACCCGCCGCAGGTTCAGTGCACCGCAAAGCATATCCTCAAAGAGGCGCTTGATGAGGCCGATGGCCTTTTGGGTATCGTACAGGGAGAGGGCCGGCTTATATCCGGCAGGAATAAAAACTTTGCTCATGGTTTCAACTTCTTCTTTCTCTTCGGATAATGGAGTGGGGCGCAAGCTCCACCCCCAGATACACCCGCATTTCTGCATGGGGTGCGGTTTCTATGGCTTGGCCCTGCTCATCGGTCATGGCTTCCACCACCAGGGAGTAGGGCTCTTTGCCCGGCGAGAGCACCCAAAGAGTCTCACCGAGAACAAACTTATTTTTCTGGATGACCCAGCCGGGCTGTTCATCGGCCACGGCCACCACGTCGGTATGGCGGATATACCCGCCGTTATGGGGGTTCTGCCCGGCGACGCCGGGATCCCCGAATAAAAATCCGGTGCAGTAATCCCGGTGGGAGACCGCACGTAGCTCCTCCAGCAGGGCGGGATCATAGGGCTTGCCCGCTGCCAGATCGTCCAACGCCCGGCGGTAGGCACGGGTGACGCAGGCCACATAATAGAAGCTCTTCATCCGCCCCTCGATCTTCAGGGAGGCCACGCCGGCATCCTCCAATTCCTTTAAATGCCCGATCAGGCAGAGATCCTTGGAATTAAAGACGTAGGTGCCCCGCCCGTCCTCCTCGATGGGGAAATAACTACCGGGGCGCTTTTCTTCCATCAACGCATAATTCCAGCGGCAGGGCTGGGCGCAGGCCCCCTGATTGCCGCTACGGGCCGCCATGGCCGCAGAGAGCAGGCAGCGGCCGGAATAGGCCACGCACATGGCGCCGTGGGCAAAGGCCTCCAGCTCCACATCAGCCGGGAGTTTCTGCCTGAGATCGATGATATCCCCAAGGGGCATCTCCCGGGCCAGCACGATCCGCTTGGCCCCCAGCTCCCGGAGCACCATGGCGGTTTCATAATTGGTCACATTGGCTTGGGTGGAGACATGAATGGGGATCTCCGGCGCATGGCGCTTCGCCAAAGCCATCACCCCCAGATCGGCGATGATCAGACCGTCCGGCCGGAACTCTGCCAGCATGGCAAAGAAGCCGGGCAACTCCGCCAGATCCCGCTGGGTGGGGTAGATATTCACCGTCACATACAGCCGAACGCCATAGGCATGGCAGAAGGCGATGGCCTCCCGAAGCTCCTCATAATCAAAATTTTCGCTGGCCGCCCGCAAGCCGAAGGAGCGATAAGCGCAGTACACCGCATCGGCGCCATACCACACCGCGTACCGCAGTTTTTCCATATTGCCTGCCGGGGCTAAAAGTTCCATTTTCAAGAGACCGTCCCCGTTCCCCGGGCATTCTCCCCGGCCTTCTTCAGATTGACCTGGTGCCCGGCAGCATCTGCGGCGAAAAGGGTGGTGCCGTCCTCCCCGGTGGCAAAATACTGATCTGCCGTCTCCTCAGGGGTCAGCACCGCCGCAATGGCATCGGCCCCGGGATTGGAGATGGGGCCGGTGGGCAGCCCTTCATTGCGATAGGTATTATAGGGATCGGAGGTCTTGATATCGGCGGTGGTCACCGCCCCGTGGCCGGAAGGTAGGATATAGGCAACTGTAGCCTGAGATTCCAGGTAGGGAAATTCGCTTTCCAGCCGGTTATAGTACACCCCCGCCGCATGAGCATAGCTGCCGCCTGCCTCCTTCTGCAGAATGGAGGCCAGGGTGATCAGCTCATCCAGGGAATACTTGGAATTTTTAATCTTTTTGTTATTTTCCTCGGTGAGCACCATCTCCTGAAACCGATCCAGGACCCGCTGCACCACCGCCAGAGCGGATTCCCCTTCGTACATTTCATAGGTGCCGGGGTACAGATACCCCTCCAGCCGGTAGTTGCGCTTCGGCAGTTTTTTCAGGAAGGAATACTCCGAAAAATCGTAGTTCTGCAGCACATCCTCCAGTTCCTCTCGCTCCAGATAGCCCAGCGAATCGCAGAGGGTAGTCATCAGATCCTCCTGCGTATCCCCCGGCTCCACGGTGAAGGAGACCATGGTCTTATCCGCTGCCGAACGCTTCAGCGCCCGGATGATCTGGTTGTAGTCCAGGTTACAGTTGATGGTGTATTCCCCGAACTGGAACTTATCCCCCTCTTTTTTCAGCTTGCAGTAAAGTGTGAAGATGTTGGGGTGGTCGATGATCCCCGCCTCCTTCATGGCGCCGGCGATCTCCTTGACCGAGCTTTTTTCCGGGATGGTCACGGTGATCTCCTTATCGGGACGGATCAGCGCCAGAACCTCGTTGCCCACATGGCAGATCCAGCTTGCCAGCAGCACACTGACTACTAAAATGCAGGCGTAATACACCATAGTTTTCCAATATTTCTGCAGGATCTCCTTGGAAAAAAGCGCCTTGAAATCAAACCGCTTCTTTTTGGGCTTCTCTGCCGGCGGTGCCGTTTTTTGGGGCTGGGGCACCTCCTTCACCGGCTCGGCCTCCGCTTTCTTTCTGCCGGGATAGGAGCCGGAGGGATTGGTATTTTTCTTCGGCCGGGGCGCTCCCCCTGCACCGGGATAGGAACCGGTCACATTGCGTTTGTTGTCTGCCATCTAAATACACTCCTTAGAGTAACTAATATAATTATACACCGTAATTATACATGATATTAACAAGATTGTAAAGGTTTAGTGTGGGAAAAATAATTCAAACAGTGTAACGCCTCAAAAAAATGAGCAAGAATTTCTTCTTGCTCATTTTATCCGTTTACTCAGATGCGATCCTTGATCACAATACCCTCGGCAGAGGATTTGAAGGCAGCTTCCATGATCTTCATGGAGCGGCGAGCCTCATTGGGTTTCACAGCGACCTTGGAATAATCGCCGGATTCCATAGCGTCTACCAGCATCTCATGGAGCTGATGGTTGGACTTTTCAGGGGCGATATCGATATGGAATTCCTCGGTGGAGTCCTTGGGACGGGCCGCCATGGTTCTGGTGGGGCCGGCAGCGGTATAAACGATGCCCATCTCCCAATCCATCTCTGTATCCAGTTCCTTGACCACATCGGCGCCGCTGGCCCAATCCTGAATGGTCATGGAGCCGCCGTCGCAGTTGATGTACCAGCGGGGCAGGGTGGTGAAGTGGTGGGTACCGATCTCGATCAAAGCATTGATGCCGTTTTCAAACTTCATCATCAGCTTGAAGTTATCGTCTACCTCTTCATATTTCAGGTTGAGTACCTGCGCATAGACCTCTACCACGGGGCTGTCGATCATAAAGAGCAGCTGGTCGATGAGGTGAACACCCCAGTCCAGCATCATGCCGCCGCCGGCGACCTTGGTGCAGCGCCAGTCACCGGGGATACCACGGGCGCCCTGCACGCGGCTCTCGATGAAGAAGGGCTTACCGATGGTACCCTTATCATAAATATCCTTGACGATGAGATAATCCCGATCCCAGCGGCGATTCTGATGGACGGTGAAGATCTTGCCGGTCTCCTCTGCCACAGCCAGAACCTCTTCCAGCTCCTCGGAATTCATCATAACAGGCTTCTCGCAAAGAACGTGCTTCCCGGCCTTCAGGGCACGGATGGCATATTCCTTATGGAAGTTATTGGGGACGCTGAGCAGCACCAGATCGATCTCGGGATCCTGCAGCAGCGCATCAGCAGTTTCATAAGCGACCAACCCATGACGGATGATACTTTCATTCTTTTCGGGGTTGATATCATAAACACCCTTCACATCCATGCGGGCGATCTTTTCTCTTACCAGTTTTTCGTGGAAGTGGCCCATACCACCCCAACCGATAATACCCATTTTAAACATACAAATTTCCTCCTTTTATATGTTTGCTTTGATTTTACATCCTTTTGCTAAAAATTGCAACCCCTTCCCTGGAAAAAAGCAAAAAAATAACAGATCATCGCAAATTTTTAATATTGGCCGGAAAAAAGCTGCAGCAAACCGGACAAAAATTCACTCGCCCATCGCCCGAATACCTGCGCAGGTGCGCAGGTTCTTTCACTCTGCGGAGATTTGCGGGATGCCGCTATGGTAAAAAAAGTTCAGGCACCCCGAAGGGTGCCTGACGATCAGGTGGAAAGCTGCTGCAATAGTGTGACCGCATCGAAGATGGAGATCTTGCTATCGCCATTGAGATCAGCGGAGGTATAGAGGGGAACCTCATAGCCCACCAGGGATTGCAACAGCCAGATCACATCGGCGGTATCCGCAAGGCCGCTGGCGTTTAGGTCGCCGGCGGCGAAGGCGCCGGGCATCAGCAGACCGTTTTCCAGCGCCCAACCGGTGGCATAGAAGGTACTGCCGTCCACCAGTGTGCGGACATCGGTGAAGGCTTCCGCAGTTTGCAGGGTGGCATCCCGGTTGGTGGCGAAATCGGCGGTGCCAGCCAGCCAATAGTTATTGCTGTAGCGGTTGTAGCAGTAGAGATTGCTGCCGGAAAGGTCGTTATACCGGGCGATGGCGTAGCGTGCGCTGCCGCTGATCTGCCCCAGATTGACGCAGTTGATACTGTACGCCATATTGGCGCCGTTCTGCCCCCAGTCGTTGATACCGGCGGCGTGAAAGGCGGAGGTGACCGCCCCCGCATTCACGCAGTTGCGCACCATGGTGCCGCTCATGCCTCTGCCGACGATACCGGCTACCGAGATATCCTTTTTACTGCCGTCGGAAATCGTGAAGGTGACAGGAGCGCCGTTATAGCAATTTTCAATGACCGCTCCGCTGACGGCACGGCCGACGATCCCGGCTACCCCCAGATCGCCGCTGGCGATCTCCGCATCGGCGGGGAGGGTGACCTGCACGGCGCTCTCCAGCAACCGGACATTTCGGACAGTACCGCCGCTGACGGAGGCAAACAGCCCGAAGCCGGTGGCATTGATATAATCCCCCTCATAGGCGATCTGCAGATCGGTGATCTGATGCAGACCACCGTCATAGGTGCCCTTGAAATCACAGCCTGCAGCACCGATGCCGGTATAGCCGATAACCTCCTTCATGGAAATATCGGCAGTCTGGGTAAAGGTGAGTCCCGCCATGCTATCAGTTTTGGAGGCCTGCTCCAGGGCAGAAAGGTCGGCGGCATCGGTGATGAGCCAGATGCTGTTTGTCTGCCAGTATTCACGGTAAAGGAGATATTTGGCGGGAAGGTCGCCGGTCTCCTTCAGCGCCAGGGAATCCAGCAGAAGCTCTGCTTCTTCAATGAGCGCCGCCCGGTCGCCGGTCTTGGCCAGCCACGGAGCGATCTGCTCGCCGCCCTCAAAATGGGAGGGTTCCAGCCCTTCAAAGAGGGCCCGGTACTGCTGCAGCTGCCCGACGGTCTCATCATAATACAGCTCCAGCTCTGCCAGCTGAACATGGAGGTTATTCTTCCAGGTATCCGGCAGATTGATCCTGGTGAAGGTGAATTTTACATACCGCCCGGTTGCCGGGGTCTCCAGCTCTACCACCGCAGACTCGGTAACAGTAGCAGGCACTTCTCCGCCGGTAACGGTCGCCACGGTAGTCCAGCCGGCGTTATCGCTGCTGACCTGCACCGTATAATCAATGGGGAACATCCGGGCTACCGTCATGTCATGATTACGGGGATACAGTTTCCACTGATTGAAGGCGGTCTCGGCCCCCAGATCCAGCGTTACCGTTACGGCGGTGGGGAGAGCAACGGGATCGGTGGCAGAGGTGCCAACACCCAACTTCACGCTGGACCAGCCGCAGGCGGCGGTGGTACCGGGAACAATGCCGTCATTGAGATACTTTTTATCCCAGGTTCCGCCGTTATTGGAGGAGACGGTCAGCCCGGCGCCCAACGCCAGGTTGGTGAGCTTCCCATCTCCACCTGTATAGCAGACCGCCAGCTCGGAAAGCTGAACATGGGAATTCTGGTAATCGTCAATGGAGTTGATGGCGGTGAAGGTGAACCGCAGATACCGCCCGCGCACCGCCTCTGCGAGACTGCCTGCCGCAGGCTGATAGATATTCTGCGGCACAGTGCCGCCGGCGACGGTGGCAACCGCCGTCCAGCTGCTGTTATCGTCGCTGACCTCCACGGTATAGTTCACCGGGAAGCAGAACACCGTCGACGGATCATACATTCCGCTGGTGCGGGGATAAAGCTTCCATTGATCCAGCGTCTTTTTGCTCCCCAGATCAACCACCAAGGTTTTGGGGGTGGTGAGGGTGGTAATATTCTTGCCGTCGGAGGCGGAGGACCAGCCGCAGGCAGAAGCGTCGGTATGGATCAGCACCCCATCGGTCAGGTTGGAGGCCCCCCAGGAGGTATTGACGGTGGAATTGGCAGTAACAGCGGCGCCCAACGCCAGATTTTCATCCGCCACGGAGACAGGCTTCACGGTCAGGCTCCGATTAGCATCGAAGGTCAGGGTGACGGTTTCGGTGCCCAGCTCCTTGCCTGCTTCATCGTACCAGACCATCTGATAATCCACATCGTTATAGGCCTTGGCGGTGAGGGTCACAGTGGTGCCCTCTGCCGCCTCAATGGCGGCGGTCAGGCCGATTTTTTGGCCGTTATATTCCAGATAAGCGGGAACCGATTCATCTTCATTGCGGACGATGATCTCGGCCATGCCCTCCACGGCGGGGGTTTGCACGGTAAAGGTGTAGCTTCCCGCTTCGGCGGTATACACGGCATAGCCGTCCTCCTCCGCAACAAGGGTCAGCCCCTCCGCATCGCCGCCCTGAAGGGTGGAATTCTCTTCCAGGGGAACCATGACGGTAGCGGTGGTGTTGGCGGGAACGGTGCAGTTATAAGTGAAGATCTCCCCGTCATAGGACCAGGCGCTCCTGATAAGGCCGTAAGTCGACTCATATTCTGCTGAAGCAGAGCCCAGACTGCGGTCGGGATAGGGCTGAAGGGTAAAGGTCTTATAGCCGCCCTCGCCGGGAACGATGCCCGCCATATAGCGGTACATCCAGCCCGCCACAGCGCCGTAGGCATAGTGGTTGAAGGAGTTCATGGAGGCAGAGCCGAAGCCGTTCTCCACGCTGTAGCTGTTCCAGCGCTCCCACATGGTGGTGGCGCCCTGATCCACAGTATAGAGCCAGGAGGGGTTGTCGTGCTGCAGCAGCAGCTTATACGCCAGCTCTGTCTCCCCGATGGCGGTCAGGGTCTCCAGAATGATCTTAGTGCCCAAAAAGCCAGTCTGCAGGCGGTTGCCCTTGGAGCG
This sequence comes from Clostridia bacterium, assembly GCA_017464525.1. GTDB lineage: Bacteria > Bacillota > Clostridia > Oscillospirales > QAKW01 > QAKW01. The sequence goes on from JAFTZM010000043.1 coordinate 226,759, forward strand.
GATATTATCGGTCAGCTGGGCAGAGACAGCGGCAAAGGAGGCCTCGTCCGGCAGCAGATCCAGATACAGCGCATAGAGGCAAACGCTCTGCTCGCTCCGCACCAGGGTGCCGTCGGCCTGCACAAATTGCTCGATAAAATACTCTTTTTCTGTTTCGTAAAGGGCCAGATAGCGGGCGGCATCCTCGGCCTTTCCCAATGCTTCGGCCATCTCGCTCATCAGCAGAGCGTCGTAGGCGTAATAGGAAACAGCCAGCATATTTTTGATCTCGGTATCATTAGATTCATAGGCCAGCCAGTCGCCGTAGTTATGGGCGCCGCCTTTTTTATCGGTGGAAGCAAGATAACCGTCCACATAAAGCTGCATGGAGGCATACATCTCCTCCACCACAGCCAGGTCGCCGTACTGCTTCCAAAGCTCATAGGTGATGATCACACCGGCATCCGCCCAGCCCAAGGCACCGTAGTTCTTTCCGAAGGAGCCGGTGGGAGAAACGGATGAATAACCGCCGTCCTCCCGCTGGGTATCCCGCATGGAGCGGAGGTAATCCCTCAGAAATTCCTGGGACTGATTGAGGTAGCTGCCGGCAATGGCAAAGATCTGCGTATCGGCGGTCCAGCCGGCACGCTCATTCCGCTGGGGGCAGTCGGTGGGGACGCTGAGATAGTTGCTGAGCATTCCCCAACGGATGTTGGAGAGCAGCTGATTGACATCCTCATTTCCGGTCACCAGCGTCCCCGTCTCGTCGGCGGCAGAGGACAGTACCTCCCCCACCACGCTATGGACCGTCACCGCATCGGTGGCGGTGATCTCCAGATAACGGAAGCCGTAGAAGGTATGGGCAGGGAAATAGGTCTCCTGCTTCTCCCCGGCGAGGATATAGCGGGTGGTGGCCTCCACCCCCCGGAGCGCCACCTGGTAAACAGAGCCCTCAGGGCCGTCGTTGCCCCGGTTCTGATCGCCGTTTCCTTCATTCAGCATCTCGGCATGGCGTACCTTTACAGTCGTGCCGGCGGTACCGCTGACCACCAGCTTTTCCCGGCCGGCAAAGTTCTGCCCCAGATCCAGAACGGCGGTCTGCCCCGGCTGCAGGGTGAAGGGGGCATTGCTCAGCTCGGCCACCTTGACCACGGTGCCGTAATGATCGGCGTCGGAGCCCTCGGTGCCCTCATAGATGTAGCCGCTCTGCACGGTGCGGTCCAGCTCCGCCCGGTGCCATACATCGGCACCCAGAGAGGAGGATAATTCTCCGGCGAAATCGGAAGAAACGGCGGCATTCAGCCAGCCGGAATCGTCGTAACCGGTATATTTCCACCCGTCGCTGATGCGGGCGTCGTAGACCTCACCCTCATAGATATCCCCCATCAGGACAGGCGCATAGGGCAGTACCTTCCAATCGGTGCCAGTGGAGACGGTCTCAGTCGTCCCGTCGGTATAGGTGATCTTCAGAAGCGCCCAAAAGCCGTTAGCCTTTTTGGCAGAGGCGGCGTGGCTGACCACCGCCCCGTTCCACCAGCCGGAGGTCACTGTGGCGGAAAGGGCATTCTTTTCGGCAACCAGATCCGTCACATCAAAGGTATTGTAGTATTGGCGGACGCTGGTCTCGGCGTAGCCCGCCTTCAGTTCCTGCTCCCCCAGCCGGGTACCGTTGAGGAAGGCATCGTAGATCCCCATGGCGGCGGTAAAGAGCTTGGCATCCGCCACCTCCTTGGCGGAGGCAAACTCGGTACGGTAGACCTCGGCGTGGGCAGGCAGTATCGCACTTCCGCCAATATAGTTCATCAGTAATTTCCCATCCTGCAGGGTTCCTTGAGAGAAGGGATTATATTCTTCAAAATCATAGGAGAGCAGCAGCTCCTCTCCCCGCTTGACGGTGAGGTTATCGTAATAGGAGAATTCGTTGCCTGCCCCCCGGTAGCCCACCAGCCCCAAAGCGGGAGCCAGCCCGCTCAAGGCGGAGGCGGGGATCTGGCTGACCTTTACCTCATCCAGATAGGTGGTGACTCCCGCTTCGGTGACCGCCACCTTCAGCTGAACGCCCTTGCGGAGCCCGTCAATACCGCCCACCGCTTCACTCACGTCCACAGTATGGGCAGTAAGGGCGGTATACTTCCCGGCAATGCAGGTATGGGGCTTGAGCTGAACTGTTGCATTATCGCTGAAATTCAACTGCCACATATAGTTATTATTGGCATCGATGGCGTTAAAGACCAGGGAAGCCGCGCCGGTACCGCCGTAAACGGTGGTTTCTACCGTATAATTGCAGGCAGCAGCAGGGGTCCCGAGCTTAACAAAGGGTACCTCTGTCTCCTCCAGAAGGCCGGTGAGGAAATGGGCGGAGGCGGTGAGGGTCTTTCCCTCATCGGTGGTAACGGTGACCCGCCACCAATAGTCGGTGCCGCTCTCCAGCGTGCCATCAAAGGGGATGGCGTAGGAAAGCCCGCTCTGCTCCTCCTTGCTCCAGAGGATCTCTTCAAAGCTCTCATCCGCTGCCAGCTCCAGCTTATAGGCGGTCTGAGCCGCACCGGGCCGATCGCTTTTCAACTTCCAGCCGAAGGCGATGGGCAGCTCCACCCCGTCAGGATCGGCGTGGGTATTCACCGTCAGCCCGTAGAGGCTATCGGTCGTTTCTGCCAGCACCACGCCGGAAAAGGCGGTGGTTGCCATCAGAACAGCGCAAAGAAAAGATAAAAACCGTTTCATAAATATTTCTCCTTATAATAAACTCTTGACTCTATTATAAGGAAATGTTATAATCAAATAAAGATATAATTTCATTCAATTTATTATGCTTTTTTGCCTTTTTATTGCAATTCTTCCAAAAAGGAGGGGTGAATTTGGAAAGCTATGAGATTCCCTTACGCAACAAGCGGTTTTTCGAGATGCTCAAAAAAGAGCGGCTGAATATCCATGCATGGGATGCGCAGTTCGTTCATGAACACAAGCATGAATATTTTGAGATGGGTTATGTGCTGCGGGGAACCGCCCTCCACACCATCGGCAGGCACCAATACCGCCTTCGCCAGGGGGATCTCTTTTTGGTAGATAAAGGGATCTTCCACCGCTATACCGAAGGGGAGCGGTTTGAGCTGGCCAACCTTTGCTTTTACCCGGAGGTCATTGACCGTTCCTTTTTTGCGGTGCAGTCAGTTAATAATATTGCCGCCGGCAGTATGTTCCATTTCGCCCCGGATATCTCCCAAGATTACAGCCGGGTAGTGCTCCATGATACGGACGGGCGCATCCGCTTTCTTTTGGAAGATATCGCCCGGGAGATGGCAGAAAAGAGCGACGGCTACCGGGCAGTAGTGCGAAGCCATCTGGTGCAGCTGCTGATCCTTTTCCTCCGGAAGGCGGGGCAGCAGGAGGCTAAAAACCTCAGCCCCACGGTGGGCACCGTGCTGCGTAATCTCTCCCTGCGCTACATGGAGAATGTCTCCATCGCCGACCTTTCGGACGACGATTATTACTCCCTCAATTATCTGGGCAAAAAGTTCAAGGAGGAGATGGGGATTCCCTTCAAAACCTATCTGCAAAACTACCGCCTGCAGAAGGCCACCTCCCTGCTCACCACCACCGATTATACCGTGGAGGAGATCGCTGCGGCAGTGGGCTACCAGAACGCCCCCTTTTTCTATAAGCTGTTCCGGGAGCGGTACGGTACCACCCCGCTTCATTATCGTAAAACCGTTCGCACCTATGAGGAGGATAAACTATGATCGATCTGCATAACCATTCAACCTATTCCGACGGCTCTTTGACCCCCACCCAACTTTTAGAGCTGGCGGAGCAAAAGAGGCTGCGGCTCTTTTCCATCTCCGACCACAATGCGGTGGGGGCATACAGCGACATGGAACGCTCGAAATTCTCCGGCAAGCTCCTCACCGGCTGTGAGTTTTCCACCATGGTCAACCACCAGAATGTGGAGATCTTAGGCTACGGCATCGACCCCGCCCCGGTGGCGGAATTCTTTGCCGAGCGGCGCAAAAGATGCCCCGATCCCATACGGGCGGAGCTGCATCATATCTATGAAACTTATAAAAAACTCGGGGTCCAGCTGGACTGGCCGGAGGCAGACTTTGACCGCCAAAAGCACATTAGTGCCAAGCGGTATGTGCTTTACCAGCTGCGGGAATTTGAGGAGAATTACCGCTTCTTTCTGGATCCCGAAAACCGCCATGAGGTGCTCCGCTACTACCGCCGGGAACTTTACAACCCCGAAAGCCCCCTCTATGTAGACTACTCCCCCCTGACCGCCGATCCCAAGGCCATCGTGGAGCTGATTCACGCCGCCGGGGGCAAGGCCTTCCTGGCCCATTGCTACCAGTATACCCCCGCCGTCACCGATCATCTTTTGGAGATCGCAGAGGCCATCGGGCTGGACGGCATCGAGTGCTACTATACCTCCTTTACCAAAGAGCAGACCGCCTATCTCATCGACCTGTGCCAAAAGAACGGCCTTCTCATCAGCGGCGGCTCCGATTTCCACGGCGCCTTGCGTCCCGAGACCCAGATGGGCACCCTCCCCATGGATCCCTCCCATTTCCAATGGGCAGAAGAGCTGGCTAACTAAAAAAGCATCCCGCTCATGGACTGCTCCAATTTGTGCGGACAGTACAAAAAAGCACCTTATGGTAGTTAATATTATGTTTTAAGCAACATACTGACATCGCTTTTCAAGTGGTGTCAGTTTTGTTTTTAGTTGGATACGTTGATGATTATAGAAGTGGATGTATTCACCTATGAGGAGGCGAGCCTCCTCATAGGTCTGAAGTTTTACACGATAAATACATTCAGTTTTAAGGATAGAAAAGAAATTTTCCGCCAAAGCGTTGTCATATGGATTTCCACGTCTTGACATTGACGGCGTAATGTTGTAT
>JAFTZM010000044.1 GCA_017464525.1 Clostridia bacterium
AGGATTACCTCGTCCACGATGTCGGCGGTTCTGCCTTGGCGAACAAGGTCGTTCTTAAACTCCACAAGGCAGCGGAGCAAGATGCTGTGTTGCTCGGTGTTCAAAAACATATATCGTTTGTTTTTCATACTCTGCTCCTTTACTTATCGTATGTAGGGATTGAACCTGCTACAAAGGTATCGTACACAAATGCTGCTCCCAACCGAAAACCGACCATAAAGCTGTCTGCGGAGGACTCACCGTTTACAACACCCCAAGCATTGACATATTCAAGAAACAGTTTCTTGTTTTCGTCGGTAAGTGCCTGTGTAAGCAGTTCCTCGTTCTTCGTTAATAGATCAAACTCCTTTTTAACGGCGGGACTTTGCTTTCGGCTGCGTCCCTGCGGCTCGATATTGCCGTAGTAAAATTCTTCTATAAAACTTTTCATTGCGATTGCACCTTCCTTTCAATAATAGTGTAGCAAAAACGCTCCAAAAGCTCCAATGTGCAAATTTGACATTCGCACTATACTTTTTTTAGAGCATCTTCAAGCATCTGCTTATGCTTTGCTGACTTGCGTACAATCATCAAGCAGCGCTCGGAGATCATAAAATCAAGCAGATACTCTTTTGGGATTTTGCACCTGTTATATATTAGGAAGGACTTTAGTTCGCCCTTCAAGCACCATTCGGAAACCGATTTTACGGTGTATCCGAGTATTTCTGCAACCTCATCGGGAGTGATAACGTCGTCATAATGGGAAATCTGCTTTGCAAATACGTCCCGTAGAAGGTCTTTGCGAACCTCTGATAGCTTTACTGCCCGTAATCCAAGTGGGCGTTCACCGTATCCGTTTTTGTAGTAATTTTCGGGTGCCTTGAAAATCAAAGGGTCAAGTTCCCGTTGTTCAAGGTAACGGATAACGTCAGTAAGAAGTATCTTATATTTGCGAGTTTTCTTTCCGCTGTTCCGACAGGGGACGATACCGCTTTCCAAAAGATACGATGCGGTCTTTTTACTGATGTGACATATCCTATAAAATTGATCCTTGGTGATTTCTTCGGGATATGTAGTTCTCAAATATTCAATGGTTATCTGTTCCATAGCTACACCTCATTATGTAATGATTGGTCAACGGCATAGCCATTTGCTAAACTTCGTAGTGTCGAAAACCGCTTGATTTATGCGGTTATTTTCTCTCTTTTTTTCTCTCCATTTTTCTCTCCAACGGGGTGTTTTTCTCTCCATTTTCTCTCATTTTGGCTGAAAAATGACCTTCAAACACCCCGATTTTCGTGGGTTCAAATCGACCCGTTTTTCAAGGCTTTTTCGGTTTTAGCCTTGGAAACCGCTGATTTTACAACGAATATCATTTACTGCTATCTGCTTTTACTTGCTCTCGACTTCTCATATCTTCAAATTTGCTCTGCGGATTCGAAATCGTTTTGTCCTTAGCCGGGCACGTGGGTTCGAATCCCACCATCTCCGCCAAAAAATCCAAGTCCGAGGACTTGGATTTTTTTATTCATTGTGAAAGAACTGGTATATCATCAGCCGAAGGTTGTATCCCCTTCCTGCAAGGATGATAATCGACAGTAAAAGTACATGTGTGCCCTCACTCATCACTACACACCGTTCCGCCGCCGAGGACGGTATCGCCGTCGTATAAAACCGCTGCTTGCCCCGGGGTGATGGCCCGCTGGGGTGTATCAAATCTGATATAAGCGGCATCCTCCCCACAGGGCGTCACTGTGGCCCATTGCTCAGGCTGGCGATAGCGGATCTTCACCTTGCATCGAATGGCCTTCTGCGGGGTTTCTCCACTGATCCAATTAAAATCGGTTACTTTTGCCTCATTTTTTAGCAGTTTTTTTGCGTTTCCAAGCACAATATTGCCGCTTTTCGGGCAGATTTTACACACATATAAAGGCTCTGCACTTGAAATACCGAGTCCCTTTCGCTGACCTATCGTATAATGAATAATTCCCTTATGCTCGCCCAGCACCCTTCCTTCCTGATCAACGAACTTTCCGGGTACAGCCTGCTTTCCGGTCTGCAATTGGATCACCCTTGCATAATCGCCATCCGGCACAAAGCAGATATCCTGGCTATCCGGTTTATTGGCATTTAAAAATCCGCTTTCTGCCGCAAGGGCACGCACCTCCGTTTTCCGAAGTTCCCCAAGGGGAAACACCGTGTGGGCCAGTTGCTCCTGATTCATAGAATATAGTACATAGCTTTGATCCTTGGTTTCATCCAAGGCTTTTTTCAGCAAAAATTTTCCATCCTCTTGCTCTATCCTTGCATAATGGCCGGTCACGATATGATCACATCCCAGAATTTTGGCCCGTTCAAAGAGCTTATCAAATTTCATATAACGGTTGCAATCGATGCAGGGATTGGGGGTCATCCCCTGCAGATAGCTCTCAGTAAACTTTCGAATGACCGCATGACGAAAGGCATCGGTAAAATTGAACACATAAAAGGGCATCCCCAGCCGATAGGCCACATTCCGGGCATCCTCCACATCATCGAGGGAGCAGCAGGTGCGGGAACGCTCAATGCCTGCATCTTCATTTTGATACAGCTTCATGGTGCAGCCGATACAGTCGTATCCCCGATCCTTCATAAGTTTTGCTGCCAGGGAGGAGTCCACACCGCCACTCATTGCGATCAAAGCTTTTTTCCTTTTACCGTCCATTTTTACCTCCATCAGTTCAAGGCTCCGAGCCTCATTCAGAGACTCGGAGCCTTCCATTAATCTGCAAACAGCGGAGTAGACAAATATCGATCCCCGGTGTCGGGCAGAAGTACAACAATCGTTTTTCCTTCGTTTTCCGGGCGCTTAGCCAGCTGAATCGCAGCCCACGTAGCTGCACCGGAAGAGATCCCTACCAGTACACCCTCGCTTTTTCCGATCAGCTTCCCGGTAGCAAAAGCATCCTCATTGGACACAGGAATGATCTCATCGTAAACTCCTGTATTCAACACATCGGGGACAAAGCCTGCGCCGATGCCCTGGATCTTATGGGGGCCCGCAACGCCGGTGGAAAGCACCGCAGAATCAGCAGGCTCCACAGCAACCACCCGAACCGCCGGATTTTTGGATTTCAAATATTCACCTACGCCGGTGACAGTACCGCCGGTGCCGACACCTGCAACAAAAATATCTACAGCTCCGTCGGTATCCTCATAGATCTCCGGGCCGGTATTTTCACGATGTGCCTTGGGATTGGCGGGGTTTACGAACTGCCCCGGAATAAAACTATCAGGCGTTTCTGCGGCCAGTTCTTCAGCCTTGGCAATGGCGCCCTTCATCCCTTTTGCCCCTTCGGTAAGCACCAGCTCGGCACCGTAGGCCTTCATCAGCTGCCGCCGCTCCACAGACATGGTTTCGGGCATTACAATAATGATGCGATACCCCCTTGCAGCAGCAACTGCTGCAAGGCCGATACCGGTATTACCGGAGGTGGGTTCAATAATCACAGAACCGGGTTTCAGCTTACCGGCAGCCTCTGCTTCATCAATCATTTCCTTGGCAATACGGTCCTTCACAGAACCGGCTGGATTAAAGTATTCCAGCTTTGCTACCACCTTGGCCTTAAGACCAAGGGCTTTTTCGATGTGGGTGAGTTCCAAAAGAGGGGTTTTTCCGATCAACTGATCGGCAGATGTGTATATATTAGACATAACCGTTTCCTCCGAAATTATTCTACTTTTCCGCCTTCGACCACAAGGTTATCGGGATCGGCGGCATCACCGTAAACATCTGCAAGGGTTGCTGCATAATCAGCATGGAAGAAATTCTCCTCGGCCAGCGCTTCGATCTCATCGTTGATCCAATCCAAAAGGGTGGTGTTGCCCTTCTGAACAGCAGGAGCAATGGTATCTGCATTGCCCAGCGCATCAATACCTACAGTAAACCCGGGATTCTGAATAGCCCATGCAAGAACCTCGGTATTATCGGTGGAGAAGGCATCTCCGCGGCCATCCAGCAGAGCATTATAAGCATCGGCATACTCATCGTATTTCTGCAACTTTACTTCAGGATAATTCTTTTCAAAATAGGTTTCAGCGGTTGTTCCCTTTACAACGATCAGGTTCTTACCGTTCAGCTGCTCCACATCGGTGATCAGCGCATTATCGGGAGAAACAACGCCCAGCTTTACCTTCATGTAAGGCAAAGCAAAATCCACCTGCTGCGCCCGTTCCTCTGTAACTGTAAAGTTTGCGAGGATCAGATCCACCTTACCGGTAGCTGCATATTCCACACGGCTTGCAGGATCGGTGGAAACATACTCCACATCTACTCCAAGATCCTTTGCGATCCGCTCTGCAAAGTAAACATCGTAGCCCTGATAATCGCCATTTTCATCTACATAGCCAAAGGGAGCCTTATCGCTGAATACACCGATTACGATCTTTCCGCTTTCCTTGATCTCATCCAAGGTACGGAAGGAAGCGGCAGAAGAGTCCCCCTCTTCCTTTCCGCATCCGGCAAGCCCGCCGATCAGCAGCAGAGCAGTAACAGTTAAAGCGATCAATTTAATAAACAGATTGTTGCGTTTCATAGAGAAATTCCTTCTTTCAAAATTCATTATTCATTTGTCCTGCGTTTTTCATAAGCAAAGGTCTGCAGGAAATCCCTTGCTCTTTGTGTGTTAGGATTTGTAAAAAATGATTCCGGATCCAGGTCTTCTATAATATGACCATGATCCAGAAAGATGATGCGGTCTGCGATCGCACGGGCAAACTGCATTTCATGGGTAACGATCACCATGGTCATTCCCTGCTCGGCAAGTTCCAGCATCACATCCAGAACCTCCCGCACCATTTCGGGATCCAGCGCTGCGGTAATCTCGTCAAAAAGCATCACCTCGGGGTTCATGCAAAGAGCACGGACAATGGCCACACGCTGCTTCTGCCCACCGGATAGCTCACGGGGGTAAGCTTTTTTCTTTTCCCAAAGACCAACTCTTTTCAAAAGTCTTTCCGCTTGCTCCTCCACCTCTTTTTTGGGGCGTTTCTGCACCTTAACAGGAGCCAGCGTAATATTATCCATAATATTTTTATGAGGGAAAAGATCATAGCTTTGAAATACCATACCGATCTTTTGGCGGAGCCGGGTAATCAGCTTCCCACCGGAGGTCACCTCTTCCCCATCCAGAAAGATGGTTCCGGCAGTAGGGGTTTCCAGCCCGTTCATACATCGCAGGAGGGTACTTTTTCCGCATCCCGACGGGCCGAGCACCACAACCACTTCGCCTTTATGAACGCTCAAGTCAATGCCGTCCAGCACGGTTTCGGCGCCAAACTGTTTTTTCAGGCCCGATACCTGCAGCTGTACATTTTCTTGCATTTGCGTCACCTCCAGCGTTTTTCAAGCTTTCTTGCCAGCATGGAAATAGGCCAGCAAGCAAGGAAATACAGTAAGAATATCATTCCGTATACCCACAGCGCGGCTGTAGGGTATTCGAAGCGGTTGGCATCGATGATCTGCTTGCCAACCTTCAGGACCTCGGTCATGCCAATGAGGACGACCAGGCTTGTTGTTTTGATCATACGGGTCGTTAAGTTAATGGTAAGCGGAATCAGCCGGCGAAGCGTCTGAGGAACAACCACATAACCGAAGGTCTGCGCCTTATTCATTCCCAGAGCAGCTGCGCTATCGTACTGATGCTTTGGAATACTGATCAGTGCCCCGCGTACCAGATCCCCCATTTCGGCAGTTCCCCACAGCGTGAATACAATGACCGCACTCACATCTGCAGAAAGATTCCAGCCTAAGGCTCTTGTTACACCGAAATAGGCGATAAAAAGCAGTACCAACTGAGGCATGATCCGGATAAACTCCAGATAAAAGCGGCTGATGGCTTTTGCCAGGGGATTCTTCCAGGTCATAAACATTCCGAAAAGAATCCCCAGCGGTAGAGAAAGCAGCACGGCGATCAAGCTGATCCGCAGCGTTACGCCAAGCCCCTCCAGCAGGCGCAGAAAGTTTTTGCCCATGAAAAAGACATTAATTCCCGAATCCTGCATATCTCAGCCTCCTTTCCAAAAGGGTAGCCAGAACAGAGACCGGGAGCAGGATGATCAGGTAAAAAACCACCAGCATCAGCAAGGCTTCATCTGTTTCATAGTAAAGACCGATCAGATCCTTGGTCACATACATCAGGTCTGCCAGGGCAATTCCGCTGACAACTGAGGTCTCCTTGATCAGAAAGATCACATTGGCGCAGATCCCCGGCACTGATACAGCAAGAGCCTGCGGAAAGATCACCTCTTTCATCGTGAGCGCCTTGCTCATTCCCAGGCTTGCGGCGGATTCGATCTGTGATTTTTCCACCGATTCCAGCCCGCTGCGGATAGATTCCGCCATATAGCTGCCACCCAGAAATGTAAGACCCACGATAGCACAGACCTCTGCGCTCCACACGACACCGATCTTCGGCAATCCGAAATAGAGAAAGAAAAGCTGAACCAGCAAAGGGGTATTTCGGCTGATCTCAATATATATAGAAACGATCCTACGGAAAACAGGTACCTTATAGTACTGCACCATGGAGCAAACTGCTCCCACCAGCAGCGAGAACAAGATCCCGAAAAAGGCGATCCGAATCGTAAGGACAGCCGCATCAAGATACCACGGCAGATATTTCTGCATAAATTCAAAATTCAGACCCATGCCGCTCAGCACCCCCTATCTCTATATTTTATGCAACATTTTTTCGGATGTTATTTCACAGCATCAAAGCCTCGCTGCAGATCGGCAATAATATCATCAATATGCTCGGTGCCGATGGAAAGACGAATGGTATTGGGCTTGATCCCCTGATCTGCCAATTCCTCTTCACTGAGCTGGCTGTGGGTGGTGGTTGCCGGGTGGATCACCAGACTCTTTACGTCCGCCACATTGGCCAGAAGGGAGAAGATCTCCAGGCTATCAATAAATTTGTGCGCCTCTTCTACCCCGCCCTTGATCTCAAAGGTAAAGATCGATGCACCGCCGTTGGGGAAATACTTCTGATACAATGCATGATCGGGATGATCTGCCAGCGAGGGATGGTTGACCTTCTCTACCTGAGGATGATTGGTGAGAAATTCCACCACTTTTTGGGTATTTTCGGCGTGACGTTCCAGGCGGAGAGAGAGGGTTTCGATTCCCTGCAGAAGCAAGAAGGCTGAAATAGGAGCCAGCGTAGCACCGGTATCCCGCAGCAGGATCGCACGAATATAGGTAACAAATGCGGCAGGGCCTACTGCCTTTACAAAGGAAACGCCATGGTAACTGGGGTTTGGATCAGCGATGGCAGGATATTTGCCGCTCGCAGCCCAATCGAATTTACCGGAATCTACGATCACACCGCCCAAAGTGGTACCGTGACCGCCCAGAAATTTAGTAGCAGAGTGTACTACAATATCTGCACCGTGCTCGATGGGACGGATCAGATAAGGAGTACCGAAGGTGTTATCCACCACCAGAGGCAGGCCATGCTTGTGGGCCAGCTCTGCGAGAGCGTCAATATCAGGAATGTCGCTGTTGGGATTCCCCAGCGTTTCAATATAAATGCCTCTGGTATTCTCCTGAATAGCAGCCTCCACCTCTGCCAGATCGTGGATATTCACAAAGCTGGCGGTAATACCGAAGTTCGGCAGTGTGTGGGCCAACAGATTGTAACTGCCGCCATAGATGGTCTTCTGAGCAACAAAATGACCGCCGTTCTGGCCAAGTGCTTCCAAAGTATATGTAATTGCAGCTGCACCGGAAGCAAGAGCCAAAGCAGCAACACCGCCCTCCAGTGCCGCCACACGCTTTTCAAGAACATCCTGAGTGGAGTTGGTAAGACGGCCGTAGATATTACCGGCATCAGCAAGACCAAAACGAGCCGCTGCGTGAGCAGAATTCTTAAACACATAGGAGGTCGTTTGATAAATGGGCACTGCCCGTGCATCTGTTGCGGGATCGGGGGTTTCCTGACCTACATGGAGCTGAAGAGTTTCAAATTTATAATTAGACATTTTCGTTATTTCCTTTCATGATTGAATGTTTTATGTATCAGTTTGAGATCTCATACATCGACACATTCGCCCAAACCGGAAATTTTCTCTCACGAGCTTTTCAAAATAGTTTACCATAGGTATTACCTGCCTTAAAAATTTTAAACCGGAGAACTCCGAAAAAGCTCTCCGGTAAAATCACGTATTAAAACCACAAAATCAAACGGTTTCAGAGATGGAGAACAGATCGGAAATAAAATCACAAAAAGCCATGCACATGCAACAGGCCCACATGCACATCTCCATCATTTTGGTGGTGGAAATCAATTCTTTCATGGCTGTTCTCCTTTCTTTTTTATTTACCTACCACTTAGGTTGGTAATAGTATAGCACCAATTACCCACCTTGTCAATAGGTAATTTAAACTTTTTTTAAAAAATTATCAGCTTTTAATTGACAGTCCTTTCAAACTCCTTTATAATATAAGAAACGGGCTCGTAGCTCAGCTGGGAGAGCGTACGGTTCGCATCCGTGAGGTCGAGGGTTCGATCCCCTTCGAGTCCACCAAACAAGTTAAAGGCGAACCCATTTCCTTTGGGGATGGATTCGCCTTTATCGTTTACTTCCAATCATAGCAAAGCCGCAAACAGAAAAACTGTCTGCGGCTTTGTGCGTTTCAAGTATCCCTTAGCTTTTATCGTTAAGTTCCGTTCCTTCTGTAATTTCCTTATTGGTGGTACTCTGTGCATCGTATATATGGGCTTGCCATTCCTGCCAGTCTTGTTTTCCTTCATCTGATGCGAGATACTTCTGAAAATCGGCAGAAGCATGCGTGCCAAAGATTTCACTTCATATTCGGGGATACCTAAATTATTGCGAGGGTTTTTCTTCTTTCTGGGCATGATAAGGCACCCTTTTCAAATTCTGTACTTTCATTATCGCCTCCCTTCTTGTTAATAGTATGACAGATTTAATTTTTCGTTGTTAAGACTCTAATTGGCTACGGTGGAGTTTGATGAAAAAACATGGCTACGGTACACTATTAACAGGACAAAGAGGTTAAATTATTATGAAAAAGTTGATAATCATTGTTTTGGTAACGCTACTTATCACAGGTGGATGCAGCCAAGAATACATAACAACCGAATATTTTGAGGACGAATCGAATCCATCCTATGCTGAATCGTTATTGTGACGCGGCATTGTCTAAAGTAAATAATGGTTGATTGAACGGAGGAAAAATGAAAGAAAGCATTATAATGATAAATCTGCCCGAAGTCATTGAAGAAATCACATTCAAAAAAAATTGAGGCACTTGGCACTTATCAATCGGAAGAAGAATACCTTGACGCAATGATCGCCATTACCGAGTGGGATATGAAAACAGATCCCGGCTTCCCGAAATAATTCTGTATATCACTCAAAATGAGAAGGATGTCTTGCTGAAATTCCGGCAAGGCATCCTTTTTGCTTTCTATATTTCACTCAAAGTAAGGAAGAAAAAAGTGAGAAGCAAACCGCATAGCAATCGGGAGCTATAGCGAGCCACAGCAAGGAAAATTATAGCTACTCATAATTTTTTCAACCAAGAACATAATTTTTTGCCTCTGAGTATAGTTTTTTCGATTTTCTCACTCAACCTCCTTAAAGAGAGGGTAATTTTCGAAAATTACCCGTTGTGCAAAAAATACCCGCATCAAATATTAAAAAAGCGAGCAGTAACTAATCATTGTTTAATAATGGATTACATTAAATATACTAAATGGATAGCTGTGCATATACTGATAACAGAAATACCGTAGCATAAAGGGAGAATTATATATGAATCGATGTGTTCCGTTGGAGCCTGCTGCAGAAGAAATCTGCGATCAAAGTTCCGTTCCACCATTGATCTTTCAAATACCGCCCGAACAGGGGCGTATGAGACTGGAAAAAGCGCAGAATGCGCCTGTGTATAAATACCCTGCCAACATCACTTGTGACTATATCAACACAGGCAGATGGGGCAAGATCCCAGTGTATTTTGTTATGCCCCAAAGCGTCGACGTTCGCAGTGTAATATTCTATATTCACGGAGCGGGTTGGGTGTTTGGCAGCTTTCATACGCATGAAAAACTGATCAGAGAGCTCTCAGCAAGAACAAATTCTCTGGTAGTATTCCCCGAGTATACCCGTTCCCCTGAGGCAAAATATCCAACTGCTATCGAGCAATGTTATTTTGTGCTTTCGCATCTCTGGGAGATCATCGGAGATCGCTGTCTATATGTAAACCGTCAAACATTGACTGTTGCAGGAGACAGCGTCGGCGGCAATATGGCGATCGCCATGGGGCTGATGACCCATATGCGTCGCGGTCCATCCATTCACAAGCTGCTCTTGTATTACTGCAAATGAAAAAGGAGGATAACATATATGCAAGAAATAAAAACTACCCAGCTTGTCAAGCAGTATAAGAATCTGACTGCTGTAGACAAGCTGGGTTTAGAAATTCAGCAAGGTGAATTGTTTTCTCTGCTTGGTGTA
>JAFTZM010000045.1 GCA_017464525.1 Clostridia bacterium
CGGGATGATTTATGACTGTCTCTTCGAGAGTGTATGATTTACTTTTCGAGAGAAAGTTGCACCTGCTAAACAAACCTTTGGCTCTCTGCAAGTTGTCATTCGTGTAATGAATGACAAGCTGCAGGAAGCCGAAGAAGATAACGAACAAACCACAAAGCAGGTGCTATGACTATCATTTCTAAAGGCAAAACAGTATGTGGAGATGCCGAAACTGACACCCGAATTGCTTCGAGCTTTCATCCGCAGGATTGAGGTATTTGAGAAAGAGGTCAAATACTCACACACTTGCGGAAACCCCGTAGTAATATACTACAAATTCCAAATGAAGAAGCTCGAAACACTCACCGTAATGTTCGGCACTTATGACGAAGATGCAGAGGAAGATATCCCTGCATAAAAGTAAGAACCGGAAGGCAATTTTGCCTTCCGGTTACATACCACCCTAAAAACTTCGCTAAGAACACATAGCAAACGGTTTCGGGGTTTCGTTTTGCCTTTTTTAAAGTGAAATTCAAAAGGATATCATTTCCCCAAAAAGACCTTTGGGGAGGACTTGAACCAATTCATACTACATTTCATCGTTTTGAGTTTTTAAAGAGGATAATAAAATTCCTGCTGCTGAACAAATAATTGCCAGAATGGTATAAGGCGTAAAGGCAGAGGTCTCGTTCAGAAATCCAAATATACTCAGAATATATGAAAAAATTGTTCCGAAAACAGGCGTTAAAAAGTTAAACATTCCAACTAATGAAGCCGAATAATCACGTAACAACAGCGTCCACAATGAAAAAGCCACAGAAGAAACAACCATTAAATATAAAAGCAAAATCAACCCGCCAAAGGTTATTGTTGGTAATCTCCCCCCTAAAAACAGACCGCTTGCAAGGAGAATGAAGCCGCCTATACCCATTTGGATTCCCGTAAGCAGAAACGGATCTGAATTTTTAACACTATGCTTGCTATATAAAAAACCCACAGCTACACAAATATTTGAAATAATTATGAAACCGTCGCCCTTAAAGGACAATATTCCCATTTTTTGCGTAGCAAGGTTATTGAGTAAAATGCCTGAAAACCCAATAATACAGCCAATCAGTTTTAGTTTGGATAACTTTTCATCCCGATATACTATCCAAGCAAGAACAACATATAATAAAGTTCCTACGGCATTAAAAACAGAGGCATTCACCCCTGTAGTGTATGCAAGACCTATGTACATAAAGAAATACTGCCCTGCAGTTTGTATAAAACCGAGAATAAGGGAATTTTTGCAAAGTTTTCTTGTTAGTTGGATTTCCTTATGAAAGAAAAAATACGGAACGAGAATTAAAAGCCCCGCACCGAAGAAACGAACTCCTGCAAAAAACAATTTATCAGCAGTAGCAGAGGGCATTATGTTAAAAACATCGTACCCAAGCTTTATGGTGGGAATTGCACTTCCCCAAAGCATAGTGCAAATAATAGCTATTGAGTACAGCTTAAACTTGTTTTTATGTGTTTCGTTCATGGCTGCAAATCCTTAATATCAATGATCGCAAGCTCGGCGCTGTTGCGGTTAAATCCTTCCGTTGTTGAAGAGTAGGCTACATATAATTTTTTGTCTACTTCTATTGCATAAGGATAGGATAATATCTTTCCACTATCAATAGTATATATTTTACTAAACTTATCCTCACCTTTTTCTGATATAGCAATGGTGAGCGGGTCACGTGCATTAATTTCTTGTGCACAACTGCATATAATGTATTTCTGACCTGTTGAAAGAGTACCTGCGTAAGGTTTACTGTTTATCATAGGCAGGTCACTTAAAGCCATTTCGCTCCAGGTGTTGCCAAAATCGAAACTTTCAGAATACAGAGCTTTGAGTTTTCCCGAATGTTCACGACAATACATTTTTATGTTACTGCCGTTTACTGCAATACAGCACTCACCCCATACTTTCACATCTTCTGCTCTTTCGATTTTAACCATATCCCAATGCAGAATATCCGAACCGCGACTTATTGCAACCGCAGCGGCGTTATCCGGAGACTTATAATCGGAAGCTACGTATATGCCGGGCATTATATAGTTTCCGTTTTCCATAAGTACGGGCTCGCACATAGGCCAGAATCTTTCGTTCATAGCCACGTCGATATAACGGAATTTCTCGTTTTCTTTATCTAAAACGTAAACACTCATTTTCATCATTTCTGCACCCATCTGTCCTTTAAACTGCGGAGCAAAAAAATAAAGCTTTTCTTCATGAACTAAAAATACTCCATGACTGACAGCAACACCGTTTTGAGGATTCATATTTCCGCTTACGCATCCCGACCAAGTCTTCCCGCTGTCGTCGCTTATCGCATAATTTACCTCTTCATCGTCAGAATTTTCTCTAACCTTATTATGCGCCCATGCACAATACATTCTTCCCTTGAATTTTACAATTGCTACACCGTGTAAGAAAACGTATCCGTCTTCTTCGGGTTCAAACGGTTTGATGGTTACGTGTTCTGATTTTACAGTTTTTAACTCCGAAACCTTTGGCATACTACATTCTTTTTTCCATATGTTATACATTGACAAAATAGACACCTCTTTTTTAGATTGACAACAAATCTATGTTGTGATATTTTTATTGTATATTAAAACATTGGCTTTGTCGATATACAGGATAGACAATCCAAAAACAAAATGTCTTTTGAGGAAATGTATTGTGAACAATGAATTTATTATAGACATCAACGGTTTCAAAACAAAAATATATATGCAAATAGGCTTTTTTGATCATAAAGATCTTTGTTACCCATTGCACAAGCATCTTTTTGTTGAAATGCACATTTTTTTAAGTGGAACTGCTATTATGCAATGCGATAAAGAAGATATCCTTTTACAAGAGGGTGATGTATTATTTATTCCTGCCAATATGTCTCATAAATACCAATCTTTCAAAGAGGGTTCTAAACGAATTTCTTTTTTATTAGATTGTAACAGTCACTGTAAATCACCAAATAAAAGTTCTCTGCCTATAACCCTGTTGTCATTACTTTGCAAAGAAATACAAGATTACGCTCTTATCGGAAGGGACAGCAAATTAAAAGCTTTATTATCTTATATTTGCTCTGATTTTCTGATTATAGAAACAGAAAAAACAAAGATTCCTATTACAAACAGAGAACTCATCATAGAAGAGTTTTTTTCAAAAAAATATTATTCAAATGCCACTCTTGATGACTTGGCGCATGAACTTATGCTTAGTCGTAAGCAAACCGAAAGAGAAGTAAAAAGAATTACCGGTAATACATTTGTAAGAGAGCTGTCTAAACGAAAAATCGAAGCCGCTATTATGTTATCTCAAACCACGAACCTATCTCTTACAGAAATCAGCAGATTGGTGGGATATACATCATATTGCGGATTTTATAAAGCTTATAGAAATATGTTTAACAATTCTCCAAAACAAAAACTCTAATATCTTTTTCGGTGCAACAAGCCATAAAAAACGGATTCCCAATGGGAATCCGTTTTTTAATTGTTACAGAAGCGAGTGACTTCCAATCTGTCGCCTTCGGGTTATGAGTCCGACGCGCAGCTGCCGCAACACGAGAAATACCGAGCGAACAACGGCTCGCGAAGGATTGGTCGATGTTGCAAAGTGGCAGTTGATCAAGGCTTTGGCTTTTTGCTGTCTTTAGAGATAGGCAGAAACAAAAGAAACAGAATCCCGGAGGCCGGAGGTTATACCTTTCTTTGATTACGAAAAAGTTTCGTAAAGCGATCTGTTGATTTTGGCGCAAAAGGGGATGGGATCACCGACGATACTGCGGCGATTCAGTCGGCTATCGATTTTGCGGCAGAGCGGGGTGGCGGGAAGATTTTATTTCCCTATACCAAGGGTGGTTACCGCATCGCTTCGCCCGGTATCGAGGAAGTTGACGGAAAGCCTCTGCGCGCGCAGTTGGTCATTCCTGCGGGGAGAGCCAACATTCAATGCTCTTACAGATATTATTCTTCGCCATACCTTCGAAATTGCAGATAAAGATCAGGTCGAACCTCTCGCCCGCGATTTTATGGCGGTGCACCGGGAACTGCCAAAAGTTGTCCGGGAAAACTGGCACTACATACAAATTTATACCCGCATTGTCGGAGATGCGGCATTGGTCGAAAACGATGGCATCCCATCTCAAGTCTCTGATGAGATTTTTTCAAAACTGGTCAAGATTTATCATGCCGAAAATGCCTTCTATTTCGTTTCTCCCGTCACCCGCAAGTCCATTATGGAAAATCGTGGCGAAGGTGTTTAACATAGCGAAACACTGACTCTTGACATTTTTGCTCAGGTGCGATTAAATATAGATTATGATATCTTTTGTTTTATCGAAAAAATACTTATAGAAGAACATGAAATGTCAATTTTTTATAGCCAAGAAAGAGATCAATATGTGATCGAAACAAAGGATTCTACGTATTCGTTTTATGTTTTTAACAATCAGCTTCGGTCTGCATATTGGGGAAAGAAGTTAAGATTCGCAACCGACATTCATCCTCCCAAAGATCGAATCAACTATGTTATCGGCGGTGGTCAATTAAACAAATCTTTGTACCATACTGAATATGTTGGTTGGGGCAGTTATCCGCAACCGGATGACCTGACTGCTATTTGGAAGCGGTTAAAAAGGTTTTTATTGATAATAAATAGGAGGATTTTTTATGCTTCGACCGGATGTTCCTATCATGAATTCTGCTGTGAACGAGAGAACTCGGGAGGTCTTGCTGGAGCAGATCCGGCTGGCCGGAGCCTGCCGGGTGTGGATCGCTTTGGACAGAGCTTCTTTCTTTGAACGGAAGGATCATATAAACAGGTTGGAGGAAAATCTGCGTTTTTTTGAAAGGAACGGGCTGGAAACAGGGGTATGGATCCAGGCTTTTGGGTTTGGAGATCCTCTGCCTTATGAGCAGTGCTCCTGGACGCGGCTCCGTTCGGTGACGGGGGTCAGCCGGGAGTTAGATGCTTTTTGCCCGGAGGATCCGGATTTCACGGCGGCGTATCTGGCGTGGGTGAAGGATATTGCGGCGCTTCATCCGGCGCTGATCATGCTGGACGACGATCTTTGCCTTTCGGTACGGCCGGGGATCGGCTGCTTTTGCGAGCGGCATCTGAAGCTGCTTCGGGAAGAAGCAGGAGAAATTGAGGACCTGACCAAAATCTTTACGGGCGGTAAAAATAAATACCGGGACGCTTGGTTTAAAGTGATGGGGAACAGTATGCGGGCATTTTGCCGCAAGGTGCGGGCAACGGTGGACGGAATCGACCCGGGGATCCGTGTGGGGCTGTGCGCAGGGTTTACTTCCTGGGATATCGAGGGGACAGATCCCTTGGAAATGGCCCGGATCCTGGCGGGGAATACGGCCCCCTTCTTTCGGTTGACCGGCGCGCCCTATTGGGTGGCAAAGCGCCGTTTCCCGGGGCAACGGCTTTCCGCAATCATTGAGAATGCACGCAATCAGATCAGCTGGTGCAAGGATGGGGAGATCGAATTTTTTGCAGAAGCGGATTCCTACCCCCGGCCCTGCTACCGGACCCCTGCTATGCTGGTGGAGAATTTCGATATTGCCATGCACGCTTCAGGGGCCAGAAGCCTGAAATATCTTTTTGACTATTATTCCTCCCCGAAATACGAGCTGCAGTATCTTAAAATTCATACCCGCAATATTCCGTTCTATGAAAGGGTCGAAAAGGCCTTTGAAGGAGCTTTTCCCTGCGGGGTGCGGGTCTACCGGCCGGCGCACCGCATTACAGAGGCGCTTCTGCCTGAAAGGTTTGCCGGGGAAAAGCCGGTGATGTGCACCTATTTTTCCAATGCTGCAGCCTTGCTTTCCTGCCACGCCATTCCCGTTTCTTACGAAGGCGAAGATGATTGCGCCGTGGTCCTTGGGGATGATGCGCTTTATTTTAAAAATATCCACAAGAAGGTGGTTCTTGATCTTCCTGCGGCGCTGATGCTGAAAGAAAAGGGCATCGATACCGGCATTGATGGCATGGCCGCGGCGCCTTGCCCGGCTTTTGAGCTTTTTGAAAAGGAAAAGGTTCATCTCGGAGCCATCGCTGATGAAGCGCAATTTATGGATCTGACCCTGAAGGAAGGTGCCATCGTGAAAAGCCGGTACGATACGGGAGCTGTTGCAAGCTTTGAATATAAGAATTTTCTGGTTCTCAATTTTGACACGTTCTATGTGGATGAATCCAGCGCTTTGTATTGCTCTTACAAAAGAGGAGAACAGCTGCAGGAATTTTTTAAAAAGCCTTATCCCGCTATTTGCGGCTACGCCGATCTATATTCCATCTGTGCCAAGGGCGAAAATCGGCATATTGCGCTGTTTCAGAATTTTTCCATGGATCCTGTTTTTGATTTTGATATCTGCCTTCCCAAAGCCTGCGCCGCCTTCAAACTGTATGGAGCAGAAGGGGCGCTTTGCGGCGATCGGATCCATATTACCACAGACTTCATGCCGCAGGCATCCCTGCTGCTGGAAGTGGAATATGGTGAATAAGTAAAAATGGATCCCTTTTGGGGATCCATTTTTATGTTGCTCACCAAAGCTTTGCGGGGGCGGGGGTATAATTTTCGGGAAGGTCGAAGGGGTAGAAGCCGGCGGGGAGGTGGTCCCATTGGAAGAGCTTCAGGTTCGAGGCACCGGCACCGGGTGTATCGGATACATAGATCAGGTCGGTGATGGGAGCATAGGGGACGCGGAAGGAGGTATTGGCCTTGATGACCAGCAGATCAAAGGCGGTGGGCTCCAGACCGAAGGCGCGGTACATGGTGGGTTTGCCCGTATTACTGCCGCGGGTGCAGAGCAGGATATAAAGGTTTCCGAACCGAACGACCGCCGAGCGGCCAAGGGTGGCTTCACCGTGCCGGTACATAAGAAATTCGCCGTTATGGAGGGAGACGACGGTGCCTTCGCCCTTGAAGGGCTCGGTCAACCCGGGAGTAGAGTGTGCACCGATGGAGAATTTCCCGCTGTTGCCCACGCCCACCTCGAAGGCGCGTTCCACGGCTTGGGGGTCTACCACGAGCACAGAGGTACGAAGATTACTGCCCAGCTCCTGCAGCTTGAGGGCTACCGCAGGGCTATCACCCACAGCGCCACCGTTGGGAGAATCGGCAGAGTCGGCCAGAATGACCGGTTTGCCGGAGGTGTTTTCCTCGGCGATCTTGATGATCTCTTCTACGCTGTACATTTTGGGATGCATCCGCTCCTTGCGCTCAACCAGACCTTGGATCAGTTTATCAGCGCAGGCCTTTGCTTTATCGGCATCGTCGCCGTAGGTGACCACACGGCTGGTGATCTCGGAAAGATCCAGCCACGGTTGGACGGGGAAGAGGGTGAAATCACGGATCTCCCCGGCCTCCACCATAGCCTGGCCCATATCCATCAGTTCCTTGAAGGCGCCTTCCAGAGAGGTGTAGCCTGCGGGGGGAACCAGCACGTCGGCGGTGGCTTTGATATGTGTTTTTCCCGCCAGCATCTCCATCAGGAGGGTGGCGGCCCGCTTGCCGGTGGTATAGTAGTCCACGTGGGGGTAGGTGTTATAGCCGCAGATGATGTCCACGCTCCGGAGCATCTTTTCGGTGATATTGGCGTGCAGGTCAAAGCTGGCGGCGATGGGCTTATTGCCCACCAGCTCCCGCACCATCTCCATTAGGGTGCCGCAAGCATCGTCGACAGTCTCGGTGCAGGTGGCGCCGTGGAGGGTGGCGTAGACGCCATCGATCTCGCCGGCATTCTGCAGGTGGTATTTTACCCGCTCACAAACGTGGTTAAAAAAGGCATCGCTCACCCGCCCGCCGGAGGGGGCGGCGGCAAAGAAGGAGGGGATCAGCTCGGCGCCGGCCTCGGCAAAGACCGAAGCGGCACCGGCGAGGCATCCGCCTACCTTGATGCGGTTGTTGAGGCAATTTTCTTTCTCTTTGGGCAAAAAGGATTTTTCGGTGGCAACCACCGGGTTGAAGGTGTTGCTTTCCTGCTGGAATTCCAGCACAAAGATCTGTTTCTTTTTCATGGGAAGAGCTCCTATCAAATTATGATTTTAAATTATAGTACAGCCCGGCAAAAAAATCTATGGCTTTTTCCTATTTTTTCTTGGTTGAAAAATAGATTTGCGTATGTTAAAATAAAAAACATAAAATTCAGTCAAATGATTTTGGAGGAGAGAGGATGGAATTTGCTGAGCACAACAAGCAGGAATACTATTTTAAAAATGCCAAATGGATGGGGGCTCCGGAGCGGACCGCCAGCACCTTTTCGGTATTAAAAGGTGTTTTTCATTTAGAGAAGGTAGAGCAGGCCACTTTACGGGTTCTGGGGCTGGGCTTTTTCAAATGTTATCTGAACGGGCATTGCGTCAATCCGGATACCTTTTTGCCCCTTTCTTCGGATTATGAAGCAAGCTGCGATCCGGTAGGAGAGGCACTGGCCGGGCACCGGATCTATGTTCCGGAATTTGAGGTTACGGGCTGGCTGCAGCCGGGGGAGAATGTCATCGAGATCGCCTACGGCGGCGGGTGGTACACCTTTTACCGCCGCCTCTACGGCCTTCCCAAGGCCATCTACTGCTTAACCGTGGGGGATCGGGATTTTGTTTCCGATGAAGGCTGCTTGGTAGCGCAGGGGAAGGTTTGCGGCTACGACTTCACCAAGCGGGAGGAGCAGGATCTCAGCACCGCACCGGTCTGGGAGCCGGCAGTGGTAACAGAACCCTTGGAGACGGAATACTGCACCACCGATTGCCCGGCCGATGCCCTGATGGAAGAATTGCCGGTGAAAAAGGTGGGGAATTCTGTTTACGATTGCGGGCAGAACACCTCCGGCTACCCGGTTCTGGAGGTAGCTGCCAAGGCGGGAGAGAAGGTCACCGTTTATTTTTCGGAGGAGCTGCTGCCCGATGGCACCATTGACCGCACCCATGCCCACGGCCAGGAATTTTCGGTGATCTCGGACGGAAAAAATGCCACCGTTCAGCCGGAATTCACCTGGTTCGGGTTTCGTTGCTTTGAGGTGGTGGGAGATGCTACCCCAAAATGTGTCAAGGTGATCCATGCGGATGTGCCGGCCTCCTCCACCTTTGATTGCGATAACGAAACCTTAAATTGGATCTATAAGACCTTTCTTCACACCATGCGCTGCAATATGCACACCGGGCATCCCTCCGATTGCCCTCATTTGGAGCGGCGGGGTTATACCGGGGACGGTCAGCTGACCACCCATGCGGTGCTTTCCACCCTGGATGCCAGGGCCTTTTATGAAAAGTGGCTGCAGGATATTGCCGACGGGCAGGACACCCTCAGCGGCCACATTCAGTACACAGCTCCCTATATCCGCAGCGGCGGCGGGCCGGGGGGCTGGGGCTGCGCCATTGTGGAGGTGCCCTATCAGCTTTACCGCCATTACGGGGATCCTGCGATCCTGGCCAAATATTATGGCAATATGCGGCGGTATATCGATTATTTAGAGGCTCATTCGGAATTCGGGCTGGTCACCAGCGATAAGCCGGGGGAGTGGTGCCTCGGAGATTGGTGCGGCCCCAACATTCTGTATCCTGAAAAGGATATCACCTCCCATAATCAGCAGGTCATCCTGCCGGCGCCCATGGTCAATACCTATTTTATGGTGAAGTCCCTGCGGCAGATGGCAGAGATCGCCAGGATCCTCGGCAAGAATGAGGATATTGCCGGCTATGAGGAAAAGATCGCTCAGCGGAAGGCCGCCATTCAGGCCGCCTATTTCAACACCTTCGACGGCAACTTCATCATGAATGTTCAAGGTGCCAACGCTTATGCGGTGGATCTGGGGCTGGGCAGCGAAAAGACCTATGAAAATCTGGTGCGATATTATCAGAAGGTGGGCTGCTTCGATACCGGCATCTTTGCCACCGATATCCTCACGCGGGTGTTACTGGAATGGGGGGATTCGGAACTGGCGGTGGAGCTGCTGACCCACAACGGGGAGCAGGGCTTTGCCCATTGGCAGCAGAACGGTGCTACCACCTTCCATGAGTATTGGGACAGCAACCGCAGCCGTTCCCACAGCCACCCCATGTTTGGGGCACCGGTGGCCTATCTCTTTGAATACCTGCTGGGGATCCGGCAGGCAGAGGGCGCGGCGGGGTATATCTCGCTGATCATAGAGCCGCAGATCGTTTCTAAGATCGGCCGGATGTCCGGCAGTATCACCACCCCCAACGGCGTTGTGGCGGTCAGCTATGAAAAGGATGCTACCGGCATTCATTTTGAAATTCAGATTCCCAAGGGTACGGAGGCGGTGCTTCGGTACGGCGGCAAGGAGATGAAACTTGCGGAAGGGAAGAACCATCTTTAAGTAAAAAAGTGATAGAAGCGCGGCTTCTATCACTTTTTTGTAGGAAGGAATGAAATTGGCATATTTTGGGATATATTTTAGGGGAAAATAGGAAATTTTAGCGATATCTTCGATTTTTTGTCCCCGTTTTGGCCTTCTCAATTGTTATAGGGGTGTATTAGGCGTTGCCTGAACAAAATTTTTCCATTGAGAAGGAGATAAAAAATGAAAAAAAGATTGCGTTGGATTTCTGTTTTGCTGATCTGCTTAACATTTATTTCGGCTTTCGATGTGAATGTTTTCGCAGATACCGATTCGTCATCGGGCGTCACACCACGGTATAATAATGTGGTGTCGGTCTCGACGGTTGCGTCGGTTTCGGATAGTGGGTTATTAACTATTGTTAATAATTTTGAAGGTGTAAAAGGAGTTATTACCAGAGGGGTTGTAACTACTTATATTCACAAGAAATTTTTAGGATTGTTTTGGCAAAAGGTAGATATCGGGCAAACGGATAACGAATGGGTTGATAATGCTTATACCTATTCATATGATGGTGTTATCACTTTTCAATTACCCTCTACTGGTACCTATCGGATCACAAGTGAATTTGTGATATATGGAACAGGTGGAGCGGCAGATACTATTACCTGCCAAGTACAAAAAACATATTGAAAAATCTTAATTTAAGAAATTAGTGAAATTGAATTTACTATTTCAGTGATTTCTTGTTGGGTTAAATCTCCTTGATGTATAATGACGATGTAGTAGGTACCTTTAACGAAAGTTGCTCGAATGAAATTATCTTGTTCATAAAGATGCATTATACTATTGTCATTTAGCGTGATTTCTATTGTGGTTCCTTTTTCAAGGTCAACATATAAATCTGCGTCATCAGTAATCTTTTGAGAAAATTTAATTGAGTGACCGTCACTGTTTTCATAAGTAATGAAAATAGCAGCATCTAATTCTTCTCTACTCACTTCAACATACCCATCAGGGAGTTTGGTAAGTACATATTCGGTTTTAATCGTATTGGTTTTTTCACCTTCAAAGAAATAGTGAGCAAAGGTTTCATAGACTTCGCTGAAAAAATTGACGATCGGTTTCAGGACTGAAGGAATACTGCAAGCGGTGGCAAAGAGCATGATCAATGCTGCTGCGATGATACACACCCGTTTACGGGCGGTATTGGTCATGCGCCACCAGCTGCGTTTTTCCTTCCGGATCAGGTCCTTCATGGTGGCTTCAAAGGACGGGGAGAAGGTATAATCGATCAGGGCGTCATCGGTGGGGATATCCCGGAATTCGGCAGAGGCCGCCTCACGGATGGCGCTGCGTAATTCATCTCTGGTCAATTGCATAGCCCCCTTTTTCGTCTACCAGATCCAGCAGCATTTTCTTGCCGCGGGTGAGTTGTTTTTTCGTGGCTTCAAAGGATTGGCCGAGGCACTTGGCCGTATCGGCCACAGAAAGCCCCAGCGTCAGGTGATAGTAAAGGACATCCCGGTATTGATCGTCCAGCTCCATCAGGCAATCCACAGCCCGGCTGCGATCGATGCGGGCGCAGATGTAATCCAGGAATTGTTCGTCGGTAAGGTGGCAGATGGCTTCTACCATCTGAAAGCTGACGCCTTGTTTTTGGAATTTCAGCTCGTTCAGAGCGCGGTATTTGGCTGCTTTCAGCAGATAGGTTCGCAGGTCATCGGGATCGGGGATCCTTTGCAGGATGGACATATGCCGGGTGGCGATCTCAAGAAAAACATCGTTGACAACGCTTTCCGCATCGTCCTCGTTCTTGATATACCGGAGCACGGTACGGATCATTTGCTTTCTATAGGTAAGGTATAAGTTTTCGAACCGGATACGCTGCTGCTCATCGTCGATAAAGCAGAGGAAAAAACTTAACATGATTAACACCGTCCGGAATTTTTGAATTTTGAAAAGAGTTGTTTATGAAAGAGCTTGAATTGAATAAAGAAAAAAGGGACTGCCATTCCATGGTCATTCCGCCGCCGGAGACCGATGACATTCCCGATTTGTTTTTAATGGAGTTTTTTCAAAGGCTGGACAGCACGATCAAAGAGGTGCGCAGCCAGCTGCCGGAGGATGCGGATCCGCAGGAACGGGAGCAGCTGCTGGAGCTTTTATATGACACCAGGATGAGTCTTGCTGTGGCAGCATCCGACTATCTGAGGAAAAATAAATAATGGCTGCGTTGGATGGAGCGGTGCGATCGGGGAACCCCTTGCGCATCGCTCTCTTTGTTCTATATTCAAATTTCTTTCAATTTAATTTATTTTACAAAAAATGTCAAGATATTTTTCGAAAAAACTTGAAAAATATTTTCTGTTGCCAAACGGGGCGTTGGGGTATATAATAAAAAAATACGATCTGGAAATTTTTGTAAACGGCGGCGGGGAGATTTTTTCGGTGCTGCTGTGAGATATTAATACTGAGGTGATATGATGAAAATTGCATTTTTTGATGCCAAGCCCTACGACAAGCCTTCCTTTGAGCGGTTCGGGGCAGAAAAGGGCATCACATTCAAATATTTTGAAACCAAGCTGAATGAGGACACGGTGGACCTGGCCAAGGGGTTCGACGGGGTGTGTGTATTTGTGAACGACACGGTGAATGCTGCGGTCATCGACCGGCTGCAGGAGCTGGGGGTTCGGGCGGTGGCGCTGCGGTGCGCCGGCTTTAATAACGTGGATATGAAGCACGCCTTTGGCAAGGTCCATGTGCTGCGGGTGCCGGCCTATTCCCCCTATGCGGTGGCGGAGCACACCATAGCACTGCTGCTGACCTCCATCCGGAGAATTCACAAGGCCTATATCCGTTCCCGGGATTTCAATTTCAGCCTTACCAACCTGACCGGCTTTGATCTCCACGGCAAAACGGTGGGGGTCATCGGCACCGGGCGGATCGGCCGGGTATTTATCGATATCTGCCGGGGCTTTGGGATGAAGGTACTGGCCTACGATAAATTTCCTGCCAAGGATGCGGGGATCGAGTATGTGGAGCTGGATACCATTTTTCAGCAGAGTGATATCATCTCTTTGCATTGCCCCCTGACCGACGACACCTATCACATCATCGATGAGGCGGCGCTGGGCAAGTGCAAGCAGGGCGTGGTTTTGCTGAACACCTCCCGGGGCGCTCTGGTCGATGCAGAGGCGCTGCTGGCGGGGATCAAATCCCGCAAGGTGGGGGCGGCCTGCCTGGATGTTTACGAGGAGGAATCGGATCTCTTTTTTGAGGATAATTCCGGCCACATTCTGGAGGACGACACCTTGGCGCGGCTGATCTCCATGCCTAATGTGATCGTGACCTCCCATCAGGCGTTTCTGACTGAGGAGGCGCTGGAGAATATTGCAGAGACCACGGTGCAGAATCTGGTGGAGCTGATGGAGGGCGGCCAATGCCCCAACGAGCTATGCTACCGGGGCGGCACCGCCGAGGACTGCAAGAGCGGAAAGTGTTTTTAATTACAACTTTGCTTCAGTTCCCGGGCGGTGGAGGGGGAGACGCCCTTGATCTTTTTATAGATGGCACTGAAATAGGAGATATTATTGAAGCCGCAGGCGGCGGCGATCTCGGTGATGGGCAGCTTGGTGGAGACCAGCGCCTTTTCCGCCTGATTGATGCGGGTGAGGGTGAGGTAATCCTTGAAGGTCTTGCCGGTGATCCGTTTGAAGCTGCGGGAGAAGTAGCTATAGCTTAAAAACACGTGGCTGCTGCAATCCTCGGCGGTGATCTCCTCGGCGTAGTGCTGGTTGATATAGACGATCGCGTCGTACACCCTGCGCACCAGGTTTTCGTTGCCCGCGTCCTTGGGCGGGGCATCGGCTTCGATATCCCGCAGGAGAGTGAGGTTGATCTCGGCAACGCAAATTTTTATGGCAATATCGGAGCCGTAGCTCTGCTGCTCCTTTTCCCGGAAGAGGCGGTCGCAGGCTTGGGCGATGCCAACGCTTTCTTCCTTGCTCCAATGGGTCTTGGCTTGGTTATTGAGGAGCGCCATGCTCAAAAGATAAGAGGAGCTGCCCTCCCGGTTGGCCATCTCCATCAGAAAGTCCGGGGTAAATTTGATAACATAATAGCTGCTGGGCTCCTCCGAAAGGGCGTAGATCCAATGGGTGGCGTTGGAGCGGATGAGCAGGGTCTCGCCGGCGGAGACCTGATAGGGGATATCATCCACAAAGATACGGAATTCCCCGCTGACGATATGAAGGATCTCCACCGCCAGGTGAATATGAGGGCTGGCGCCCTCTTTTTTTCCGTTGAATTTCTGGACGAAGCTCTCTACATGGTTTTCGTTGATGATCTTATTTTCTTTTTCGATGCGGTAATTGCTCATATAAAACCTCAAATGACAAATAATTGATAATTTAGGTCATTTTTATTATAGCATATTGTTTTCCAAAATGGTATCATTATTTTCAGAAAAGGTGCATTTTAAAATTTCGGCACCGAAGAAAGGAAAATTACTATGGACAGAATCGTTAAAGTAGGCATCATCGGATGCGGCGGTATTGCAAACGGCAAGCATATGCCCTCCCTGCAGGTGATCCCCAATGTGCAGATGGTTGCATTCTGCGATCTCATTGAGGAGCGTGCGCAGAAGGCTGCCGCCAAGTACGGCACCCCCGATGCCAAGGTTTATACCGATTATAAAGAGCTGCTGAAGGATCCCGAGATCGAGGTGGTTCATGTGCTGACCCCCAACCGGGAGCACGCTCAGATCTCCATCGATGCCCTTCATGCCGATAAGCACGTTATGTGCGAAAAGCCCATGGCCAAGACTGCTGCAGACGCACGCAGAATGGTAGAGGCTGCCAAGGAAACCGGCAAGAAGCTGACCATTGGCTATCAGCACCGCCAGAAGGTACCCAGCATTTATGCCAAGCAGTACATCGAGAGCGGCGCGCTGGGCGAGATCTACTATGCCAACTGTCTGGCTACCCGCCGCAGAGGCACCCCCAACTGGGGCGTATTCCTCGATGAAGAAGCGCAGGGCGGCGGCCCCATCATCGATATCGCCACCCATTCTCTGGATGTTACCCTGTATCTGATGAACAACTATGAGCCCGCTGTGGTTCTGGGCAAGACCCATAAGAAGCTGGAGCATCCCGAAGCCGGTAACCCCTGGGGTGATAACGGCGTTTCCACCACTCCGCTGGAGGAGGCTGCCTGCGCGATGATCGTGATGAAGAACGGCGCTACCATCATGCTGGAGACCAGCTGGGCGCTGAACACCGATGAGCCTGTTCAGGAAGGTAGCTGTGTTCTTTGCGGCAGCAAGGCCGGTCTTTCCATGAAGAACAACAAGCTGATCATCAATAAGATCGAGCTGGATCGCGAATCCAACACCGAGATCAACACTAAGGCCGGCGGCGTTGCTTTCTACGACGGTGTGAAGGAAACTCCCGCCATCACCGAGGCCCGCAACTGGATCAAGGCTATCGTGGACGATACCGATCCTGTGGTTCTGCCGGAGCAGGCTTGTGTGGTTTCTGAAATTCTGGAAGCTATCTACACCTCCAGCAAGACCGGAAAGCCGGTGTATTTCGAATGAAAACAGTAATTTGCGGCCTGTGGCACGTTCATGCCGAGCAGTATTACAAAACCGCTGCGGAGCATACAGAGGTGCTGGGTGTCTGGGAGCAGAACGAGGCATGGCGCAAGGCTTTTTGCGAAAAGTACGGTCTGAAGGAGTTCAAATCCTTGGATGAGCTACTGGCCAGCGGCGCTGATGCGGCGATTGTCTGCACCTCCAGCGATACCCACGCCGAAGTTATGGTGAAATTGGCGGATGCCAAGATGGATATCTTCACTGAAAAGGTGCTGGCCTTGACCACCGCCGAATGTGAGGCTGTGGAAGAGGCGGTCAAGCGCAACGGCGTGAAGTTTGTCATCTCCTATCCCCATAAGTACGGCGCCATGGCGCAGACGGTGAAGAGCGTAGTGGACAGCGGCGAGCTGGGAAAGATCAACTATTTCCGTTTCCGTAATGTCCACGACGGCAGCACCGGCAATTGGCTGCCTCCTCATTTCTATAATGCCAAGGAGTGCGGCGGCGGCGCCATGATCGATCTGGGGGCCCACGGGATGTATCTGGCTGATTGGATCTTGGGGATGCCGGTGGCGGCAAGCTCCACCTTCACTCTGGCCTGCGAGAATCCTGAGACCGCCAAGAAGAATGTGGATCAGGTAGAGGACAACGCGGTGACCGTGCTGCAGTATGCCAACGGTGCCATCGCCATCAATGAGACCGGCTTTGTTTCTCACGGCTACCCCATCACCATCGAGGTGGGCGGCGAGCTGGGCTGGGTGCGGTCCACCGGCAAGACCGCGGAGAAGCGCACCAAGGAGACCAAGGCTGTGGTGGAGGTTCCTATGGTAGAAGGGCTGCCTTCTCCCTTGAAGCAGTTCTGCACCGGCAACATCCTGCCCGGCTGCGGTATCGAGGAAGCCAAGAACCTGACCAAGCTCATGGAAATGGCTTACCGGAAATAATTTTAAAAGCGGTTGCGAAAGCAACCGCTTTTTGTTATAATAGGAAAAAAACAAGGAGCAAAAACAATGACAAGCAAGATCTCTCCCTCTATGATGTGTGCCGATTATACCGATCTCCCGGGGACGCTGAGGGCCCTGGAACGGAACGGAATCGAATATCTTCATATTGATATCATGGACGGCAGGTTTGTGCCGAATTTTACGCTGGGCACTGATTACTGCCGGTTTTTGAAGCGGAACACTTCTATTCCTCTGGATTATCACCTGATGGTGGAGGAGCCGGAAAACAAGCTGGATTGGTTCCCCATTGAGGCGGGGGATTTTGTGGCGGTGCATTATGAGAGCACAAAGCATCTGCAACGGGTGCTGGCCCGCATCAGGGAAAAGGGCGCCAAGCCCATGGTGGCTATCAATCCTGCAACGCCGCTTTGCGTGCTGGAGGAGATCCTTTGCGATGTGGACGGTGTGCTGGTGATGACGGTCAACCCCGGCTTTGCGGGCCAGAAGCTGGTGCCTGCTACCCTGAAAAAGATCCGCCGCCTGCGGGACTGGCTGGATGCTAATGGCTATGAGCAGGTGGAGATCGAGGTGGATGGCAATGTGAACTTCCCCAACGCTGCCCTGATGAAGGAGGCGGGGGCAAACATTTTTGTGGCCGGGACCTCCAGTATCTTCAAGGCGGATGAATCGATGGATGTGAATATCGCCAAATTGAGAGAGGCGGTTCGATAAGAGAAAAGAGAGAATATTGCAGCAATGCTTTGTTCTCTCTTTCCTTTTTGGGGTGCTTGTTCAGGAATAAGGACGGGGACCCCAAATAAATTGGGGTATGATGTGGCGCATTGAAATTGCATTGCAAAAATACAATTGAATTGGCCGCAGAGGCATGGAGGGTTCTTGATTTGGGGTGTGCCGGCCAATTGAATTGGCCGATAGGGCATGGAGGGTTCTTGATTTGGGGTGTGCCGGCCAAATGAATTGGCCGCTGTGGTATGGAGAAATTTTGAATTGAGGTGTACCGGCCAAATGAATTGGCCGCAGAGGCAAGGAGACTTCTTGCTTTGGGGTGTGCCGGCCAAATGAATTGGCCGCTGGGGCATGGAGGATTTTTGATTTGAGGTGTACCGGCCAAATGAATTGGCCGCAGAGGCAAGGAGACTTCTTGCTTTGGGGTGTGCCGGCCAAATGAATTGGCCGCAGAGGCAAGGAGGGTTCTTGATTTGAGGTGTACCGGCCAAATGAATTGGCCGCTGTGGTATGGAGAAATCTTGAATTGAGGCGTGCCGGCCAAATGAATTGGCCGCAGAGGCAAGGAGGGTTCTTGATTTGGGGTGTGCCGGCCAATTGAATTGGCCGATAGGGCATGGAGGATTTTTGATTTGAGGTGTACCGGCCAAATGAATTGGCCGCTGGGGCATGGAGGTTTCTCGATTTGGGGTGTACCGGCCAATTGTATTGGCCGCTGAGGTATGGAGGGTTCTTGATTTGAGGTGAACTGGCCAAATGAATTGGCCGCTGAGGAATGGAGGTTTCATGATTTGGGGTGTACAGGCCAAATGAATTGGCCGCTGGGGGAATGGAGGCTTATCGATTTGGGGTGTACCGGCCAAAGGAATTGGCCGCTGAGGAATAGAGGTTTCTCGATGTGAGATGAACC
>JAFTZM010000046.1 GCA_017464525.1 Clostridia bacterium
CAGACACAACAGAGGTATCACCCTTATAGCGTTTTGATGGTATAAATAATTTTTTACCAGCCAAGATTATACACCTCCATAATATTGCTGATATTATCCAACGCTATTATTGTAATACAAATGTTTACAGATGTCAACACCATTTTCGACATATCGCAAACTTTTCCTGTATAATTTTTCGCTCTTTATTGCATATTATATCACATTAATTCCAAAATTGCGATATATCCCACACGATTTATCGCAATTTTGGGTAAAATTTTATGTAATAAGGAGGTGCACCGGTGAATACAAAAGAAGCAGTTGCCAAAAGAATACTTCAATTGTGTGAGGAAAAGCATATTGCCATTAACGCTTTAGCCAACATCTCCGGTGTAGCGCCCTCTACAATTTATAGTATGCTAAACGAAAAAAGTCAAAATCCAGGAGTCGTTTCTATAAAGAAAATATGTGACGGTCTTGAAATAACTGTTCGTGAATTTTTTGATTGCGATCTCTTTGACAGCAGAGAACAAGAAATATATTAAAAATGCTTATGAATTCAGATGAGTTCATAAGCATTTTTTATTACACTTTGTCGTAAGGTATTCTAAAATAATCTAAATAATTTTTAAATGTATCCTGTGCGGAAAGGCAGGTGTCGGTAAGATAACCTTTTTCCTGATTCCATTCTTTCAGTCCGCGATAGTAGAACATTTTTATTTTATCTTCAATGATAAACGGTACAATACCGTGTTTTAAGCATTCTTTGAACATAATGAGTCTGCCGACACGTCCGTTACCGTCTTGGAAGGGATGGATGCGTTCAAACTGCACATGGAACTCAATAATATCGTGGAGTGTTACATTCTCTTTGCTGTTATAATCGGCAAGGAGTTTTTTCATTTCAGTCGACACATCTTCGGGTAGGGTGGTTTCCATGCCACCAACTTCGTTAGGCAACTTTTTATAATCACCGACTGCAAACCAATCTTTTTTAGCATCGCTTGTACCGGTCTTGAGGATGAAATGCAGATGTTTAATAAACTTTTCGCTGAGCTGCGATTTTGCACTTTCAATGATTTCATCGATACAACGGAAGTGGGTTGCGGTTTCAATAATATCGTCAACACGAACACCTTCATCCGTTATGCCAATGGTATTGGTTTCAAAGATATAGCGTGTTTGATCGTGTGTGAGGCGGCTGCCTTCGATGTGATTGGAGTTATAGGTAAGTTCGATCTGTATTTTATGATAAATTCCGCCGTGCGTCTGACTGCGCTTTTCCTCTTTCAGAATATCGAGCAACGTCTGCGGAGCAGGTTTGCTCTTATTGCTTCTTTCAGGCTTCTCAGCGTTTTCGGGGATGTTCCATGTCTTACCTGTAAGAAAAGCACCGGGGACACGACCTGCAGCACAATAATTACGAACGCTACGCTCGGATGTATTCCAAATTAAAGCGACCTCTTTAACGGATAAATATTTCATATGCAGACCTCCAAATTTACTGTTAATAGTATATCATAATATCGGCAATATGTCAATGTGGTTGAAATGATTTCTGTTTGTATTTTTGCCGATAACGGCAGTTTTATTCTTTGATGGCTACATTATATATAATATATCTCTTGAAACGCAAAAAAAGCACGGCGACGAGCCGTGCTGTAAAGCCTTTATTTATGCGGTTTTTGAGTGTTTATGCTACCAACCACACAAACCGTTCGTTATTGTTACTTCTGTATGTACGGTGGATTTGGATATTTTGAATACGGCGGCTGCCTGCCGTACTGTTGCGTTATGTTGAATGATATAATTGCCCAGCTCTCGTGCCCGTTCATCACATTCGTAAAACAAAATAAACCCCGCCCTTTCTTGCTAAAGCATATGCAAGAGGGCGGGGTTTTATTCCTATTTGAGGAGCGCCACCGCATCACCGATGGTCTTTTCAAAGGCTTCCCGGCCGTATTCATCGACCTGCGCCTTGTTCTTTTCGCCGTGGGTCAGGCAGCCGGCACCGCCGATACATCCGCCGATGCAGGCCATGCCTTCAATAAAGTTGGCATCCAGCACATTCTTGCTCTTTTTCAGCAGAGCCAGGCGGCAGGCTTCAATGCCGTCGCAGGGGAGGGCCTTTAGGTCGAATTCAAGGTTTTGTTCCTTCAGACCTTGGGCTACTGCATCGGAAAGGCCGCCGGAACGGGCAAATATTCTGCCGAAATAGGAGGCGTTATCCAGAACATCCTCCGGTAGGGCGGTAATATCCAGATCTCGGCTGTCGAAGAGTGCCTGCAGTTCTTCAAAAGTGAGTACGCAGTCCACATAAGGCTTCACACTCTCCAGTTGAGCCTCTGCCTTTTTGGCGGTGCAGGGGCCGATGAATACTACCTTGGCATCTGCATCGGTCTCCTTGATATATTTGGCCAGAGTGGCCATGGGGGAAAGATTGTGGGAGACCAGGGGCAACAGAGCAGGAAAGGCGGATCTAATATACTGCACAAAGGCCGGGCAGCAGGAGCTGGTCAGAAAGCCCTTTTCGACCAATTCCTTGGATTCTGCCTGCGCTACCATATCTGCACCCAGTGCGGCTTCAATAACGGTGTAGAAGCCCAATTCCTTCAGGCCGCTGATCACCTGCCCCAGCTTAGCGTAGGTGAACTGGCTGGAAATGGAGGGGGCAACCATGGCATAGACCTTGTACCTTTCGTTCCTCCGGCTCTTTTTGATCAGGTCGATCACATTCAGGATGTAGGATTTATCGCTAATGGCACCAAAGGGGCATTGATAAACACAGGCGCCGCATTGGATGCACTTTTCGTTATCAATAGCGGCGGCGTTATCCTCATTGATGGAGATCGCCTTCACCTTGCAGGCGATCTGACAGGGGCGCTTGCGATTGATGATGGCAGAATAGGGGCAGACCTTTGCGCATTGGCCACATTCCACACACTTAGATTTATCGATATGGGCCACATGGTTGTGGTCGAAGGAAATGGCGCCTCTTTTGCAGACATCCTCGCAGCGATGGGCCAGGCAGCCCCGGCAGGAATCGGTCACTTCGTAGCCGGCGGCGGGGCATTCATCGCAGGCAATATCGATAACTTGGATCACATTCGGGTTTTCCGGGTCGCCGCCCATGGCGATCTTGACCCGCTCGCCCAGAATGGCCCGCTCCTTGTATACACAGCATCGCATGGTGGGCGTCTTACCCGGTACAATGGTTTTGGGAATGTCCATCACGTTCTGGAGCAGCGTGTCATCCCAGGCCCGGCGGGCAACCTCCCGCAGGACCTTATATTTTAAGTGCTGTACTTTTGTATCAAATTTTCTCATGATTTTTCCTCAAAAATAACTTACTTTAATACGTTTTCCCATCTCTTTTAAGCATTTGGAGAGCTCTTCTACCAGGTTCATCTTAATGCTGAAATTGATAGGAAGATCGGGATTTTGATGGGCGGGATTGATGGCCCGGCCCACATAGAAGTTGATGTCGGTGGCTTCTTCAAAGAGCAGGCGGCTGATCAGGGAAGCGCCGTCCTTTTTGAAGCTCCAATCTTCATAAAACTTGTTCTCTCCCAGATAATCCTTGGCATATTCCAGCACCTTGTTCACGGTGATCACGCCCTCTGTTACCAGATCCACCCCCTCGATCTCTGCAATGGGGGGGACATCCGATTGCTCAAAGCTTAAGGTGGCCTTCAGGGGCTTGCCCAAGTATTTGGCGGCAATGGAGGAGGTGGTGCCGCCGCAGATGATGTGCTTGCCCTCCTTGGAGAAGAAGAGCGACATCATCCGGTCGGCGTCGTCCCGGTTGGAGGGCGGCCCAAAGAGCATATTCATGGGCTCCCGCTTGCGGATCTTCACGATGCAGGCGGTGGCGTCGTCTCCGGGCATATTGCCGTACAACCGGTCACATTCATCCACCAACATGGTGGAGAGAGTCTTGGCAGTGTAGCCTGCAGGGGCTAAGGTCTCCACAAAGCTGATGATATCCTCCCGTTTCCAGCCAAAATTGTAGGCGGTGCCGATCCCGGCGTGAGGGCAGCCGTCGCTCATGGCCACAAAAAGATCATTTTCCTGCAGCTTGATGACGGATTTTAAGATCTTTTTGCCGCCGATATTCATTTCGGTTTTGGGATATTCATAGTTCATGTCGTCCCGGATGACAATGACCTGAGGGTTATCGTATTGAATGATCTCGGCGACCTGGTTATTCTTCAAATGGATAATGGTAAAGGTGGAATAGGCAACGCCTCGTACCGAGCAGACCGGCAGGGTAGCGGCGATGGTGGAAACACATTCCTCCAGCGGCAGCCCTTCCGCCAGCATGGTGGAGATGATCTTGGAGGTAAGGGTGGAAAGGATGCTGGCCTTCACGCCGCTGCCAAGACCGTCGGAAAGTACGATGACGGTGGAATTTTCATCCGGCTCTACAATATCCACATGGTCGCCGCAAAGCTGCTCGCCGTAATGATTGATGCTTTTATATCCGATATCTGCACATAAATCATTCATCTGAGATGGACTCCTTTAATTTAGCCAAAGCGATCTTGGTCTCAGCGGCGGTCTCGCCCAGAAGGGAGGCGATCTCTTGCACGATGCGCATCTGCTTATCTACCACCTTATCGGCAACCTCGATCGTCTGGCGGCTGATGTGTTCCTTCCGCTCACGCTGGGCTTCTTCGTCGGTCACATCCCGCATAATACCGATGAGCAGATGGGAATCCCGGTCATAAACCACCGTCTGTTCCACATATCGCTTGTATTCTGCCAGATAGACCCGCTGATCCCGTACGTCCCGACCCGTGTTCAGCACGGTGAGGAAGATGGACGGATCCAACACCCGGATCACCTGATCGCCCAAAATATCGGAGGCGGAGCGGATGTTCATGATCTGCCGGGCAGCATCGTTGATCTGCTGCACCTCCAGCTGTTCATTGAGCACGATCAGCCCATTGGGGGTGTTCTTCACAATGGTATCGGAAAAGCTTTCCGCTTTATCCTTCAAATAGGGCAGGCACATGGATATTTCGGCCTTGCCCTGCGCAATGGCGATTGCCTTTTCTCGGCAGGTATTGTAGCCGCAGGAGCCGCAATTCAATTCTTGGGAAGGCTTGAATTTGCCCATCTGCCGCAGAATGCTGCTGATCTCGGTCTCCGAGGGCTGAGGCAGCCGATGCTCGATATAGGCAAAGTTCTTTTTCAACTGGGAGGGTTTGGGCTGTGCTACATCAAAATCCTTAGTACCGGCATAATCTGAGACCGCTACATAATCGGTGATGGGGGAGGCGCGGTGGTATTTTTCCATTACCGGGCCGCCCACACAACTGCCCACGCAGGCAGACATTTCGATAAAGCATTTATGCAGTTTTCCTTCTTCGATATCCTTCAGGGCAGCGATACAGTTTTCTACACCGTCCAGCGCCAGATAGGTATAACCGGGAGCGTCCTGTGCCATCGTTTTCAGTACGCCGCCGGTGGTGGGGAAGAACCGGGCCCGGCTGCAGATATCGTGATCCAGCTGCTGCTCCGGCTGAATACCTTCTTCCTTCATCCAGTTGGTCAGCTCTTCAAAGGTAAGTACCGCATCCACAATGCCGTCGTAGTACTCCGCTTCATCCTTTTTAGCCACGCAGGGCCCGATGAATACAGTTTTGGCACCCGGGAATCGCTCCTTGATCTCCCGGCAGTGGGCCTGCATGGGGGACACCACATCGGCCAGATATTCCAATGCGGCAGGAAAGTGCTTCTGGATCAGCAGATTGATGGAATGGCAGCAGGAGGAAATGATGACATCCCGCTCCTCTTCCCGGAGCATCCGCTCATATTCGGTCTTGACGATGGTGGCCCCCTGAGCGGTCTCCTCTACATCATAGAAGCCCAGCTGCTTCAGAGCCTTGCGCATGGCATCGATGCCTACCCCTTGATAGTTGGCAATAAAAGAGGGGGCAAGGCTCACAATGACCGGCTCTCCGCTCTGGAGGAAAACCTTTACCTTTTCGGTCTCGTCTACGATCTCCTTGGCATTTTGGGGGCATACCACAAAGCATTGCCCACAAAGAATACATTCGTTGCCAATGATATGGGCCTGGTTACCGGAAAAGCGGATCGCCTTTACAGGGCAATGGCGGATGCATTTATAACAGTTTTTACAGTTTGATTTCTTTAAGGTCAGTCAATTGGGCATATCCCGTTACTTCCTTTCCAGCTTATTCAGCACATTCTCGGTAAAGAATTCCTTGAAATTTTCCTTTGTTACGCCGGTATGAATATCATCATCCACCTGAACGGTCACACCAATGCGATTACACTTGCCGATGCAAAAGCTGCCGGCAAGTGTAACCTCATCCTCTAAGTGATATTCATCCACGGCCTTCTGCAGCAGCGCCACGATCTCGGGGGAACCCTTGATGTGGCAGGAACTGCCTACACAAACCTGAATGATCATCTTTATACCTTTCCTTTAACGTTCTTTTCAAAGAATTCACCCACCGTATCGGGGGTTACGGAATGGAACTGATCGTCCACGGTGACGCAAACGCCTTTCTGGCATTTGCCCATACAGAAGGTGCCGCCCAGCTCGACCCGATCTCCCAGTTTATTTTCGGAAATCAGGTACTGCAGCTGCTCAACGACCTGACGGGAACCTTTAATGTGGCAGGAACTGCCGATGCAAACAGTGATTTTCATGTTAATCTCCTTATTCATAATCTACAACGTTGACCCAGGAAAGCAGAAATTCCCGTTCCTTTTCGTTGCCCTTTACCGATTGGGAAGCGGCCACAATGGGCATCCACTTCTGCACATACTGCTTGGCGGTGTTGCTTTTGGTGCAGAAAAGCTCCAGATACTTCTTGGCACCGCTAATATCGCCGTTCAGCCAGAAGAGCAGATAGGTTCTTGCTGCATCGGCAGAGGCATTGCCCTGGGTGGCATGGGACCAATCCAGAATGTAGGGGGTGCCGTCCTCGGCGATGATAATGTTGGAGGGGTTGAAATCGCCGTGGCAGACCTTATTGTGCTTGGGCATTCCCTCCAGGCGGGTGTGCAGGTCGTAGCGGGTGGTTGCATCCAACTCGCTCATGCTGATCTTACGGTTCATTTTATCCTTCAGCTTATTCAGCTGAGGGCTGGTTTTGGATTGAACCTGAAGCTGCAGATCTACCAGCAGTTCCAGATATTCCTCCTTCTTGGCGGGCTCTTCTTCCATCAGCCGGGCAAGGGTCTTGCCCTTGATGTATTCGGAAACGATGGCCCACTTACCTTCTACCATGGTGACCTCCAAAACCTTGGGGATGTTCAGGCCGGTCTCTTCAATGCGCGCCTGATTCAGGGCCTCGTTCAGGACATCGGCCTTGGAATAATCCGCATTGAATACCTTGACGCACTTGTCGCCGTCCCGGTAGATGGTTTTGTTGTTTCTAACTGCAATTACTCTATCCAGTTTCATGATCTAAACCTCCCAATTATTCATGCTTGCCATAATAGGCATTGAGATACATCTGCTTGATCTCGCTCATCAGCGGGTAGCGGGGGTTCGCACCGGTGCACTGATCGTCGAAGGCCTGCTCCACCATCTCATCCAGCTGATCCAGGAATACCTTTTCATCGATGCCGTAATCTTTGATGGTCTTCTTGATGCCGACCTTTTCTTTCAGGTCGTTGACGGCTTTGATCAGGGCTTCCAGCTTTTCGGTGTCGTTCTTGCCCTTCAGGCCTAAAGCATCGGCAACCTCTGCATAACGGGCCAGGGTGTGGGGATGATCATACTGGGAGAAGGTACCCATCTTGGCAGGCGCCTCGGAGGCGTTGAAACGCAGCACCTCTTCGATCATCAGGGCGTTAGCAACACCGTGGGGCAGGTGATGGAAAGCACCCAGCTTATGGGCCATGGAGTGGCAAACACCCAGGAAGGCGTTGGCGAAGGCCATACCGGCGATGGTGGCAGCGTTGGCCATCTTCTCTCTTGCTTCTACATCGGTCTGACCGTTCTCGTAGGCGCGGGGCAGGTACTTGAAGATATTTTTCAAAGCCTGCAGGGCAAGGCCGTCGGTGTAGTCGGTGGCCAGCATGGCGGCATAAGCCTCCAGGGCGTGGGTCACAGCATCAATACCGGAGGCGGCAGTCAGCCCCTTGGGAGCGCTCATGTGGAAATCAGTATCGATGATGGCCATGTTAGGCAGCAGCTCATAGTCGGCCAAGGGATATTTCACGCCGGTGCTTTCATCGGTAATAACTGCGAAGGGGGTAACCTCAGAACCGGTGCCGGCAGAGGTGGGAACTGCGATGAAATATGCCTTTTCGCCCATTTTGGGGAAGGTATATACACGCTTACGGATATCAATGAACCGCATGGCCATATCCATGAAATCTGCTTCGGGATGCTCATAGAGTACCCACATAATCTTGGCAGCGTCCATGGCAGAACCGCCGCCCAGAGCAATGATGGTATCGGGCTTGAAGGAAGCCATCTGAGCAGCACCGGCCTTGGCGTTGGCCAGGGTGGGATCAGGCTGCACATCATAGAAGGTGGTATGTGCAATGCCCATTTCATCCAGCTTATCGGTGATGGGCTTGGTGTAGCCGTTTTCATAGAGGAAGGTGTCGGTTACGATGAAGGCCTTCTTTTTACCCATTACATTCTTCAGCTCATCCAGTGCAACAGGCAGGCAGCCTTTCTTGATGTAAATCTTTTCGGGGGCACGGAACCAAAGCATATTTTCTCTTCTTTCTGCAACAGTTTTAATATTGAGCAGGTGCTTTACACCTACATTTTCGGAAACGGAGTTACCGCCCCAGGAGCCGCAGCCCAAGGTCAGAGAGGGAGCCAGCTTAAAGTTGTAAAGATCGCCGATACCACCGTGGGAGGAGGGGGTGTTTACCAGAATACGGCAGGTCTTCATCCGGGCAGCGAATTCGCTGATCTTTTTGGTTTCGGTCACTTCGTTCAGGTAGATGGAAGAGGTGTGGCCGTAGCCGCCGTCGGCAACCAGGTGCTCTGCCTTCTGCAAGGCATCTTCAAAGCTTTTTGCTTTATACATAGCCAGAACGGGGGAGAGCTTCTCGTGGGCAAACTCTTCGCTCAGCTCTACGCTTTCCACTTCGCCGATGAGGATCTTGGTTTCAGCAGGAACAGTAACACCGGCCAGCTCAGCGATTTTAGCGGCCTTCTGACCTACGATCTTAGCGTTCAGAGCGCCGTTGATGATGATGGTCTTGCGCACCTTTTCCGTTTCCTCGGCATTCAGGAAGTAGCAGCCCCGGGCTGCAAACTCTGCCTTAACGGCTTTATAGATCTTTTCCAGCACGATAACCGACTGCTCGGAGGCACAGATCATACCGTTATCAAAGGTTTTGGAATGAATGATAGAATTTACCGCTAGGAGGATATCGGCAGACTCATCAATGATCGCGGGGGTATTCCCTGCGCCGACGCCGAGGGCCGGTTTACCGCTGGAGTATGCTGCTTTCACCATGCCGGGACCGCCGGTAGCAAGAATGATGTCGGCTTCCTTCATGACAGTGTTGGTCATTTCCAGAGAGGGAACATCGATCCAATCGATGATGCCTTCGGGTGCGCCGGCAGCCACTGCGGCTTCCAGCACCAGCTTGGCGGCTGCGATGGTACAGTTCTTAGCTCTGGGATGGGGGGAGATAATAATGGCATTGCGGGTCTTAAGAGCCAGCAGGCACTTAAAGATCGCAGTAGAGGTGGGGTTGGTGGTGGGAATGACTGCGGCAACCACGCCGATGGGCTCAGCGATCTTCTGGATGCCGTAGGCCTTGTCTTCCTCGATCACACCGCAGGTCTTGGTGTTTTTGTAAGCATTGTAGATGTATTCGGCGGCATAGTTGTTCTTGATTACTTTGTCTTCCACAACACCCATGCCGGTCTCTTCTACCGCCATTTTAGCCAGGGGAATTCTTGCCTTATTTGCGGCAGATGCGGCGGCCAGGAAGATCTTATCGACCTGCTCCTGGGTATAGGTGGCAAAGCACTGCTGCGCCTTTCTGGTGCGCAGAATGGCTTCCTGCAGCTTTTCTACGCTGTCTACGATTTCATAAGTCTGTTTTTCCATTTTTATCCTCCTAAAATGATTTTTTTAATTGATTGTTCAGGTATGCAAGGGAGAGGGCTAATTTTTCCTGCTTCAGCAATACTCCTGCGGGCACACTCAACGCGCAGGGGGCAAAATTCCAGATGGCTGTGATGCCGCATTTCAGCATCCGGTCACATACCGATTGCGCGGAGCCTTGCCCCACTGTAATAATGCCGATCTGAACATGGTTGCTTTTGCAGAAGCTATCGAACTGTGTCATGGGCAGGATCTCTTTGGTGCGGTTTAAACGGATCGTCTGGGTATTGCAATCAAAGGCTGCTGCGATCCTCACGCCGTATTCCTCGAATTCGTCGTAGTCCAGCAGGGCTTTGCCCAACTTCCCGGCACCTACTAAAACTGCTGCTGTCATATGGTCACAGCCCAGAACCGTTTCAAGGCTCCGGATCAATGCTTCCGTTTCGTAGCCGATCTTGGGTTTTCCGGCACCGCTGACCGCGTTCAGATCCTTTCGCACCTGCACATCTCCTAAATCCAACGCCTTGGCAATGGATGTTGCAG
Source organism: Clostridia bacterium (assembly GCA_017464525.1). Lineage (GTDB taxonomy): Bacteria > Bacillota > Clostridia > Oscillospirales > QAKW01 > QAKW01. Next base: position 10,596 of record JAFTZM010000046.1, read on the forward strand.
AAATGTAAGGGGAGGTGCCCGGCGAGAGGCCCTTTAAATAGCGCAGGTAATGGGGGAGCCTGCCCAAAGTCGCCTTGGGTATGGCGTTGTTTTCCATTGCTTCGCCTCCCTCTTTTTTATTCCTTACATATTGTAGCAAAGAATTTTAATTTCGGGAATTATTAAAATGTTAAGTCGGTATTATCATTATCGATAATACTATTATCGAAATAAAAAAGACGTGCCGATGGCACGCCCTTTACAGATGCTTTCGTTTGGATTCACAGAGCGCGGTGATGAACTGATTGTCCAGCGCTGTCAGCCTATATCCGTTACGGTAGATCAGAATATCTTTATAGATTTTTTTGTTATCCACACATTCCCGCTGCACCAGATCATAACGGTCCAAAACATTCTGCGGGGCGGGGGAGACCCACATAAAGGTCTCAGGGTTTTTGCAGAGCAGATCAAATTGGCTGGCTCGTTCAAATATGAAGATCCGCCGCTCAATATTATCCGGGAGCTCTTCTTTTGCCACCTTCGCCATGGGGAGCGAGGGGACATAAGGATCTGCGTGGGCGATCTCGATCAGATCCTTCAGATCCTCGAAGGTAATGCTCTCCTTTTGGGCCAGGGGGCTTTCGGCGCTCATGATCAGCTTATAGGAGAATTCTGTTACCATTTCATAGCTGAGCCCTTTTTCTTCCAGCATGGCCTTAAAAAATTTATCGTAGTTTTCCGCATAGCGGATGATGCCCAGCTTGTAATCATGGTTCAGGATATTATTGATGGTGCGCTGGGAGTTGGTCTCCTTGTAGAAGATCTCGGCGGCCTCCCGGGTAAGAGATTTGGAAAACTCCGCAAAGGCCTCGGAAATATAGCAGGCCCGAGGTACCGAAATGGAAAATTTCTGCTTGCGGGAGGAGCCCTCTTTATAGAGGCTTTCCACCTGCTCGATCTGGCTCAGGATACTTTTGGCATAGCCGATGAACTCTGCACCTTCCGGGGTCAGTGTAACGCCCTTGGCAGAACGGTCAAAGATGGCGATTCCCAGATCTGCTTCCAATTCCTTAATAGAGCGGCTAATGTTGGGCAGCGCAACATAAAGGCTTTCAGATGCTTTGTTCAGAGAGCCTACCTTTGCCACTTCTACCGCATATTTCATATGCAAAATGTTCATGGAATCACCTCAAAAATGATTATATCATGAAAACAGCTAATAATCAACGGTACTTTTCTAAAAATCTGCTGATAGCTCGCTCTACTCCTTCCCGATCCTGCAGATAAGCGGTGCCATGGCCGGCGCCCTCCACCAGGAGCAGCTCTTTTTCGGCGGTGCAGGCCTCATAGTTGGCGATGGTCATTTCCGGGGGAACGAACCGATCTGCCTTGCCGTGGATAAAGAGCACCGGGGTCTTATTTTTCCTCAGCGCGTCTAACGTGGAATATTCCCCTAAAAAATACCCGGCAAAGATCTTGGAAAAAAGGGTGAGCCCCGGCATCAGCAGTTTCGCCGGCAGATGCATTTTCTGCTTCATCACATGGGCCACGATCTCCTTGGGGGAGGTGAAGCCGCAATCGGCAATAACGCCCTTTACATTGGAGGGAAGCTCCAGCCCCAGCGCCATCAGTACTGTTGCACAGCCCATTGAGATTCCGCTGAAAAAGGTGGGAATACTGCCATATTCGTGGTTCAGAAACCGCACCCATGAAAGGCAGTCATACCGTTCTAAAACGCCAAAGCCGATCCAACTGCCGGAGCTTTTTCCGTGGGCCCGCTGATCGATTAAGATCAGCTCGTAGCCCATGCTGAAGTAGGCATCCATGGCACAGCCGAAATCTGTTTCTGCAATGGAGCGGTACCCATGAAATAATAGGATACGACCCTTGGGCTTCGTTTGGGTATATCGCCTGGCCGCCAGTTCTACGCCGTTGGCTTCGATCACCAGCAGCTCGCCGGGATGTTCCCGGAAGAATTGCTGGCTTTCTACGATCGCCCTCTGCACCTTAGCCATAGGATGGTCGGTAGGGAAGTGGGCGGTGCGGATGTCCTTTGGGGTACGCCGCAGAGAAACGCGGCAGATCAGCCAGATAAAAAGCAGGATCAACACGTCCAGAACGCCTAAGATGATCCAAAAAACTATCATTTTTAACCTCTTTTCATAAAAAAAGCCCCGCAAAGCGGGGCTTTCTGAAATTACATATACTTCTTAACGGATTCAGGAGCAGTCTCTGCATCAGCAGATACCAGGCAAACAAGAGTCGCATTGTTGGCCTTGGTCAGCGCTTCCATCTTCCCAAGGGCTACACCCAGCTCATCCAGATCATCGCCTACAATTTTCAGCAGGGAATCTACATAAACATTGGTGATATCATAATTTCCTGCAAACAAACCGCTGATGAAGCCCTCCAAGCCCTCATTGGTGTCTACGGGATAGTTGGTAATGTCGATTAGACGAGCTTTATGGGAAATGTCCAGCTTCAGTTTGTCGCCGTACTCAATGCAAACAACGCTTCCGGTAGCCTCTGCAGCTGCCTTATTGACCATCTCGATCAAAGCCTTAGTCTTGCCGGTGCCCTTTTTCCCTAAAATAACCTTTACCATAACGGTCTCCTTTTCTCCGACATTGGAAATTTTATACAGCCCTGAGTTAATGTCGGTTAACCCAGTCTGTTGATTTTCTTGTTGATCTCTTCGGTTTCCTGCTCGTAACCGGGCTTGCCCAGCAGAGCAAACATATTCTTCTTATAGGCTTCCACACCCGGCTGATTGAAGGGATTTACTCCCAGCAGATAACCGGAGATGGCGCAGGCCTTTTCAAAGAAGTATACCAGATAACCGAAGTTATAGGCATCGTAAGCATCAAATTCCAGGATGATGTTGGGCACACCGCCGTCGGTGTGGGCCAGCACAGTACCCAGGAATGCACAGTCGTTTACATACTGCACGGTCTTGCCTGCCAGGAAGTTGAGGCCGTCGATATCGCCGGCTTCCTCTTCGATGGTGATCTTGTTTTTAACGTCCTTGCACTTGAGGACCGTTTCGAACATATTGCGGGAGCCATCCTGCACAAACTGGCCTAAGGAATGTAGATCGGTGGAGAAGGTGGCAGAAGCGGGGAAGAGGCCCTTGCAATCCTTGCCTTCGCTCTCGCCGTAAAGCTGCTTCCACCATTCGGCAAAGTAAACACCGGAGGGCTCGTAGGTAATGAGCATTTCGATGGTTTTATTCTTGCGGAGCAGCAGGGTGCGGTCCACAGCATAAGAATAACAATCGTTTTCAGCCACCAGAGTATCCATCCGGGCATCGGCAGCACCCTTCATAATGGCATCCAGATCGATCCCGGCAACTGCGATGGGCAGCAGACCCACAGCGGTGAGCACCGAGAAACGGCCGCCCACATCGTCGGGTACCACAAAGGTCTCGTAACCCTTTTCGGTGGCCAGCGCCTTCAGGGTACCCTTGGCTTTATCGGTAGTCACAAAAATGTGGTTTTTGGCTTCCTCTTCGCCGTATTTCTTCTCAATTAACTTTTTGAAGATGCGGAAGGCGATGGCGGGTTCAGTGGTGGTACCGGATTTGGAAATCACGTTTACCGAGAAATCACGGCCCTCGATGATGCTCATGATCTCGCTCAGGTAGGTGGAACTGATGTTGTTGCCGATGAAGTAAACATCAGGGGTGCTTTTCTTCATATTATTATAAAGCGGGGAGTTAATAAACTCGATGGCAGCTCTGGCACCCAGATAACTGCCGCCGATACCGATCACCAGCAGCACCTCGGAATTCTTCTGGATCTTAGCAGCTGCGGCCTTGATCCGGGCGTATTCCTCTTTGTCGTAGTTCAAGGGAAGGTCTACCCAGCCCAAAAAGTCGTTGCCGGGACCCTTCTTTTGGTGGAGCATATTATGTGCAACCTCTACATAGGGCTGCAGATATTCATGCTCATGCTCGTTGATAAAATTACTCAGATATTTTCTGTTGATTTTGACGGACATTGCTTTGATATTCTCCTAATTGTAGTATAAAGTGTATCACTTTATGCTTATAATACCATAATCAATCCCGTTATTCAAGTCTAAACTACGAAAAAATATTGAATTAAATGAAAAAACAAGTGCTGAAAGGTCACTTTTGGTACTTCTTTTTCAGCAATCAGATCGATGGAGCCGATGGTTTCGCCGTTCAGGGTGTAGTCGATGGTTCCTAATCTTTGCCCCGGCTCCACCGGTGCCATAACCGACTCCGGCAGGTTGATCGTATAGGCGATCTCCTTTTCTGCTCCCTTGGGGACCAGGAAGGCAGGTTTCTCAGTGAGTACCGGCTGTACGCTGTCCTCCAGGCCTTTAATGACGGTGACCGGCGCCGGGACGGCGGGGACTTCCTGATAGATACCGTATTGGCTGAAGCCGTAATTCAGTAGTGCTTTGGCATCCTCAAACCGTTTGTCGGAGGTCTCACCCCCTAAAACAACTGCAATCAGCGAAAGGGAGTCCCGGGTAGCGGTGGCGGAGAGACAGTACCCTGCGGTGGAGGTAAAACCGGTTTTAAGGCCGGTGGCACCTTCGTAATATCGCACCAGCTTATTGGTATTGGAAAGAGAGAAGGCCCCCTCGCGTACTGAATCCATCCAGATGGTGGTATACTTCTGAATTTCTTCATGGGTCATCAATTCTCGGCTCATCAGGGCGATATCCCGGGCGGTGGTATAGTGATCCTCGGTGTCCAGACCGGTACAACTGTTGAAATGGGTGTTTGTCATGCCCAGCTCTGCGGCCCGACTGTTCATCATTTCGATAAAAGCGGTGTTGCTCCCGGCGATGGCCTCTGCCATGGCCACGCAGCAATCGTTGGCCGAAACCACGGCGATGCACTTGACCATTTCATCCACCGTCATGGTTTCTCCTTCTTTTAAATATACCTGACTTCCGCCCATTCCCGCCGCCTCGGCGGATACAGAAACGGAGGTCTCCCAGTTCAGTTTACCGGATTCGATTGCTTCCATTATTAACAACAAGGTCATGATCTTGGTCACTGAGGCCGGTGCCCGCTGTTCATCGGCATTTTTTTCAAAAAGCACCGTTCCGGTGGCCTGATCCATCAGCAGAGCCGAGGGGACTGAGACCTCCGGGCCGGTTTCTGCTCCGGCTGTGAAACAACATATAGTGGTCAGTAACATTGCTATAATAATAAATGTAGAAAATCTTTTCATAGCAGTTCCTCCTTCTCCTTAAACCATATGCAGAGAACCTCGTTTATAAGACGGAATTTTCAACAAAAATTTTGGTTGTTCATGATAAATATGCAAACAATTTTCAAAAATGCAACAAAGTGTTGCATTTTAACAACATTAGGTTATGCCCTTTGACGCGATTTTTTGATATAATGAGGCTGCTTGTATATATACTTATATACTGTGGCAGTATTTCATGTAAGGAGTGAAAGTTTGTTATGAAACAAAAGATGAAGCACCTGGTATCATTTATTGCCTTAGTGGCAATGCTGGTATCGATGTTCTCCGTCTGCGTCTTCCCCGCAGCGGCCGCTACGGCAGATGAGTATGGCACTCTTCTGAACGAGGCTCTTGTGGTAGACCCGGATTGGGCTGACTGTAAGGAGGGTGATTCCATCACCTTTACCTTCCAGGGAAGGGTCGTTAAGGATTACTTCGATTCCGATTATTATTTTGCATCTTTTGACGACGCATGGGCCAAGGCCAAGGAAGAGGGTAAGAGCAACCCTGTGATCCTGCTTTGTGCCGGCGACTATATCGATCCCATCTATGTGGATTCCGGTGTTACTCTGCTGGGCCCCAATGCGGGTATCGATCCCAACGTTAAGAGTGCTGCGAAGGATCAGCCCTGGATCCTCAGCGACGACCGTGCCGCTGTGGAGGATGAGAATGTGGCTGAGACCGAGGCTGTCATCCGCACCAACGTATATGTGAAGAAGGCTGCTGCCAATGGCAACATCACCATCGACGGCCTTCGTTTTGACGAGCCTATCTATACTGTTGAGAAGCAGTACGGTGTTGGCGGTGCGCTGGTAGACTATGAGCGTAATACCGGTGCATCCGAGATCACCGTCAAGAATACCGTCTTTGCTTATGCCGGTAATACCGATGAGGCGCATGGCTTTGCTCTGTATCTGCGTTCTAAGAATCATGCCAGAACACTTCGGCTGGAGAATCTTTACATCACCGGCGACGGCGAAACCATGAGCGGTGTTCCCACTCCCGGCTTTATCTCTCCCTATTTCACTCAGCTGTATGCCGATAACATTGCATACATGGAGAATAAGAACGGCTTCCTGGCTTCCACCTATTTTGCTTTGGGTGTATCTCCTGTTGTGGAAATCACCAATTCCTGCTTCTACAATACTAAGTACAACACCGCAGCCGGATATGTGATCTCCATGGATAACCTGTCCTTTGATTTCGATTTCTACAGCAGCAAGACCGACCGTCTTTTCACCACCACCGGTGATACTGAGGTCGCTGCTTATTCCGGCGATAAGCGTCCCGCTGCTACTTTGGAACTGAGCAACAATGTATTCTACAATGCCTCCGGCAAGACCGGCGTGATCCATTACGAATTCATTAACGCCAGGTCTGTTGTGGATATCCAGAATAACTACATCTATCAGGACGACAGCAAATCCAATAACGGTCGCTCTGTGCTGGATGCTGAATTCGTGGCAAACTCCGCGTCTGTAGATCAGTCCGGCTGTATTGTGATCAAGAACAACCAGCTGATCGGTGCCTATAAGATTCCCTCTTTGAGCGGTGCAAATAGGGCAACCGTTATCAACATGAGCGATAACTATTTTGCCAATACCCTTGGCCAGGTAGTTTATCAGCCTATTTATGTGAATGAGGATGCTACCAGACTGAAGAGAACCAACTTCTGGGTGGACGAAGAGATGACCATCAGCCAGAAGGATTGGTACCTCTCTATCGATAACTGGGCTTTGAACTCTGTAGATAATTCCAACTACACCGCAAACCTGATCTTCTACACCGAGACCCCTGCTTCTGAGGCTCCTATTTCCTATAGCTCCTCCGACGGTTTTGAGGTTCAGCTGTATAGAAGCGCTACCGTTTCTTCTCCCGACGGCGTTGTGCTGGCTGTGGAAGATTGGGCAGCTATCCCCAATAATAAACTGACCAAGGCATATCTGAACGAGGATCCTTATAAGAAGACCACCATCTATGCCAAGGTCACCAATCCCGAATATCCCGATTTTGCTCCTGTATATACGATCACAGTTGAAAATATGGGCTCCATCGAAGGATTGCCGACTCTTTCCGAATCCTTCGGCGAGGAATACTTTATTTATAAGCCTACTTTGACTGATGTTGCAAAGGGTACAGTTGTTCCTGCTGTATGGAAGAACGATATCTACATCTGCGAGGCGGGTACCAATATCTTCTCTTCTACTCAGGAGATCTCTGATGCAGCTGCTGCAAAGAGTATCCTGGAACCCACTATCCTGATCCCCGCCGGTGATTATTATGATGAGCTGGTTATCAGCGGCACTTGTAAGATCCTTGGCGAGCAGTATGGTATCAACCCCAACTATAAGCCCAAGGCTTATGAGGATCTCACCAAGGCCAACTACCTGAGCTCCGGCTGGACCCTGAACTCTCAGCGTGGTTCCGAGGAGAACGGTGTTTCCGAGACCACCTTCCATAATGTGATCCGTGTGGCTGAAACTGCCGATAACTATCGCATCACCATCGATGGTATTGAAATGAAGGATGGCTGCTCCTATGCGGATGATTATCCCCGCACCGGTGAGTGTACCACCATCTTCCAGAATGTCTATGCCGATAACGCAGGCGGCGGTTTGAACCGTAACGGCAGCGCCAACGGTCAGGTATTCAACTTCAATAAGCCCTACGATGCTAACGCTACCTACCGTAGCTATATGTATATGTATGATTGTCGGTTGGATAACTTTGTGGGCCGTACCGCTTTCGGTCCTATCCACGATAAGTTTGTCCTGGATGGCACCTTCTACGGAAACGCTACCGGCGGTTCCAAGTTCATCATCGGTATCCGCTCCAACGATATCGCTAATCCCTATTATGCAATCACCAATTCCTGCATCTGGAACAATGCAGGCAGCGGTCAGGCAAGCTTCTATTCCATTACCACCGGCGATACCAACGGTGTATTGGCCAAGAAGACCAACATTGTTTATAACTTCGATGGTAATATGTGGTATAACCCTGTTCCCACCGGTTTCGGCGGTATGGAGATCATCTTCACCGGAAGCAACATGACCTTCTACATGACCAATAATACTTGGGTTCATACCTCCAATAGCGGTGTATTCTTTGCATCCACCATTGGTTCTACTCGTTTCCGCGGCAACTGCCCCAGCGAGAATGTATCTGATATGATCGTCTTCCGCCGCAACCGTCAGATCGGTATGAACTGTCTGCCTACCACCGGCGGTACCGGTAACGGCACCATGTTCGACTTCTCCGGTAACTACTTTGCTTCTACTGTGGGTGCTTCATCCGGTCTCGCTCCTGCTCAGGCTTGGCGCCAGGAGGTAAGTGAGTCCAGCGTTAAGGGCACAGTTTACACCTATGAGCAGGTATCCCGTGTTAAGGTGGACTACACCTACTTGGATTGGGATATGACGGTTCGTTCCGATACCGGCGCAACCTCCGAGCCCACCAGTGCAGACTATACTGTAAGCGCAGGTAAGTTCGGTACCGGACGCTTGCTGAACGGCGTATACCGTGATACTGTTCCTGCCGGAACCACCGAATATACCAACCCCATTATTCCCGCAGTTTATGCCACCGCCAAGGTGCTGGATGCCACCAGAACTGAGGTTTCCACCATGGTTCTCACCGGCTCCTCCACCAACTTCTATGTAGTTGTTGCTTCCAATGACGGTACCAAATCTGTTGAGGTTCCCGTTGTGATCGAGCGTGAAGTAGGCAACGGCAGTGATCTGATCACGCTGGATGATGCCTATATCGATAATGCGACAAATACTGTAACCGTTTATACCTCTCTGGAGAGCTGGCAGAAGTATCGTCCCAAGAATGTTGTTGTTTCTGCCGGTGCCACCTACGCTCTTTATGAAACTGAGGATCTCGGTACTGCTGTATCCAGCCTCTCTCCCAAGCAGGATGGTTATATCATGGTTACCGGTGAGGACGGTTCTAAAACCGTCTACACCATTAAATTCCAGGTGGGTGTGAATCCCACTACCATCGCCACCGCTGCTCTGGCCTCTGTGGAAGGCATGACTAAGGTGGATGATATCACCTTCGAGACCAAGATCGCTTCTGCTGAAGAGTCCTTCACCTTCACTCCTGTTCCTGCCTACGGAACTACCTTGAAGGTTGAATTTAACGGTAACGAGATCAAACCCGCTGCAGATGGCAGCTATACTGTAGCAGTCGGCGGCAACGGTACTCAGTCCGCGACCGTCTATGCCACCTCCGGTGACGGTAGCAATACCGTTGTTTATACCCTGAACATCAATAAGGGCGCAGGCTCCGGCTATGAGCTGATCAGCTTGGACTATGATGCCGGTATGGGTCAGGTGAATACCGCAGTTAAGACCTCCGCAGGTTATGTGATCAGCCTCGGTGCTTCCGAAACTGCTGTGATCAAGCCTGTAGTTTCTCTCGGTGCAGTTGTTACTGTATATGAGGATGCTGCCTGCACCGTGGCCTGCCCCGGCAATGTTGTAAACATTGTGAAGGATGGCGAGTACCGTGATGGTTTCCCTGTATATGTGAAGATCTCTGCCGAGGATGGCAGCGGATTCGCGACCTATAAGGTTACCGTGACCTCCGCAGCCGGCAATCGTACGGCAGCTGTCATTAAGGGTACTGTAAATAAGACCGATTATGTGGCTTCTTCCTTGGGTAAGGCTGCTTATGATCTGTATCTGCCTGCCGGCGCAACCAGCGTTGTGCTGAACGGCGCTATCACCATCCCCGACACCCGTGTGGATGGCGGTACTGTTACCTTCTTTGCCGATCCTGCCAGAACTGTTCCTATCGTTGCATCCAACGACGGTAGCGTGACCGTGAAGCTGGATCAAAAGGTTACTACTATTTATACCACTACTCAAGTTGCTACCTATGCCCAGACTGCCAGTGACGGTACTGTTCTGAGTGTTAAGGTGCCTGCTTCCAACGGTGTTCTGAATATCTATTCCGATCGCGCTGTTGTAAATTATAAGGATGCTGCTTCCTATCAGAACCATTGGGTGAAGCCCTATGTGGATGCGCTGAATAATGGGAACTACGGAATCTTCCAGGGCGATAATGGTAGCCTGAATGTAGAGTCTAATGTTACCCGCTACGAGGTGGCTACCATCGCCGCTCGTGTGATGGGTCTGGATGTTTCCACCTTCACTGCTGGTTATGCTGCTACCGCTTATGCTGATACCATCGCTGATTGGGCTGCTCCTTATGTACGTGCAGTTGCTTCTGTGATGGTGATGAACGGCCACCTGGAGGGTGATCAGTTGATCTTTGCTGGTGATACCTATGCGACCCGCGAGCAGGTGATCAAGGTTCTTGTTTCTGTATGCGTGATCAAAGCCGGCGGTTCTGCTGTTACCGATGCTTCCGGTAATATCATTACAGACGCTGCTGTGACCTACTACAATTCCAATAAGGCTTCTGTAGATCTGGAATACGCCAAGTATACCTTCGCCGATGAGGCCAGTGTATCTGAATGGGCTAAGCCCTATATCCGCCTCGCTGCTACCGAATTCGATATGATTCACGGCTCCAGCGATAACGGTAAGCTCTATCTGAATCCTCAGTGGCACATCACCCGTGCGGAAATCATCAAGATGGTTTCTTCCTACATGGCTGGTTAATCTAAAATCAAATGCCCGGCATCGAAAGATGCCGGGCATTTTTGTACACGATAAGAAAAAACCGGTGCACAAAAGTGCACCGGAAGGGTACGAATTCAGGAACGCTCAGCGATCCATGCTTCGATCTTGGCCTTGGCGATCCGCTTGATATCCTCGTTGGGATAAATGGAATCAGCTCCACCGTTAACGTAGATGAAATACTTGCCGTCGGCAGTCTGGTAAAGAGTTTCCTCATAACCGGCGGTATCACCAAAGGAACCGGAAGTAGACTTCTTAACGATCACTGCTTTTTCGGTATCGTACTCGTACTTGCAAATGGTCTTCTTCAATCTTCTCACTCCTTTACTTTAAACTTGCAACATATATTATAGCGCCTTTTCGGTATTTTTGCAATGGTTTGCTTCTTTTTTCTCTGTTTTCGCCGATAGAATGGGCTCTAATCTCTTTAAAAGTAGTGATTTTTACGGATTTTCAGCCATTATTTTCTTTTTATTTACATCCTACACTCGATTTTTTAACCGAAATATGTTATGATATCATTGTAAAACGAGGAAAGGGGTGTTTGCTTGAACATTACCGATATCAACATTGAGCAGGCAGAAGGCATTGCTAAGATGCTGCTTCAGGAGCACGAATTTCGTACCATGATGTGCTATTACCGCAGCGCTATGATGGAAATTGAAACGAAATTTAAGGTGCTGAATGAAAGCTTGAATGTGACCCATGACCGCAATCCCATAGAAACGATCAAATGCCGCCTGAAGGATCCGAAAAGTATCATTGAAAAGCTCTGGCGAAAGAATTATCCCCTCACTTTGGACGCCATTGAAAAACATATCCGGGATATTGCCGGTATTCGTGTGATCTGTGCCTTCCCGGAGGATGTGTACCTGCTGGCTGAATTTCTTTTGAAGCAGGATGACATTCAACTGGTGCGTGTGAAGGACTATATCAAAAATCCTAAAAACTCCGGATACCGCAGCCTTCATTTGATCGTAAAGGTTCCGATCTTTCTGGCGAATGAAAAGCGGATGATGAATGTGGAGATCCAGCTTCGTACCATCGCTATGGATTTTTGGGCCAGCCTAGAGCATAAAATGAAATATAAAAAGGATCTGGAGGATGCAGAGGAGATCGCCGAACAGCTCAAAGCCTGCGCTGAGGAAATCAGCCGCCTGGATATTGCTATGCAGAGCATCCGTAACCGGATCGATAAAAAAGATCCATAAATAAAAATCCACCGATTTCGGCGGACTTTTTTGGTGGACTCGAAGGAGATCGCCCCTCTGCGGAGAGGCCCGGGTCGGCTCTGACTGCCCACTGGGCAGTAATTCACAACCGACCCTTCAATCCTCCTCTGATTTTAACGCAAATAAAAAACACCCTAAATAGGGTGTTTTTTATTTGGTGGAGTTTGACTAAGAAAATATAGTGTTATAAAATATAATTAACCGCACAGGAGTTGCTTGGGCTACCCTGTAGCGACCGGTACCGCCGCCGGTATATCTGTTCAGTGCGTAACAGACGTTTGTGAATGAAATGATGGGGTTAGAAAAGAAGACTGCGATGTGAGGCTGCGTACAGGCATATCATCGCTGTCTTTTTTTGGGGTGGTAATTTTCCGGCCAAAGGGAAATTTTCGAAAATTCCCTCTCTTAAGGGAGAGAGGGTAAGAAAATCGAAAAAAGTATATTCAGAGATAAAAAATTATGTGTGGCTATAATTTTTCTCGCTGTAGCTCTCGTTTGCTATGAAGGTTTGGTTTTCACTTTTCTCCTCTCTCTGATTGAGAGATAGAGGGTTTGAATGAAGCCTTGAGCGAGGATTATCAAAGTTTTTACTTATTTATTTGATAACTTTGGATGGCCCCTAATTCATAAAAGATTGGCTTGCTTTGTAAATCCTACTTTTATTGATATTTATCTGCAATGGCGGCAGGAAAAAATTCTTGTCGCCATTGTTTACCAAAAATATTATAAAAAACAAAAAGATCTTTTTACCTGTTGACAAGGTAGGTAAATCGGAGTATAATATAGTAAATTCAATAGTTCAAACCGTTGAAGCGGAGATAACGGCAATGATGCCTTTACAGAGAGCCTGTGGTGCTGAGAGTCAGGTAAGAAACAAGTTGTCAAATGGACCGCTGAGGGCGCAGTCAAAAGAGAAACAAGTTTCTCCCAGTATTCTGCGAC
>JAFTZM010000001.1 GCA_017464525.1 Clostridia bacterium
AATGAATTGGCCGGTAAGCTGTGAAATGAGGTGTGGCAAAGCCCCAGCGGCCAAATGAATTGGCCGGTAAGCTGTGAAATGAGGTGTGGCAGAGCCCCAGCGGCCAAATGAATTGGCCGGCAGGTTGTAAAATGAGGTGTGGCAAAGCCCCAGCGGCCAAATGAATTGGCCGGCAGTTCTCATCGCCTTAGATGCAAAAAAGATCCCGACCGTCGGTCGGGATCTTTTCATTAAATTCAATCAAGCGGCGGCTTCATCGCCGGTGGATTCATCGGTGGTAGTCTCCGCCTCTTCCAGGCCGGTACCGGAGCCATCGTTCGGCAAGGGTTCGGGGTTATACTCATCAAAGACCTCATCCACAGTATTGCCCCAATCGCTGGCCTCTTGGGCAGCGAAATAGGAGACGAGGTATCTAGCGTAGTAATACTTCTGGCTTCTAACGGGAACCGGGTTATCGGCATCGGGATAAGAGAGAGTGATCTGGCCCTCGTCCACACGATCCATAAAGTCTCTGTACAGCAGCTTCGCCAGAACCTTATAATCAGAGGTACTGGTCTTTTCAGAAGCGGCCACGAATTCCAGCTTAGAGACGTTGCCATAGAGAGCATCCAGGTTCTTCACATAGGCAACAACATCCTTCTTAGCGCTTTCCTTCAGGGCAGCGGTGCAATAGAGGTGCATATCGGGGCTTACCTTATAAGCGACGGAGCCCACCTCCATATAAGCATCCATATAGGCTGCGTACTTGATGTAGTCCATATTATAGGTGCTACCGGAATCGGCCACAGCATCGGCGTACTGGGTGAGCACCAGGAATGCCACGAAGCTGGCATCCGCATCGTCGGTAATACCGCGCTGCTTAGCGATGGCGCGAGCCACCTGCATGGGGACGATGACCTCGGGATAGTCGGTATTGATCAGCACCTCGCTGGTGATGGGGCTATAGATACTGCCCACGCCCATAGCGCTATACAGCGCAGGGAACATCAGCTTTTTAGCGGTGACCTTCCCGCCCTTGAGGAACTTCATTCCCTCATCCTCGGCGGCGGCATCGAAGCAAGCGTTGACTGCCTCGCTGATCTCCTTCAGGGAGCTGCCGGTAGAGGCATAGCGGGAGTGACCGGAAGCGGTATAGAAGATATTGGACATACCGTCCACCGCCACCTCATTGATCTGATCGGTGAAGTAGATCACAGCACCGTCCATGGTCTGCTCGGTGAAGAGGGTGGGGCGATAAGAATCCTTCAAATAAGAATTATACAGCTTTGTGCGGTTGGTGGTAACACCGAAGCACATGGTATAGATCAGGAATCCCACACCAAAGATGGCCAACAGCACATAAGCGAACTGCACCCAGAAGCCGGCGATCTTAATGCCTTCCTTCTCCTTGATGGTCTTAAAGATCAGGAACCCGGCGTAGCCCAGAATGCCCACGGCCACAACCATGACCAGAACCTCCATCAGAGAGAAGGGCAGCAGGTTAGAGATGCTGGTAAGCACTCCACGGACCCCGCTGGAAAGACTGGTGGTCAGGGATTCACTGATATCGCTGTTTACAGCTGCCAGAATGTAAAGCACCAGACCAACGATACCCAGCGCAGCGATACACCATTTAATAATGGAGAACACCGTGTTGTTCATCAGGATCAGTTTCAGCTTTTCCTTGGTAGTGTAAACAGGCTTGATAGATTCCAGATCGGAAATGTCAAATTCAAACTCGTTGTCGAATTCAGCTAAATCATCCAGAGTAAATTCACCGGCTAACGCCTCGATTTCCTCCATCTGTAAGCCTTCTTGCTTTTCATTCTCAGCCATAAGCAACCTCCTTGCCATATACATACATATATATTACATTAAAATATACAAAATTTCAAGTGGTTATTTACAAATTTTATACTTTTTTTATCGCTTTTGCAATAATTCCGCCGCCGAGGACCCGATTTCCGCCGTAAATGACGGCGCTCTGGCCGGGAGCGGGGGCAGATTTGGGGGTCTCGAACCAGAGGATCAGCTCCTCCCCCGCCTGCTCCACTGCAACAGCGGTATCTTTATCCCGGTAGCGCACCTTGGCGGTGAGCCCCTTTTCCGGCAGCGGCGCATGGAGCACCGGATCCCGCAGGACCACCGTATCTGCCAGAATGGCATCCTTAGGCCCCAGCACCACCCGGTTGGTCTCCGGCTCCAGCGCAGAGACGTAGAGGCGCTCCGAAGCCGCCACACCCAACCCCCGGCGCTGGCCGACGGTATAGTGGCAGATGCCCTCATGCTCCCCCAGCACACGGCCGGCGGGATCCACGATCAGCCCCGGTGCAGGCGGGGAACCGGTATAGGCCTCGATGAAGGCGCCGTGGGAGCAGCCGGGCTCTAAGAAGCAGATGTCCAGAGAATCCTTCTTCCCTACCGCTGAAAGCCCCATTTTCGCCGCCTCCGCCCGGACAGCCTCTTTATCCGCCATCTGGCCCAAGGGCAGCAGCAAACGCCGCCTGCAGGCCGCATCCAGGCCGTAAAGCATATAGCTCTGATCCTTCTCCTGGCCGGGGATCCGGCAGATCAGCCCGGTATGCTCATCAATGGCTGCATAATGACCGGTGGCGATCCGCTCACACCCCAAGGCATCGGCGGCCTCTAAAAGCCCCCGGAACTTGACGGCAGGATTGCAGAGGATACAAGGGTTGGGGGTCTCCCCTCGCTTATACATGGCGGCAAAGGGAGCCATCACCTGCGCCTCAAAGGCTTTGGTCATATCTTTAATATAGAAGGGAATGCCCAATTCACCGGCGGCACGGCGGGCAGCCTCTTCCTCACAGCCCACCCGATGCATCCGGAGAAACACCCCCACCGGAGAATAGCCGGCCCGTTTCAAAAGCAGAGTGCAGACAGCGCTGTCCACCCCTCCGCTGAGGCCTACGGCAACCTTCATTCGGTAACCTCAAACAACACGCCCAGCGTGCCGGGGCCGCAATGGCAGGTGATCACGCAGCCGGCCACCGTATCCAGGATCTCTTCGAAGATGCCGGTGCCCTTCACCACCTCGGTAACGGCAGCCACCGTTTCGGGCGCGGTCTGGGTATGGGTCACAAATACCCGCTTGGGGTTGATCTTGCCGGCGTTGGCGGCCAGGATCTCCTTGGCATACTGCACCATCACCGCGTCGATGCCGCCCCGGTACTTCTTGCCGGCGCCCATGGCCCCATTCTCCACTGAGATCAGGGGATGGAGCTTCAGCAGGTTGGCACCCAGCGCCGCCACAGAGGAGCACCGGCCGCCCATCCGGAGATAATCCAACTGATCCACCACAAAGCTGGCCCGCACCAACGGCACCCGGCGGAGGATCTCCTGATAGATCTCTTCGGCGCTCTTGCCCTCCTCCCGCAGATCGGCGGCATCCAGCACCAAAAGACCGATGCCGGTGGAGAGGTTGGCGCTATCGATGACATAAACGTTCCCCTCTACCTCCTCGGCGGCCATCTTCGCATTCTGATGGGTCACCGACATGGAGGAAGAGATGTTGAAATGCACCACATCATATCCTTCATTGGTCAGCGCAGAGAAAAATTCCATATAATCCGGCATGGAGGCAGCAGAGGTCTTGGGCAGCTGCTTCTTCTCTGCCACATAATCATAGATCCCCTCAGGCTGGATCTCCAGCCCGTCCTTGAAGGATTCGTCCCCTAAATTTACATAGAGGGGAATGATCTTGATGCCGTACTGCTCCACCAGCGCCGGTGAGAGATCACAGGTGCTGTCGGAAGTAATAATTACTTTATTCATCACTAAAATTCCTTTCACGAAAACTTACATTATATATAATATAACTGATATTAAGCGAAAAGTCAAAGAAATTGTTGATTTTTTTGAACAGTTGCCTTATAATAACAAATGTCAAAAAATTTTTTAGGAGGACATCATAATGCTCGTTTCCGCAAAAGAGATGGTAAAAAAGGCCTATGAGGGCCATTATGCCGTCGGCCAGTTCAACATCAACAACCTGGAGTGGACCAAGGCGATCCTGCTGACCGCCGAGGAAAACCGCTCCCCCGTCATCCTCGGTGTTTCCGAGGGCGCCGGCAAATATATGTGCGGCTATAAGACCGTCATGGGCATGGTGAAGGGCATGATCGAAGAGCTCAACATCACCGTTCCCGTTGCCGTTCATCTGGACCACGGCTCCTATGAAGGCGCTAAGAAGGTCATCGCAGACGGCTTCTCTTCCGTTATGTTCGACGGCAGCCACTACGGCATCGAAGAAAATATCGAAAAGACCAAGGAGATCATCGCCCTGGCTAACGCCAAGGGGATGTCTGTAGAGGCCGAGGTGGGCTCCATCGGCGGCGAAGAGGACGGCGTTATCGGCCGCGGTGAGGTCGCTGACCCCGCTGAGTGTAAGAAGATCGCCGATCTGGGCGTGGACTTCCTGGCCGCCGGTATCGGTAACATCCACGGTAAGTATCCCGCCAACTGGGCAGGCCTTGATTTCGAGGCTCTGGAAAAGATCCAGGCCGCTACCGCCGGTATGCCCCTGGTGCTCCATGGCGGTACCGGGATCCCCGCTGATATGATCCAGAAGGCTATCTCCCTCGGCGTTGCTAAGATCAATGTGAACACCGAGTGCCAGCTCTCCTTCGCCGATGCTACCCGTAAGTATATCGAGGCAGGCAAGGATCAGGAGGGTAAGGGCTTCGACCCCAGAAAGCTCCTCGCTCCCGGCTTTGAGGCGATCAAGGCTACCGTGAAGGAAAAGATGGAACTCTTCGGCTCCGTTAATAAGGCGTAAAAAATTATGTTTTTTCCCGGTCACTCCCGTGACCGGGATTTTTTTCGCCCTCATCCCCCCGGATAATTTCACGGCCAATTCATTTGGCCACCGGAACCTTAAATTATCTTTTCCCGTAGCCTGCCGGCCAATTGAATTGTATTTTTGTGATGCCGATTTGAGGAATCAATCTGCTACACCCCAATTCAATTGGAGTACCCGCCATCTGCTAAGCAAAACAAGTTCCCCATCGGCCAATTCATTTGGCCACCGGAACCTTAAATTATCTTTCCCCGTAGCCTGCCGGCCAATTGAATTGTATTTTTGTGATGCCGATTTGAGGAATCAATCTGCTACACCCCAATTCAATTGGAGTACCCACCATCTGCTAAGCAAAAGCAAGTTCCCCATCGTCCAATT